>JAHLWS010000068.1 GCA_019057795.1 Promethearchaeota archaeon | reverse complement strand
TTGTAGAACACGCCTTTCGGGACATGAAAAGTCCAACTTCTATTGCCATTCGACCGATGTATCACCACGCAGACTCTTCTGTCCGGGCTCATGTGTTCTTGTGCGTGATTTCCTTGCTTTTATTATCGCTACTCAGGTTGAAATTGGCGAGAAAATCGGTACCTACGAGTTACAACGAGCTTCTCAGCGAACTAAGAGCAATACACGCTCTTAAAATTTTAACCAGCCCAAAAGCAAAACCTCTTTGGAAACTTGAAAAAATTCCTAAAAACGCTTCAAAGCTTTTCAAGACGCTAAATTTAAGGCGTCTACTGCCAAATTAAGAATCCATCCCCCCTACTTTTTTCTTCAACGTCTTTAAATTCATTAATGTCGTTAGTTATATTAAGAAAAACTTTTTTTTTGATACTTAACTTGTAAACTTAAGATTTAAATTAAATAATAATTTTAAAATTTATACTTTAGTAAATACAAACTAATAAAAAAAGGATTTTGGTGAAAATTGTTTAAATTATCGTTCTCAAAAACGGCTTTGGATTATATTTTTGAAGAACAACAAAAAATGGAATCAGAAAAATTAGTAGTAGTACTTTTTTATCATTCAGCTGAATCCTGAACAATGTGCTTCTGTGGTAACTTTGTCGAGTTAGTAGAAAAACACAAACTCTTAGACGACCACGATTTTGTCGAATGGAAGGATATTGACATTGAAAACGAAAACTTTAAAAATCAGCGTGTGGAAATATATATCGAAAAGGAAATCATTCCTGAATTGGAAAAAAAACCATTAATTATAGTGGATGCGGCAATAGGAGAAGTCGAAGGTAAAAAAGTAGGTTTGTTGTTCATAAAAAAAAATTCAAATGTATACGGTTAATAGATGAACTTATCTTGAAAATTTTTGAAGATAAAGTGATACACGGTTGTGCCCGTGCCGTATTTAAAGACTTCCCTTCTTTTATCTAACTTGACAATAAATTTATAAATATCAATGCTTAAATGGTCTAACGAAAGACAAGCAGAAGCAATAGGAGATTTGATAGATTTTTTTATTGAAAATTTTTTTCAATATAAACAACTTTTAATCAATAAATTAAATTTATATATTCCTTTAATCTATCTATTGTTAATCTTAAATATCTAAATAAAAAATGATGTACATGAGGATATCACGTGTCTTTAGATGGACTATTAGAATTTTTTTGCTAGTTTTCACGTTATCGTTATCGGCTGTCTCTCTTTTAGGTGGTTTCTCTGCTATGACAATTTTTGATCCTTCCGTACAAAATATTAACATTCCTGATGGAGATATAACATCAAATTTTGATATTACTAATCCAAGTGCAATGTATATTAATGTTCCTTATAATATCTCAAATCCTGGAGTATATGATTTAACGAATATTACATTAAGTTTTCAAGTTTATTTGACTTACGGTAATGCATCAACACCATTAAATGAAACGACTACTGTAATAATCTTTGATAAAGAGGAACTTATTGGAACCATAGCTCATGGAGATTTCCTAAAATCGAATTTCACTGGTACGGCATCGGATGGATTTATTATTGATAATTTACCAGATCCATTAACAGAAGTAGATTGGTATAGAACACCTTATGCTTTAGAATTTCATGCGAGCCTTAAATTTAGCGCATCTTATTCACTTAATCTGTATACTTTTAAAGTTAATATAATAAACTTTCCGGCAGGTCATTATCCATAGAGGGTGATATAAATGGGGCGTAGTTTTAATATTTTTAAAGGTTTAATATATCTGAGTGTTTATATAACAACAACGATAGTTATTCCATTTGTCACTTTTACTTTAATCAGGGAAATTCAGATACTCGGCGTTGACATTATACTTGAACAACCAGATTATGAGAGAATAATTTTTTGGGTTTCAGCATTTGGATTACTGATTAGTTCATGCGCATTTTTTACCTATTCTTCTCCTAAACAGTCAATTAGAAAAGGTACTTTCTCGCTAATTCAAATAATTTTAAATTGCTTGTATATATGGTCGTATAAGTTTAGCGGAGCTACTGAAGTACGCTTCGAAATAGTAATTGAAATAGCAAATTTTGGTTTTATAGCTGTAAATGTTCAAAATATGGTCATGCTGTATATGGGCATTTATTTTCTTACAATAATTCTTAAAGGATACGATTTTTTCGATTTCATTATTAATCGGAAAAAAATTAGAGAGAAGAGATATAAACAACAGTTAGGAGGTATCGATAAAGCGTGATTTTTCAAACACCTGAGTTAGTTCAAGCTATTGCGGATTTTGTTGCAGCCATTTTAACTTTTTTATTCCCGATAGTATCACCTATGGGTTCTTGGATGGTTAGTTGGATGAACTATGTTTTACAATTTTTTCCTCAACCTCAAGATGGCCTAACATTATATATAGCCATATTTGTAATAATAATGACAACTGGAGCTATTGTTAATATAGCTTGGGCAGGGTTTAAAAAACCAAGTTTTCTTGATAAAGCAAAAAAGCTAGAAGAGAAAGTTGAAAAAGCAGAAGAACTTGAAGAAAAAGTAGAGAAAAAAGCAAAAAAACTTAAAGAGAAGGTCGAGAAAGCAGAGGAACTTGAAGTAAAAGTAGAGAAAAAATCAAAAGAGCTTAAAGAGAAAGTAGAGAAAAAACCAAAAAAACTTAAAGAGAAAAAAGCAAAAAAACTAAAAGAGGATGCAGAAGAACTAAAAGAGGATGCAGAAGAGTTTAAAGAAAAAGCTGAAGAGCTAAAAGAAGACGCGAAAGAACTTAAAGAGGATGCTGAAGAGTTTGAAGAAAAAGCTGAAGAGCTAAAAGAAGACGTGAAAGAACTTAAAGAAGACGCGAAAGAACTTAAAGAAGACGCGAAAGAACTTGAAGTAGAAAAAGCTAAAGAGTTTGAAGAAAAAGCTAAAGAGTTTGAAGAAAAAGCTGAAGAGCTTAAAGAAGAAGCAAAAGAATTCGAGGAAAAAGCTGAAGAGTTTGAAGAAAAAGCTGAAGAGCTTAAAGAAGAAGCAGAAGATCTTGAAGAAAAATCAGATAATCCTAATACAGACTAAAAAAAACAAATAAATTTTTATTTTTTCATTTTTATAATTAATTCGGCAACTCTTTTTCCGGTATTTTTAGCAATTAAACCTCCTAGTTCATCGACTTCTCCCTTGCCAACAAATTCTTTTAATCCAAATTTTTGGAGGCTAGTTATAGGTATGTTTCCCTCAAGAACTGGGCTACCCATGGCGTTACCTACCACGATCATTCCATGAATTAATCCAAAATTAATTAAATCTGAAATTACGCCTTGGCCACCATTTCTTAAACCTGTTGAAGCTAATGGAGCAAAAATTACATCTTTTAGCATATAACTTTTCATTTTCCACGGCCTTGAGCGATCGATAAATACTTTTATTTGAGAGCTCACGGAGCCAAAATAATTTGGAGCAGCTATAAGAAGTGCATCTGACCCTAATAATAATTTTTCTAACTCAATAGTATCGTCATCTTTCGCTAAGGGGCAATCGTGTGGAGGTCTTAAACATTGATCGCAACCATTGCAAGGCGCAAGTTTGAAATCAGTTATTTGAATTTTGTTGATTTCAAATTCTCCGTCTACGGATTTTATGCCATCGATAGCTTGGTCAATCAAAAAGTTACAACTTCTATTTTTACGCGGGGAACCTACAATTAAACAGATTTTCGACATTTCCAATCCCTATACTTTTTATTAATTTTAATATAATAAATTTATATTTGTAATTTATCTTTTATGATATAATAGGTATAAGTCACTCTTTTTTATCTAAGTCATTATGAGCTTAAATGATAAGGTCGATGGATATAAGCGTAAAAAAGAACTCTTAGAAGAATTAAATGTTTATAAATCTATTATATTAAAAAAGTTAGATATTGACGATTTCAAATCTGCGTTGGTAAAAATTGGATCTGCATTAACTTTAATTGAAGAACACCAGAATAATTTCGATTTAAAGAATGAATTCGGTGAATTTAACGAATTACAACAAAAAGCTCGCGTTGAATTCGATAACCATCGCAAAATATATTTAAGACGGTACGATAATCTTTTAAAGGAAAACCTAACTGAATCAAACCTGGAAAACTTCACAAAATTGTTAGCAATGCTGAAAAGCGAGGTTGACGAAAATCTAAATAGGTATAATCTTCAAGAACTGTGTGATAATATCAATATGTATTTCAAGTTTATTAAGAAATTGTATACGATCATTAGTTCCTATAGAGTTCTAAACTACAATGACGCCTCTGAGAAAATCTTAAACTGTGTCAAAGATTTAAAGCATGAGAATTTTCCTAATTTGAAATTGCTAATTTTTAACATTTATCAGACTTTACTCCTAATACAATTTAAACAAATGTCGGAAAAATTCGAAAAACTTACTATAAATGAGATTTCTGAGAAATTATCAATTGTTCCTGAGAGGATTGAAGATATTATTAATTTCATCCAAAATCAACCTAAAAATCCGATCAAAAAATATGTAATGTATAGTAAAGAAGTGTTTTTTAAAAGATAGTAAGAGTTTAGGTTATAGAGCGCGGTAATACTCTGGCCTTAAAAATTCTTTATGATCCAATCCATAATCAATAGTTTCTAATATTTTAGCTTTCCCTTTCTCTAAAGTTCCTTTAATTGGCAAATAATTTGAGGCATGATTCGATCTGAAGATACAATTTGCTTCTTTGTTTTTAAAGTTGATACTTTCTATGAACATCTTCAATTCCAATAAAATTTCTTTTGAATTCATTTCCTTAAATTCTCCACGCTTTTTTTTCTCATACATTACTGTTCCTGGAGGTGTCATTAGAGACAAAAAAGCGATATACCATATTCTATCATCATCAGGACAAATTTTATTAACTAAATCTGCCGACTCAAGAGCATGAGCTTTAGAGATTTCTTTATTATTCCCTCCTCCAAGCCCATTAATAAACGTGGCTGATAATGTAATATTTGCCTTCATTAACTTTTTTGAAGCATCAATAAAATCCACTTTTGTGGCATGCTTATTAACGTTCTTAAGCAGTTTATCATATCCGCTTTCAAACCCTACATATGCGATCTTTAACCCCGCATCCGATAATGCCCTTAATTGCTTATCAGACTTTTTTAATATATCTTTAGCGTGAGCGTAAACTCCTATTCTTTCCAATTTTGGAAAAATTTTCATGGCATAACTCGTGAGTTCTATGAGCCTATCCGCGGGTGTTACCATGGCATTCCCGTCTAAAAAGAATAGTTTACGCACTAACGAGCTATAATGTTTACTTGCCCCTATATCTAAATCTTTTTTAACCTCTTCAATTGATCTTACTATAAATTTTTTTCTAAGATTTGACATACAAAAATCGCAATTGAAGGTGCAACCCTCAGTTAATTGAATCAATAGAGAATTTCCTTCCGATGGAGGTCTAAATACAGGCTCACAATAATAAATTTCTTTACTTGTCATATCCGATTTTGGAAAAAAATGTGATATAACCTATTATATTTGAATGTTTTTAGTTATTTGTTCAAAATCCTACTTTTATTCTGCTACTTCTTTATTCTCATCCTTGTCTTTAGGTTTTTTGGGACATGAATTAAGATGACGCCCTAAACGTATGAATTCTTTTCCACAATAAGGACAGGCTTGTTTCTCTTTAGCCGCACCTCCCGTAGTAGTCCCTGGTTTCTTCTTTCTCTTCTTTCTCGCTTTGGCAGGCAAGATATCGTTTATATCTACATCCTCAGGTGCAAATTCACATTCTGCTACGTGCGTTCTAATATCGCCAACTATCATTTCACCACAGAATGGACATTCAATATCAGCAAAATCTTCAGAATCTTCTAACTCGGCTTTTCCAACCTTTCTTTTTTCGAATTTTAAAGAAATTTCTTCATCTTCTTCTTCTTCAAATTCATCGAGTGATAAATCCATTTCGTCATCATGTCCAAGTTCTGCGAGTTCATATTCTTCCAATTCTATCTTTTTCTCCTTTATTTTTTTTTCTGCTTCTCTTCTACTTTCTTCATAAACCTCTGAAATTTTCTTACTAGCTTGTATGTATTTCTTACAAACCTGACAGATATATGCTCTTTTACCAAGAACTAAATCTCTCTCTGCGCAATAGCAAAGTGGTTGCAAGTTATTTGAGATATCTCCCATAGGGGTGAGATGTTTACAAGCAATTTTTCTCGAATATTTAATTTTTTGTTTTCTACGTGGAATAAAAATCAACCAACCAAAAGAAGTTATAGAATATAGAATATATCTTAAAATTTAATTTTTTTGATTGTCCAAATAAAGAATTGTTATTACTTTTGTCTTAAAATCAGAAATTATATTGGATGGATTTTAAATCGTTAATTATTTTCTGCTTTGTATCAAGGTCTTCTATATCTGGCAACAAAACTTCGATAAAATCTCTCAATTCTATGATTTTGTCAGCAAGTACTTCGGGTTTACTCCAAGGAGTAATTCTTAAAGGGTGGCTATAAATTAAACCGTTATTATAATTTTCAATGGCTTCTCTATAAAAAAGGCAAGCACTACCTACGTTTTTGATTTTTTTTTCGTATACTGACCCAATTTTATTAAAAGCCATTCCTGCTCCAGCAAAGTCTTTAACTTCGATAAATTCTATAGCTGCATCTTCAATTTTTTTTAAACCGAATTCTATAACATCTAAATCTCTTTCCTTTAAAATTATGTAACCTATTATGTAATTTGCGATACCCTGATAAAAAGTTTGGTTGTTTATTTCTGCTAATTTATATAATTCCTCAGCAAATTCTCCAGCAAGCACCAGATGATTATTTGTAATACACACTCTCGATACTTTTCTTAATAAATCCAATAATCGATTCACGTCATTAATCTCTTTGTATTTCTCAATACCATTTCGATATTTTTCTATGCCTGTAAACATATCTTTGTTTTTAAAAGCTAGATTTCCTTCGTAAATCAATTTTTCAGCAGATTCTTTTGCAATTGTACTACTCATACTTGTATCATAATATGTTTTATTAACATTAAATTTAACGTCTTCCGATAATGGGATGTCTACAAGATTCCTTTTATATAATTCGTTATTTGTGTTATCAAACACTTCGTCTATATCTTTATATCCCGATTCTAGTTTAAATTTTTCTTTATAAGCTTCTTGAAGTGGTTTTCCTGCGAAAGCTAAAGAAGATAACTCAGTAAGAACATTTGCAAAAAAGAATTTATTTAAACCTTCAACAATATAATCCACTTTATGATAATTAGTCTCAAATTCAACCGAATTAGAATCGAGTGTAATATTAGTTAATCTATAAATCTCAAATCCTGTATCGTATTTAGTTAGTATATTATTATCAATTTTTTCTTCTTTTTTTTTGCCGAGAAGAGTATGGTCAAAAACTAAACCTATAGCGTCGCTAAACTTACCTTGAAATCCAAGCTGATTAATAAGATCGATATACGAAAAAAATAATGTTAATCCTGGATGAGAATGAAACCAACCAATAATAAAATAGCCTTTTCCTTCTTTATCTAGTTCTTCATGAATCTTTTCAACGTCTCCGTAATCATTTTCACTGAATTCAACGTCTGTATCGTGACCATATGTCATTGGAATTGCTTTTTCAATGTATAAAAAATCATCGTCGTAATTACCAATTAAAAGCCCGTAGATTTCTTTCCAATCGCTTGAAGGAATTGCTTGATTCGCATATCTGCTAGCGTATAAAATTATTGTTTTGTATGCTTCAGCTCTTAGAATTACGGGTTTACCCGCTTTTTTTACCTCTATATGTTCTTTTACTTGCTCCTTGTTACTTTCTGGCTCGATTTGTTCGCTTTCTTTTTTTTTGTCATCATTATACTTATTAGATCGTTCCATCATAGTTCTACTTTATTTAAACTTAGATTAGTGAATCCAAATTTCTTTAAAATATTATAATAGTGTTCTTAAATAAAATTATGTCTTAACGAAAATTTAAGAAAAGAAATATAAAAAAATAATTTTTAATATTATTTAATACGATTTTTATTTTTTTTTCTTTTTTCTTCTTCCGCTCCCTATAGCACCAATATTTGGGAAGTCGATACTTGAATCACCGCAGATAATTGCCAGCGCTATTATAATAAGTACAATAACTACAAATATTATGGCTATGAATATAACCAACAACATCATTCCTAATATTTTATAAGCTACTAATAACCACGGGATTTTATCTTCTTTTTTTACTGCTTTTGATCCATAAAACATTACCGTCAAAACAACTACGCAAATATAAGCAAATGTAATTGGAATTGTTAGTAAATAGTTTTGAATGTTAAAAACAATAATAAAAACAATTTCTACTAATAGGAATCCAAAGATAAAAAGCACAACGTGAGCCCATATATATCCCTTAGCAAAATATCTGTGTCTTAAAGCAAGTGCTATTATATAAACAATCGAATTAGCTCCTACTGCTAAACTTACAAACATATGAACTTGGGGTAAAAATTCAGTAAAAATAACTATTGGTATGCTAATAATTCCCGCAATAAAACAGAACAAGAAAAATATTATGAGCCCAAGTAGAATCTTATTAGATTTCGCAACGAAGTATAATAATAAAAACAAAACCGCGTCAACAATTATCATTGAAATGTAAAATATTAAAAATGTTCCTGTGAGTTGGGTTTCAGAAAAAAAATAACTGAATACTATTTCACCTATTAACCAAATTATTGAACCAATTAGCAAGGTTGGAAGGATTTTCTCTATAAAAACCTTGCGTTGAGAGGGTTCTAGAATATATTTTGATTCTTTTTTAACTTTACCTTGGTTTTCTAAATTTGACAATTTAAATTCACATTTTGGATTACTTAATTTATAATTATTATTATATTAAAAAATGTTAAAAAAGATTTGGAGAAATTTTTGATTTCTAGATAACTCCCGTTTTTTTAAGAATCTTAATTTCTTCTTCAGTGTAATTAAGCATTTGAAGAATTTCTTTAGTATTATGTCCCATTTTTGGAGCTAAGTTTCTTATAGTTAAAGGCGTGCGAGAATATTTGATTGGTGAAGCAATATTTTGGATGCTCCCAAATTTGGGGTGTTCTATCTCAACAACCATGTTTCGCGCCTTAATTTGTGGGTCTTCGCATGCTTCTCCAAAAGTTTTAACTGGCATAACGCACGAGTCTTTATTAGCGAAAATTTCCATCCATTCATCTTGAGTTTTCTTTAAAAATTCCTTTTGAATTTCTTGAAATACTTTCTCTTTTTCTTCTCCTAAAGCATTCCCCTTCTGTATTAGATCTTCACGTCCAAGACCTTCGCACACTCCACGCCAAAATTTTAATTCAATAGCGCCAACAGATAAGTACTTATTATCTTTAGTCTTATAGATCGAATAGGGGGGAACATCACCATGAAGAGGGTTTATTGGGTTAGTTGTTCCGTCATTTAGATCTTTAGAAAAGTGAAAAGCAGCCGCCATTGGCATGAAAGAAAAAACGCAATCCGTCATGGAAACATCTATATATTGCCCCTCTTTGGTGGGGTTCCTATCTCTTTCAAATAATGCTCCAAGAATACTTATCGTTGAGATTAGCCCCCCACCAATATCTGCTGCTTGTACACCTGGAAGAAGAGGCTTTCTCTCTTGGTCTTTTTTTCCTAAATATTCTCTTTCTTTATTTAGATCTAACATACCACAAATACCAATATAATTCAAATCATGACCTGCTGTTTGCTCGTAAGGACCATATTGACCGAATCCCGTTAAAGAACAATATATTATAGATTTGTTTATTTTAAAAAGCGTTTCATAATCAATTTTTAATTTCTTCGTTACTTTTGGTCGAAAAGTCTCTAATACTACATCAGCTTTTTCCACCAACTTATAAAATACCTCTAACGCTTTTTCTTTTTTTAAGTTAAGTGTAATAGATTTTTTATTTCTCATTAATACCGAATTAAAAGCGCTTTCGCGGTACCTACCCTTTTGAAAAAAAGGCGGCGGACTACCGTAAAAATATCTTGGGTCCTCAACTCTAATAACTTCAGCTCCAAGATCACCCAGGATCATTGAAGCGTAAGGACCGGGTAGCATTCTCGTTAAATCTATAACGACTATTCCTTCTAAAGGTAAACTCATAATAATTTAGATTAAATCTTACTAATATAAAAAAATTAAGAAAATTTGTAAATTTATTATAGTTTATATTTCAATAATTTCAGCTTCTAAAGTTTCAGTGTTAACGATCGCAAAAGTAGCCTTACCCGTTAAATAGCCACAAACCTCGCCCGGGTTAACTACCAACACCCCGTTATCATATTTTTTATTAACCGCTATATGTGTGTGACCGGATAAGATTATATCAAACTTTTTTGAATTCGCTAAAGCTTCAATAGTTTCTTGTCTTGGCATATGGGAAATAAATATGCGTTTTCCACCCAATTCAATTATTAATTCATTACCATTTTGGGCGAAATCGCAAATTTGCCCTAAATGTTGCGTTAAGTATAGGCGTTCTCCATCGTTGTTACCGAATACTCCATAGAAATTCTTTTTAATTGAATCGTTGAGCTTGTCAAACCAAAGTTTCACGAAAGGAGCGATAAAATCTCCGCAATGGATAAGTGCATCCACACCCTTATCGTTAATTATTGAAACAGCTTTTAATATGTTACTTTTATTATCATGTGAATCAGATATGACCGCCAGAAGCATTTTTTAATCACACTTTTTATAATTTTTTACGAGTTTAAGAAATATTGTAAAGATAATAATAAAAAAGTTGTTTAACAACACACAAAAAGATATATTATTATTTGTTCTATATTAATACGAATTGTTTAAGATAATTTTGTGATTTTACAATGATTGAAGAATTCTTAAAAGTAGAGAAAGCTGCTATTGATAAAGAATTAGAAGAATATTTTTCGGATTTGAACAATAATGAGGACGAAATTCTATTAAAAGATTTTTTTGCACAACTTCAAGAATTTATTTTAAATAAAAAGGCGAAACGACTTCATCCAATTTTGTTAATAGCTGCGTTTATTGGAGTTGTAAATCCCCTTTATTTGGATAATCAAATAGATCAAATTAGGAAAGTATCTCTGGCCTTAGAGTTGTTACATAGCGGTCATTTAATACATGACGATCTTATGGATAACGATATCGAAAGAAGAGGTAAGCCAAGTTTTCATATCCAAATTCAAAACGAAATAAATAAGGTTTATAAGAACTTAGAGGTTCCACATAAAGATGAATTAATCAACAATTTTGGCAGAGACATAAGCATATTAGGCGGTACCCAAGGATATTTATTAGGTTTTGACATCATTAAAGCCTCAAAATTTCCCGAGAATTTAAAGTTATTAGCTCTAAACGAATACACCTCAGCAATGGATAGTTTAATGAAAGGGCAAATCGTTGAGGAATATATGAGTTATCACAATATTACTATGTCTTTAGAACAGTATTTAAACATCGCGGAAATGCTAAGGGCTAGTTTATTGGAGAAATCAACGAAAATTGGAGCTATCCTAGCCAAAGGTAATCTTCATTATCAGATAAATCCATTAAGTAAAGCAATGGAATTTATAGGTCAAGCGTTTGCGATTCGGGACGATATACTTGATGTCCAAGACGATATTAAAGCAAGGAAGAAAAAGATCGTTTACATATTAGCCGTTCAAAATACAGACGAGGAACAATCCAAAATTTTGAATGAAATTTACCATAAAGAAGAAGAGTTGAATAAAAACGATGTCAAACAAGTAATGGATGTTTTCGTTGAAACAAATGCTATAATTATTGCGGAACACTTTTCTAAAAATTTAATTAGTCAAGCAAAAGATCATCTTAAAGATATTTATCCAGATTTAAATAAAAATCAGAAAGTTTTCTTTAATGAGTTCTCCGATTTTATATTTATGAGGACTTTTTAATTTAACAAAAAATATTCTTAAGACACGACATAAGAAGTATTTTTATATCTTAATATCATATTATTTAACTCTTTAAATACTTCAAGCACATTACAATTCTTTAAAGCTGATGTTTTAAAAAACCCATCCAGTTCCTTTTCTTTTACAAAATCCTTTATAACTTCTTCTTGGATTATCTTATCTCTCGGGGATGAATCTAATAAATCACTTTTACTTCCTACTAATATCTTAGGAATTTTTGAGCCTTCAGCGTGTTCTAATAACTGGTCATACCAGAATTTTAATTGCTCAAATGATATAGGATTAGTTAAGTCAAAAACTAATAGAGCCCCGTTAGTCCCTCCTAAAAACTTAGGAATTAAGGGTTTAAAACGATCCTGTCCGCCAAAATCGAAAATTGAATTGACGATAAATTTGTTTGGAACGCTCTCTACAGCATCTTTTTTATGAATTGGTAAATTAATTGAATGGAAGTTTAGACCTATTGTCATAGAAGAATCAAAATTGAAAGAATTAAAACAAAATCGATTAAATAAACAAGTTTTTCCAACACTTGCCCCTCCAACTATAGCAATTTTACATGTATATAAGATTTCCTTCTTTTGGGTGCGAATACTTATCAATTTAAATACCAAAAAACTTAGTGTGATTAGATGTGATGAAACTTGTATAAAATTATAAATTATCTATTAAAAAAAAATTTTATGAAATTGCTGTTAAAATATAAAGCTTAAATCTTTATTGTAAAAAGGCTTAAAATAACATAATAGCATTTGAATTTGCAATATTAAAATCAAAAATTTAATTAATGTAGAGTTGTTATGTTTTCTAAAGTTCCTCCGAGTCAAATAATTATAAGACCACCAGTAGAAGCGCATAGCGTGCTCATCGCTGTAACAGGTGGTTGTAGTTGGAATCGCTGTCGCTTTTGTGGAACATATAAAGGTATTTACGGCAACATTCAAGATTATGCAATTAGACCACTAGAAGATGTTTTAAAGGAAATTGATTATTACGCCGAGAAAAATTATCATAGATATCCCGTTTTTTTAGCTGGTGGAAATCCTACTTCGGCTCCCACTGAATATCTAGTTAAAATAATTGAATATGTTCGATTAAGACTTAAAAATGTTCCAAGAGTGAGTTCCTACGCTAAAGCCTTAGATATTTTGAGAAAGACAGACGAGGAACTTAAACGATTGGCAGAGGCTGGATTAGATATCCTTTACATGGGATTAGAGAGTGGGAGCAGTAAAATATTAAGAATGATGAAAAAAGGCACAAACGCAGAATCAATGATTAAAGCAGGAAAGAAAGTGTTAAACTCTGGAATTAAATTAAGTTTATATGTTATGCTTGGTTTGGGTGGAAAGAAGTACTCTGAAGATCATGTGAACGGAACAGCAAGAGTGCTCACAGAGATAAACCCGACTATTTTCCGCTTTAGAACTTTAAATATATTACCTAATACTCCGCTTTGGAAAGAATGGAAAAACGGAGAATTTGAATTATTATCTCCCATTGAGTGTTTAAAAGAAGAAAGAGATATAATTGAAAACATTGGAGAAAATGTCAATTCCCAGGTTTTTAACGACCATGTAAGTAATTATTGCTCAATTGAAACTTCAAATATTAAGGAGGATCGAGAAATTTTTATAAAAACTTTAGATTCGTTTATTAACGACCCAAGAATTAAGAATTTACCGAGGAAAAATCTAATTAGTATGTAACTGGATAAACTATTTTACCTAATTTTCAATAATTTAATTAATCTTTTAAAAAAAATATATATTTTACATAGACTAATACCTAAAAACTTATAATCAGATCTTTATTAAAAATATTTAAATTTCAATATAAGAAATAATATTTATTAAATATATTATAAAACATATTTTTAACCTTGCAAAAAATGTCAGATTATTATAGAAGTAAAGTTCACTATAAAGATATAATTGCTACTTTCGACGATATCCTCATTCAGCCAGGATTTACAAATTTTGAACCTAATGAAGTTGATATATCAACTAATCTAGGGCCACATAGATTAAATGTTCCGATAATCTCAGCCGCGATGGACACAGTTACAGAAGAGGGGATGGCCATTAAAATGGCTTTACTAGGTGGATTAGGCGTTTTGCATCGTAACTGCTCCTATGAGAGACAATTGGAGATGGTAAGAATCGTAAAAAGAGCAAGGTCTTTTGTAATAGATGATGTAGCCACAATTACTCCAAATGAGCCTATTGCTACAGCAAAGTATATGATGGAAAATTACAATATTAGTGGAATTGTTGTTGTAAACGAAGATAAAAAGGTATGTGGGATTTTTACTAAAAGAGATATTCCCTTTTCTGATAACGATGTAAAAAATGGCAAGATTAAGAATTATATGACAAAAGATGTGATTTCTATTGAACCTGGTGCCTCTAGGCAAAAAGCACTAAAAATTCTCTTTGAATCCCGTAAAGAAAAGCTTCCTATAATTGATAAAAGCGGTAATTTAAAGGGCTTAATCACAAAAAAGGATTTAGCGCCAGAATTTCCTTTAGCATCTATGGATAACGAAGGTCATTTAATATGCGCTCTAGCTTTATCTCCTAAGTACCCCGAATCAACTCAGGCTCAAGACCTATTGAAAGAAATTGACAAGTACGTTGATATCTTTTTTATTGATGTTGCTGATTTTTACAAGACAGCAGATATCAATGGCACCAATAAACTCATGAATTTGTTAGAATCTGACTTTGTATTAGGCAATATTGGAACATATGAAGCGGCAGAACATATAATTACAAAGTGTGATTTCAATGAGGATAAATTTATAGGTTTAAAGGTTGGAATGGGTTCAGGATCTATTTGCACTACATCTATTCAAACAGGTGTTGGAGCGCCAACTCTTTTTGCCACTGCTCAAGTAGCTGACGCAATCGCGGATTATAATTCAAAAATTAGTTTAATCGCTGATGGTGGTTTTAAAAACCCAGGAGATTTACCCAAGTCGTTAACCGCTGGTGCTGATTTAATTATGTCGGGTCATTTCTTTGCTGGTTCTACAGAAAGCCCAGGATATGTCGATACAATTCAAGGGAGAAAAGTCAAAGTTTATCGAGGTATGGGCTCAAAAGAAGCAAGAACTGCGGGATATGTTTCAGATCGGTACACAGAAAGCTCAAGAATGCTTCCAGAGGGTGTAAGCGATTATGTTCCTTTTGTAGGGGATATAGATGGTGTATTACTCTCCTTAAAAGAAGGCCTCCTAAATGGTATGATATATGCTGGAGCCAAAAGAATAACCGAAATGAAAAAAGCTAAAATTGGAGTCGTATCTTATGTTGGACAGAGAGAGTCAAGACCGCACGACTTACTCAGCAGGTACTAAAAATTTGGTTTTCTTTCTTACCTCCCATAAATTAAAGGACTTTCAAAGATATATTTTATTAAACGCCAATTAATTAACTTAAAACGACATTGGATGTTACTTTGAAATATTCATTTTGATTTTATTATCTTGATTTTAAAAAATTGAATAATTATGAAAAAAATTGAAAGAGCAATCGTTAGCGTTTATGACAAAAGCGATATAGTTGAGTTTGTAAGGTCATTAAGTGAATTTGGAATTGAAATCTTATCTACCGGTGGAACTGGGAGGCTTTTAAAGGAGAATGGTATTGATTTCGTGAAAATTTCCGACTATACTGGCTCGCCCGAAATGTTTGATGGAAGAGTTAAGACCTTGCACCCTAAAATTGAAGGAGGAATCCTTTATCGCCGTAGCATTAAAAAAGATTCAGAGGAAGCCCTAAAATACGATATCCCACCAATAGATATGGTAGTTTGTAATTTATATCAATTTAAAGAGGCAATTGCGAAACCAAATGTTACTTTAGCTGATGCTTTAGAAATGATTGATATTGGTGGTCCTACAATGATAAGAGCAGCGGCAAAAAGCTTTCCTGACGTCGTAGTAATACCTAATTCTAAACATTATAACACTATCATCGGCGAATTAAGGAAATTAGGAGGGGTGAGCGATAAAACTAGAGCGAAATTAGCTCAAGAAGTATTTGTCATAATGGCTGATTACAATGCAGCAATTGCAAGTTATCTCCAAAACTATTATAATCCAGAAGTTAAATTGGGAAATAAATTGATTAAAATTTATGAGAAAGTACAGGATTGCAGGTATGGAGAGAATTGGGACCAAAAAGCCGCTTATTATCGAGATGCAACTTCGGTGTATGGACTTCATAATTTAAGAAAATTGAGTGGCAAAGAAATCTCTTTTAACAATTATCTTGATATAGATTCTTGTATGCAAATGCTTTTAGATTTTAGTAAGGAGTATTATCTTACAGCGATATTGAAGCATACCAGCCCCAATGGGATAGCTATTGATAAGACAGAACAATTAGAATCTGTTAAAAAGGCATTTAATACAGATCCAATGTCCGCTTTTGGAGGAATATGGGGGGTAAACAAAGAATTAACTGCAAATGTAGCTGATTTTATTGTAAATAAAGAAAAGATCTTTGTGGAGGTTTTACTAGCGCCCTCTTTCGAACAAGAAGCACTTGAAATACTCAAACAAAAGGAGAACATGAGAATCATAGAATATGGCGATTTGTTAGATAAAAGAGAAGAAATATATAAAAACCCCGAAATTAGGGGCGTACTGGGAGGGGTTGTTGTTCAAGAATATGATTGTAAGCCTATTATTAAGGAGTGGAATGTAGTTAGTAAAATGCAAGTAACTGAAGATGATAAAGAGGCTCTAATCTTTGCGTATAAAGTTTCAAAATGGGTAAAATCTAATTCTGCTTGTTTTGTTCAAATTTATAGCAATGGTATTTATACCATAGGAATAGGAGCAGGACAACAAAGTCGAGTACATGTGGTTAAATTAGCAGCCCAAAAAGCAAAGGAGTTTGGTCACCAAAAGGAATTAAAGAATTCTTATATGGGAACAGATTCATTCTTTCCTTTTCCAGATGGTTTAGAAGCTGCAGTACATGTAGGGGCGAAAGCCATAATCAATCCAGGTGGATCTATACGAGATGAGATGGTTATTGAACGAGCCGATGAGTTAAATTGCGCTTTAGTTTTTTGTGGCAAAAGGGTTTTTCGACACTAAGAAATCTATAAAAAAATTCAAAATTTTGTTCGTAAACACTTCAAATTTTATAATGTAGTTCATTTTGAGCGTTTTTAGTTAAGAAGAATAAAAGTTTTTAAATCCTTAAGAATAAATTAATACACGAAGTTACTAAATTTCTTTTTTTACTAAGGGAGGCTCTTATGGACTTTTTTTCTAAAAATTTACGCGAAACATTAGAGGCGATAAACAAATTAATAGATAATCAAGTCAATTTAGTTTCTACTAAGAGGATAAGAAGATGTAATAACATTAAACCCTCTAATCGGTCTAAAATTAACTTTATTTGGAGATCTCTAGACTTCCTTGAAAAAGAAGGTATTTTAGAGATGAATGGCATCTATTCACCTAAAACTTATACAATCAAATCAAATCAAAAAATAAACATCGAAGAAATTATCTCTCAAATTGAAAGTAAGAGAAATACTTAGATCTTCTAAAAAGTTTCAGGTTAAATTAAATTTAATTGGATTAGCAATTCATCCAATTTTTTCCGATTTTCTACATTATCTGTATCGTTAATTAACCTTTTTTGATAAAAAATAATATTCCCATATTTTATTTCTAAAGCGTTGATTAACTTTACCCATCTGTTAAAGTTAGATATTAAATCTATAACTTCAGGATCATCCTCAAAAGATTTTACATTCTCTTTTTTTTCGGGAGAAAATGATAGGGCTTTGTATTTTTTAACTGAATAACCTTGCTTTTTTAGAAGCGTAGTATTAGCTTTTCTTACAAAAGCTTCTAAGCTACTTCTCCACCGAACGTATTTTTCATTAATATTATCAATTGTTTCTTGAATCAGTTTAATTTCTTGAGGAAATATAGTTTCATTCCGTTTCGTTAAAATTTTTTTTATTTTTTCAAATTCAGTATTGAAGGTTTTAATATATGCATTTATCATTTTCTCACACTCAAATAGTACTATATTATAATCCTGAGCGAAAATTACGTCAGAACTAGCAAATGTTAGCGTTTCGTCGTCAAAAGTTCCTTTTAGCTTTTTATTGTTAAGTAAAAGGTTAAGAATTGAATGTAAGAGCTCAATTTCTTTATCGTTCAATTTCTTTCCGTAAAACATGTCGTTGAAAGAAAACATCAAACTATCTTCCAGCATTAAATTTTCTATTCCTTTTTCAGTGTAAAAAATCAATTCACCTTCATTATTATGAAAAATTCCTCTTATTTTTTCATCACTTTGTAATTCCTTTAATAAATTTTCAACTATACTTGAGGTAACATCTATATCTCCCAAATATATCGAATTTTCAGATTTAGATTTCTTTATAAGCATTGATTTAATGTCTTTTTTAGCATCGTTAATTTTAAACTCGTTAAAAATGAGAAGGTCTCCCTTTTTAAAATAATTTAAACCTAGGTTATTGATAAATTCTATAAATTTATCTTTAACCATCCCCGTTTTCTCAATATATTCATGGATATTGATTTCATCCTTTTCTTTTATTTCTTCCTCAATAAGTTTTAAATTTTCGTCTAATTTTGTAAGAATGTGACTTCTTTCTATGTTGAGTTCCTTTGCCATTAAATTTATTTGTGCTTCTTTTTTATCTGGGTTTGTTATAGAATTTATTTGCTCAATCTTCTGGTTTAAAAACTTTAAGTAATAAAAAATTTCTCTGTTTTTATCGAAAATTCCACTCCTTTTATCTATAAATTCATCAAAGATTTCAACGAGTAAAACTTTTTTAAGATTTAGCTTTTCAGAGAGAGCTGGTATTGAATAATACCCAATCAATTTAGAGTTTCCTATCTCATTTTTAACCTTTAATAACCCTACATTGGTTAACCATTGAGTTCCTTTCCGATATGGAGTTAAATAACCCTTCGGTAAGTTTTTTATTAATTTAATAAAGTCTAAATCCGTTAATCGCTTACGATAGGTTTTTAAATCGATAGAAGTATTTTTTGCAGCTTCGGTATTTATTTGTTTTTGGATTCTTTTTAAAGAATAATACGCTGTATTGTTTTTACCTGATAGAAATACTTGTTTAGTCGAATTTGATATGTATTTTATAACTCTACTATTAAACTCCGGAGGTAAATAGTCAAAATTTTTGAGGTTCACCATTCCCTTCTTATTTAAACTTTCTAACAGGTTTGATTTTACATAGTTAAAAGAATAAAAATAACCCAATTTTGAGTAATATCCATCAATATGATTCAACTTTATTAATGTATTTAAGAATGACCTCAACTCAAGTTCGGTGTCGATTACTTGTTTAAATATATCGAAAATTTCTCTTTTGTGTAATTTTTCGACCTTTCCAAATAATTTAATTAACTTCTCTTTCTCAAGCTCATAAAAATAAATTAATTTTTTCTCGTTAAACTTAATGAAAAAATAGATTTTATGGTCTTTTCTCTCTGTCCTTTTTTTGATTTTAATAAATTCTTCTAATTTGACTCCCGTTTTTTCGGATAATTCCGTAATGTTATATCTTTTCATCAGAAATAGCTTATCTAGTTCGTTCAAAAGCTCGCTTAATTCGAGACTTTCAACATCTATTTTCTTTAACGATGGAAAAATAGTTATAATCAAAGATAATAATTTCGAATAAATTCCTGAGTGCTCTTTACTATAAAATTTAGTTAAAAGTGCTTTCGAAATGTCTCTAAAATCATATAGGTTTTCAAAATCAAAACCATTACACTTCTCTAAAAAATTTATTATTGAAACGAGATTTTCATTATCTTCTTCTGTAATTAAAGCATTTATCAAATCCTTTCTATAGGAACAAATTAATTTTGGTTTTTTATCAACAATTTCTTGCAAGAAGTAATGGACATTATCTCGTATATCTTTACTTTTATTACTCAAATTATTAACGAAACTTTGAAAATATTTATCGATATACTTTTGATTTCCTAGCATCGCAAAGCCGATTATTATTAGTGCATTGATCCTTAATTTTAGATCTTTGGAATCGCAATAATTTTCTACTTTCTTAAAGATACTCTCAGAAATCAGTTCGAAATCGTGTTCTGCTAAGACACTTAATATATAAGTTATTGGAACTATGTGTTCTTGTTCCTTTAATAATTGATCTAGTTGCTCAATTATTTTTTCTGCTTTTGCAGTCTTGTTCTTATCAAGAAACTTGCTGAGTTTCTCAACTAGAGGATAAATAACTTGATCTCGTTCAAACTCTTCCAAATTAAACATTATCAACGAAATTTAATGTTTAATCTAATAATAATTTTTTGAATGTGTCAATTTCTAAAATCTCCTTAATTTCGCTAAGGACAATGCTAGGATTAGCCTTTTCCAAACCATATTTTGTGCCATGTCCACTAAGTAGCGCAATACTAGTGATTCCCGCGTTATTTGCACATTCTATATCTGTAGGAAGGTCTCCGATTAGAAACACTTTTGTTTTATCTATAGGGGCTTTTAAGATTTGTTTAATTTGTTTTAATGCAACGAAAACAGGATAACCATGAGGTTTCCTTAACGGAGTATCATCGCGGGAAACAAAAGCGGAAAAATATGAGTCTAAATTTAATTTCTTCCTAAAAAAATCTAACCTTTCTCCACTTGTATTTGAAACGATCCCAAATACTACTCCACACTTCTTTAATTCGTTTAAAATTCCTTCTAAATTAGGCTTAAAGGTTTCGTATTTTTCGTATTTAGGATACATCCTCCTAAATCTGATAAAAAAGAAGACTCTCCTCCATCTACTCGGTATAAATCTTTTATATGCTCGATATACCTTAATTATAGCCTTAATTTTATTTTGAGAATCTGCTTCCTCAAAAATCCTCGCAATATCTATAAGCCTTAGAGGTTCAATATTTTGCCACTTATAGAAGTTTTTCCTCAGATGAATCAGAGCGGAGTATTCTAAAGCTTTTTGAGTGATAACAACGCCATCAAAATCAAGTAATAAAATTGGAGGATGTGACATAAGTATTACTAAAAATATAATTTAATTCTTAAATCTAATTATAATCAAAAAAAAAATTAAAAAAAATTTAGAAGATTAATCTTATTCGTTTAATTCTGGTTTACTCTGATTTATGCATCCAATTCGTCTGGTTCTATTGAGAAATGGCTTAATAGGTAGTCTATCTGGTCCTGCTTCTTGTTGATGTTTAGCACTGTAGGTAAATGGATGACATCTCCATGGCCTGGAAGTAGCGTAATGGACCCTGCCCGTAATATGAAAAATTCAAACACATCTGGGATTTCTTTCTTAATTCTTAAGCTTTTGGTTGGTAGCCTTTCGGCAGAGCTGAAAATCCCTTTTTTATGGTAAATCTCGTTTCTCTCAATCTTCCAGTAATCAAACCTCGCCCCAAGAACGACAAGTCCTAAAATAATTCCCATTATTAGAGTAACTGTCAAGTAGAACTCCGCCGTTAACCCTACATTAAAGGATCCCAGTGGAAGACCCGCAAATAGGTCAGGTGCTAGAAAAACCACCAGTAAAACCACAACAGCGATAACAAGAATTAAAACAAAAAATTTCATGCTACCAAAATCGAAAGCAACAATAAACATGTTTATAGCAAATAAAACGAGCCAGAAGGTTCCCAACCAGGCGATTGGTGATGGATTAAGCATTTGTATCAACCACATAACAATCGAAACAAGCTCTAAGGGCCAGAAAAATATGATCTTCGGGTAAGACCGTAGATAAACTTCAGTTATCGGCTTAACTTTTTTCTCAGTCATATTAATCACAAATTTTATTTTATTCTCTTTTTTTAAATTTATTTTAAATTAAGTGATTAACTTCAATATAGAATTTTTATTTAAAAAATGTTCTCATATATCAAATAATATACTTGATTAATATTCGTAAATCCTTAACAGAATGAAGCACTAGGATAAAAGCATTTAAAATTTAAAAATAATTTCCTATTGATTGGACCATTCTATAAGAAGATTCAATTTGCTGATTCCCATTATCACTTACGTTCATGTGACCTGGAAGCAAATATTTTACATCTAAATTGTTTACAAACTTAATTGATTCAATTAGAGAGCTTAAAGAACCTCCAGGGAAATCGTGCCTTCCAAAACTGCCCCCCGCAAATACTAAGTCTCCGGGAATTAGAATTTTTTTGCTGCTCTCATAGTAACAGATTGATCCGAGAGAATGGCCTGGTGTGTAATAAATTTGAAAATTAAATTCTGAACCTATACTAATCGTTTCTTCTACTTTCAAATCGCTAACTTTTAAAGGTATAATTTCTAACCCAAACATCCCTGGGCTGATCCCAAGATTACCCGGAAAGATTTTTGATTCATCCCCCTCCCTCAATATCTTCGCCGTTTCACCATAAGCATATAACTCAGGAGGATTATTTTTTAATAATTTAATCAATGGGTATATGCCAAGCACATGATCTACATGTTCGTGAGTAAGATAGACTCTGGTAATTTGTTCATAATTCAAACCTAGTTTATCCATCCCTTCAATTAGCCCTTTTAAAGAAAGACCATTTCCTGTGTCAAAAAGCGCTAATTCATCGTTTTCTTTATCGACAATTATAAACTGATTACAATCCAACATAGGATTTTCGGCAAAATAATACACGTTTTCGATTACTATTTTACCCATTTTTATAGAACTACTTACACCAGAAAAAACCATACTTAGTCAACAAATTTATATTTACAAAAAAAAAAATGACTTTCCTTTAATGTTTTTCTCTTTAGCCTTATTAGTCGTTATAAAAAATAATTAAAATTAAGAAAATAAATTAAATAATATGGAAAAAGAATCCGATATACTACAAAATGATAAACCCGACATCGAAAAATTAAAAGCTAAAATAGGTTTTGGAATTAAATTTTGGCTAGAATTTCACAATGATGACCGTAAAAATATTTTAGGATCTGGTTGGGCTAATCTTCTTGAAAACATCTATAAACCCGATGTTAAGACCCCTATCTCTTTAACTCAGGCGGCAAAAGAATGTGGATACTCTTACAAATATGCGTGGAATATTTTAAATAAAATAAAAGCTAGAACCGGAATATCTCCAGTAGAAACAAAAAAAGGCGGTCTTGGCGGTGGTGGTTGGGTGAAATTAAGCGATTGGGGCCAGTATTTATTGAAAACATACAAAAATCTTTTAATTGAATTAGAAGAGATCGAAAAGAAACTAGAAAAATCTTTAAAAATCGATTAATAAATATATTTTAATTTAGCCATTGACACAATGGAGATCGTCTTAGAAAAAACGATTAAACACAGAGTTGAGCGATTACCTGTTGTAAACGACGATAATCAATTAATTGGTTTAATTACTAAACAATCAATTATCGAAAGTTTATTTAAATACCTAAAAGAATAGAAGATCATCTATTAAGATATTCTAATTAATACTTCCTCTTTTGGAAAAATTATTTAATTAAAGAAAATCATTTTATTATATTATTATTATACCAACAATTAAATTTGGAAATTTATTTAGAAGAATAGAAGAATAATCTTAAAAAATATAACTGATCAAGCATGGCAATACCATTACCCGGAACTCCGATTATCGTCGACATTGGTTCAGCCTATACTAAGATAGGATTTGCTGCAGAACCAAGCCCTAGGTATGTTTTTCCCACAATCACGGGCACTGAAAAATATAAAGCTGTTATGGTCGATGTAAGCGCTCGGAGCATTTATGTAGGTGCGGACGTTGTTAAAATGCGAGGTGTCCTTAAAATAAAGCGTCCTATCGAAAGGGGGGCGATCATGGATTGGAACGATTATTACGAGATTTTAAATTACATTTTCTATTCACTTTTAAGGATTAAAAATCTTTCTAATTACCCAGTATTATATACTGAACCACCCTTTCTCCAGCGAGAAACTAAAGAATATATTGCTCGTGTTTTATACGAAACTCATAGAGTAAAAAGCTTAATAATGGTTACAACACCTGTTTTGTCATTATTTGGCGTAGGTTTAACGACGGGGTTGGTAATTGAGAGCGGTGATGGGATCACATGGATCACCCCGATTATAGGTGGGCAGATTGTTGAGCAATCAGTTCAAAAATTGACTTTAGCTGGTACCGATGTCAATCAGCACTTAAAGAATTTATTAATGAGGGAGGGTATTAATATTGATTCCAGTGCTGTTGACGAGATAATTAAAGAAATTAAAGAGAAAAACTGTTATTTCGTTTTGAATCCCGAAAACCCTCCTAAATTAAACGAGAGTTTTAGTTTTACCATGCCAGACGGTTCTATTATTGCGATTCCTAACTTTATTTTCCATGAAGCTCCCGAGGTATTATTTCAACCCAGTTTATTAGGTTATAACATATTAAATATTCCACAAGCTGTAATTAACAGTCTACAAGGAATTGATAAATATTATTGGAGCGACCTTCTCTCCCATATTATGATTTCAGGTGGCAATCTCTCATATTCGGGATTTGAAGAAAGGTTGAAATTAGAATTAAGCCAATTAATCCCCCAGTTGGGAAAAATTCCTAAACCTAAAATTGTTCAACCTTCTAAAAAGCAAAAAATGGAATCAAAGGGAAAAACACGAAAGCAAAAAGATAATTGTCCAAATTGTGGTGTATTAGTAGATCTTACTGATGGTAAGGAATTCTGTCCATCTTGTGGGGGGAGAGTCGTTTTGCCAGAGCTTTCTATTGGTAGCCTTCCCATAAAGAAGAAGACAGAGATTGTGGATGGGAAAACAATTTGTTCTAAGTGTAAAAAAACAGTTATAGATAATGCATCTGTATTTTGTCCTTATTGTGGGGAAAATTTTCAATCAACCGATATACCAGAGATACCTCGCGATATTATTAAACAAGCGGCTCCTGCTAGAGAATTTTCCGGTTTTTACAACCCATCTGACGAAGTAACAAGATTTTTCGTTCCTGAAAACCTCCAATTTGCCATATTCAATGGCGCTAGTATATTAGGAAGTTTACCATCGTTCCAGAGTTTGTTTGTTACGTTCGAGGAATTTCAAGCTAACAGCGACTTATTATACAAGGATATTAGCGAAATCTTTTAAAATTTAATTTAACCCACCGAATTATATTTAATGTTTTTTAGATGAATTTATGAGATAATCTAACTAAAAACTCAAAATATCGTTAATTTTTAATTTCACGTTAAATTTAAAAAATTAAAATTTAGTTAAAACCAGATTGGGGTTTTTTTTTAATTGAAATATAAACTTCGGAGTTTAACATTTTTAACGCTAATAATAACCTTGTTGTTGGGTATTACCCCCATAGCGTCCGCAAAAACCCGGCAGAGTCATATAGTTGATTTTCTTTACGAAAACCATAATAGCGACGAGAGTTTTGGCATATCAACACAAGATACTGCTAACGCTATAGAAATTATAGACTTTTATAGCGCATATCTTATTGAAGGTTTTTTACAAGCGATTAAAAAAGTAGATATTCCAACTTTAGAAGTATACTTAGAAGATGAAATTACTTCTATGTTTAACGAAGAAGAAATTGATATCTATGACTTATTTTACCTTTTAAGTACGCTAGATTCACTTGGATCTCCGTTAGATTTAGATTTAGATTTACACGATAAGATTTATGAATATATAAATGAGACGGTTCAAATTACGGGTGGATTTAGTCCTACTAGTACATCTACTAATGCAAATCTGATCTCGACTTTCTATATATATAATATATTTACTTTAATCAACGAAACAGTTGAGGATCAAACACTTCATAAAGATTGGGTGTTATCGTGCGACAATGCAGATGGTGGCTATGGAGGAAACCAAACTTTATCATCTACCTTGCTTACTACTTATTACGCCATTTATTTAGTTAATGAATTAGGAAATGTTAGTGATTTAGCAAATCAGAATAGCACATTGAATTATCTGAAATCATTTTACATAAACGATTCTGATAATCTCGAAAATTTCGGTGGATATTTACCTGACGCGTTTGCCAAAAATTCCTTATTAAGCAGCACTTATTTTTGCGTCGAAGGAATTAGGTTAATAGATAGTAACGAATTGAATAAATTAGCAACTGTAAATTGGGTTCTAAACCATCAAAACTTTCGAGACGGCGGTTTTAGTGATCATGTTGAAGAAAATGATCAGGAACTCTCTTCCATTAGCGCCTCTTACTATGCCTTTGAAATACTTAAAGGTTTTGATTCCTTAGATCTTTTATACGAAGATATTTTCATGGTTGAGTTTAATTTTTTAACACTAATTATAGTTCTGTCAATTATTGGAATTATCATAGCAGCCATTTATCTAACTTGGCGTAAAAGAAGAATTTAAACATTTATTAAATTTTTAATAAGTAAATAATAATATCTATTTATTTCATTGTAAACCTACTTTAACATATATTTTATTTAATTTATTTAAACAAAGTTTACCATCCTCAAGATTATTATGGGAAAAATATTAAATGGAAAAGAATTGGCGTTAAAATTAAATTTAGAATTAAAAGATAAGATATCTTCTTATATTAAGACGAGTGGGATCATCCCTAAATTAGCTGCTGTTTTAGTTGGAGACGACCCCCCTTCAAAATTGTATATAAACATTAAAAGGAAGACTTGTTCTGAGATAGGAATAGGGTCTATATTGGTCGATTTAGACAAAAATATAACAAAAAGCAAATTGTTGGATGAAATTGAGAAGCTAAATAAAGACAAAACTGTTCATGGAATACTTCTACAATTACCATTGCCAAGAGATTTACGGCCCTATACTTCTGAATTTATTGAGCAAATCGATCCGATAAAAGATGTAGACGGGTTGCATCCCATAAATCGGGGCAAATTGTTCGATTACAACGAAGATTTTGTACCTTGTACTCCTAAAGGCATTATTACGCTTCTGGAACATTACAGCATTGAAATACAGGGTAAAAATGTTGTTATAATTAATCGTTCTAACTTAGTTGGCAAACCTTTAATCTTCATGTTATTAAAAAGAAACGCTACAGTTACAGTCTGCCACTCATACACAAAAAACTTAGATGGTTATACCAAAAAAGCTGATATTTTAATCGTTGCCGTAGGAAAATCAAAGTTCATTACTAAAGAAAAGGTAAAAGAAGGCGTAGTAATTGTCGATGTAGGGATTTCGAGAGAAAATGGAAAGTTATCTGGAGATGTAGATTTTGAAGGAGTCTTTGACAAATGTTCGTGGATTACTCCAAATCCTGGAGGAGTTGGTCCTATGACGGTTAGTTTTTTGCTTCATAACACATTTAACGCGTATAAAAAGCAGTTATAAATGTTACAATAGACCATTCTTATAAACGAAAAAATCATATAAAAACGGAATCAAAAATGGTCTATTAAATAGTTAAAAATATAAGTTAAATTATTAATATATCTACGACCTAATATGCTTAGGATTAAATTTTATCCCAATCTTAAAAATTAAGAAATTTTTAAAAATATGGCTATTTTAGAACTTGGTATAAATTTAGGCATACGTAATATCCTAAACATAAGATATTACGATTCAGATACCGGAGTGGGGTTAGACCCAGAATTGAGGGCGGGATTTCTATCTGCTCTTGAAAGCTTCACAACAGAAGTCTTTGGAGATGATATTAATGTTATTTCTTTAGCCTCGTTTAAACTAGTCTGTTATTGTGAATTAATTTCATTACCAAATGATGAATCAAATAAACAACCATTGATTTCTTTTGCTATTACCGAAAAAGAAACGGACTCAGGGATCGTTAAAAGACATCTAGAAGAAATTGAATCGCATTTTCTTAATAGATATTCTCTTAATGATATTTTTTCAAAAAAAGAAAAATTCTTTAAGAAATTTGAAAGCCGTGTCGACGATATCATAGGAGATTTGAAATTAAAAACGGAAGATAGATTTCGATCAATTTTTTAAGGTATTATCTTTATGAGCTCAAATATTGGGGCTGAAGCTCAAGCAGCATACAATAAGTATCTGGATGCTTCTTCTATAGACGAGAAAATAAAACGTCTTGAAGAATTTCTATCTTTAGTTCCGAAACATAAATCTACAGAAAAAATAGTGGCTTTGAATAAATCTCGCCTCGCAAAACTTAGGAGAGAACAAGATTCGGAAAAAGCACGAGTCAAATCCATCAGTAAAATGGTTAGTCCTTTCTCGATTAAAAAGGAAGGCATTCAAGTAATATTAATAAGCGATTATCACACTCCCGGTGTAGGAAAAACCTCTCTATTAAATTTATTGACGGGGGCTGCTAAAGAAAAAATTGGCAAATTCACATCTATCCCGGAGATAGGAATATATGAATACGATAAAGTCCGCTATCAAATTGTTGATATGCCTTCGATTATGGAAGGAGCTTCAATTGGAATAGGAAATGGTAAAGAAATCATATCGCAATTAAGAGCGGCGGATTTACTGTGCTTTTGCGTCGATTTATCTCGAGACTATAAGGAGCAAATGGATTTACTTTTAAGCGAGCTGAGCAAATCTCATGTAAGAATCAATGTGCCCCCTCCTCCAATTACGATTGAAAAATCGGGAGCCAATAAGATACAAGTATTCTATCTAACTAGTGAATCTAAAAATAACAACAACATTGAAGAATTGACTGAAAGAATCAGAGAAATAACACACGCAGGAGGTATACGAAATGCTATTGTAAGAGTTTTTGGGAAGATTACTCTCGACCACATTGTCGATACTTTAAATTCTTCCGTAGTTTATAAAAAAGCAATTATTCTGGGAACAAAAGGAGACCTATCGCTAACAGAAAATACATTTCATAACTTAGAAGAGTTGTATTCAGATAAATTTCCCCTAATAATTGGGACAAGCGTAAGAAAGAAAGTGATTCCCAATAATTTTGGGGAAGTGATCTTAAACCATTTAAAAAAAATGAAGGTTTATACAATGAATAAGGGTGTTGTTGCTGAAAAACCTTTAATTTTGGATATTGATCCTATCCCAACGGTAAGAGATGTATCCATAAAAATACACCGTAAATTTTTTGAGTCTTTTGATTACGCAATAGTCATTCGAAAAGATGCTCGACAATTAAAGAAGAAAGTGGGATTAGATTACGAATTAAAAGAAAATGATATTATAGAATTACACATAAAATAAGTGCTAAGTTTTCTTCATAAAAATTTTTAATTTAGATAATCTTCCACATTAGTACTCATATTTAATAAAGTTTGAACGATTTCAGAGAGTTCATGATCGGACAAAGAATCTTTATCAATGAGCTTGCTTGCTAGTTCACGGTAAAGTTCCCAACCGTTTTCCTTTACTAGTTTTAATTTTGTGCTAAATGAGTACAAATTTAGATAAGAATTTTTAAAATCTCCCAAATGAATTGGGTTATTACCTAAATTATCAATAGCTTCGTTTAGCGAAGTCTTGATCTTGTTTAAATAATAATTCAATTTGAACTTTGCATCCTTCAATTCATTTTTAAATTTGCTTACCTCACCTTGGTATTTCAAAAATGTGTCCTCATCTTGTAATTTTTCTGAAAGCTCTACAACCGTTTAAGACTTCGCTAGTTTACTTGGGATATTAACAGCGTTTTCTATCTTAAAAATCAAGAGATCTCTTTCCTGGACTAGATTTTCAAACTCTTCTTCTGTTAATTTCTTTTTATGAGGCCATATTGATTTAAGTATCTGCTCAGGGCTTTTAAGCAATGTTTTCTTCACATCTTTTACATTTGCTAATACTAATTCAGTAAGTGGATGATCCAATATTTTAAATTCTTCGCTTTTCCCATCCCAAGAAAGAAATTGTTGTTCGTACTTCTGAAGTAATTTAATTAACTTAGGAATTAATTTGTTTATAACTTTAGCATCCTCTTTATCAGCGATAATAACCATATCAACTTTAACCTTAGAGAGCGAAGTAATTGAAACCGTATAATCGCCTAGCTCGACGTTTTTTAATTCTTTTGAACCGTCAAGTACTAGTTCGGAAACATAAGATTTTATTGTAGAAAAAAATGAATTAAACATTTCCATTTTTCCAGCATTTATCTCTTGAAAATTCTTATCGTATATCAGTAAACCTGTGTGGCTTTGATAAAGAAAAATAGTATAAATCATATAATTAGAAGTTTGTTTTATTAATTCTTTACTTTTATCTTCGATTTAATCAAGTAATTAATTATTATATAATATTTCAATTATTTTATTTTTATTCATTTACAAATTCCTTAAAATGCCTCTAAATTATCTGTAAATTTACACCCTCTCGTTTTATATTAGTGTAAATGTCTTTTGAAACTCATAGGAATGAGACTGACTGAACAAATCCAGATAAAAAAGACAGCAAACCTCTCGTGTTTATGCCATTTATCCAAAAATATCTATAATGTGGCAAATTATTATGTAAGGCAAGAATTTTTTTATTTAGGAAACTGGCTAAGATACTACGATTTATGGTACATGTTAAAAGATAAAGAGGCGTATCAGAAACTTCCCTCACAAACAGCCCAACAGATATTAAGATTAGTTGATAAGAATTTGAAATCGTTTTTTAATTCCCTTAAAAAATGGAGGGCTCAACCAAGAAAGTATCAAAGCCGACCCAGACCTCCAAAATATAAGAAGAAGAACGGAGAGTTCGTGCTTATTTTCACTAATCAACAATGCCGAATCAAGGAAGGTTATTTGTATTATCCTGAAAAAGTAGCCATAACTCCTATAAAAGCGCGAATTAAAAGCCAATTACATCAGGTAAGGCTCGTTCCTAAGGGAATATACTACGTTGTAGAGATTATATACGAGAAAGACGTAAAAAATCTAAAGTTAGATAAAAAAAGAATTTTAGGGATTGATTTAGGATTGGTAAATATCGTAACTATGGTAAATAATGCCGGACTACAACCAGCAATTATTAAAGGCGGTATTGCGAAGGCCATTAATCAGTTCTATAACAAACAATTAGCAAGATATAAAAGCGTTAAAGATAAGCGAGGGATCGCGTTTGAAACGAGAAGAATTCAAAAACTAACTAAAAAGCGAAATAATAAAATTAACGACCAATTTCACAAAATTTCAAGAATAATTATTAATTATTGCGTCGATAATAATCTTGGAACGATAATTATAGGTTATAATCGATTCTGGAAACAAAAAATAAACATGGGGCGGAGAAATAACCAAAGATTCGTTCAGCTACCCTATTTCAAATTGATTTCTCAAATTCAATACAAATCCAAATTAGTAGGAATCGATGTTATCTTAGAAGAGGAATCTTATACCTCTAAATGCAGTTTTTTAGATAGCGAATCGATTCAAAAACAAAAAAACTATGCCGGAAAGCGAATTAACAGGGGGCTATTTCGAAGCAAGAAAGGAATTATTTTGAACGCCGATGTCAACGCGGGGTATAATATAATTAAGAAAGTAATCCCAAATGCCGTATTGGTTGATGGGATAGAGGGTATAGGGTTATATCCGTATTCTATTGCTGTTTCATAATTATAAAATTCAATAATAGAATAAAATTTTAATTCCATGAAGGGAAATTAAAAATAACCTTAATCAATTAATTACTAAAAATATTATTTTATTTCTTAGTTAAATATTGTAAAATGATTGTTTATAAAATATATAGAGAATAAAAAAATTAAGTAAGGTGTGTTTACTGCGCGTACCTTCATTTTTGTTAAAAAGATTTATGAAAGTAGAAATAAATGGCGATTACTTAGAATTTTCTATAAAAGTTGAAACATTAAAACGGAATTTCTTGGAAGAATTAAAAGGTTTAACAATTAAAATAGATGGAACTATAATTTTTGACATAGATCTCTTCCCTAATAGTTTTCATATAAGGTTAAACGGTGTTTTTTATAATAATCAAGATCTCTCTAAAATTTTTAATGAAAATATAACTCCAATAGATAATTTCGTTTTAATTTTCCCAAATCGTTCAAATATTATATCAGGAAAACATAAAATCTCTTTTGGTAGTAAAATTTCGAATTTATCTTTTACATGGAAATTTATAATAATGCCATCCCAAGAAAAACTTGAGTATCCCTTAATTCAGACAAAAATTCCTAAGAATTTACCTTATGATAAATATTGTTCATTTTGTAAAAAGGAAATTACTGAAGAAAACCAAAAAATTTGTGAATTTTGTGGAAGTGAACTCATTGGAAAGCAAGTTTGAATTCCAATCTTCGATGGCACAAAAGTATTAGGAGTGAAATTTCTTCAATTCTTAATTCTTTCTATTATTTCGGGAATCTCTAAAAGTTCCTTCTTATAATCAGAATCCAGCTTGGGCAGCCCTTTTGAAATATTAAATATGCTTTCAAACGAATATATTAAACTTTCCAGATAGTTAATAAGATCCCCTTTAAATACTAAAATGTTGTATTCTTCTTCTAAGTAATTACTAAGCTCTTCAATTGAGAAGTTGTCCTCAATTCTTAAATTCAAGATGATTCTCTCTAAGTTCAACCTTCCACATTCACAATAAGGGCTATCCTTACAATCGCAGTTGAAAATTTCTCTTGTCCATTTAACAATATATTCTATAAATTCGCGGGAAAATGTTTTTCTTTTCTTCACATAATTAGCATCCATCAACGATAAGACTGCTGCGCTGAAGAAATTATTAGAAAAATATTTTGATCTTTGATAGTTTTTCGATAAATCTGCTACAACTTTTTTTGTTAAATAAACGTTTCTCAATGCTTTTAATTCAAGAACAATATCAATAATCTTTTTCTCTTTCTTTTTTAAGCTATTAATAATTTCCAGGCTTTTTTCAACGGTTAAAAAAGATTTAGCAACGGCTTGACCTAATAAAGTGGGTTTATATAGAGAATTATTTTGTATTTGAATAAGTTTAAGTTTTAATAATTTTTTTAAAAACTCTTCTAATTCGTAATCAGAATTAATTAAAAAGTTATAGAATTTATATATTTTCTCTTTCTCGACTCCTTCATTATATGTTGAGATGAACGCTAATAGCTCCGTTAAAAATTTATCCTCGTCAAGCTGTAATTCAAAGTCTTTTATTTTTCCATTTAATAAGTTAATAGCAATATTTTCTTCGGTTATTTTAGTTTCATGAGAACATATTTTTCCCGGTTCTACAAGTAGATATGCCAATCCAACATCATGTTTTTTTAGCCTTCCAGCCCTTCCTAACATTTGCTCAAATTCGGCAACAGTTAATAAGCTGATCCCCATAACTAGCGATTCAAAAATCACTTGTTTTGCCGGAAAATCTACTCCAGCCGCTAAAGCTGCTGTTGCGACAACTGCTGAAATATGTTGCTTTTGAAATTTAAATTCAATTACTTTACGCTCTTCATGTGTTAGCCCAGAGTGATATGACATCACTTTTAATCCTTTATTTTGTAGGTAATTAGCTAGTGATTCGCACTTTTTTCTTGAATTTGTGAATATTATAGATTGACCTCTAAACCCATATGTAGAGGTTTCTGAGTATGCAGCTCGCACTAATTTTGTAATATTTCTGAGCTTTATTGATTCATTGAGACATAATATTAAATGGCGTTCAATAGGAACAGGTCTATTATTGTAATTAATCAAAATGCAACCCAACTTCTTCGCTAAAGCTTCTGGCGCACCTATTGTTGCGCTTAAATATAAAAATTGCACATCTTTAAAGATAGACTTTAATCTCGCTATAAAACCATCCAAAATGAACCCTCGGTTTTGATCGCTTAAAGTCTGAATCTCATCGATAATTATTGATCCTATTGTTCCTAGTTTTTCTTTATTACCACTTCTTAAAATGTAATCAATAGCTTCGTATGTACCGATAATCACATCAGCGGTTCTCAGTGTGCCTAAATCGTCCGGTCCTTTTTTTTCAAGGATAGATTCTCCGACTTTCTTAATAATTTTTAAGTTAAGTTTTTTATATTTACTCTTAAATTCTTCTGTTCTAACATTAGCTAGTGCTACTATCGGTACTAAATAAAGCATTTTACGCTTTTCACTCAACACTCTTGTAATCCCTGCTAATTCGCCAACTAAAGTTTTACCTGCAGATGTGGGTGCCATAACCAATTGATTATTATGCTCTTCTATCAAACCTCTTTCAATTGAAATTACTTGTATCGGTAGTAAAGTCAAAATATTAAGCGTTTTTAACAAAGCTTTAAAATCTTTGTGAATTTTAAGGTTATCAATCGAATAGTTGAGGTATTTTTTGCTAATTGGAGGATTTCTGTCGACATCATACAATGTCAAGTCCTTGTTTTTAACGGGGTTAAAATCCACTTTAAAAGCTTTTAGTACTCTATTAGTATCCCTAAATTTTAAAATTAAATGATTAAAAAAATTCTTAAGTTTAAGATTGATTTTATGAGAAGAAATAAGGCCCGCAACTTGTGCTTGTTTTAGAACAATATCCAACGCGCAATCAGAGCAAATATATTGATTTAATAACGATTTTATCTTGGTTTTTTCGCTTAAAATAGTGAATTTTTTATCCTCTAAACAAGATTTGCAAAATGTTAGGTAGACAATATTATTTTCGTCGAACTGAAAATTTTCAAGCATTTGTTTTATTAGTTTGAATTCTTCTGGATCAGTTTGGCTTGAAAAACCAATAAATTTATTTTTTTCGTCAATTAAAAATTTTTTAAGGAGCCGCGGATTTATTTGCTCTAAATGGTCGTTTTCTTGAATCTTGGAAAAATTTACGGGGCGTACTTTATCTTTAAAGTCTAACCCAAAAAGTACTAAACCTCTAAAGAATGGCTTATTGATGTAAGAAAAGATTTGTCTTTTTTTCTTATACGATTTCAGATAAAAGAAGTTTACATTGAAATATAGTTTTTTTTGAAAATTTCTATCAAAGACAATGAAATAATCCTTAGAAGTGGTAGTCAAAAGAAAAACTCAAAAATAAAAAAAATTATAAATTAATAAAATTATAAATTATTCTATTTTATATTTTTATATTTTTATTAAATTATAGCAAAATTGCTGCTAAAGTCAAATAAAATCAAAGATAATGATTATTTTAACAAAATGTCAAGTTAAAAATTTAAATTCGATTCCAAACACTATTCTTGAAAATTAGAATCAGATTTCTTCAAATAGCTTGTTGTAAAGGGTTTTGCTGGTCAGGATCTTGGGGAAAAAGGTATCGGAGTTTTTTAGCCAATTTCTTAACCTCGTTATTTCTCAATTGATTTGATGAAGTGCTTGTATATCGTAAAATCTCCCATAAAATCCGAACGAACCGTTATGGATTTCTTGTTCACTCTAATTATGTCGTACCATCTATTATCAAGGTAAGAAAACGCTTTCTTTCCTTTTGCCTTAGCTTCTATTAATTTAGGCGTGATCATTTCTCGGTATTCTTGCCTTCTCTCCTCAGCGGTTCTGATTTTTTTTAAGTTTGCGTATTGCCCTACGACCCTATCTACCGCGTTATCTACTTTTTTGTATTTCTCGTACGCGTTTCTTTCGATGCTTTCTCTTTTGTCGAAGTTACCTTTGTAATTTGAGCTCCCCGTAATAGCCATTGAAGGCGCAGCTTGTTTGCCCCTTAAATCTGCTAAGATTTTGTTGTAAACTTCTTTTCTATATCTATCGAGCGCGTCTAGAACGTCTTCTGGTGCGTCTTCAACGTTGCTTAATCTCAGCCTCCGTTTTATGCCATCTTCTTTATTTTTAACGTAACTTTGAAAATCAGTATTTAATCTGTTTTGGTCTCCCGAACTAAAAAGCCAAGTTAGACTATAATTTTCTCGATTTTGTTCTTCAGTAAAAGGATTATCTTCTTGCCAATCGGTTGATTGTATCATAGCGGGTAGAGTCGCCGCTAACCCTAAAAAGGGACCGTAAGCTAATGCTTCTAATTCAACGCCCGTATATCCCAACCCAATAACTACTTTGCTGACTCTTGGTGGTATGATTTTATGATATTTGTAGATATCTAGAACAAGTTTAACGGTGCTCTCTAAGATCATAAAATTTCAACTTAAATTCCCTTAATATCTTCTTTTTATTATGTTTAATAATCTTATTGTTTATTAAAACTCTGTTTAAATATGAAAGGTAATTATCTAATGTAATATTCTTTATTTTAGTGATTATTTTATGGATTACATAATTATTGAAAACGAGAAAATTGGTCAAATTAAAGCTAAATTACTGACTAATAAAAATCCTGAAACTTGTAAGGCAATATGGGATAAACTGCCTTTTGAATTGAATTTGTCTAGATGGGGTGAAGAACTCTATGGAGAAATCCCAGTCTCAATTGAAAAGGAGAATTCACAGGTTGATTGTGAAGTAGGTGATATTGGATATTGGCCCGATGGGAAAGGATTCTGCATTTTTTTTGGACCAACTCCCGTGAGTAAAGATGAAAAACCACGAGCAGCATCACCGGTCAATATTTTTGCCAAGATTGAAGGGGATGCAAAGATATTTAATCAATTTTCATCGTTTAAAGGAAATGTCAAGAGAGAGTAGTAAAGTAAATTTAATAAAATTCAATCTCAAGTTCTGAAAATCTTCATCAATGGATGTTCACTTGTTAACGGGCGCATTCTGAACTCCTGTCTTGCATTAAACGCAACATATGCATCAGCCAAGGAACTTGTGAAAAAAGCCTCTTTTGATTGATCGATTGGTCCATATAGCAAAAAATCTGCTCCATAAGCTATTGGAAATGAGTTGGCAACTGCGCTTGCAAGATCCTGCTTTTTAGGGGATAAATCACTCATTTCAGCCCACCTGGCAACTGCATTGTGTACACCCGCTCCTGTAGGGATTCCGTATTTGTCCTTGACCATGTGGATGGCTTTACTAATGGGACCTATATCCGGTTTATCGATAACAGTTGTATCCACAATTGGTTTGGTGATTCCTGCCTGTTGTGCAATACTAAGCACATCATCCATGACCTCAAGTCTACCCGTAAGTGTAGGTTTTGTCGTGTTTAGAGTAAGTAAAATCGCAGATTCGATTCCTGACTCCTTGATTGCCACTATTTCATCCTCCTTTGCATGTGGCATTATCGAATTGTAAACAACCCTTGAAGATAATCCAGTATCCTTAGCATATCTAGCCCCAATCATCTTTACCTCAGCAGTAGTCCCATCTATCGCAAATGGACTATCGCTATTGTGAGCCACAAAATCAATAAACTTCTCAAAAGCACCGGGCCACGAACAACATACATCAAAAATTATTGGGTTACCCGTCTGATCTGACAGCTCTTCCGCAGTTTTGATAAGTTGCTGTGCTTTTTCTTTGTCAAACTCACCTTTCTTTGCATCTTTGACGATATCATGTCCGTCATAGAATATACTTCCAAACAATACAGTTGGTAATTGGCCTGGCTGACCTCCTAATTTCACCCCGGCTATATTATAGATCTCCTGCTCTTTATCGTATTTGAACATTAATCTCAAGCTCTTTTAGAATAATTACATTAGAAAAAAAAATAAAAAAAATAAATTAATTTACTATTCATAATCTGGTGCTCTTCCTTCAGAAACGGCAGTTTTGTACCACTCTTCATATGTTTTGTATTCAGGGGGAGTGTACTCAATATCGTCCAAATTTTCAGCTATTGGATATTTCCCATAAACCTTGACAGCCTTATTAAAAGTGTGTACGTTCAATGGCGGTGTATCAACTGGTACCTGGATGAGCATAAAGCTCATGCTTCCCTCTCTGCCAAGATTGTCAATGATTTTTTTGACGTAATCGATAATATCTTGAGGTGAAGCATCCCTTATGAAACTAGCACTACAACCAGCAATTATCGGTGGTCTCCACTTTTTTGTAGTATTTTCTTCGATGTATTCCTTCATTACATCAATGGGCCAAAGTTGAGTTTGACCCATTCCCATGAATAAAGCTGGTCTACCTAGATATGACTTTCCCATTTGGTACCAGCACCATTTCATGAACTCGGGATCGAATCGATCTGGATTTTCTTCGCAATAATCTCCAGCGCCTGCGGCAACTACTCTTAGTTTTTTCTTCTTAGCTTGTTCAGCAAAGTATTCATAACATGGAAAGATAAATTCCTCAAGTATCATCTTATTAGTATTCGGTACTGCCGCCCATGCATCAGGAGCGGTGTAGGTTTTAAACCCTGTTTCCTTTTTGAGAAGCTCCATAAAGGGTAGTAATACTTCATCAACACTCCATGTTAAAAGTCTATGAATGAACTCTGGATTCTTCTTAATATTTCGAATCACTCTGACATATGAATGGATGCCACAAATAAAACTGAAAGGCGCTGTGACATAACCAGGACCTTTAGATCCTGTAAACTCTTCAATTGCTTTATAGGAATCTATAACATAGGGAATGCTCCCTGAATCTCTTTCAATCGGAACTTTGACCTTTTCGATATCCTCTGGATTTTTAATCAATGGATCCGATTGATCTAGGGAGGGCATATGATTTCCACTTTTTTTGACCTTCCCCCCTAATGCTTCAACTTCGTAATTATAATTTCCGGGGGGAAATAACGCGGGTTGTTCGAAACCGTACCACTTCTGCACGGATATCTGTACACCAGTGCAATATCGGCCATCCGTGTAGATGAACCTCTCTGGATCGGCCTTAGCTACGGACATCGAATGAACATGCATCTGGGCAGCGAGTGATGGGAAATAGTCTGGTTTTCCAAACATAGAAGCTACAGCCCTACTTCCAGGAGTGAGCTTGATGAATTTCAACCCCTTCGTATATAATATTCCCTTCAATGCTTCTCCTATAGTAGGTGACATACTCAGCTCTCACCCCCCATGAGTTTCAAAGCGTTTTCCGCTGCATGAACCCCATCTCTTCCCCATTCATCAGCGCCAAGTTCTTTCACGTACTGCTCGCTTATCCTGACCCCTCCAACCATCACTTTTAGACCGCTTCTCAAACCTTCACTCTCAAGAGCTTGTATGTAATCTTTAATAGTTGCAGCAGTCGTACTCATGTAGGCACCTAACCCAACGATATCAGGTCGGACCTCCTTTACCTTCTCAATGAACTTTGAAATGGGGACATCTACGCCTATATCATGAATCTCGAACCCTGATGCCTTGAGCATTGAACTTACAATATTCTTACCAAGGTCGTGAATGTCTCCTTCAACCGAACAAATGAGAAACTTTCCTACTTTTTTTCTGTTAGCACCAGTTTGTTCTTTTTCAAGGACTGCCATTGCGCTTTTAAAAGCCTCAGCGCTTAATACTATGTCTGGAACAAAGTACACACCTTGTTTCCAAAGCTCTCCTGCTTCAAGGATGCCTGGAATTACTGCATCTTTGATAGCCTTCAAACTACTAACTCCGGATTCCAGAATGCTTTTAGCTAACTCTTCAGCTAATTCTGGATCTCCTTCTAAAATTGATTTTTTTAATTCGTCCAAGTCATAAATCAACTCCATTATTTTTAACACATTTGTCGTATTACATATAATGTTTTCATTGTTATGTTATTTAAATATTATTTTTTTTAAGACTTACGCCAAAAAAAAAGTCATAATTTTAATTTTATATAGACATAAAACTTAATTTATTTACATCTCTCTCCTATAAAAGCTAATTTTTGATATCAATTTTTAGTGATGTGAAGACTAATTAGTTCGCTACAAGCAGATCAAGATAAAAAGTTCGATAAACGCCTATTAATCATTTTCATGATCCAATTTACGGAAGTTTTAGGATTTAGCAGTGTGATGCCCATAATCCCATTTTTAGGGTTATCTTTAGGTTTGAATGCGTTTCAAGTCGGTTTAATTCTAAGTATTTTTATATATGCCAACTTTTCGCTAGTCCAATTACTGGAAAACTTAGTGATTTAAAAAGGTTGTATTTAATAAACAATAATATTAAAATTTAAAAAGGTTGTATTTAATAAACAATAATATTAAAAACCTTCCGTCTAATATGGGGAGTTTAACTTCATTGGAATCAATTTATTTATCCTATAATCAGGTAGAAAGTTTACCCGTGTCATTTGGAAATCTTAAGAATCTTAGATCGTTATATTTAAAGAATAATAATTTAAAGTCAATTCCAGACATATTCAAGACTTTAAAATTGAGTACTTTTGATTTACGAAATAATCCTATAAAAGATATTCCAATTTTTTTAAAAGAAAATTCAAAGTTTAAAAGAGTATTTTCTACTAAACCTTTTTTTTCGCTTGAAAATAGCAAAATCTCGAATTAATTCTTAAACCTATAACAATTAATATTTTCTTTTTTTTTTTCGCTTGAAAAATCTCTTAATCTTTAGAAGGAGTAGCCAAAAGAAAAACCGTTCAATTTTTAAGAACTTTTATTAAACTAAAATAACAAAAATTAGAAACTAAAATCCAAAAACAGTTTTGATTTTATCGTAAATATCTTTTACTTGCCTTAACTTTACCTCATCTCCTTGGTCAATGAAGTGCTGAATCCAATCCTTCAATCCTCCTTGTTTAATCCATTGTAAGAAGTATTCTACACTTTGACGCTCTTCTGTTGACATTTTCTTTTTTTTTTTAATTTAGTTTTAATAAAATTATAAATTATTCTATTTTATATTTATTTAATTCTAAAGTTATTAAATAAATATATTCAAGTATTAAAAAATTAATGTGATATTATTATGCCAGATGTAAGAATAAAGACTCCTAATTTAGACGAAATTTTTGAAAAGTGGAAGCAACGTGCCATAAGAAAAGATAAGAAAAAGATGGAAAAACAATTTGGCACCAAAGGTGCTGTTTTTTCGTTAGACGCTGTAAGTGCAGCGGAATACGTAAAAGATACCCAAAAGGAAGCCGCAATTTATTTTGCGATTAAAAAAACTATTGGTGCGGTACCCAAAGGTACGGAAGAAAAAATTGTTCTTGCCCCAAGAGTTGTGAGAGAAACATTTTACTCTTTTAAGGGTGCAGGTAAGCTTAATAAAGAAAATTGGAAAGGCGATGAAAAAGTACCTACATACGAAACAATTCAAGCAGTTTCTTGTAAAAAATGTAGCGGTAAAGGTTTTATAGAAGAAAAATGTAAAACATGTAAAGGAACAGGAAAAATCGAAGAAAAATTGACTGTGTTAACTGGTGAAGAACAGAAAAAGGAGAATAAACCGTTTTCTTATCCATGTGGGGTCTGTTTTGGCACAGGTACGAGTAAAGTAAAATGTAATGATTGTGAAGGTCATAAAAGCTTGTTTAAATATCAAATTCTACCCGTCCCTTTTAAAACTGTCGTTACTGGAATTCCAGTACTCCATAGCAGCGCACAAACAAAATACGAAAAAGAAATTGAGCGAGATCTTCACCAAATTATAGAAGAAGTTGAGGGTATAAGATTTAACGATTTTAAAGATCTAGAGTCGAAAGCGGAAGCCTCTTTAGGTTATTGGAATAAAAACATTAAAAAAACGATTAATTCAGCAGGAAGCGACTACAAAAGTCACTCAAAAGATAAGGAAGCACAAATCACCACGCAAATATATCTTTTTCCGATGATCCAAATGTTTTGCGAGACAAAGCGCGGTAGCAAATTCGAAATTTACAGTTTAGGTTCTGCAAACAAATTTATGATTTACTCGAATTTTTAATTAAATCAATTTCTTTACTTTTTTTTAATTTATATAGAATTTCGCCCATTTGAAAATAGGGATTTGCTATTTCGTGGTATTGGTATAATGTTAAAAATTTTCGGAATATCATCTAAAGTCGCCAAGTTCGTTAATTACCTCGCTTTGATCGTATGTTTCGAAATGTTCGGTTGGATCTAGTGGGAAAAAGAGATATAAGACAAAAAATAAGACAAATAAATTAGATTCTTATTTTCGTTCCAAAATATCATAAGAGCTTTAAAACTAATTATTTCAAAATTGAGTTTAATTTATTTCCCTCCCTTTTACGACGAAGCTTAAGGAAAATCTGCTTTTGCAGCAGATTTGCTCGGCGTGTGCGTCAAAATCTTAGGAAGGTGGGAAAAGTCAAAAAAAATGAGGTTACAGATAAAGTTTAATTATTTTAAAATTTTTACAAATAATAGTATAAGTTTAAGATCATTTTTGCATTTTATTCAACAACAATGGGATGAGAAGGAAATTAGAGTTAGAGCGTGTGTTAGATGTAAGAAATATATAACCATTAATCCGAACGATCCGACTAATCAAAATCAAATAAAATCGTTTGAAAGAGTCCATACAAATCATACATTAATTACTGTAGAACTGAACGAAATTAAAAATTTTTACGAGAAAACACAAAAATTAGACGATCTTAGCGCTTCTGAATCAGAATTAACTAGTTTGGATAAAGATAAACGTAAAAGAGTAGTTAAAAAGAATACATTGGACCAATATCGTTATCTTATTAACAATATTTTGGATGTAATTTTGGAAATAGATTCAGATGGTACATTTCTTTATTGTAGTCCTCAAACTTTCAAATTATTTGGTTATCAACCTGAAGAATTGATAGGTTTAAACGCGTTTAATTTTATCCATCCAGAAGATTTACCCAAAATTATTAAAAAACTCGAGGAAGCAATAAATAAGGGGGAGCTTCGTTCAGCAGAATACAGAACTCGCCATAAAGATGGACATTACATCTTAGTCTCGGCAAAAGGGGGCGTTTTTATGGAGAATGAAAATTTTAGGTTTATTTCAGTTATTAGAGAAATAGAAGAACAAAAAAAATTCGATGAAGAAATACAAGAATATATATTAAAATATGAAAACCTAGAAAAGGATTTAGAAAATAAATATCGTGAGAAAATACTAGCTTTAAAAGATTCGGATAAAAAGTTTCGGCACTTATTCCAAACTTCCCCAAACGCAGTAGTAATCTTAAATTTTGGAGGTACTATAATAGATTGTAATTATGCTACTTATAAGTTGTTTAAGTACAAAAAAGAAGATTTGGTTGGTAAAAACTTTCTACAACTCATGGCTTTACCTTCAAGTACCTTATCCATTCTTCATAAAGTATACGAGCGATTAATTAAAGGACAAGATGTAGAACAAAGCGAAATTCAAGGTTATAATAAGGAAGGAAAATTAATATGGGTTTGTTACACAGCTACATTAATTCGATTGCATGAAGAGATTTTAATCCAAGTCATTGCTCAAGATATTACTGAGAAAAAATTAAGGGAAGATACTTAATTGATATTATTTGAAGAAGATCTTAATTAGTGATAATATTTGATGAAATGGAACTTCTCTTAACTTGGGCTAAAAAATTATATTCTTTCTAAAATATGTTTCAATTTTATATACTTTAACAGCAAAGTGTTATTTAATTTTTAAATAAATAAATTTCACAAAAAGATTGATGGAAAATGAAACGATATATAAGTTTCGACTTTATCAAAGGCGTTGGTATTTTGGGAGTTGTATGCTTTCATGTTCTAAATGTTGCGTTTTCTGATGAAATTGACAAGATCATAGCTGGAGATGCTCACATATTAATATTGCTTTTAGGCGTAGTTCTGGTTTACTTAGGATATTTCGATGGTCTTTTTATCTTAATGTCTGCCATTGGCAATACAATTTCAACTAGAAGACAGTGGAATAAGAATATCGAGATAATGGAGAAAAAACCGGCAGCCTTAAAAGTATTTAAAAATCAAGCGATACGGGGCTTTATAATTTGGGTTTTTGGCTTTATATCAGAAGGGTTGCTTAATGGCTTGCTATTAGATGTAATCTTAGGTGAAAGCGATGTTTGGTTGAATCTGGGGAATGAATTATTTCGAATCAATGTTTTGCAAACTGTAGGTATTGCCACCATAATTATCAGTGGAATTTACGCTTATTGTTTGTATAAAGGATGGTCTACTAAGAAGATTCTAATCCTTTCTCTTACTCTCTTAATTATCATTTTGCTTTTACGCCCCTTAGTAACTGAATTAGGGAATGCCTACATGGTAGATTTCAGGAGTCCTTGGAACAATTGGATTAATCGCGATTTTTGGACTAATTTCACCTATATCTTAATTGTACCGTTTATAAATAGATTTACTCCTCTTATCCCTTTTCTCTCGATTTCACTTTTTGGTTTGATTGCGGGCTCTTATATAGGCGAGGGAAGAATAACAAAGAATTTTTTAAAATGGTCTTATTTGAGCGCTTTGTTCCTTTTCATAACTGCGATTATTTCAGGGTTAATACTTGGTTTTGATTTAGAAGGCGATAGTTTATTCTTGTTTAGTTTTGTAGCAGCTGGAGAGATAGCCATTGGTACTTTAATTCTTCATTTAGTAGATTATAGGGGAAAAGCAGAAAAGTTTGGAAAGAAAACTATCTTCTTTAGACGATTCAACATGTTGTTATTGACAATTTGGAGTTTTCAATGGCTTACTATCTTCCCTGTATTGATTTTCGATGCCGTAACCGGGTGGGGTGCTTTAGATGGAAAACTAAACGGTTACCAACTTTTGCTACTTCTTGCTATTGTTGTTCTCTTTTGGTATATAATAGTAAAACTGTGGGAAAAAGTAGAGTTCAAGGGGTCCTTTGAATGGTTGACAATTGCAATTCTTTCGAAAGGAAGAGCGGACGCAGGAGATAGGCTTAAAATACAAGAAATTCTTTACAATCCTGAACCAATTGTAATAAGAGAAAAAGATTGATAATTGAGCAACTTATTTATTTTTTTTTTTTTTTTTAATTTTATCATCTTAATATTCATTCTAGAATGTCGTAACGGTGAAATAGCTTTATAACTATTTTTAAAACCCAATATAACTTTCTTGGAATCCGACCAATTAAAGCGTTAAAAACAGTCATCATATCGCCTTCTAATGAATGAATATTGTGCTCAAAATCGGGATAACATAATCCTCCAGTAACTTTAGGAGGGCTACCAAAACTTTTAACAATTTTCCATGGACCATCGTGATTTCTTGCCCCTAACCATGTCTTATCAGATTTAATTAGACTTGTCTGACCTGATTTTAGTTTAATTTCGCCATATATGTTAATTGGTCCAATTCCTCCGCTATAATCCTTATTTTCGATAATGATTTGATTTTCACCATGTTTTAGATACTTTTTAATATCAAATATTTGAATATTATTTTCTAAAACTACATAATTTAACGAATGTTTAGTTATTACATGGCCGATATGATTCTTATTTAGGCTGATTTTTGCAAAAGTCCCTCCAATTACTTGTAAGTAAGCACTTTCAATTTCTTCGTCGATTTCAATCGTTTTTTTAAAGTAAGTAGTGTGAATTTGGTGCTTTTTCTTAGCATCTAGGTAAATTAATTCACTAGGAATATTTGGGTCCCGCCATTTGCTTCTGTTTTGAGTTTCTTCGACTTTTTCATCGTAAAATTTCAGTAACCACAAATATTTCCTCTTTATTGATTCAAAACCATCTTCTTTTGCAACGCTCAACCACAAGATTTCGTATTCCTTTAGGAGTTCGTTTAACTCCCTTTTTAAAGCCTCGATTTCTTTTATTACGAGTAATAAATATTCGTCTTTTACCCTTTTAGGCCGAAAATCAACTAATTTTTTAGAGTTAATTCTCTTATTGCAGTAAAATTTAATATGCTTCGCAATGAAGGCTAGGACTCTAATGTTTTCCTTGTTCTTTGGCACAGTTTTCTCTAAATCCTTACATATGACAATGATTTCATCCATATTTTTGATTAAAGAATCAAATTTAGAAGTCTTTAGATTTTTTCTATATAACGAACTTTTTTTGTTATATGGGTGGCTGAAAAAGTGATTATAATAAAAAGTAGGTCTTGTATGTAAACGCTTTTTATCTTCAACAGCTCTTAAGGCTCTTATAATTTTAAATAACCTAAGATCGTTAATTCCATAAAAATGAAGTAAAAGACTTTTCCAAAATTTAATTGGATTTACATCCTTTATTGGATTCCAGCCTACTTGAGAAGAGTAAATAAATCCGTAAATTCTATTTTCTCTGATTTCTTTGTTTCTATAATCTCCCCAACTCGAACTTATTTCTCCTATAGCTCCGTTTTCATAACCGTTTTTAATTAGGTTTGATATGTTTTTTTCAGAGCGGGTGAACGATGGAAACAATCGATTGTAATCTTTAATAGAAGGGCTAACAATTATGGGAAATTTAAATTCTTTTATTTTTTTTAAAATTGGATGGTTTTCTTTGGTATTATATTTCCAATACATTACAATCGTATCCTTGGGTAAACCTTCTAAAACTTCTCGATATTTGTAGAGGATATCATGGTATATAATGATTTTTTTATATCCATGACTTTTAACGATTTCGTAAATCTTTTTGTAATGTTTTAAGTACGCATTACCAATTCCTCTCTTGTCTACATATTCTTTTGAAGCTCCTTTCCCTACATCCCAACTTTCATCTGCGCCTATATGGAAGTATTCCGATTTGAACACTTCACTTAAATCCCTTATCATACAATCTAATATCTCATAGATTTTGTCGTTTGCGATGTTCAAACTATTTGAGCCTGGAAATTCCCCATATTGCCAATATTTTTCATTGTGAAGAATGTTGTCCCAGTGACCAATCGTTTGAAAAATAGGTATTAATTCTACAAAATGTTTTTTCGCATAAGCGAATAAATCTTTTATTTCTGCTTTAGAATAAGCTCCTCTGCCTTTGCCAATATCAGGATATTTTTCAAATTTAAACATATCCTGCATATAAACTAAATAATAATGGTTTATTTTGAAATGACTCAGTACTTTGATAAACTTCTTGAGATTTTCTACCGTTGCTGCTTGACCTCTCGAAATATCATCCGACACTCCTCTAATTGTTAATAGGGGGTAATCAATAATGGCTACTTGACTTATCAATTTCTTAGTCGAAGTCGAATTCATCAGTTGAATTAAAGTTTGAATCCCATAGAAAAATCCTTGAAGAGAATCTGCTTTTAAATGTACTGTCGAATTTTTAGAAAAAAGAAAGTATCCTTGTTCGATTGCGTTTTGGTTTGTTTTAATACTATTTAAATCTAGTTGTGGGAAATAATTTTTACACAAACTCGAAATCACTTTATCGTTCTCTGCTGTATTCAAATGATTCATGTCGTACTGTATATCTAATTCAAATTCTTTTTCATAATGCTGAAAATGATCTATAAACTGATCTAAAACAAACCAATTTTCTTTAGGTATATCAGTTAAAATTAAAGATTTTCCGCTGAATTGTAAAAGTTGAGAATTAATTAGCTTATAATAGAGAGGGCTTGGAAGCAGCGAAATCTCTTCTGAATCTCTTTCAGTTTCAATTAAGTTACTTATGCAAATTAACATAATAATAAATTATACGAATCAAATAATAAGATTTATTTATTATTAAAAGAAACAAGTGATTTCAACTTTTATATAATTAGCAAACTAATTATACCCTATCTCTTTTTTTTGTTTAAATACGGTGAGGATAAGAAAACTGTAAACTTTTGTTAAAAAAGGTTAAAAAAACTCTTTTAGGTCGGTTTTCTTGTAAGTTTTAACTTGTGGCTTGTATTGGTGGTGAAAGTAAATAACCTGAGGGGAGTACTTTCTGTTCGCTAAGATTTTTACGGTCTCTTTCGTGTCCGTGTCGATAAGCACGATCTCGTTAGGTTTAACCTCTTTAACTCTGTAGATGGGGTTTTCTGGAACTTCTTGAGTCTCAGAAAGGTCGTAGGTTCGAAAACTGTCTACTGAGGAGAGGTCTACATCTTCCCACTTTTCCCCTCTTTTACTTCTTCCAATGTTGAAATAATCCGAACTTTGTCTAAAATTGAAACTGCTTTTACCCTTTGAAGTAACAAAATATAAGTGCGTTCCTCTTTGTATTTGGTCGAAATTGACTTTCATTTCGTCTTCCTTTCCGTTAAATAGTTCCTCTACCAATTGGTTGTGTTGAACTATTCTTTTACGAGCTTGTTCGAGTCTATCCGTACTATAAGCGTAATCAGAAGCGATCTCACTTTGCAGGTTTCGGAAGCTCTTTTCTGCTTTTAAGTACCCTCTACCGTTGAAAACGCGGTTGCAAAAGTCCTTAAAAACTTCTAATAAATCGAGCCACTTTCCTTCTAAATCGGTTGTAAAATTCTCAGAGTTGGGTATTAGATTGTTAAAATCCTCGGAAAAGATTCTAAGTTGTAACGATAATAGAACGGTAAACCTTTTTCGGTCAAACTCTGGCGTGGCGATGTTCTGATCGAGCTTTTTGGCTTTTACCTTTTTAAGCTCGGCAAATTCCCTTTTGAAACTATCGTTGAGGTTTTCTTTTTGTTTCTGGAAAATCGAAAGACTCATCGCACTTTTATATAGCGGGTCGCGCGCTTGGAAAGGTATTTTTTCGCTACCAGAATATAAGTCGGGAGCGTTTGAGGTTTTCTCAAAATTAGAAAAAGGGACTACTATTTTCGAAATAATAATTTCTAGGTTGTCGTACTCCAAAACCTCTACTATGAGCGGTTCGCGATTTTCTTTCTTTTCTGCTTGTGAACTCATTTTAATCTGCTTTTTTACGATTTATGTTTTTTTACTACCAAAAAATCGCACATGTATTTAAAAAAAAATTATATATCATTATTATTCTTTGTTGATTTCTTTCAAATATAGTTTTATAAAGAAACGTTGGTGCTTTAAATAAATTTTTACTTGACTCGAGTTCATGTCCGGATTGCTCCTAATCATTTTCTGGATGAATTGTAAAACTTCAAGGTTCTGCTCTTTTGTTTTTTCGAATCGTTTGATTACGTAGTTATCTTGGTCGTCCTTCGATTCTTTGAAGACTAAAAAATCCTTTATCCTAACTTTTCTTTTGAAGTTCAGGTCAAACGGATCAGACGGATCGTCTTTAGTCTTAGAGTCCATTATAGAAAGATCTTAGATTAAGAATTTAAAAAGGAAAAATTTTAATAGTTTTAGGTTGCTGGAAGATTCAAAACTTATAAAATTATTAAAAAATAAAAAAAAATACCAAAAATAAACAATTATTACTAATCCCGAACAATGATTTAAATAGGTAAATTGATTTGTGGTGATTATGCCAGGAGCGATAGAATTTTTGGATCTTTACACTTTGTTTCTTTTAATGAAAATTGTAAAGCCCAAAAAGTAAAAGTAAAAACAAAGACAAAAATAACGAAAAGGGAAACTACTCGCGTTAGAGTAGGGATGAGTATGACAAAAGGAAATAAGAAATACTTTATGTGTCTCAAATATTCTGGTTTAGACATATCGTATATTATAGAAACAGACCTTTTATTCATAATTCCATCAGATTATAAACAAAAATTAGACGAACTTTTAGAACTATGTAAAGATAATACCAACATCCCAGATATAACCTGTGAATGGAATAATAAATCTGAAATCTATGTTCAATTAAAAAAAGATATTCAATTTAACTCTGATATCAATAACGTCTCAGACATAATTCCTAAGATTTACGATTTTTTTATCTCTCTAATTGGATTAATATTTACAAATCATTTAAAGCTCGAAACTGTCAATATTTTGGAACTGGTTGAGAATGAATATCGAGTTGTAAGAATCTATGATTATATAATAAAGAGAGAACTTAAAACCACAGATCCGTTTATTTTTGGAAAACGTATTCATACAGGAAATTTACAATCATTTCTAAATGAATCTTTTAATAATGTGAAAGATATACGCAATATCAATGATTTCTATTATAATTTCTTCTTATGCTGGTTTTTATATAAAGAAGGTAAGACTGCAACGCAGATAATTCGCAAAATATCTGATTATTGGATTTGCCTTGAAGTTTTATCTACTTTATATTTCAAGCAGATACATAATTATAATTTGAAATTATTTACTAGAAAGCAATTAGGAGAATTAAAAAAAAACCTAAAATCATTTGTACAAAAAATACCTAGAAGCGAATTAGTTTGTATAGAAGATCTTAAAGACGATTTTGTTGACCAAGTTAAAGACAAATTAAATAACCATATATCAATAAGGAAGAAGGTTAAGTTGTTTGCCGATAAGGCATTATTACCAAATCATAAGGATCTGGAGATATCAAGATCAAATTTAAAAGATATTTACAATATTATTGATAAATTCTATGAACATAGAAATAATTTCTTTCATAATGGCATCCTTCCTGATCCAAATGATAAAAAATTTCACGAAGATATGAATTGTTTTTGCCTTCTGATAGAAAGAATATTATTTAGCATCATTAAATCTGATAAAGTTAAGTTTTATAAGCGCAATAAATGTTTCCAAACCTTAAAAGTTAATTACCCTTTCAAGGACATCGCTATGACTGCATCATTTGAAGAAATAAATAAATTCCAAAAAAATAATTACGAAAAACATAGCGAATTATTCCCTATTATCGAGGAACTGAACCAAAAACATAGCTCTATAAAGAATGTGTACGATAAATCAATTGATATGGAAATTAGTAATGAAGAATTTAAAATAACACAAAGGATTAATTTGGATATTGTATATGATTATAATCAATCTTTCTCATCCGACAAAATTGAACATTCGTCAATAGATAAAATTGTTGAATCTCATTCACCAATTGTATTGAAATCAGAAATTGATACTAATTTAATGTTAAAAATCCAAGGAATGCTTAGCGGTTATTCTAAAACATCAGGTAGCAACTTAATCAAAATTAGATTATTTGTTTTTCCTCCCTATTTTGAATTTGATTTTAGCTAAAGTTTTAAATTTAGAAGCAAAAAAATTATGAATAATAAATAACCCTGAGCAATTGAAAAGGAAAAAGGTCAAAAAATAGAAACCAAGGCTATAAAGAATCGTTTTAATTAATAAACTTAACTTATTTCTTCCCTAAGATTAAGCTATTGTTTCGATGGTAGTTGAGCTTGAAATCTATTCTAATTTCAATTTTTTCCAATTATTTTTTTACACAGGTTAATCCCTAACCCGGTTTTTCGATTTAATACGTAGGGGTTTTCTTTCCTGACCTGCGCTACCGTGTGATAACCCGCGTTATACAACATCCGCGCTCGAACCCTCGCCACGTTGTCTAACCTTAGCACTAAGTCGAACAATTCCTCTCTTATTCCGTAATGCATCCTAATTCTTAGCGTTTCCGCCATCTCGGTTATGTTTATCAACTTGTCTTGCAAGTCGAAGTCGGACTCAGCCAAGTGCATAGCAATAATTCCTATAAAAGTAATAATCCTCTCGAGGTTGTCTCTGGTACTGTAAAGGTCGCCCGCCATAATTTTGTGTCTTTCTAAAATATCGTCTAACGGTTCCTCGTCGCACCACTCTAATACCGGTTGGAGCAACTTGTAGTTCCTCGTTCTCCCTTCTGCTTTCAGAACTTCGTAAGCTGCTTTTACGACGTCTTTAACAGTCTCTATTTCGACTTTTTCCAGCTTGTACCTTATCAACACTCCAGAGACGGGGTATAGGTAAAGCCGAATTATAAGCTTACCAAACTGCGAGCATTTAATAGTACCATCCTCGCGCTTTAAAATCAATCCTTTCTCGAAGAGATAATTGAGGATGTATTGGTTCTTAACGGATTTTGGTACAATGTCGTTCACGTATTTTTGGAAGTTCTTGTCCGGTATTTCTATTAGATGAAGCAAAAAGGCGGTGATGTGGTCGCAAAACTCGAAGGAAAACTGGTCGTTTGCGTAGTTATCGGATATACCGTTTTCAAAACCACAAGAGCACCTGATACCGAGGTCCACGTCGAACTCGCAAAGAAACACGCCAAAATCGGTCTTGATATAACCCGAAATCGTTGAACTGTTAAGCTTAGTAATTTTTATTTGATGGTGGTTGTTAGTCAGTTTTTTTACTTTTTGAGGGTCGGAATGAAGCTTTAAAATGTTTTTCGGAGTGATTTCTTTAATCATTAGGATTTGGTCGATGGGAATGTCTTGTGTTTTCATCTTGTTTTTTACGCCGTACCAAAAGTAAGTTTTCTGAAAGAATTCTTTTAATTTTTCGAGCGTTATGCGCTTCTCTTCGTACACGCGCAGTAGAACTTGCTCTTTTAAGGTGTTTATTCTGTTTAACCCAGAAACCAAATCGTTGTATTTCGGTAAATAAGTTTTAGACGGAAAAGAATTTTGAAAGTAGTGATCTTCTACCCAATCCCGCTCCTCAACACCCTTTACTAGCACGATACCGTACCCAACTTCGTCTAAACCGGGTCTACCTGCGCGACCAAGCATCTGAAACACCTCGTTAGCGGAAAACGCTTTAAAGTAAGAAAATCCGTCTCCGTTTTCGTAAAATCCTTTAAAATTCTTTATGTTGTGCCCTGAAGTGACGTATTTTTTGAAGTCTTTTAATACCACTACTCGAGCAGGGACGTTTATGCCCGCACTTAATGTAGTGGTACAGCAGATAACTTTTAAGGCGTGTTTCCGATAAGCGTCCTCGACGAACTTTCTTTCTTTGGGAAGCAATCCCGCGTGATGGAACGCAACCCCACATTTTACTACTTTCTTTAACTCGCTGTGCCTTCCTTTAATTTTGTTGAGTTTGTCGCCTATTTTTTTGCACGCTTTCAGCTCTTTTTCGGAGATGAGCGCTTTAACTAAGTTTTTTAAGTTTTGAGCCGTCATTTGAGTCGATTTTCTTCTGTTTAGAAAAATCAACGCTTGACCGCCATCGTTTAGAGTGGCCTTAATTATTTTCTTAAGGGTAGAATCTTTGTTCTGAGTCACTTCAATTCTATAGTGGAGAGGCACAGGTCGGTCGTCCGAGATGATAAGAGTAGTTTGGTTTCCTAAAGATGTGAGCCAATCGTTAAAAAATTCGGGGTTCGCGATGGTTGCCGAAAGCCCTATAATTTGCGGGTTGTGTAAAAACTCGTTCAATCTTACTATTAGAGATTCTAAACGAGGGCCACGATCGGACTCACCGACTATGTGTATTTCGTCTATAATTATGGTAGATATATCGAAAATCCATTCTTTGTCGTAAAAATTTCTTAGAATTGAATCCATTTTTTCGTACGTGGTTACCACTATGTCCGCTTGTTCTAACTTGTCGTCATCCACGTCGTAATCGCCGATGGACAGCTCGGTTTTAACCCCAAAACGCTTGTAGCTTTTTTTAAAGTGAACGTATTTCTCGGTGGCTAAAGCTTTATACGGCACGAGATATATGGATTTACCGAACTTTTGAAACACGTTGTTAACAGCACACACTTCTCCTATTAAGGTCTTACCGCTTCCAGAGGGAGCACACACTAAAAAGGACTTGCGAAAAAATAACCCTCTCTGAATCGCTTCTTTCTGAATTTCTCGCAAGTTAAATATCTTTAGCTCGAACAAAACTCGAAGTATTCTTTCGTCCTGTATATACCTAAAGATCTCCTCGTCTTTTAGGTCTTTCTTATCCTTTGGAGCGCTTGTAAAGTTAGTTAAAGAAATCTTTTATCACCAATTAATACGCGTTCGACCATTTTTTCACGAACTGCTGTAAAGTGTCTGAGTCTCGGGAAATCTCGATACTGCGAACGCTCCCTACCCCTCGAACGACAAAGTGCGTGTCCACGTAGCAGATCATAGCGTGAAGAGGGCTTCCGTGTAGGTGAATGTGAGGGAACGGGTAATTACCGTCCTTCGAAATCTCAGATAAAACTCCTTTTTCGATCCCGATCTCGATCCTCTCTCCGCACAACGGGCAAGTATGGAGGTTTTTCGCGTTTTGCTTTAACAACTCGCTTATTTTCCTTTCAAAATTTCTATTTCTACTTGTGCTTTTACTTTCCATGTAAAGAGTTAATTGCCTTCAAATATAAAGAAAAAAAAAAGAAAAGTACTTGCCGATTTACCTACCTATTTGTTAAAAACGAGTATGAAATATGAAAAAAGGCGAAAAAACCCATTAGGGGAAAAAAAGTCTAGTCTAGATGGTATGTAAAGTAATTCGACAAGGACCATACTACCCAAAACAGCTTAAAGTATATAAATAAAAAAACCAATTTAATTTTATTAGTGAGTGTTGTTATAATTTAGGGATTGTATGGCTACAATTGAGATTGGTTTTTATTGTTTGGCAAATACAACCTATTATTGCCAAAATTGTCTTAAATATTGTCTTAAGATGAAAAGAGTACAAATTAGGAAAGATATTAAATTTAAGAAACGAAAAAAAATAATAAATAAAAATTTAAATTTACAATTCAGTTCGCAATAACATTCTTTTCTTAATTCCAATAGCCAATATGCTAGATATTCCAACAATTAATCCAACAATTATTAATGGGTTAAAGCTTGGTATCAAATCTGGTGTTGTCTCTGGTTCTACTGGTATCTCTATGTCAACAATTATTTCATTTGAACTCGTATATCCATAGTTATTAAAAGCTATTACTTTAAAGCTATAACTACCATTTGAATAGATTTTCATTGAACAATAAAGCCCTGTTAATCCACTAACCAATAAAACATCGTTCTGGTAAAGAGAATAGTTATTTGCGTATTCGGAATTTGTCCAATATAATGTAAAGATACCATCTGTATCGGGAGTATCAGCATTAGAAGTAAGTGTGAATGATGTTGGAAATTCGGGATCTGGCTTTGGTATATCCCATATTGGATAATTATCTATCGCTCCCGCTATTCCACCTATGGAATAAGGAGTATCGCCTATTCCATCGCCATTATTATCAAAACCCTCATAGTCTGCCCAATAATTTCCAAGAGTTCCATTATCCCAATAGTTAATATTAAAAGAGTCGTCTACGGCATTCCCAAATATGTTCCCAATAAATATATTATTATAAATAAGATTATTTTCGCTGTAATGACCAAATACCCCATATTCGTTATTGTCCATAATTGTATTTCCCAAAATGGTATTATAATCACTGTAAGATAATTGTATCCCATCACCACTATTGTCATTTGCGGTGTTTCCTGAAATTATATTATAATGGGCATCATGTAAATAAATCCCTGCCAATCCATCGTTGGAATTTACAGTGTTCTCTGAGACATTATTATTATTACTAATCCCCATATATCCGAATAAATATATTCCATATCTATCATTATCATTTACTTCATTTCTCAAGATATCGTTATTATTACTTTCCCATAAACTTATACCATCACCATAATTATTTTTAACATTATTCAGTTCAATTGTATTATTGTAACTATCAGATAAAAATATTCCAATATTAACATTGAAATTTACGGTATTATCCCGAACCGTGTTATTGTAGCTATAATCTAAACATATTCCTGCAGTATAATCGTTGAAATTTACGGTATTATCCCAAACCGTGTTATTGTAGCTATAATATAAATGTATTCCTGAATATTTATTGTCATTTGCAGTATTTCCCGAAATCATGTTGATACTACTATAGGCTACATATATTCCATAATAATTGTTATAAGCTGTATTGTCTAAGAGTGTGTTATTATTGCTATCCGTTAAATATATTCCAAAATCATTGTTATAAGCTGTATTGTCTAAGAGTGTGTTATTATTGCTATCCGTTAAATATATTCCATAATAATTGTTATAAGCTGTATTATTAAAAATCATCGAATTAGTTACATTATTTAACTCGATTCCCTTACCGTAATATCCTCCCTCGTAAACTGAACAATTTCTAATTACAAAGTAAACACTTGAGTCTCTAATTGAAATACCACGATTAACTGAACTATTTCTAATTACAAAGTAAACACTTGAGCCTCCAATTGAAATATCATCATTAACCGTAACATTCTCGATAATATAAGGGTCATCAATTGCACCAGAACCACTACACCAATCATAAGTATTAGCAAGTGCTTCCCAGTCATCGTTGCCATTGATAAATATACGATCTATATTCCAATACCCCGCATTTCTTGGCGAGGATTCTTTATTTTCGTCTATTATAGGTTTAACAAATAAGAACATACTTAATACTATAATTCCCGCTAAAACCATTACTTTTTTTTTCATTTTTTTTTACTTCCTTTTTAAAACATGTTTTAATATAAAGTTTTCTCGCACACTTCTTTTGTTATCATTTTTTTTCAAAAAAATATGACAAATTTTTGATCTATTTTTTGTTAAAATTATGATAAAAAAGGTTTTATTTAAAATTATCTTAAAGCAAAAAATATCAGAAATGTAGAGAAAGCAGATATAATGAATTTAAAATTTCCATCTCAAAATTAATATTTTCCTAAAAAATGTGAATTATATTGATTTTCTTTACAGCGGATTTTCATTTATCACACAAAAATATATTAAAATATTGTAATCGCCCATTTAAGAATATTGAGATATAAATAAAACTATTCTACAAAACATAGAAGAAAGTATAAGACCAAAAGATATTCTTTATTTCCTCGGTGATTTAACATTTAAGGAATCTAATAGATTGGGAAGATATTTTTTTTTCTTTAAATATGGGAATATATCTTAAAATTAGATCCCTATGACAGATGTATACGAAAAGATAAATGTTGAACTTCCCGAAGAAAAAACGATTGCGTTGTCTCAAACTACCAACGACCTCACAAAAATCAAAGGTATTGGCTCGGGCACCGCCGAGAAGCTAAATGTTAGGAAAATCTACACCTATCGACAGCTTGCAGAAATAACTCCCGAGAAATTATCGGAAGCTCCCGGAGTTGGTATAGCTACGGCTAGAAAATTTATTGAAGAAGCGAAAAAGCTTTTAGAAGGAATAAAGGAAGGTAATAAAGTCAAAATACCCGAACATTCGAAAGAAGAACCCGTTATAGTTCAAAAAATTCAGGAAGATGCCATGTTGGAAGAGCTTAAAACTAACGAAATCGCTGAGATTGAAGTTGGAGAGGATTTCGAGCGTAAGGAAGGCATTCAACTAAGAAATGCTACGCCCTACAAGCAATTGCTTGCGCGACCAGACGTTAAAATTGAAACCGCAATTCTTGAACTGGAAGAAATTGAAGCTGAAACCGAAGTTGATAATATTGAAACCTTCGAAGTTGCCGAAGTATTTGTTGAGGAGGAACTCCCACAGGAAAAGTTCCAAAGAGAAGTCGAAGAAGAAGAGGAAGAAGAAATCGAAGAATACCAAGAAGAAATTCCAGAACAATTTGAAAACAACGCAACCGTAGAACCCTTCGAGAGCGAAGCGCCCTTACCAAAAGAAGAGGTTCCTCGAGAAGAATACGTTGTTACTCCAACTTATACCGAGTTTCCTGAAGTTACTAAAATTCCTGAGATTTCAGAAGATACAAATATTCCAGAAGTTTTAGTAGATACAAATATTCCAGAGATTTCAGAAGCTTCAACGAGTTCAAGGATATTAAATCGCCGAGAAGATCTTACAAGCGAGATCGCCGAATCGTTAAAAGACATAGGATATTACTCAATTCCAAACGGAATCGAAGCTCTAAGACCGTTTTTCCAAGATGTCGATTATGTGGGTTGCAAGCTCGTAAGCGTTAACGACAACTCGAAGCTTATAATTCTCGTACCAATCAAGTTCTGCGACTTAGAAGGAAGGATATTAATACACGAAGAGAAAATAGACTACAAGCCTCACTCGAAGGCTCAAGAATCTGACTCGTTACTTAAAGTGCGCAACTACGCAATCGACCTTTTAAAAGCTAAAGACGCTGTGTTTGAAGACGTTGTTAACGGCGATAATTTTCAAGAATTCTTTCAAAAATACTTGCAAGTAAAATTTACGGCTGAAAAAAGCGCAAGAAGCAAGAAACTATATTTTGTCTCAGGCCAAACTCAGTACAAAATTTTAATCGAACCCATCTTACTAACTAAAATTCCCGCGAAATGCATGGAGAAATCAGTTTTGTTCCCATACCAGAGAAAAACAAATCTACACGTTATCGATTGGCCTAACATCGCCACTCTACTACGATTTTTGGAAAAAAAGTACAAACTAATCGAGTCTCGAGCTAAAAAAACTAATTCGATCGAGATATACCAAAACGCAGACACTAAGTTTCGTTCGAGTCTAAAGATGGCTTCGCTTCCATTCCTCGGATATTCTGTAGTACTGCTTGTTATCTATTTTTCGCAGCTGTACTTCCTTCTGAGACTTTTCAACAGCATCGGGTTCGCTGCCATAGGGATCTACTTTTTCACGATAGCGTACTTCTACTTTAAGTTTTACAAAACCAAAAAAGATTTAACATCCAAATTTGAAACCCCTTATTATTTACAGAACGCGCAGTTTAGCGAAACCGATTTGTTGTGCGTTAAAGAAGAGTTCACAGGCGAACAGATGGCTCAATTTGGCTACGAGTGTTTTGGAAAAGACAAAGATTCTGAGGTGTTAGAACAAATCGAAAAAGATAACATTAAAGAAAACTTAGTAGCAAAACAACAAGAGAGAGACGCCCCTCAACTATACGAATTAGATCCGGAACCAAGAAATAGTTCTATAAAAGAAAAACCTAAAAGCGAAGTAAAATACAGCTCGTTTTTTGACGATTAACAATCTACAACATTTTTTTGCAAAACTATAAAACAAATTTCCATAAAATCTTTAATTTTTTCTTTATAAAACCATACTTCTTTTTAGTTCTACTAGTAAAAATTAATAGAGTCTAAGTTAATATGACGATAAATTTTAAATCAGGATATAAAATTGTTTTTATTGTTGGTCTGATGCTCGGGTTTGCTTCGGTCTTTTTGGATTGGTATTACTTTCAAGGAGTAAGCGATTCCGGTGAAATAGTAGTTTATTGGGTTTACAACGCGCTGTTCGATTGGAGCACCACGTTTTCTCAAGGCGCCGTCATTAACGATTTTTACGAACCTAAAAACGCTTCTTTACCTGTTGGCATTGTTATCGCTTTCTTAATAGTTATTTTTTTGTCCGCATATTCAGTATTATTTGTCGATGCGGAACGCAAAGATAACCTACTTAGATTAAAAAAATTCGGGTTCGTCAACTTATCTTTGGTAACATTGATTGGATTCTTCGTTTTAATATACCCGTTGTTTTTCTTGCTCCCGAACGGTTTGTACTACCCTTTCTTAGCGTATTACGATTACGATTTAGGAGTTATTTTTTACTATTCGATCGGTCCTGGATATTTTCTCCAACTAATCTCGTTTGCTTGCACTTTTCCTTTTGCAATATTCAATCATTCAGTAATTAATACCTTCGAAAAAGAGGAATCTAGCGCAGAAAATAAGATAAAACGGCACGTTGAAAGCGTTCGAGAAGAATTGGATTGGGACAAGTTGATATCACAAGAAGAATTTAAGCTTGAATCTGCAAGCGAGTCCTTGAAAGAATCTCCAACGTCTAAAAGAGAAGCACAAAAGATTCGGGGGCGAACGTAAGAGAATGAAGGAACAGTTGTTAGATTTAAAGCTCAAGCGGTTGATCCAGCTCTGTAAAGAAACTCACAACCATAAAAAGATAGCGGTAGTAAGTTTTGTGCTTACGAGCAACGCAGTCGACGAGATCGGAATCAAGCTAGGAATGCGCTCGAGGGAAAAAAGCGCGGGAGAGAAAATATTCGAATACATGGAGCTCGTAAACAAGGTTTTTGGGGTAAATTTCAGCGTTCACGTGTTTAGACCGGAATTAATCGACGTGTTAAAGAGAGTAGAGCTTTTGTTCTTAAAAAAGGAAGGAGAACTTCGCTTTGAATACGCTAAGGAGATATTTGAGGTTTATTACGAGCTTCGCAAGTTGGACGTTCCCAACTTACACGACAGCGTTAACCCAGAAGTAGTCGAAAAAAATCGCACGATTTCTTTGCTTTCTTTTTTGTCAGGCGGTCAAAGTGGAAAAAACAGAGACGAAAGCAAATTTAATCCAATATTGCTTCAAAAATTTAGAGAAGAAGAAGAAGCGCTTCAATACAAGCTCAAAGACCAGTTCGATAAGAATTCGTTTGAGAAAATTATACAACTCAAAACCATTAGAAAAAGCATCGAGAAGAAAAAAAGCAGAAAAATCGTTATTTCGGGCTCGCTAAAAGATAACATTTCTTACACGCAATCGAAGGAACAGGTCGGGCAATTTTTAGTTATCGGAATTATAATTTTATTTGCCATGGTCGGGAGTATTTCTTTAATTGAGGCACTAATGTACGGGTTCTTGTCGGTTGTCATTAGCTACAACTTGCTCGTCTGTTTTGGGGCCATTATTGTGCTTTATTTCGTAAATAAAACTTATTTTAGTAATAAAAGAAAGTAGAGGAAAGTAAAAAAAAATTAAAGGATATAAAAAAAATGAAAAGAAAAGGAGAAAATAAAAAATGGTAAAAGCTTACGGAGATTTTTTGAAAGATTCATATAATAACAATAGGTTTAAACCAGATATGGACGATGACGATAAGGAAAAAAAAAATGCGAATTTGGACATATGGGATAAAAACCCCGCTTATGACGACATTAACTCGACCGAATCGGTTCTTAAAGCGATACCCTTAGTTGTAATTGGGCTATTATACTTTATATCTGTGCTTTACGCGACTTACAACATAGTGCTATCGATTGTTATTGCAGGGATCGTAGCGATTAGTTTTATTGTGGTCTTCCACAAGCAATTTTTTAGCTTGCGCCATGTACTTGATTTTCGTTCTTTCGATCCGTTTAGAGACTTTGTTTTTTGGCAGATGAAAGAAGACAAGTCGGTTTTATTTTTTACGAATCACAAGGAGCTCAGCACTACCGGAGTAAGGGTTTTTAGAATTAAAATAATTCCCGAAAACGTTCACGCTAACTTAAACAAAGTTTATTTAGGATTGCAAGCCCTTAAAGTGCCGTTTTCGTACCAAATAATTCAAAAACAGCTTCAAACAAGTATCAACAGCGATGGTTCCGAATCTTCGACTTTTGAGATGATGCTTTACTTTAGTACCTTCTACAAAATTAAAGGAAAAATTACTGAATCGAAATTAGAAACAATGGGCGAAGTACTACGAAAATACGCAGTTTCTTTAACTTCGGCTTTTGCTTCCAACTTTCACCACTTTAAGGTCGTTGAGTTTTCTGAAGAAAAATTATTAAACGCTTATAGAATCGCAGTTTTGAAACAGGACGTACAAATCGAAGGAGACTCGAAAAGAATTAGTTGTAAAACGATAAGACCTAAAATAAAGCCTACGATATTGAAAGCAAGCTACGTTTTAGCGATTGTTATATGCTTGGATCGGTTGCTCTTAATATTTAACTTGCCCGTAGGAATACAATCTATAGGGATTCTTGCAATTCTTATAGCAATAATAGTAATTTGGTGGCGCGAAATGTTTTTCTTTCTAATCAAAAACAAGTTGTTCAAATCGAACGATATCAAGGTCGTCGATCCCTTTTCTAAAGTTAGGTTTTTCAAGGTACCGGAAGCGCCCGAGACTATTTTTTACCAAGTCGAGGAAAAATTAATCGGGGGGATCAAGATTAATAACCTGTATTTTACCTATCCGCCGCCTTATTGTACTCCAAGTAATTTTTATGGAGCCCTTATCAAAGAAAAAATGCCTTTTACCGCCACGATCGAGATTAATCCTTTAGATTTTGACGAGTTCAAAAAAGAAGGTTTTAAGTTCTTAAAAGAGGTGGAGAAAGCAAAATTGCTAGCGAGAACGAGATCAGAAATAGATGGAAAACTATGGTTAAACTCTCGCTCGGGTATCTGGAACACCGTTATAACTTATTCCACTTCGGTAGTATCAAAAACTCTTTCTTTCAACTACGAGGTGCTCGACGAAATGGAGCAAAAGCTAAAACACCAAAACTCGGTGTTGCGATTAAGCTTCAAGGAAAACTTCGTTAATTTCGAGTTAAAACAACTTAGAAAAAACGAGTTAGAATCGGGGCTCTTGTTCGAAGCTTTTAAGAATAGACTCTTCAGAAGGAACGGTACCCACTTGGGTTACTCGTTGTTTCAAGGAAAACCTCTTACGTATATAACTGAAATATCCGACCAATTCAAAAAGGGGATCGAAACGAGGATAGCCGCGGAGTTTAACACGCCCCTACACTTGACTAACCTTATTACGGTTGGGAACACCATAAACACCGAGTTCTTGGAAAAAGAAGTTCCGATGGGGTTTACACTCGAACAATTGCGAAATTTATTAGTGGTCAACGGGGTTAACTCGAGTAGGGAAGCGTTGTGCCAAAAAATAGTTTTGGAACTCGTGAAAGCGGGATATCCCTCCGTTATTTTCGATTTCACAGGCAATTGGTCCAAATTAATGAGATTTTTTGAAGGAACTATATACGAAGATAAGTTTTTGTACCTTAAAGCGGGCAAAACTTTTCTGGTCAACCCTCTTTTTTCAGAAATCCCCTACGACAACGACAACATGGGCTATTTGGAATATATGTTCGACGCTTTTGGGTTGTGCTTCAGAAAAGACGAAAGGGCGATCGAAGCTTTCAAGAAATCTTTAGCGAAAAATACCGAAATAAACCTCTCTACTTTAACTTTAGACCTATCTACTACGAGCGACTGGGAAAAGTCCCCTGTTAACGATTCGATACTATCGTTTTTCAGCGAATTTACCCAACAAGACATAAAATTCATGCAACGCCAACAATTAGACAAACAAGGAATCATTCTCTCTTACGAGCTAATTACTCAAGACAAAACGGTAATTATCGATTTTTCAGACGTTACAAATTACGACAAGAAGTGTTTTTTTACCTTCGTAGTTCTTTCTAAGTTTATCCACTACTTAAAAACCGGAAAAAGTTATTACCCTAAGTTCTTAATTGTACCGCACTTAGACGTGGTTTTCAACGGGGATTTCATAGATAGGAAAGTTAATTACGGTATAATCGACAAGTTTCTCGAACCTTTTCAGCAAGATAATTTTGGGACGATCTGTTCGGCTTCTCAAATCAGGTATTTACACTCTAACGCGTTCAATTACTTCCAAAACTTAGTTACCTTTAAAGCGACCGATAAAAGAGATAGCGCAACGCTTAAATCTCTTATGAACTTAGAGTCGCTTCACGGGATAGGGCACTATAGTCGCACTAGAAAAGAAAGCTACCAATTGAGGTACATCGCGAGCATGAAAGAAGACGAGGCCGTGGTTAAACGAGAAGACATTTACCAACCTTTTCCTGTCGAATTTGATTTGAAAGTTATTAGAGAAATCACCCCTCTATCTTGGGAAGAAATTATAAGCAACATGGGAAAGCAAGGGTACGACGTAAAAAATACCGAAAAGCAAATAATACAGCTAGCAAAGAAAACTTTATTTCAGAAGGATTTCGGAGATTATAGCGTTTTAATCGAGGGTATAATAAAGTTTCTAAACAACTTAAAAAAATTAGACCAAATAGGCAACTTGTACGAGCAAAAAGTTAAGAAAGAGCTAACGCAATGGCTTCACCCGTACATTTTAAAGGTAACTAAAGATAAAAAGAGAGAGAAAGAGATCAAAAACAAAACTTTCGAAATTTTGGTAAAACATCGATACTTAATTGAGAGCCATCCTCGAAGAGCAAACGGTTCGGAATCGCTACAAACTTCTTTCGCGGTCGGACCACACTACGACGAAGCCTTAAAAGACTATTACGAAGCTCAGAGAGAGGCGTCAATTTCCTACGAACCTTTAGATATAGAGTCCCATAATTCCGATAATTCCTACAATTCTGAAAGTTCTTCACAGGTACAAGAAATTAACGCTAAAAAACTTAAAAACGCTTTTGCCACACATTTCGCTACAATCTTAAACTACGAACATTTTAAAATGTATCAATCTATTAATAGCGAAGAATTCGAGAAATCGCTTAAAATCGGAAAAGATTTGCTTAGAAATTTCCTTCACGCTACTTATAACAGTTATTATAGCGTTAATTACGCGGTTACGAGCGCAGACATCAACAAATTTATCGCGTCAATATCAAATTTAGAGGGTTTTCCGTTTTCTAACGAACAATTGACGGATTTCCTTACTAATTGCGAAAACGTATCTTTCGAAATAGAAGGCGTAGAAAAGCGCAGCAAAGAAACCTTCGATAAGTATTCTAAAATTTTAAAAGGGTTTAAACGATACATCAATGTAGATAGGGGGGCGATTTAATGGCAACCACGCAGGATTTTGAGGAAATTGAAGAAACGATAGAAAAAATAGTGTTTGACGAGAAAGAATTAGAAAAACTCAGAATCGCCATCAGAAACTTTAGCCAAGGAAAGATTTCTACTAAACTACTAAAACAAAATCTAATCCGCTTTCGAGAACGTATAGTAAAAGATATATTTAATTTTTTAAAATATTCCCTTGATGTAGACCAAGATAGCGATCAAGACCCGGTTGATAGGAATTTTACTAACCCAAATCAGTCGGGTTTGGAAAACGACCAATTACGGCAAGAGATCGCAGAGAAAAACGAGTTGCTGGAAGTTGTAGCGAAAAGGATTAGCGCTCTTGTGTCAAAAGCAAAGAAAAACGCTTCTGCTGTGGATGAAAGTATGAGTTTGGAAAACGCAATAAAAATCGAAGTAGAACGAGTTTTTTTGGCAATTAAAGTCAACGAATGGCTCGATATGTGCGGGTACGACGATTATAAGTTTTTCGCTAAGTTATACCCTAAGTTAGAAGGACTTTACGACGAACGATTTGGCGAAAGAGAAAAATTTAACGATAATGCTAAAGATGGAGAAGATATTATGGCCAATAAAATGGTGAGGCTCGGGTTTCCAGAAGAAGTCGAGACAATACTAATCAAATACGTTGTAAATAGAAATATCTTCCAGCACAGCATGAAAGATATATCTCCGTCCAACCTTGAGCAGGCTCAAGAGGCGTTCGTTAGAGTTTTCGTATGTTTAATAATAAATAGCCTAGATTCTAAGCTTCTTTCGAGCAACAGGGAAAGTTTTTACTCTTGCTTAAGAGATTTCTTTTCTAAGCGGCTCACAGGTAATCCTGTCTTTCGCAAAAGAATGTTGGAAAGAATTAAAACCGTTTTTTACCCTTAAAATGTTGATCTCTCTATCGTCTTATACTTTATACTTTTTCTTTTTTAGATTAAAATTTATGATAAAGTTATAAAAGTAAGTTTAACTAATATTTATCTGTAGATGAAAGAATCCACGAGTAAACAATACTTGAAAATCAAACAAGAGTACGAAATTTATAAAGAACTTAAAAAAAAGCTTGGCTTGTCTAGTTCTAATTATATTAATATAAAAGAAATGAGAAAAAAATTACAACAATCAAACTTGGTTCAGAAGAATGAATGAGAACGAAAAGGACCCATTAGGTGAATTAAAGGAAAAATTAACATTATTAAGCGAAAAAAGAAAGGCGACAGCGATGTTATTTTACGCTTCAGGAGACATCGATTACTACAAAGCTTCTGTGTTTTTGAGGCTTATCCGTAAGGAACCGAGCATTGAGAACCTCGATCTAATCATAGATTCAGGTGGAGGCGATATTACGATGGCTGTCAAAATTGTTAATATTTGTAAGAATTATTCTGAGAAATTTACGGTAATTGTACCATTCTTTGCAAAGAGCGCTGCAACAATGATTGCTCTCTCCGCGGACGACTTGATTTTAGGTAAGGCTGGTGAATTAGGGCCCGTTGACCCTCAAGTAAAACATCCCGCTCTCGACATGTTTTTTCCGGCATCCTCGATTGAAAACGCGTTAAAATTTATAGAAAGTAGTAGTGATCCGTACATAAAAATGACGATGGCAGATAAGCTCGATCCCTTCTTAATTGGAGCCTATAATAGAACTATCGACGAAGCAAAACAATATCTTATGGAGGTTCCAAGCGTTAAAAACTCTGAAAACAAGCGAGAAATTATTGAAACCTTTACCGAGAAGTACGCAGATCACGGGTTTCCAATCACTCAAGAAATATGTAGAAGCCTTAATTTCGATTTCTCGTTTGAATTTAACGACGACGAGATCGAAAATATAGTCTACGACATTCACGATTTAGCGCTCGATTCTATGGAGCAAGATAACATAGAGGCAATCATATTAACCCCCAATAATGGATATGTCGCGTTCTTTGGTTCAGAAGACGAGAAGGCTAAGTGTAATAGAATAATCACACAATTAAGCTGAAAAAAAATTTATGACAAGATTAGATACCTACTGTAAATTGCTCGAACGTATATATGGTGAGAGGATAGTTAAATCGTTTACTACGAGGAACGAAAACTACCTAAAAATGAACGATGAGTACAATAATCAAATAGAAAAAAAGAATTATCAGAGAAAAGAGAATGAGGGTTGCACCGCTTGTAAGCCCATTTTTAGAAACCCTAACTTTTTTAAAAGGAATTTAGAATTCCCAGGGTGGATCGAAAATCTTGATTTTTCTGGAACTACTCCTGCTAAAGAAATTATGATAATCGGAGAAGCTCCTACAATACTAGAAGATCAAATCAATATTGCTTTCGGATTGGGATTTTATCCCATTGATAACAGCGGTAATCTGAATTTCGATCAATTGGAGGAGATTTATTCGGGAGAGAAAACTCAATTAAAGGCTATTTTAAAAAGTGTTCGACCGAATAGATTCTGGGAATATTTGAACCTCTTGTTTTTAAACAAGTTAGATGTTATTAAACCAAAGATTTACATTACAGATCTTTGTAAGTGTAACGACGATATAGTCGTGGATGGCGATAATGTTAAGAACAAGGATATATGGGGCGAGTGTCGTGACAAATATCTTATTGAAGAAATCGAATTAATTAATCCTAACCTCATAATTTTTCACAGTTGGAGTCCTTATAAATATTTAATAGAGTATCTATTAGGAAAAAAAATAATTGACTCAGAAGATGAGATTTTGGAAGATGTTGAATGTTACTACTCAAATAATGAAGACCCAGATTATTCGAAGACAAAATTATACTATAATCCTTTTTTTGGCAAGTTTCCTTTTTATGGGAACAACATACATTTCTTTGTAATTTTACACCAATCCTATTTTTATCGTCGATTAGAAGAAAATAGAAGAATTAACTATATCAATCGAAACCATCAATTCATTGAAGAAAAAGTTTTAAATGAAGTTTTATAAATTAAATAAAAAAAAGGTATTAATATTGATGCCAGAAAAATTATCAATATGAACCATAAGACTTAGAAAATGCCGATCTTCTTCATTTTCGCTTTTAATTAAGCTTTTATTTTTGAAGTTTATTATTATTTTAAATTATAGAAAAATGAAAATAGAATGTGAACTTCATGGAAGTAGACAAAATAAGGGAGATTGCTAGAGCTAACATTGAAGATCTTTTTAGCACAACGATAGATAGTATTATAGAAAAAGCCTTCGAATTTGAGGATAATTATCCAGACGAATATTTAATATCCACCCATTTTGCCTTTAGAGAAATGCTCAATGAAACGAAAGGAACCGGAGGAGGAATAACAGGCCTTTCAGAACTATGGTATTTCTTGTATATTAAAAAATTCTTAGAAAGATTCTTGAAATTGAAAATTGGATTTGAAACTATTAAAACAGTTAACCCTAAAGGAGTCCATCATCATTTCGAAGCGAATTGTAAGGGAAATAAATTGATTTTAAGTTCAGATATCTCGATTCAAACTAATTTTAAATTAAAAATTCACAATAAACCATCAACTAAACCTGATATTTTTATTGGAATAAAAAAAAATAATATGGAAATTATCCCTGTCGCTATTTTCGAAATTAAACTATATCAGGAATCCGCACAGAAAATAGAAAAGGTGGTAAATCGATTCATAGAAATGAAGGATGCTTTAAATGTAGATAATAACGATTCACCTTATTTTATATTTCTATACTTACAACACTCCCAATATGATTTTAATAAAGAAAAGCAAGATAGATTTAATATTCAATTAGAAAGATTCAAGAACCTATTCGGAAAACAAATGTTAATGATCAACAGAATAACAAAATGGGACGGAGAAGGATACAAAAATAAAATCGAGGGTTCTATTTATCAGATTATGGAAAAAATTGTGTCTTTAATTAATAATATCTAATATTAGCTTATTATGATTAATGGGAATTTTATAGTAAATTAGCTTCTTGGACTTCCATGTTGATGTAGTCGAATCCCTTCAAGTGAGGGGCTAAATTCATCGGCTTTACTTTAAGTATGCCAGAAAAAATAATATCCACAGAAAGAAAGTCGGAAGTAATCCTTACAAATGGTGCAAAGGAGCGAGCTCCGATGTTTCCAGACATCATTTCTTCGAAAGCTCCTGGTTCGCGATCGTATTTTTCTCTAACTCCTGGCATACGAAAAACTTTTGGTAATAAGGCTTGACGTGTTGCAAGGTTTATCTTTTCTTTCATGTTCGCAAGCTCGGAATAACCGTAATGGTAAGTTTCTAAACCGTAGCAATTTTCGTAGTCTATGCTGTCAGGAGTGAACCACCAAGTGAACAAAAAGGGAACTCCCCACGACTCGACCATGGGAATCGCTCGTTTCCGACACTCTCTGGCGATAAAGATTGAAGTAGCGGGGTCGTCTAAAGTGAGAGCTACTACTTTCACGCCTTTAAGTACGGAATCTATGTTTCCCTCGGTAATTTTAAAGAATTTTTTTATTGCAACTTCAGGGTCGATTTTTCGCAAAAATTCTTCCATAACATCTATTTTTTTCTTACCGATATCCTCAATAGTGCAGACTTGCCTGTTTAAGTTGGACTCGTCGAAAATGTCGAAATCGCAAATTACTAAGTCTTGACAGCCTGCTCTAACCAAATTCTCTGCTAAAGGTCCGCCTAACCCACCTACTCCGAGGACTGCGACTCTCGATGTCCTAATAGTTTCTTGTTCTTCAAAAGTAATAGGACCAATATTTCGAGTAACGCGTTCCCAATAAGAATTTGACCAAACATCTAATTTTTGATTAACAAACATATTATAACAAACCATTTTGATGCGTTTTCATAGCTTAACTACCGAAGTTATTTAAAAGAAAATTTAAGAAAAATTCGCATAAATAAATTCTTAAACTAATATTTTTAACAACTTTTCAAATTTTTGTTTATATAGACTGACCTTTAAGTGAGAGTAATTATTTAAACGTAGTTACAACGCAAAAAAAAATGATAACCCAAGATTTAGTTCAATTTCCCATTATACCGTATAAAAAACTTAGGCCCAACTCAGTCGACGAATTTTTAGAAATTTTTGAGGGTGTTTTAGATTTAGACTTAGAGAACGGCATGGACCTTGACTTTCTAATCGACACTAAATTGGGAAGCGATAAAATAAGCCCCACTTTAGTGCTCGCTAAACCTAAAGACGCTAAGGTTATCGCAAGTATTTGTAAGGAAGTGTACGATGGTACTTATCCCTACAAAGAGATCGAAGACGAGCGCATGGTTAGGAAAATGATCGAGAGTTCCGATAACTACTTCATTTTGTTCGAGATTAATGGCGAGGTCGCCGGTTGTTTTCGGTGTGCGTTAGACTTCGAGCACAAAAAAGGATATTCTGGCGGGTTTATGGTGAAGAAAAAATATCAAAAAACTCTGGATGTAACTAAATCTATAATTGGTTCGTACGCCTGGATGTGGAAAACTTTTAAAAAGGAAATCTTGATGTGGTATTGCGAAAACAGAACAGCTCACGCTGCTTCTCAGTACATTACTTCAGTGTGCGGGATAAAAACGGTCGCTTTCTTTCCCAACAAGGATGTTTTCTACGACCAAGTTGAGTCAGATGTTATGGGCGTTATATATCGCGAAAAGACGCTTAAAAAGTATAGGGATCGAAAAACGCCGGTATTGATCGAGAACGCTCTGGACAGCTTTCTGCATTGCGACAACCTTTACAACTTAGGTAGTTTTAAGTTGGCCTCTCCCGATTGCAACTTGGACTACGACAAAATCTTCGAGCTACAAAAAGCTTTCAGAAAGGACTTAATTACCGACAAGTACGGGTACGGATACCACCAATTCTTTATTAGGGGCGCAAAATCGTACTTTACTTTTTTACACACGCCTCAAATTCAAAACTTCGAGAAAACCAAGTACCATGTCGATTCGCTTGAGGAATTGTACGTGTTTTTGGAGGAATTTTTAAAAAGCATGAAAGAAAATGTCATTCGCTACAGCGAAGTATTTGTTTCGGCTTTCAGCCCGGAACACCAACAGTTATTTTACGAGTTCGGGTTTCGGGCGAGAGGATACGTGCCATGTTGGAACTACAACAAATCCGAAAAGAAGTTCGAAGATTACGTGGTGTTTAACTATTTCGAGGGCGAGGTTGCACAAGCCGAGCTCCTACCAAAGGGGCAAGAGCTAGTAAGCATGTTAAGCGTGCAAATATAACTACTTTAAACCAGAAGACTCAATCTTTTCCATTAGGACTGTTTATATTTGGTATAAAATCGCCCACACTTTTATCAATTCTTAAAAAAACCATAGAGTTTAAATTTTCCAATTACATATAAAATTTCTGAATCATTATGATACATTTTTGGCTCTATTTTTCTAACTAAAAAATCTAATATTTCAGGAAAAGTGATGAATTCTACTCCTTTTGATTTGAGATTTTCGTGTTTTTTCCTTCGTTGGGAATTGTGGCCTCCTTTTTATTCAATTTTATTATGCTTTTTTCGATTACAAATTTCGCATAACAATTGGATGTTTCGAGCTGTGTTGCTTCCTCCTTTTGAAAATGGAATGATGTGATCGTATTCTAATCTTTCTTTAGAGCCACATTCTACGCATTTAGCATAATCTCTACGCCATACTTCTCGTTTAACTTGAGAAGAAATATTTCGCCTTCTTTTTTCTGCTACTTCTACTGGTCGTTTGTCGTGTCCACAGAATTCACACGTGTTTTGATTTTTTATCATAGTTTCGCCACAATAAGTACATTTTTCTGCGTAGTATTCTATCGGTATAAGAGACATATGACATTTAGGACACTGAAGTCTACTTATATCTTTTCCTATAAGTGGATATAGACAATGAGGACATTTATTTTCATGGTAAGAATCTTTTGGATATTCCAATAAATGGATTTCTTGTAGTTGATATTCTAATATTGTTCGATTAGAGATTTTTTTTGGTTGACCTGATTTTTTTTTTGCTAATAAATAAATACAACCTCCGACTAAAGCGGTAGGAAGGGTAATATACCAATACATTATGATGAAAACTATTAAAATTAAACTAAGTATACATAAACAACAATATGCCCTTGCTTCTTCTTCTTCGTCTTTTTTTGTCATTTTTTAAACCTCATTTTTTTTTATTTTTTCATTAAGATTTCCCTAAGGCTATTAAAATTGCTCAAATAAGAAGGATTCTCTTATTTCCAAATTCCACTTTATTCACTTTTGTCTATTATTAATTTCTAATTATTTAGTAAATTTATCACATTTAACATTGAGGCTTAACTTAGACTGCATTTTCTAGATTTTTCCTTTAAATATCTTCTTGATTATAAGGCGTTAAACTTAAAATTTTGATGTTTAGAGGTGAATTTGATTTATGGAATTAGTATCTACAAAAACGGAAAAATTAAGCTCGGGAGTAATTGAAGTAAGGAACTTGTCGCAAATAGAGTCTGCGATGTTAGAAATGTTGTGGGTACCGGACGAGAGGTTAAAACCTAAAATCGTCTCGGAAATAGTTAGTTATTTCGAAACTAAATTTTTAAATCCTAAAAACAAAATAAAATTTTTCGTAGCAAGTCAAAACAAAAGAACAACGGGCTTTGTTTCTTGCCAGATCGACGACGAGTACAAAAGCTACGGGATGAAGTGTCCTACTTTCGCCTGGCTTCGCGCTCAGAATTTAGAGACTTGTAAAGCGTTAATGAGCGAGTGCGAAAGATTTGTTCGCGAAAATAAAAAGAAAAAGCTCCGTGGTCCAATTAATTACCCCAAATTTATCGGTGGGATCGGGTTTCAGACCGAAGGGTTCGAAGCTCCCATGATGAGTGGTTTAGCGTTCGGCAAACCCGAATCAAAAATCTTGGAGTACTTACAAGAATTAGGTTACAAAAAAGACTCGAAGTATTCGTGCCTTGACATTTTCTTAAAAAAGTGGGCTAAAGGCAAAGATTTAGACGAAAACATAGCGGTCAGGTTTTTGCCCCTCGACGAAATAAGGGATTTAAAGGAACAAATAATGGGCTTAGCGTCTCAATCTCTATACGCCGTACTTGCCGATGCGCCGGGCGGTAGAGCACGATTCGAAGAAATGATGGACGGGTACACTCAAGCGAGCAAAGTACTTAAATTAGTTAGCGAGGAATTTCCCCAAGATTACGCCGATGATCCCGGGTTCCGAGAAACGTGGGAATCTTGCGACTTTAAGAAGATCGTTCCTATGGCCGTGTTCGGTTTCGACCGGAACACTAACGAGCTGGTAGGCGTTATTATGTGCCAACCAAACTTGTTTCAGCTGTGGAACGGAGAGACTCTAACCCACTTAAACGTAGATACGGCTATGATAAAAAAAGAATACGCAGGAAGGGGTATATTTTCTGCGCTTTCCAATATAGGAATGTTTTTGTCGTCCCACGCCTACGGATTTAACTACTACGAAGGAACTACCGTTTGGGCTAACAACGACCGAGCGATAAAGACTATTTTTCCGCACGGGATCCCAACAAGAACGCATTACGTAGTTCAAAAGCGACTCTTAAGAAAGCATTAAAAGCGAGAGTAATACTTTAAGATCTTTTTATATTTCTTTTTATAGGACCATTAGCATTTGTATTTAATAAAATAGTACGAGAAAGAATCCTTTATTCTGCCTTCTTAAAAACTACGATAACTTGTCGTTCTTATTCCCTCTTCATCTTTCCAGTATTGATCTGAAGTAGAAAATCCACATTTTGAACAAACAAAAATTCTTGAGAATTATTTTTTAAGTTTTTCTCTACACTTTCTCTTATTCTCTTCGTTCAGTTCTTTACGAGACGTGAATTTTTTATATCTTTTAACCCAATCTTCGTGAGAGATTACTTTACATATGTACCAACAATGATTCTCTTCGTGATACCTTATTGATACTCCTTTAATTCCATCTTTTTCCATTTTATTAATAAGATCCGCATATTCTTCGTTTCCATCATCGTCGTAATATTTATCAAAAATTTTTTGATATTTTTTAATTGGATAAGTAGAAACAAACTCTATTTTAAATTCGCCACCACATTAATGACAATATCTCAATTTATTTAATTGCCTCTTTTTAACCCATTTAATATTTAACTGCTATATTTTCAATATTATAATAAATCTACCAATATTTAATTGTAATTGTAAAAGAGTAAAAATTCCGGATTAGAGGTATTCAACAAATAACGCGATTCTTACAGGTTGTAAGTTTTGAATTGACCCGAAGGAAAAATAGAGAATCTATTAACAAGTTAGCTCATTATCGACCCTAGATACATGCAAGCCTTTTTGTCAATTAAAGTATGCAAATACTCTTATAATTAATTAACTCCCGATAAAATATGCAAAAATAGAATTGTGAGTTAAGCTTTGATTTTCTCGAGTTTGCTATAGTTTTTTAAGTCGTTGTCTCGATGGTAGTTGAACTGCTTAGTTTTCCGCTCCCGCAAGATCTCGGTAACTAAAGAAGCGGCACCGCCTTTTAAGAATAATCTAATGTATCTCAACTCGTTTACGCTAAGACTTAAAGATTGAAGAAATTCGGGGTGCCGGTAATTCTGCCACTCGACATTTCGCAATTTTTTCACGGTAACTACCTCTTTTTTAAGTGCTTTTGAACCATGGAATCCCAATTGTCAGGAGAAGAGCAACCAACCGTCAAATAATCGTCTATCGAGCGAGAATTGTTATTTGATTCTATATCGACGACAACATTTCTATTATTCTTTACTTTTTGGACTTCTTTAAGGGAATAAACTTCTTATCACCGCTTTTACCTGTTAATTAGTTTGTATTTTTCTTATTTTTATAGCAAATATCGGCGAGCTTATTTAAAGAAAAATTAAATTTCCAGAGGTTCTTTAATTCAGTAAAGATAAAAAAAAATAAATAAAATAAACCGTCTCTAAACTAAATTTTCGTAAGCAAGAATTGCTTGAGCCGTTCCCTTGATTTTGCGAAGCCTTTGAAGGCCCCAAGTTGGTTCGGCAAGAAAATTTTACGCTCTATGTGGTAGTGAGCTCTGGTTATATCTGTTCCGAGCGCTTCGAATATTTCAGAAAAAACCGGTAGTTTGTAGTCGAGAACCACGAACGAGAGCGTAATAATCAACCCCGCCGCGATGTTGTCTTTCGTGTTTTTAAACAACGAGAAAAACCTTCTAAATATTTCCCTTGTCACTTCCTTAAAGGTAGAATCCAAGCTAAATTTGGCGATCATTTTAGCGATCAGTTGAGACACAGACACTTCGCAGTTGCGCTTAACGTACTCTAAATAAACTGGATTGACGATAAGCAACCCTTTTTTGAAATCGGCTAAGGGAATATTTGAAGCCCGGCAAATGTCACGCGCTTTAATTGTCGTTCCCTTCGACCTAAAGACCGCGTAAACGACAATGGGAGCTAACAACCGCACTTTACTAAACTTCGTATATATTTTGATGCGGGAGTGAACTCGATAGAGTAAATCTTGGCACTCTTTCTTATATTCGACCATCTCGTGCAACTTTAATTCTTTTACGATCGAATCAAACGCTTTGGCGAATGGCAGGTCGTAAGTTAATTCTTGTTTTCTTAAGGTTTCGATCTGACCTATTGTTTCTTGAGTAATCATTAAAACAACAAAGCATCGAAAGTATATAAATAAAAAATTACGATAATAATTTAGTAACTTTCCAAATTAGAAAAGATGAATATATGCAAGAAGTCCAATTCTTTTAATGGTTTGTGGGCTTCATACAAGCATAAAATATTTTCGAATCCAAGTATAAACAAGGTCTCTTATCAAGAAAATCGAATTAAATAAGTTTATAATACTCAATTTTTATCAATTAATTGATGAATTTATCTATTTATTTAAGATAATTCGTTTTTAAACTCAAATACTCTTTGTAAGGTAATTATGAAATCCTGATTAAATGAAAGTTAAGAAGATAGCGATTAGACCTGATAAGATAGAAATAGATTTAGTTTTATGTCCAAAAACATCTTTATACTTACAAGATCTATATTGCCGTAGTTGTCCTTATTTTGAATTAAATAAAGAGAAATTTATTCAGTGTAATTTTATAAGATCTAAATATGGTTGGTCAGATCCTATTAAAGATAAATTAATTAAGGATTTATCGGGAGCATTTATCAAAGAACTTCCAATAAAAGATAAAAAAAAAGCAATAACTAATTTTACCCAAAGGATAGAAAATGCTAAATCATCAGTAAAAACTAATAAAGTACTATTAATGAGAGAGCTATCTCAACATATAAAGAAACAAGACTTTTCTACGAAATTGGAAAATATTAAAAAAGAAACTTTGAAAAAAATTGATTAATTAACTGCCTAAGTTTAAATCCAAAATTAGGAGCCATGTTTTTGAATTTAAAATTTTTCCTAATAAAATAATAGCATCGTAATTAGGATTTAAATAAAAAATTACGATAATAATTTAGTAATTTCGGCTAATTTTACAAAAGAAGGATCAATTATAAACTGATTCATCTAGTTTCGTAAATTAAGCCATTTTACTACTTTTCTTTGATCTTCTACCACTTTTGCACGACATTATATTTCTGCAAATTATAGATTTTTGCCGACTATAAGAACGCATTTAATCATTTATTCAAATTATCTTAAAACATTTGATTTCTCATCAAAACTCATTTATCTTTTAAATAATAATTATTCTTCATGACTGAAAGAAATTTCAAAAATTTAGAAATAATTTGGCGAACCATTTTTGCCGTAATGGTGAATGGCCTTCAAATCCCGCTCTTCAAAATAAAAATTAAGTGTCCTGATTGTGGTAGCTCGATGATCGGGACCAATGGAACTAAAAAAAGCGGTAGTAATAGGGTTGAATGCTTTATCTGTAAAAATCCAGCATGCTTAAAAGAAAGAAGTAAAAGAAAACGCAAAAAAGGAAGACAATTTATTGTAACTACATCTTTCGAGTATAAGAAATTAATCAATTCCAAACTTAAGCAGTTATATTACGACTTGCTGAAGGACGGGGCGAAAAACAAGACAATTGCCAAAAAATATGGCGTATCACCGTCTCAGATTTCTGTTCTTAGGACTGAGATTGAGACGGCAATTGAGAAGCATCAAACGCTGGACTCCCTCGTGAATATACCTCAGCCAGATAGAGCCATTGCCATTGACGAGACATTCTTGGAGATTGAAGGTAAGCCCATCTACATTATCGTTGCCACGGGATATGAGTCCCGCAAGACGCTCGGTATAAAAGTCTCGCCAACGAGGAAAGAAAAAGACATGCGCGAAGTGTTTGACGAGGCAGAACGGAATACTAAGTACCCAATTGCAATCGTAACATCGGACGCTTGGGGTAGTACCATTGCGATGGTCAAAAATTTGGGTAGAGAAATCATCCATGTTATCCATAAGCATAAAAAACCCTTCGGTAAAGCCGTCATAAAGCTACACGAATATACCGACACGGAAAGAATAACCACTGAAATTGGCGTGAAAACAGACATTACCAAGAAGCGTGCCAAGCGCGAGGGCTACTACATGACAACGAGAGCTCCTTTAAATCCTCCACCTTCAAAGAAAAAGGGCAGACCAAAGGGTTCGAACAACAAGCGCAAAAAAAACCCTCCAAAAACGAAAAAGAAGCAGGGTAAGAGGGGGCGTATTTAAAGTGTTTGACAAGGGAAAAAGGTTTTACGCAAAAGTAGACCCGTATAGGAAAACGGTAAAGATAAGTAAGAATCTGCGAGCCTCGCTCGCAACGGCGCTGACAGAAGTACTTAATCTCTTTGCTCTACTGAGCATTCAATATAATCTTTCCGAGAATAAAAACTCTATCCTCCATTCGAAGATGAGGCTCAGAGGTCCGAAAACCGTTAAATCCGTGGAGAGAAGGATTCGTGCGACTGAAATAGTCCAAAATCGGCCCGAAATATTAGAAGAGATCCAAATAAGTAGAAATGTACGCGGGAGTTTTTACATGAACAATTTAAAAGTTTTAGAATTACCAAACATACAAAATTGGGTGATATCAATGTAGATAATGAAAAAAAGGGCTAATTTATAATTGATCCTACTTTTGTAAAATTAGCCAAAATTTTTATGATAAAACTAATACAAAATAATTTCTTATATTTAAATTACTATTTTTATTATAGTAACCTGTTTTTAATTTAGATAAATCTAAAAATTAACATTCTCTTCTGTTGATATATTTTTCCTAAAACTTTTTCTTAATTAAGATAAGTGAGTTTTCTTAGAAAATTTCATCCTTAAACTTTGTATAGATACCTTTAATGATAAAGATAACGATAAATAAAAATCAATGCCCAATATTAAAAATAAAAATTAAAAATAGAATTTGAACAAATAATTAGGAGATGAGAAATATTTAGAGACAAAAAACTTGATATTTATCTCTATAACAGGTTTTTTTCCGTTAAATAATTTCCTGGATAATAATGAATTACTCCCATTCCCGCCGTCCGATTAGCACCAACATTCGTATATTCACCAAGCTTACACAAAATCTCTAACCAGCGACAATTACCCGAATAATCATCGTTAACGAATTTGTAATCATATTCACGATTCATTTCTTTTAACATATGTTTATAATAATGTTTGTTTATTTTCACAACTCTATAACTTACATTTCCTAAACCTCCTACCACAGGTTTTGGCTTGCCTATTTCGGTGCGAACTGACTTCATTTTATAACCACTAACATACACATGAACATTAACCCAATTTAAAAAATTTTCTCGGTCAATTTCAGAGGTATTTTTCGCAGTTTCGTTCCATAATTTCGCCAAATTACCGAATAAAAGGATAGGAATAGGGAATCTCACTGGATAATCCCCCTTACTCGTGTTAAAATATATGGGGCGTATAAAATTAAGGTTAAATGACTTTACAGGATTTGATTGATCGATTAGATCTCGAATATTAATACGCTCAAATCTCACTTGGGAAATATAGTAATCCTTTTGACCAATATGTATTATATTTTTTTCAGAAGTGATTAAATCTTGAAATAATGCATCTTGTATCTCATCATCGTAAGAAACGATGATAAAGTCAAGCTTAGGAACCTTTTTATGGATGATATAATTAATGGAATATGGCCGGATTTCCTCGAATTCGTGAAGCTTATGAACTAATTCTGGCTTAATATCACTTAACCACTTCATTATAACACCACGGAAAATATAACCATAAGGATGACCATAAGGCTTGATTCTTCCGTCTTCCGGATATAACTCAAATGTTAATTTAAGCATAATTTACTTAATTAATTTTTTAAAACCGTTCAAAATTCAAACCACATATATCATATATTAATTCTATTAATTCTCTTGGAATATAAATAAAATTTCTTTTAGAAGTATTAAGTTTATATTTAAGCATAAAATCTGTAATATTTTTAGTTTCTGTCCTATTAGCATTATAATTAAGAATATAAGATTCTAGATCTGATTTTAGATTTATGTATTTTGAATACCGCTTTGTTAAATCTCTCTCATTTTTTAAATCAAGGAATTTTTTCCAAATATTATTTGATTCTTCATTAATATTTAAATAGAATTGAAAGTTTGAAAAATCTTCGATTAATTTAAACTTTTTTGAAATGTCAAAAAAATTAAACTTATATATTTCATTAAGAATTCTCAAAGAATAATCTGGAGTAGAGTATTTTTCTTTTTGAATCTTTTGAAAATATTCTTTAGACATTTCAAACCACGCATTTTCTGATAGTTTAAGAAATTTGGAATTCAATTCGGAGTTATTATTAAATTTGAATATTATCTTCTTAGTTATTTCTAAAAGAGTAAGGTCGTAAATATAATCTGAAAAATAATTTTCATTTTCAATGTCAAATAATCTAAATATATAAAATTCTCCTTTCTTTTTTAAACTATTATTACGATTGCACCTGCCTGCTACTTGAATTAAAGAATCTAATGGGGCAAAATCTCGAAAAACTACATTAAAATCTAAATCTATCCCTGCTTCAATAACTTGAGTACTAATTAAAATTAATTTCTTTTTTAAATTTCGCTCTGAAAGATATTCTTTTATAATTTTTATCCTTTCTTGCCTATCCTTAATAAGCACATCACTTGAAAGAAAAAAAAGATAAAAATTTTGTCGATTTTCTATTTTTCTATTAAGAGCATGAAAAAATTGTCTTGCTGACTTTCTTGTATTGAAAACACATAAAATTTTTTTTTCTTCAGGATGATTTTTTAAATAATGAATGAAAAAATCTAAAAGGTCAATCAGTTCATAATGAAATCTTTTTTGAATAAGTATGTTTATACGGTCTAAACTATTAAAGTATTGTTCTTTATCTTTCACAAGTTCAAAAGAAGATTTTTCATTAAAAATCATTGGTAATGTTGCTGAAACTAGAATAATTTTAACATTAAAGTTTTTTATTAAAGTCTGAAATACTTCTCTTATTAATATCCAATATTTTAAAGGAAAGCTCTGAATCTCATCTAAAATAACAACACTATTAATTATTTTATGGAATTTTATGTTTAACATATTAATATTGAAAAACAAGGAATAAAATAATTGATGAAATGTCGTTACAATAATATTAGAATTCCATCCCTCAATTAACAATCGAGCATCTAATCCTGCAAATTGCTCTTCATTAATATTGTAATAATTCATCTCAGTTCTGTGATTATGACAAATTACTAATTCTGAGGGTTTGTTAGATTCAAGTATTAATATTTTTTGAAATTCATTAAAAATTTGATCTGTTATGCTCAAAAATGGTAAACAGTATATTATTTTGTTAAAAATCAATTTCTTTTGATTAATAACTCCTTTATTTGATCCTTTATTTAAGAAATTGATTAATTCGGATACACAATTAATAACAGAAAGTGTTTTACCAAATCCAGTTGGAGCATTAAAAGTCAAAACTTTAGAACTATTTTCTTCTTTAAGATACTTTATCAAATTACTTTTAGATTCTTCAAATATTTTATTTCGGTCAATAAAAATGTGGTTTTCTTTGTCTAATGTATTATTTCTGAGATTATCAATTCTTTGGTGAATTCTTTTCGGTAATTCTTTTAATATTTCATATTGCAATTCTTTTGTTCCATCAAAAGCAGCATCCATTTTGTCTGCTTCTAAAAAAATAGAATTGATTAATTTAATTAGAATATATAAAAAGATCTTATTTTCCAAATCATCATTGTTCTTTTTACTTTTGAAAATATTAAACCCAGACGATATCTCTGGATAAATAGTTCTTGTTGATATATTTTCAGATTTACCATTAACCATTTTCTCTACTATTGCTTCAACAATTTCAAAAACATTTTTGAATGTTAAACATTTTAATATGTTAATATTGTCTTTTATTATAATATGATAAAGATTTTCTAAGTAATCATAATTTTTTTTTAAAGAGCTCAATTGTTTCATTAAATATTCTTGATTTTTATATTTTGATGTTAATTCTCCTAACTGAAAAGAAAGATTCTTAAGATTAGAATGATGATTTTTAACAATTGAAAAACCTGCTATTATAAATAACTCTTTAAATTCTTTTATTTTATTATGATTTGAATAATTATCAAAATAATTTTTTAGTAATACTAAAGTAAATAAAGAAGAAATAAGGGAATGAGAACTTTCTCTTGTCCTAATACTCTTTTCAGAATATAACTTATTTTGAAAATAAACTGTAGATTTTCCTAAATCATGGGAATATCCGATAATTATTAGATAATCTTTTAAAAAATCTTCATAATCGCTTAAATTACTGTTTTCTAAAATAGATGAAAGAGATTTTAAAGAGCTTTTAATAACATTTAGAAGATGTTTTTTCAATGGTTTATTTGGATGAGATTCTATTTTATACAAATTAGAAGAAAACAACATTCTCAATTTTTTTATTATTTTTAGCTCTTAATTCATAATATTCTTTCACAACAACCTTAATTGATTTCCCAAAGGGATTATATAGAATATCTTGATAATCTTGTATAATTCGGGGGTTTTTCATTATATAAGGAGTATTTATTTTGTATAAATTTGAATGTATAAAATTAATTGGATTGGAGCTTTCAAGGTTTAATAAATTTGTTGGAACAATTGTACTAATTTCGATTTCTGAGGAATTATTCTCAATTTTAGTAAAATATAAAAGTTCATTAAATTTAAAATTACAAATAAATTCACTTGCTCCTAAAAATGGTGTAAAATAGCTTTTATGAGCCTTAATTTTTTCTAGAAGTTTATTAAAAAAAATGTTCGTATTTGGATAATAAATTCGGTATTTTGGTTCTTTTAGCAATTCTAACTTTGCTTGAGTATGGGGTGATTGACCTAACCATTCCATTCCTAGAAACACAGCAATATTTGGTTTAGGAGGTAAGTGTAGACTATTTAGAAAATCTTTATTAGAATTAGGAAAATTTTTTGTATTTCTTACTTTAGTATTTAACCAATTAATTCCTAAATATATCTTTCTAATTGCATTTAAAATTTTAATTCCAAATTTACATTCAAATAATTCATATCGTTGCTCATAAGATAATCCTAGAATGGCTCCTATTATCCCTGTTAATGCTGTTTTTGGGGGGATTTCATAAGTTAATGGAGATGAAGTAGTATAAAACTTCTTAAAGTATCCAAAATCTCCCGAAATATCAAAAGTTAAACATTCATCCATTATAAAAATACCTTAAAAATTCAAATCCTCAATAGGAATTTTCTCATCTTTCCATTTATTCATAATATCTATTATTTTCTTATCATCCTTGAATTTTAAGCTTGGATCTGCCTTAAGAGATACACATTTTATTTTATCTATGTTAGATTTTATTCTTTGCTCTAATGGCTCTATATCAAAAATAAATTCAGAAATATCTCGGAGTGCTAAGTCGTCTATTGATGGATCTATTTTAGAAGTGATAATTAATTTGTCGATTTGTCCGATAAAAAATTCGGGTTCATTATATTCTAGTTTAACTAGCAATCGGGGAGAATGTCCTATTTTTGATCTCGATTGTAATCTTTCAGTTCCTTTCCAAAGAGCTTTGATCAATAATTTAATGTCTGATTCAGTTAATCTCGCTATTTCTCCTAATTTCTCATTGATTATACCATAGAATCTATATAATCCGTAATGTATTATATAATCATTTCTAAATGTACGTTGTCTCATACCTGGTCTACTTGCAAAAGCTCCAGTCCCTTGAAGGAGGATTGGCTCGATTTTATGAACTGACCTGCCATAATTAAATTGAACAGGTCCAGTTAATTGGATCGATTTCTTTTTTTCTCCCAAAGGAATAGCACATCCAAATAATCTAACATCAATGCAATTCTCTATTAAAAGATCTAATGGTTTGGAATCTTTATTTTTTTTTATAAAATCCTCAGCTCTTTCTCTAGCCATTTTAATAGTATTATCGTCTTTTTCAAAATCGTCTATTAAAATTATTTGATTTTCATAATCCCTTAAATAATCTCTAATAGTTCTTTTAAGTCGAACATCAGTTACGATACCTATTCCCGTCTCTTCATCCATCCTTGGTTTGTTTTCTGCCAAAGGGTCTCCATTAGGATTATTATCTCTAACATCATAAAAAAATGCTATTTCTGCACGGTTATTTATTATCTCATTTTTACTCATATTTTTTTACCTCTTTTTATTTTAAAATATTTATATGAAGCTAATCCGTGAGTAAAATACCAACTAAGTTCAATATTAGATAAATTCCATTTTTTACCAGCATCTTGTAAAAATTTTGATATTTCACTCACTAAATTCGTATAAGGACGCTGTAATTGTTTTAATTTATTTATTATTTTTGGAAAAAGCTCTAGAAGTATCCGATTATCTATCCGTAAATTATGTAAAGATCTCCAAAAAGCCTCATTACCTTTCTTATCTGGGTTTTGAACTCTTTGAATTTCTAATAAAAGGCCCGCTAAAACACCTTCAAGAAAAACTGCTCTAGATTCGACATTTTTAAAAAAATCCTTATACTTTTCAAAATAATTATTAATTATATCACTATATTTTCCTTTATTATTTTCATCTGTAATAATTTCGGTTATCATTTTTCACCTTTAATTATTAATTGGTTTAATTTCACAAATAATAAAACGATTGGAATAAATTCTTTAATATTATAGCTTAAATTGATTGTACTAGCATTATTTAAATATAAGTTATTTTTTAATTTTTTAAAAAAAAATGTTAATAGTCTCTTAAACATTATATTTTTTCCAGTAAAAAGCATCCATAAGGTTTGTAAATATTTATCTCTATCAAAATATCTTAAATTTTTATCATAAAATAAATTTCTTAAATTTTTAAATGAAAATACCATAGGATATTTATCACCATTTACTCCAGGAAATAATGGTTTTCTATCAAAGCTATCAACATTTTTTATTTCATCATTAATTGTTTGAATTCGATTTGGAGATACATCTTGAATAAGTAATAATATATTGAATACTGAATTACCAGGACCAGATAATTCGTAAAATAAAAAATTGAAAACCATAGAGTTATTAAAACCCGCCAAAACATCAAGAATTAATTCTTCACCTTGAGAAAATTGTTCATAACTAATTTTCTTAGTAAATAATTTATTTCTAACATCACTGAATTGAATTAAGAATTTTTTCATATGAGCATCTGAAAGTAACATTCGTGGAATTAAGAAAAATTTAATTCCTCCAAGTTTAAAATTGAATTGAGTTTTTAATATATTAGCACCAATAAGTGCATAAAACGCGCATTTTTTACATACTGGATAATTTAAATATGCAAATTTCTTATTAAAACCACTTGCTATATATCCTCTTTTATCAGAAGTATAAAATGTAAATGGCGAAAAATTTCCAGATAATAATTTATCTGAATTATCATCATGGCATAAGCTACAAATATTAATTTCACTTACTTTTTTAAAGTCGTAATCACTCATTAATTTTTCATTAAAAGCTTCGACTATTTCTTTAATCTTAAAGGGTAATTTATTATCAATTTTAATAGAAAGTAGAGAATTAATACCTGTATTTATTTTATTCTCATAAGGAAAAATCTTTAATTGTTTCTCTAATAATTGCTGTTTAATTTGTGAAAAATTTTCTCCAAAAATTTTGCTTATCTTAGTTAAAAGCGTGTAATCTTTGTATTTTTTATCTTTTTCAAATTTATTAAAATACTTCTTAATATGATTTAATGAATTTTCAATACCATTTGCAATTTTTTTCTTAATGTCATCTGTTTTTTTTCCTTTGGGAATTATTTTTAAAGTTGGTGTACTATAAACCCCTCCTCTTGCTGGATAATTTAGAACTTTATCATCATATTCTTGTTTATATATTTCCTTACTAATTTTAACAAATTCAACATTATTGTCAATAATTTTAAATTCAATGAAAAAGATATTTGGAAATTTATAGTTATTTTCTATATCATTCATAAAATAATCCAAATTAAAAGGAGGATTTGAAAAATATTGAACTATTTCATTAAAAGTTAATGAATTTACATCATTAAATTCAATATTTCTTTCTAATGCTACAAAGGCTTTTCCTAGATTAACTATGCTATCAATCATATTAACAAATCGTTTTCTAAATTCTTTAATAATTTATTTATTCTCCAAGGAGTTCATTATCTTATGTTTGATATTAAATAATGGGTTTTAATATTTAAATGTTTAAGACTTAACAAATTTTTAATTTTTTATCAGATTTTCTTTAATCTTCTTTATGAAGCTAATGTTTTTTTCTTTTTACAATCTTTATAAAACATTAATTTCAATCTTCAAATTGAAGCTAAATTAGTTATTTTATTTTTCTTTAGATTCATCAAATATAACTATGCATACGTCTCTGTCTTTGATTGTACAATAATCTCTAGTATGAATATTATGCTCTTCAAAAATTTTTTTAATAAAAAAATATAATTTTTTTCTTGAAACTATGTCTTTTTTAATAATTATATTGATATGATCCATTATGATTTATTAAAAATAAGTGTATAAATCTTTACTTTTTTAGCTCTGAAATATGTTAAAATATTTTTCAAAGCAAGATATTGAAATTGGTAATCCTAACTATAAATTAAGCATACCCAAATTAATCATAAAAATCATTTTGATAAGTTTAATGATTTTATTAATTGTTATGATTAAAAATTATTCAATATAAAATTTTATCTTTCAAATGGGTTTAATATGTTTATAATCGCTCTATATAAAACTATTGAACTTAACAAATTTAATAATTTTTAATCATTTTAGCTTTCAATAATTCTTTTTTTAAATTATTTGGTTTGATTAAACTAATTTAATTTTCTCGCGAATACAAAATATTTGTTGATTTCTATTAATTTTTGATAGATAATATGAAAATTCTTCGATTTTCCCGTGTTTTAAGTATATCTTTTTGGGGTTACATCTACCAACAAATTCTATTAAATCATTAAAATCACAATGGTCGCTAAATGGGATATATTTTTCTGCGGGAAATTCTCTGCGGGAAGATTCATTTAAAACTTTTCCTGAAAGATAGACTACTTTTGCTCCAGCATTAATTAGACTTTTATAAGGTTCTCTAAATATATAATAAGGGGGAATTAGAAGAATATAGTCATTTAAGCGTATTAATTGTTTTTTATTAAAATTACCGTAAGGTTCCCATTTAGTGATTTTAATTCCTTCATTTTCTAAAATATCCGTTAATTTGACGATATTTTTATCGAGTATAATTCTATGGGAGGGGTCTAGAATATTTAAAGTAATTTGGCTTTTACCAAAGGCATAGCCTAAAATAATGACGGGATGCCCTTTAGATATCTCCTTTTCTATATATTTATTTAATTCTTTTCGAATTTCTTGAAAACTTGGAAAAATAAAATTTGGAGCCCCAAATGTGCATTCCATGATTAATCGATCGCAATTAATTGGAATTAACCCTTTAATAACTTGTTGTCCATTAAATAATAGGCGATCTTTTGTAATGAAATCGCTTGTATAAAGAATTTTTTCGGAACCCTCAATTAATAAGCTTAAAGAGCCATAAGTGTGCCCATTCTCAATTGAAGTTAATATAATTCCATTATAATCTATTGATTGAGGATAATTTTTATCTTTTCCAAGCAACCATAATTTTTCAGGAAAATTAAATCTTCCTCTTGTGCGAGCTTCTGCTATTTTTTTTGTAATTTTAGAACAGATAAATTTTATATGAGATTGTTTATTTTCCAAATCTTTTAGGTTTTTTTCTGGAATATAAGGGATGTGATCCATATGAGCATGTGATACAAATATTATATCTGCATTAGGGTTCCAATGGTCTATCGCAATGTTAATACCATCGATGCAAATATTAAGTCCAAAAATATTATTATAACTAATATCTATTTTCTCATTTTTGCCTTTAGACTCTTTCATTTGGTTAATAGAGTTATTTATAAATATTCTAAATTCTTTGAGCGGATTGGATTGAAAAATATCTTTCATTTATATCTTCACTTCTTCCAGAATTATCCTCTTAAACAATAATTTCGACATTCACAATCAATACATTTCCCTCTATCTTTTGTTGGGTCGGGTATTTGCTCTAATGCTAATAATTTTCTAATATCACTAATTATTTCGATAACTTTGAGTTTATCTTCTACTCCTATTGAGTAATCAACGATCTTTTTATATTTTGAATAATATACACGAACTTTTTTAACTAAAAAATCAAAATTTTTTTCAATTAATATTGCTTGGGCTGTTACTTGATGTTTATGAGGATTATCAATATTTTCCAGAGGAATATTTCCAGATTTTATTTCTACTGGATATGCTTCCTTTCCGTTAAACTCAAAATAATCAATAAGTCCCACTAAACCGAGAAAAGGATCCGTTAAATAAATGTTAAAATATTTTTGAGTATAATTCTCTTTCGATTTATTAGAAATCTTTTGAAGCATGTTATGTTTCTTAGTTCCAAATTCCATTTTATATGATTGTTTCATTGGTGCATGGATTATATGTCTAAAGAATAAAATTCTTTTACAATATGAAAATTGTCTTATTTCTTCAGTCCCAATTATTGGTTTTTCATATAAATTAATCATTGGATTATTTAATCTAAGAATATTAAACTGATGTTTATTCAAAATATAATCTTTTATATTTTCTGAATCTATAGAATTCATAAATTAAAGGTTTTCTTATTGTTTAGTCTATTTACAATTTTATATTTTTTATTCTTACTTTTAAATATTGTTTCTAAAGATAATGTGCTAAAAATTACATAGAAAGGATATCTTCTATCATTTTATATCCATTAGCGAATTTTGATTTTACTGTAATTGCTTTTGAATGACAAGATTTGCATATAGGAATAATTCGTACATCTCCTGGAACCTTTCCCATTATTTTCTTCAACCTTAAAGCTATTTCCTCTGCAAGATTGTATGTTAAATTGCCGAAAAAAACTGAAAAATTTAAGCGAATTAAATTATAAGAGAGTAATACATTGGATATTTTTGCTCTAATTGGATCAAATTCGATTGGGATATCATAAATTATTATAAATTTCATTCAATTTCACATCTAAAAATTGTTGTTCAATTTATTCAAATATTTCTCGCTACCAATTTTATTTTCATTAATTTAAGATTACCAATTCATTATAAATGGTTCATAAGAAGAAGTCGCCCCGATTAAATAGTTTGCTAATCTCCTAGCTTGTCGAACCATTGCTCTTTTATAATTCAACCTTACGGCTTTATCTTTACTAACTTTAACTTTAGGTTGTCCAAATAATTCTTCTGGTTCGTTGCTCCCTCCATTAATTTCACTTCTTAATTTCTTGTAATAGAAAGATCTTTTATCATCATTCAACCGAAATCCGTGTAAACTATTAATAAAATCTTTAGGTTTAAATTGTTTCTTCTGAATTAATCTTGCTACAAGGCGATCTATTACGGGTTGCCTAAATTCTTCAAGTAAGTCCAATCCTAATGATGGTTTTCCTGATCGATCGCTATGTAAATATCCTCCATATAATTCCAATCCTGCTGCAGCAATTCCTGTAATTACATGCCCCAATAGAACAGTATATCCTAAGGACAGTAAAGAGTTTACAGGATCCCTCGGAGGGCGGCGAGTGCGATTTAATACTTTAAATTCTTGTGGAAATAAGTTTCCATATTCTAAAAAATAGATTGATGTAGCACGACCTTCAATTCCCATTAAATTCATTCTTACATCACTAATTTTTTTACCTTTTGCTTGGTTTTTTGAAAATTTTAATAACACATCAATCATTTTTCCGATATGTCTTGCTGCTGCTTTTAAACGGATATATTTGGCTGGGTTTGTTTTTTTACGACTTTTAGCAAAATATAGAAGTAAACGCCTTTTATTTTCTAATGTAGCAAAAACAAATCGAGTTGCTAAATACACTCCGCGCCAATCTTCGTAAGCTAATAATTGCTGTCGTCTCGTAAATACCGTACCTACATTTGCAAACGGTGTATACAATCCATAGGGTTTACCTAATTTTGTATACACAATATTCACAGCATGTGAAGATAATGCTTGAAGTGCTTGAGATGTTATCTGAACTCCACTTCCCATAATTATACTCTCCACTTCCCTAATAGGAACTTGAATAGGGCTTTTATTTAAAACATCAATCTTTAACATCTCTAATTTTTTTCCAACACGAGTCCCTGGAGTTTCTAAAATAATATCCATCCTTTCTTTCCTCATCTAAAATATCGTTCTACCGATCAAATCATCTATACTTATTATAATTGGATTTTTTGATAAATTTGAATCTATTACTAAATTTGGACCGAAAGAAGTTAACACTTCTTTAATCTCTAATTCCTTCTCAATATTTTCTAAATCTGAAATGAATTCTAAGTCAAAAAAATTCGAAAAATTGGATATTTCTCTTCTTCTTAAATATTTTCTAAAAGTTGACCAGAAATCATTAATTCTCTCAATCTTAAAATTCTTCTGAATTCTTTTTTCACAAAAATCCCTTAGAGATTGATTTAATGGAGAAAAAGATTTGAAAATTTCTACGACTCCCAGAATTTCAAAATTAAATATTTTACTCTCTAATAATTGAGCAACTATGAATTTTAAAATAATTATTGGTCTCCTTAATAAATCCCTAACAAGAACTTTTGCTCCGTAATTTCCATAATATCTTAGGAAATTTATTAAAAACCACCAACTAATTGTGTTTTCCTTTGATTCATTGATAGAGCTGAGAATATCGTGATTTACTGCGACTTTAACTGTTGTTTCTTGGAAAAAATCAAAATTCCTTGAGCTAAATTTAGTGTTATCATTAAATTCTTTAGCACAAGAACGAATAAATTGTAAGAAATCTTTAAAAATTTCACCTAAAATTTCAATATTCATAATTCTGTCGGAATAACCTAAAATTATTCCAATTATCCCTCCACCGCGTATTATTTTATATTTTAAAGTATCTAAAGTCCCAATTATTATTTTAAGCGTAATGTTATCTGTTATTACTAATCCAATACCATGATTCTTTAAGCATGGATTCGTTTTTTCCGAAACCATAGGAAAACCACACGAGGGTATAAGTAAATTTTCACATATTTGATTCCCTTTAGGGGTTTGAGTTGAATGATCTATACTATTGTGTTCATTTTTGACCTTATTCAGACAATACCAGTAATTGTAATTTAATTTTAAAAGGCATTTTTCACATAATCCTAAAGGTAGATAATTATCAATCGAATTTTTAGAGGCTAATCCTGTTCCACATACAGAACAAATTTTTTCTAATGAAAAGGTCATATTTAATTTTCCAAAAAATAATGATAATTGCATACTATAACCAGGTGATTTTACATCTATATATGGATACCATCTTCCTAATAACGGACGGAAAATAAATCGCTTAACAATTTTAATAGGATAATAATTAGATAATGCATTTATAACAAAATCATCAAGTTCTCCTTTTGTCCCTTCATATACATCCCCTATTAATCCTTCCTTTATTGCAATAGATTCAATTGAATTAAATTTTAGAGCCATGAAAATACCTTCATCGAATTACTTCTATATTTCTTAAAAGATAAAAAAGAATCCATATTCCCGTTAAAAATTCTTACTCTTCTTTCAGTGTTTACGAACTAAAATATTTTAGATTCCTTTCTTATTATAATATCTTTGAAATTTGATTTCCTACATTCAATTCTTTTTTGAATTTAAGAGTATATCTCGTGTTGAGATTTATGTCGCTAACAAAAATATTAATATATTTTTTGTTTTTAAATCTTTACTTTTCCAAAACTAAACTAATCTGAAATCTCTTTTAGTTAGATTTATATATTAGAATTAGCAACCTTAAAACTGCAAATCACGAGGAGTTAAATTAAATTTTAGAATTATTTCGATAAATTTTATATACACAATGGTGTTAATAATTAAAAATTAGAAAATTTCTCCAATTCTTCTCTATCTTTAATTATCTAAATTTTCTTCTTAATTATTTACTAATTTTTTACTAACTTTTTTTATGAAATAATATTTAAAGTATAAAAGTAATTTCGAATATAAAATTATTTTTTTCCGAAGTTTAGTTTATATGCTAAATAAACTCTGATTTATATGAAGTTCAATTAACTTCTATCAAATGTAAAATCTCTTTATCAAATGAACTTGCCTTAACATTCATTTCCAATAGAAATGGTCTTGAATTTAAAAGATCATAAAAACTTCCCTCTAATCGATCAATTCAACTCATATCGTAAAATCCCTGCTATTAAATTAAATTATAAGCCCTAAATTAAATCTTAATTACTCCGAATTTCCTTTTAAATGATCTTAACTTTACTTGATCTTCGAAAGATATTATAAAAATTCAAAAGCGTTAAGATTCAAGTTCATGTCTAAACTACTAAAAATTAGTATTATTTTTCTGAAATATTCTAAAAAATTGCTAATTCCTATTTTTTAAATAAAATTAAATCTTAATTTAATCGATTAAAATATTTACTAAAAGATTGAAAAAAAATATATATTTGTTCCTACATTATTATAATATAATATATAAGAGTCACAGAATAAATAGCTTCAAAAAGAAGATTGAAACATTTCTATTTTTTCGTTGGCATCTGTAAATCTTGGACGTCACAGAATAAATAGCTTCAAAAAGAAGATTGAAACTCGACCACGCTTCACTATAATTTTACAAATCTCAAAAGTCACAGAATAAATAGCTTCAAAAAGAAGATTGAAAC
>JAHLWS010000067.1 GCA_019057795.1 Promethearchaeota archaeon | reverse complement strand
TTGACTGACAAGAATCCACAGATAACACGATAGTATTGTTTAAGGAATTAGGTGAAAGATGAAAAAAATTTGTTAGAACGATTAAATTATGGAGAGTTAGGCGAAAATTTAATAATTAATCATTCCTTTGTAAAATTAACCGAAATTTCTATTTTTGTGCTTTTATACGAAACTCTCGCATCTCAATAACTTTTCCTTTTAAGCGAGATTCTTCAGCAGCAAAAGCCATGAGATGACTTTCTAAAGTTTCGTTTGCGTTTGTTAAAGGTTGGGATTTGCTCTTACCAACTAAAGTTTCTAAAAACGCATCGATTAACGAGAAATCGCCTCCGCCATGACCAGAACTATCAAGAGAGAGCTGTTGAGAAAAAATTACTTTTTCAGTACCTGAAAAATGATCGAATAAGGTAATTTTCTGCCCCGCATCGGAGAATTGTCCAATTAACGTAGCTTTAGTTCCGTCAATCCTTAATGTACGCCCCTCCCGTTCGCTAAATCCATGCATTGTTAAATTAACCGTAACTTTATTTTCGAATTCGATATTAACAACCTGATGGTCAACTACATCGTTATCGCATTTATAGACGCACCTACCGTAAGGACTCGTTTTTAGAATTTTCATTTTCGTTTCATCAGAGTAATCTTCGGTGCTTTCTTCAGGAAGACCGGAATAGAGAGGTTCCACAGGCCAATCCTTCCAATATCTCAATCGTTGTAAAAGTTTTATTAATTTGCTCAGTCCAGTTAAGAGTTGTATATGATTTTTTCTCAGATTAGCGAGAATCCTAAATCCTTTTTTATCGCTTTTTTCTAATATTTGAATTATCGGAATTATATCGATATATATTCTTGGAGCGTAATACAAACAAATATTTTCTATAGGACATCCTTCAACACAATATTTTGGAGCATTCTTAGGAGCATTAACTGAATTAAAATGTATTAGACTTCCAAACGAACTTATTTTTTTTGGTAAAGCACCAACCATCCAAAATAACAAATCAAGATCGTGACAGCATTTTGCCAATATCATAGGGGATGATGTTCTTACATTCCTCCAGTTTCCTCTAACAAAACTGTGCGCCATATGATACCAACTTACATTTTCTCGTTGTGAAATATTAACAAGATTTCCCAATAACCCTTTTTGAATAGTATCTTTAATAGTCGAAAAGAAATTTGTATATCTTAAAACATGGCTAATTCCTAGTATTCTACCAGTTTCCTCAACTTTTTTGACAATTTTGATACAACCTTCTAAAGTGTGAGCCATAGGTTTTTCTAATAGAACATTGTACCCAATTTCTAACGCCTTGATTGTTGGTTTAATGTGCATTTGATCCTGTGTGCAAATAAAAGCAGTTTCAACTAATTTTTCTTCTTGTAATAAATCCTCCCAACTTATAAAACACTTATTAGGTGGAATTTCATGAAGTTGAGCAAATTTTTCTCTTCTGATCTTAATAGGTTCAGCAACTGCTACAAATTTCAACTTTTCTGGATATTTTAATGCATATTCACCATAAACAGTCATTCCTCTATTACCAGCACCAAGTAAAATTGCCGTTAGAGTTTCTTTTGCTCCCTTCATTATTTTTTATCTCCTTTTTTTATCATAAATTGTTTGAATAAATATAACATATATTAATTTTACAATAATACAAGATATTTTTAGAAAATTAAGAATATTTTTAATTATTACGCGATAATTATAATGTCCATAAGGAAATCTAAGTTCTTTTAAAAAATAAAAATATTTAAGTTTTTAACACTGAAGGGATTTTTCCTTCAATTAAAAGATAATCTAATAGAACTATAGCCGCCATAGACTCAACAACTACAACGGCTCTTGGGACAATACACGGGTCATGACGCCCTTCTATTTTAATTTCCTCTTCTTTCATTGTTTTAACATTAACTGTTTTTTGAGTTAATCCTATAGAAGGCGTTGGTTTGACTGCAACAGTGAATTTAATTGGCATACCTGTAGAGATTCCTCCTATAATTCCACCAGAATCATTTTTCAAGGTTCTAATTTTCCCCTCTTTTATAGTCCATGGGTCGTTATGTTCAGACCCTTTCATTTTTGCAGCCTTAAACCCAGCACCAAACTCAATTCCTTTTATTGCGGGTATAGAAAAAATAGCCTTGCTAATATTGGATTCAAGACTATTGAAAAGAGGTCCACCAATTCCAACGGGAAAGTTACTGATTATACAACTAATAGTTCCTCCAATCGAATCGTTAGCTTTTTGAACTACTTCAATTTCATGTTCCATTTTTTTTGATAAATCTGGATTTAATGCTCTTACAGGTGAGATTTCTCGTTTCTGGATAAAAGTGTTGATATCTTTAATATTATAATTTATTGAATCTTCAATTTTCCCAATACTCCTTGTATATGCAAAGACTGAAATACTAACCCTACTTAAGATTTGTTTAGCAAGTGCTCCCGCCATTACGAATCCTGCTGTAATTCTTCCTGAAAATCTTCCAGAACCGCGATAATCGGCGAAATCACCAAATTTCTGCGAAAGAACATAATCCACTTGAGACGGTCTAAGCAATTCTTTAAATCGCTCATATTTTGACGAATCTACGTCCTCATTTTTGACTATCAGACAAATTGGAGCTCCTGTCGTTTTATTATTAAAAATTCCAGATAAAACTTCGGCTTTATCTAATTCTGCTCGAGATGTTGTTAAATGAGATTGTCCAGGGCTTCTTTTATCTAATTCTCTTTGAATAATATCTAAATCAAATTCTAACCCAGCAGGCGCTCCATCAATAATAACACCTACTAACATACCATGACTTTCTCCAAACGAAGTGATTTTAAATATTTTTCCAAATGTGTTATCTCCCAATTTTATCATCTCAGCTATAAAAATTAAAGGATACAATCAATTATACGATATAATTAATATATTAAGAGTAGTTTTCACTTATTATTTTTTATAAATCTTTCTCCATCGCAATTCTAAGTTATAAAAAAATAAAGTTATAATCGAGGTTTTCTTTTATTTTTATTTAATAACTAATACTTTTAAATGTTGAAATATCCCAAATGAAACTTCGAATATCCCCTACAACGAGACTTCAAGGTGAAATTATTGCGCCACCTTCTAAAAGCTATTCTCATCGTGCTTTTATAGCTGCGAGCCTTGCTGAAGGAGTATCAATAATTAAAAACCCTTTAACTTCTGGTGATGTTAAAGTTACTATAGATTTCTTAAAGTCTTTGGGCCATAAAATTACGAAAGGATCAAACGATAAGTATATAGTTAAGAGATATGAAGGTTTAATTAAACAAATTAATCCATTATTCGACTGCAAAAATTCAGGTACTTCTATTAGGATATTTAGCGCGTTAGCTATGATGATTAAAGGGGGTCTTTCTTTTTCGGGTGAATTTATTAAAAGAAGGAGACCACTTCTTCCATTATTAAATGCTTTGGAAAGTATTGGGGGTAGCTATGACTTAACTGAAGAAACGTTAACTATCAAGCGAAAAAGTAAAAAATGTAGTACAATAGAAATTCAAGGAGATGTTAGTTCTCAGTTTGTTTCAGCTCTATTGATGGTGTGCCCATTGTTAATTTGTAAAAAAAATGATCATATTACAGTTGAAATTACATCTCCTCTTATTTCCTATCCATACATAAATATAACTTTAGATGTTTTAAACTCATTTGGAATTAACATTCAAGAAAGTTTAGACGAACTGAAAGTTGGTAAATACCTAATTACATGTGGGCAGAAATATAGAGCCCAAACTTACGAAATACCTGGTGATTTTTCTTCTATTTCTTTTATTATAGCTGCGGCTATACTGTCTCCCGAAGACTCTAAGATCATTATAACCAATCTTAATTTTGACAAACCTCAAGGGGATCAAAAAATAATTAAGATTTTACAAGAGATGGGAGCAAATATCGAAGTTAATCGAGATAAAAATTCTATTACTGTTAATGGCAATCTAAAAAAATGTCCATTAATTGGTTTGCCCATTGATATCCGCGAAAATCCCGACTTATTCCCTATATTATCAATTATTGGCGCATTTGCTAAGGGTAAGACTGAATTATTTAATGCTTCAAGTCTAAGAGATAAAGAAAGCGATAGAATATTAATAATTGCTAGAGAATTAGGTAAAATGGGAGTTACAGTAGAGGAAAAAGAAGATAAACTTACTATATATCATTGTGATAACTTAAAAGGTGCTAACATAAATCACGAAAACGATCACAGAGTTGCTATGGCGTTTACCGTTGCGTGTTTATATGCTGAAGGCTTTTCTCAGATATTGGATATCGAAATTGTGAAGGATTCTTATCCAAATTTTATTGAAGATATTAAAAAATTAGGAGCAAAAGTAGAGTTAAACTAAATTATAAAAAGAATTGTAAATTATCTAAATGATTTTTGCCTTCGAGCACGAGCTTTTTTTCCACCAAAATGTTTTGGTTCTGTGCGTCTTGAATCTCCCGAGAGTAAAGATTCGTCATATTCTCTAAACATTTTTTCAATAGTTTTTGTTCCAATAAATTTATTTATGGATTTAGCAATTGCAATACGGACGGCATCTGTTTGACCCATTGTTCCACCACCTTTTACGCGTACAGTGATATCACATTTTTCTAACTTGGGATGATCGATAACTTCGAAAACTTCTTGGATTCTCATTCTAGCAATATCCGGTTCATAATTTTTTAGAGGTACGTTGTTAATTTTAATCTGTCCTTTCGCAGGATATTTTAATACGGCTCGAGCAATCGCTGTTTTTCTTTTACCCGAAGATTGAATTATTTTTGTTCTTTCAGACATGGTATTTAAGCCTCAATTTGTGTATTTTTCCATCCAATTCGAGAACAAAGGTTTTCTAAGGTAATAAATTTGTTATAGTACGAGAGTCTTTGCTTATCCGCATTAGGTATCTTTGTAGGAATTAACTTTTGATACCTGTTCTGGAAGCGGTGTGGAATAGCTCCGATATACACATGAACCCTTTTAAGTGCGTCTTTACCTCGGATTTTCTTTGTTGGGAGCATTTTTTTAATTATATTTCTCATGAAAGTGTCAGGTCGCCTTGGCCAGAAAGGTCCTCTTCTAGGGTTTGTAGCAGTGCTAATATTGAGCTTAGATAAATATTTTTCATGAATATTTTGTTTAGTACCACTAATTATTGCTTCTTTAGCATTAATTATAACAATTTGTTCACCTAATAGCGCTTTCTTAGCTACTTGACTACAAAACCGTCCTAGAATCTTATTTGTTGCGTCTATTAACAGATATTCTTGCATTTAAATCTCTCTCGTTTTTAATTATCAGAAAAATACCTTTACTTCTTTTCCTTCAGGATTTTGTTCAAGCAATTCTTCAATTGACAAGAGTTTGCTCCCTGAAATTTCAATTTTTTTTCGAGCAGGTTTAGAACAATCTAAACACGCAATAGTTAATTTGTGGTCTAAATCGCCAAGTGACAATACCTTGCCTGGAACCACTATAACATCATTTTCTTTAGTTTTTTTATTGATCCGGTAGAGATTTGCTTCTACTCTATTACTCCTAGGTCCTGATAGCTTTTTTGAAACCTTTTTCCAAATTCGCCTTTTTGTCTTCCACAATTCTCTAATCAGTTTCCGATTGTAATAATTACTTGGTCCCGTAATTCGATGGCTCATTTTGTGCTCAATTATTGAAATTTTAAAATATTAATCTTGAAAATTGCTCAAAACTTAAATATTTTATCGATTTGTTTGAAAGTCTTTTACATTAGGGCTTAGATGACTACACATGCGACATCAAAATAAAAAAGAATTAGAAAGTTATTTAAATAAATCTGTAACATTTATGATATTTTAATAAATTCTTGATTAACTATGATTCTATCTCAAGTTCCTCTAATTTCATAACAAATTCATCAGTTTTTTCGTTAAAAATCTCGAAAACCTTTCTGATTAATACATCAAAAGGTAAAACACCATCGCTCTCTATTGAAAAGATATATACACCTTTCTTTGGAACTACTTTAATCTTACCATTACTGTTTTTCTCACAAGCCATACATAAAGTGCAAGTTTTCCAATAATCCTCTTTTAATTTTAAAGAATCATTGCTAATTAATTCAAATAGCTTTTCGGGGCACATTTTAACTATTAATTTTTTTTCCTCTGGGTCTTTTAGCTCATTTGCATCAAATTCAACTATGGGATAAAGTCTGTAAGACACATTTGATACTGCTTGCCATTTTGCGTGATTTTTAGCGAAACCTAAGATTGCGTAAGCTTCAATAATTATTTTTGCGTTCTTATCAATCTTGACAATTGGGATGTATGGATCAACTGGTACGATCTTAGGGTCGTTCGAAATTAAATCACCCGAGTAAATCTCTAATGGTGCATTAGTTGTATTTGTAATTTCGCAAGTTAAAGAGACCTGGCATAAGGGACATCCATATCCTAAACAATCGCACTCGTGAGGTAGCTTGTATGCATCTAAATCTGTTTTCAGAGGAATTAAACCTAGCCTATGAGAAATAATCTCGTCGTAAAGCGGGCTATCATTTTTTAGGATGATTATTTCATCAATTGCCATAACAGGAACCTCAGTTAGTATTATTCGCCGTATAGCATTAATCATTTCAATAGAAACGCCTTCTGTTACAAATACTATTTTATGTTCACTTTTTTTAAGAACATCGAGTTTTAGAGGGCTCATAGTACTCATATATCATACTTTTGTAAATATTGTATAAATACTTGTAGAAATATGTAATTTAAGATAAATTTTACTATTTAGGTTAAAAAAAGTAAAAAAATGAATTAAAAAAATTTCATGTATTCATGCGCTTTATTTGGAGATTGAAAACAATACTTAATTTCTTGAAAATCCTTTCTAAACTCCAATACATCTTGTTTAACTTTCTTAGGATCCTTTTTGTCAATCAACAAATCTTTGAAAAATTCTGCGATATCAACCATTTCACTTTTGCCCATTCCAAGACGGGTAACTTCTGAAGTTCCTAACCTTAAACCGCCTGGGTTTTGATAGTGCCGACCTTGCGCGATATCCCATGGTAAGAGGTTTCTATTAATGATGATATTTGCTTCTTCTACTAATCTTTCAATATCTCCTCCTAAACCTATAATTTTCTCAAAATTAGTTATATCAATAACTATTTGATGAGATTCCGTGAAACCTTTATGTTCCATAAGTACATTTATACCCCTTTCATATAAAGCTTGACCTAAAGCTTTAGCGTTATTAATAACGTTTTTATGATATTCTTTACCAAATTCTAACATTTCTGCTAATGCTATGGCTAATCCAGCAACGTTATGTAAGTGATGGTTAGATAATAAAGCAGGAAAAGTACACGATCTTAATATATCGATTAAATCCTCTCGATTTGAAAGAAGAGCGCCATGTTGAGGCCCTGGAAGGGTCTTATGCGTGCTTAATGTCATTGCATCCGCCCCTTCATTTAAAGGGTCTTGAAAGTAACCTGAACCAATCAAGCCTGCCACATGAGCAGCGTCATAACCTACATTAGCGCCCACCTCTTTTGCTACATCACTAAGTTCCTTGACAGGATGGGGAAAAAGAAACACTGAACCACCAAATAAAACCATTTCGGGTTTAACTTCCCTTATAATTTTTGAAGTTGCATCAGGATCTATGTTCATCTCATTGTTATCAAAAGCCATGTATTCAATATTCAACCCTCGTACGGTTCCCGCAGTTCCATAAATTGCCATCCCACTCTTTGTGAATTTGGGTGCGTGAGAGATGTGCCCCCCCTTTGGAATTGGCATTATTAACATTTTACCATTATTTTCTGATGTAAATGCGTTATACATTGCTAGGTTAGCAACAACGCCAGATATAGGCCTTACATCGGCATGAACGCATTTGAAATATTCTTTTGCAAGTTCCATACAGATGTCCTCAATCATATCGATATATTTACAACCTGCGTAAACACGCTGTCCAACCCACCCCTCTGCGTATCTATGAGAAAAATCAGAATTACAAGCCTCATCTACAGCATGACTTGTGATATTTTCGGAAGCTATGAGTGGGATTGCCTCTCGGAAGAACTCACCATGTTTAATTAATATATTTCTAATTTCTTCGACTTTCTTTTTCAAATTTTATCAAATCTTTTTTTTTTGGAATTTTAAAGTTCTTATTGCATTATAATAAAATGCAAATAATTTTAAATCTTATGACAAATTTCTAAGAATTTTATCTATATGTTTGAAATTTGGATTATATTACAATCAGATTTATCTAAAACATATTAAGAAAATTAAGAAATAATCAATTAAAAGTAATCATAACAAGGAATATTTTTTAACCTAAATCTTAACTTAATCTTTCGGTTGTTCGAGGATTAAGCGAGCTTCAAATAGGTTTAGTTTTTTGCCCGCCTTTTGTTTCTCCAACGCAACAGCTAATTTCTCTTGCTTTAACTTTTGAAGCTCATCGTTTTTTCTTGTTTTCTTTATATACGGCGTTCTTGACCTACTTTGAGAGGAGTTATATGGTCGTTTTCCTTTTGATATTTTTTTTCTCTTGTTCATAACTCGCAATAATTTTTCGTGGTATGCATCTGCTGCTTTTTTATTTTCGATCAATTCTTCTTCAAGAGCTTTCTTTTTCTCTCTTAATTCGTTAATTATTTCATAGGCTTCATGCATTTTGGTATGGTAATTTTGAGATTTATTAGACCATTTAGATAGTTGCTCATAAATCTTATTTAAATTAATTTTAACAATTTGGATTTTACGCTCAATTCTAAAGTAATCATTGTTCTGTTGCTCATCCAAGAAGTCATGTTTAATTTTAACTAATTCTCTAATTTTGTCAACAATTGCATTTTCTTCAACAATCTCTAAATTTTCAATCTCAATTCTTCTTTCTAAATTGTCGATTTTCTTATCAATTTGTTTAATAGAGATAAATTTCTTTGTATCTTTTCCCTTTTTGCTTGTTTTCAAAAATGCTTTTCCATCATCGATGCATTTATCTAATAGTTGCTTATATTCTATTTTTTTGTCTTTTAATTTCTTTACCTTATCGTTCCAATAATCCCGCTTTTTCTTATAATCATCTTTCACAACTTTTAAGTAGTCCTCGATTTCACCGTCAATTTCTTGTAAATTGGTAATAAATTCTTTAGTTTTTTTGTTTAAATCATCTCGTTTTTGCCTAAATTCTTCAATTTGAAGTTGAAGTTCTTTAAAAGAGATTTTTGAAGTTTGAGCTGTATTTTTGTTAGCACTACTCATAGATTAAATCATTAACGAGTATTTATAAAAAAGGTTGTATAAACAATGATTGATTATAATCAATTTTACATATATTTTATATTTATTTAAAACGTTATAAAAAAGTTACAATTTTGTAAAATTTATGACAGCGAAATTATTAGACAAATTTAGATATTATTGGAATAATTCGGGTTTTGGAAAAGAGATTAATTATGACCGAAGAGATAATAAAAGAAAATGATTTAATTTACTTAATTCTTGATGAACGGCGAAAGTGGTTGGTCAGAGTAGAATCTGGAGGTGAATTTCACACACATAAAGGGATCATAAAGTTTGACGATCTAATAGGAAAATCATTTGGTTCTGTAATCTTTTCTCGACCTTATGAAACTCAAGGATATAAATTCTACATTTTTAAACCTTTACCTTCTGATTATGTAACTTACATGAGCCGTAAAACTCAAATAATTTATCCGGAAGACGCAGGGTTAATTTTAATATATACCGGGATTGGTCCTGGTAGTAAGGTTATCGAAGCAGGGTGTGGTTCGGGAGCATTAACATGTATTTTAGGAAATTATGTAAGACCCGAGGGACATATATTTTCGTACGATATCAGAGAAAAAAGTCTAAAACGAGCTCAAAGGAATGTTATTAACGCAAATTTACAAGATTTTGTCTCAATTCAATTCGGAGATATTTTAAATGACGACCTTGGACATACTAACGTTGACTCAGTCGTTTTAGATATGCCACAACCTTGGAAGGCTGTTGAAAAAATTAGGAGTTATCTTAAACTTAGTGGAACCTTTGTGTCATTTTCACCTGCTATAGAACAAGTTAAAAAAACAACTTTTGCTCTACAAGAAAACGGATTTTATGAAATAAATTCATACGAATTAATTAAAAGAAAACTTCAAGTGAAAAAAAATGCAACCCATCCAGAAGTTCGAATGATTGGGCATACGGGCTACATGACATTTGCCAGAAAAATCAACGATGTTAGAAACCCATATCGAGAAAAGAAACCAAAGCAAGACGAATTTGTCGAATTGAATGGAATGCCCTTAAGAGGTTGATAAATAATGGTAATAGATTACAAAGATTTTACTAAATTAGATTTAAAAGTCGGATTAATTAAAACTTGTGAACGTATTACAAAGTCTAAGACTCTTTATAGACTAACAGTAGATTGTGGAGAGGATAAGTGGAGACAGATTATAACAGGAATTTCTAGCTATTATTCCCCAGAGGAATTAATAAACGAGAAGATTGTTATCTTAACGAATCTTCAACCAAAAAAAATTATGGGCTTAGAAAGCCAAGGAATGCTTTTAGCTGCGGATTTTAACAACGAACCTTTTTTGTTAAAAATAGATGAGCGAAATGGAAAAGTTATCCCACCAGGGAGCAAGATAAAATAATTAAAATCCTTTTAATTTAACGCCAGTTTGCATCTCTTTCTTTTTCTTATACCTCTGCGTTTTAAAGTAATGCTTCTTTTTCTCAGGTAAAATATCAACGTATTTCCTTAGAATATCTTCAACATAAGCTTTAGTTGCTTTATTTGATATTTGATTTGGATTAGAAAACTTTGCTAAAATCTCTTTATTTTTAGAGTCAGCCGAAAGTCCTAAATTTTTTATTGGAATATGAAAAGAATGAGTAAACCAGCCTGTACCTTTTTCTTCGTGAACAATTATTTTTAAAATATTTGCTTCTTCTTTTTTAATTTTTAAATCAAGTATGTTCTTGCCGGGACGTACAATTATTGTAGCGTAAATTGAAAGATTATTTTTGGGATCGTGTATTTTTTTTAAAAATTCCTTTAACTTGTCATTCATTAAATAGGTTAAAGTAAGATAATTAATTAAATTTATTATTAAAAAGAAAGAAAAAGGAGAGGAAATCGTGCCAGTTGTATTAGAAATGTTTGAAATTAAAACGAAAGCTTATTGCGATGTAATAAATATTACCCCTCAAGTACAAAGTGCGGTTGAGAGAAGTGGACTGAAAGATGGCATCGTAAATGTACACATTGCCGGATCTACTGGAGCAATTTCCACGACTGAATACGAGCCCGGAATAGTTAAGCATGATATTAAGGAGCTACTTGAAAAACTAATTCCATACGATAAAAATTATGCACATCATAAAACATGGCACGATCATAACGGAGCCGGTCATTTAAGGAGTTTTCTCCTTAAAACATCTCAAACTTTTCCATTTAAAAACAAGGAATTAATCCTAGGGACCTGGCAGTCTGTAATTTTCATAGAAAATGACGAAAAAAGTAGGCATAGAAAAATTTACTGTTCTATTATAGGAGAATAATTGAAATAAGAAAAGTAAAAAATTATTAATTCTTTTGGTTCATATTATTAAATTCGTGTACTAATATGTCATATACTTCTCGACGGCGAATATTTTCGAATCTATCTATCATCTTTAAGATGGTTTTATGACCTTCTTGTATCATGCTTTTAAACATAGGAATCTTTCGTACTACATTCTCAAATTTATTTTTCTGATTTATTTGATAATTTAAAAATTCCAAAAATTGGTTTTCCTCTTCGTTCAATTCAATCCACTTTTATAAATTACTATTTAATGAAATTAAAATAGTTCTCATTATAAAATTAAAGTGTCATTTATGTAATATTAGAAATTTGAGATATTGGGAAGCAAAATAGAAAAAGACCATAAGATTAAAAATAATGAATTTCACTTACTATTAAAAAATTTCATTATAAACTTCGTTTAAAAAAGGTTTTATCGTTATTTTTTTTTAATAAGAGTTTACAAAAAGGATAAGTATTGGTTCACAATAATGGAACGATTTATTAAGGTTATTATAGCTGGTTTAGATAACGCGGGTAAAACATCGATATTAACTGCGTTAAATAAGAAATATGACTTTCATAAAGATATAATTTCCCTTACACCAACGATTAGAGTTGAATATCAAACAACCGAATTTCTAAAAAACAAAATTGTATTTTGGGATATGGGCGGGCAAGAGCAATATAGAAAGTTATATCAAGAGAAACAAGAGCTTTATTTTGGGGATACTGATTTGATGGTATATATCATTGACATTCAAGATACAAAAAGAATTGGAACTTCTCTCGCTTATTTAGATATGATTATGCATAATTTCAAGGAGCATAACATGGATGTTCCTTTAATAATTAGTTTTCATAAATTCGATCCCGAATTTCGTGGAAACGAGGAAATGGTTGATCAGATTGAAGAATTAAGAGAAAATATTCTAAAAACATATCCCTCATTTAAAATATTATTCCAACAAACATCAATTTACGATATAATTTCAATAGTTCAACTTATTTCTTATGGGTTATCAGTATTTGATGAAAAATTCTTTGAACTTTCTGAGCTTTTAGAAAAGTACCTCAAGGAATTCGACAGTAAATCGTTAATAGTATTCGATAAAAACGGTATTATTATGTGTGAGTTCTACCACGATTTTATAGAACCAGAAGTATACATTGAGCTTCTCGAATCGATTAAGGAACACCTCTTTTTACTTAAAAGAATGCAAGAAGAATCTTATGAGACGAATTCCACCTTTTTATCAATTGGAAATGAATTAATATCATATCTACATCGAATAAAACTCAATGAAGAATCGTTATTTGTCTCGGTTGTTATGAAAGAAAAATTACAAGAACAATTTTTAGAAAAAGTTTCAGATTTCCTTTCTGATTTAACAGAGATTTTGAAAACTTTACGAATTTAATTATAGATTTCCATCAAATCTACATCAAAAAGTAGATGTAGGGAATTAACGATTAATCGATATCTAAAAGCTCTCTAGCTTTATCAATTAGTTTTTCCTTTTTCTTCTGATGTTGTTTAATAAATTTTAAAACTTTTTCGATGCATTGTGCTTTATGCTCTCCGCACATTAATTCACCTTTAACGCATCTTTCAAATTCATCAGCTAAAACCTCATCATCATCTTCAAAGTGGTACATTAACATTTTATAAATCATGCATTTTTTAGGTTCACCGCCAAGTTCTTGTTGTTCTTTCTTGTTTTTACGTCCCCCCGTAAGAGCTCCTTTAACCTTTTTCGCTATAGATTCTAAAGGTTCGTTAAATGTAAAATAACTATTAGGGTTTCTTTTTGCCATTTTTTCTGATCCGTCTATGCCTGCTAATAAGTAATGATAAGTCGCTCCTGGTAAGAAAAATGTTTTGTAATATCGTCGCGTAAGATCCCTAGTAAGTCTTAAGTGTGGATCTTGATCGATCCCTACGGGGACTATAACTGGCTGTGGACCCTCTAAAATCTGAGGAATTATGATATCTCCGGTTTGAACTAGCGCGGATAAATAAAGCCCAAATGTCTTCTCTCCGTAAATTGCGTTTAACATGTTTTGAGTTACCAATCTACTTACTTTAAAGCATACATCTTTAACAATAGGTTCTTTTGATTGCCTCCAAATATATGCTTTATCAGGTGAAGGATCTAAACCAAGTGCTAATATGTCTGCAAGATTATCAACAGCAATTGGTTCTGCCTCTTCGTACGTAATTCCATTATCCTCCCAAGATTCAATATCTGCTATACAATAATACGCCTTCCCTCCCATTTTTTGAAAATCAATAATTTCTAAGGCAGTAGTTGAGGTTCCTAGATGAAATGACCCAGATGGTTTTATTCCACTCATTACAGCCCATGGTTGTTTTTTTTCGATTGCACTTATTACTAAACCCAAATCACGATGCCCAAAAATAATTTTTCTCCGAATAAATCTATTTTTAATTAATTTTTGGCGAATCACTTCGTCTATTTCTTCAATTCCAAACTCTTTTTTTATTCTCTCGTAATCCTCATCTTTTGTAGGACCAGAGGAACCCCAGGGATCAAGCATTTTTAATTCTCTTTTTTGCTTTTTTAGGTATATTATTGATAATTAAAAGAATAGAAACCAAATAAAAATTTTGATACTTTAAGAACTATTTAAGTGCTCGAATAATATTTTAAACACTTTATGCAATTTTTAGCTTCCTTTTGATAATAGAATATGGATTTAATTAAGTGGATATAACCGCTAAGTATATTAAATCTAGATCTTATTCTTTTATTGTTATGACCGCGAAAGATTCTAAATCTGAAGACGAATGGAAGCAAAAATTAACTAAAGAACAGTATCAAGTGTTAAGGTTAAAAGGAACCGAACGACCATTCTCAGGAAAATATTGGAATAATCGCGAAAAAGGCGTTTATTATTGTGCTGGGTGTGGGGTTCCTCTATTTGATTCTAAAGCCCAATTCGCATCTGGTTGCGGTTGGCCTAGCTTTTCAGTTCCTATAAGCAATAAAGACGTCGATATAGAGTCAGATCTCAGTTTAGGCCTGGAAAGAGAGGAAGTATTATGCAATAAATGTGGAGGTCATTTGGGACATGTATTTGACGACGGTCCTAAACCTATAGGCTTACGATATTGCATTAATTCAATTTCTTTAGATTTTAAACCAGAAGATAAAAAGGATTAGATCTTATAGTCTTTACTTTTACTAAAGAATAACAATTGTGAATTTTTTACATACCTTACAGTCTTAAAATTGAATACCTGAACGAGGGCGGTATTCTTTTAGAACCATATTAGAAATAGTCTTCGTTACATATTCTTTTTCATTCAACACCCTAATAAAATGATGGACATCTTCTGCTTCTTTAAAACGGCAAATTAAAGCAGCGGATTGCTCCCCTGTAGTATGAAAGACAGAACAAACCTCCGGTATTTTTGATATTTGGTCCAAAATTTCAGCTGTGTGTTTACCATCAATTTGTATTCTTATTAAAAATGTTAACTTATAACCGAGCTTTTCGTTGTTGAGTTTAAGAGTATAACCCTCTATTATACCATTTTTTTCGAGTTTCGCTATTCTATTATGAATAGTGCCGATAGAGATGTTTAACTTATCTTGAATAACTCGATAAGATGTTTTAGCGTTTTCTTGCAAGATTTTTAAGATTTCCTTGTCGATATCATCCAATATCTTTTCTTTTTTCATTTTTAAACAAAACCAAAAAGAGCGATATATTCTTTAAAATTGTTCAACAATTCAATATTTATTGTAAAATTTATATTACAACAATTTAGTATTTATTGTAAAATTTATAATTTTTGTTATTGAAATGTTTTACATTTAAATGATCTCCAAATCATAAAATTATTATTGAATTCTTCTTATATTTCTATATATTAAAAATAAAAAAAAAACATAAGATAATGTCTGTACCAATAATTATATTAAAAGAAGGAACTGAGGAAACTAAAGAGAAAGAAGCTCGAATGCAAAACATAAATGCGATTCTAGCGATTACCGAATCCGTAAAATCTACACTTGGACCAAAAGGCATGAATAAAATGATTGTAGATTCTGTAGGAGACGTAACGATAACGAATGATGGCGCCGAAATATTAAAGAAGCTTGATATTGATAATGTTGCTGCGAATATGATGGTAAATGTAGCCAAATCGATTGACGACGATATCGGTGATGGCACTACTACAGTTGTCATCTTCTCAGCTTCTTTATTGGGAAACGCTCTAGAATTAATTGAACAAGGCATACATCCAAAACCTATTACTCAAGGATTCCGCATGGCAGCAAATAAATCTTTAGAGATTCTAAATGAGATCGCTGTTAAAATATCTCAAGACGATGATAAAATTCTTATTAATATCGCTAAAACTGCTATGAATGCTAAAGATATTGTAGGGGTAAAAGATTATTTTTCAGAATTAACTTTACAAGCTATAAAACACGTAAAGGGAGACGCCAAAGATACTTTTTCGAAAGTAGGGAATGTATTAATTATTAAGATACCTGGAAAATCGCTCCGAGAATCAGAGTTAATAAATGGAGTCTACATTGAGAAAGAACGAGTCAATCCCGCCATGCCCGAAGTAGTAAAAAACGCGAAAATAGCTGTTATTAAAAGAAAATTAGATGTTGTTAAAACAGAATTCGATTCCCAAATTAGAATATCTAACCCCGCTGACATTCAAAAGTTTCTCGATCAAGAAGAAAAAATCCTGCTAGATTACTTAAAAATCTTTAAAGATTTAGGAGTGAATATGATCGTTAATAATCAAGACATTTCCGATAAATTCGGTGCTTATTTGGCGAAAGAAGGAATCGTTGCGATAAAAAATCTCGGTGATTCAGACATAAAAGCCGTAACAAAAGCTACTGGAGCGAAAAAAATTGTTGATCTCCACTCCTTATCCGAAGAAGATTTAGGGTTTGCAGAAAAAGTAAAATTTGAAAAACTTGCTAACAACGATTATGTTTTATTTAGTGGATGTAAAAACCCTAAGTCAGTATCAATATTACTAAAAGGAGGCTTAGAGAAAATTCTAGATTCCGCAGAAATTACCCTACACGATGTTCTCTCAGTAGTTGCTAAAGTAATGGACACAGAAGCCGTGGTTGCTGGTGGTGGCGCCATATATATCGAGCTTGCGAAGAGACTAAGAGAATATGCGAATCAAATTAGCGGTAAAGAACAACTTGCCGTAAACGCCTTTGCTATAGCATTAGAAGAAATTCCAAAAACTCTGATCAAAAACGCTGGGTTAGATGAAATTGAGAATATGACGGAATTACGCGCTGCTCACAAAACAGATAACGAAAAATGGGTTGGAATTGATACTATATCCAATAAGATCGAAGATAATTTTGAAAAAGGGATAGTTGAACCCGCTGCTCTTATTAGTCATGTAATCAAAGCGGGAAGTGAATTAGCAAATTTAATTTTAAGAGTAGATAGAATTATCAGCGCTAAAGGCTCTAAACTTCCTGGATTATAAAATGTAAATTACTTCATTTTTTTCTTAATTTTTTTCTTCTTTTCGTTTATTTTAGAATATTATTTAAAAATTTTTCAATTTTTCACTAACTTCAAAAAGATTTTTAATAAAAATTTCACTTTTTTATCCATAAACTAAAAATATTTTTTAAATGAATTAAGATGGACATTACAAAAGATTTTGTAAATTTTGCGGACAGAGATTTAATATCTCAAGATGACGTCGAAAAATTGTTTAATTTGAAGAATGAACACGTGTTAAAGATTATAAAGCAATTTGTTGACTTATGTAAACCTAGTAAGGTTACAGTAATTTCTGATTCTAAAGAAGATATCAAATATGTGAGACAAAAAGCCATCGTCATCAACGAAGAAACTAAACTTCAGATAAATGGACATACAATTCATTACGATAGCTTTTACGATCAAGCAAGAGATAAAGAAAACACTAAAGTGCTAATTCCTAAAGGCGAATATAGGAGTCCCTGGATAAATACAATGGATAGGGATGAAGGACTCAAAGAAGTATTAGAAATTATGGATGGATGTATGAAAGGAAAAGAATGTCTTGTAAGATTTTTCTGCCTTGGTCCTCTAAATTCTAAATTTACAATCGGAGCTCTACAACTCACGGATTCGTTTTATGTCGCACATTCAGAAGACCTTTTGTATCGTGTCGGCTACGAAGAATTCAAAGATCTTAATGGTTCTGATGACTTCTTTTACTTCATCCATTCTGCCGGTGAACTCGATGGAGATCCTCCAGTTACTAAAAATTTCAATAAACGTCGCATATATGTAGATTTACAAGAAGATCGGGTTTTGTCCGTAAACAATCAATACGCAGGCAACTCTTTAGGATTAAAGAAATTAGCTCTACGATTAGCAATAAATAAGGCAAATAATGAAGATTGGCTTACAGAACATTATTTCATATTGGGGGTTCGTCCTACAGGAAAAAATCGCACTACTTATTTTTCTGGGGCTTATCCAAGTGCTTGTGGAAAAACTTCAACAGCTATGCTTCCGGGACAACTAATTGTTGGAGACGATATTGCATACCTTCGTAGCTGGGAAGATGGTTATACACATGCTGTTAATATAGAAAAGGGAATATTTGGAATTATAAAAGATGTAAATCCTAAAGACGATCCCGTAATTTACGAAGCTCTTATAACGCCAAGAGAATTAATTTATTCTAATGTTCTCATAAAGGACGGAAAACCATATTGGCTTGGGATGGGAAAAGATCACCCTAAAGAAGGCTTTAATTATTCTGGCAGTTGGTTTGAAGGAAAAACTGACGAAAATGGGAATAATATCCTTCTCGCCCATCCAAATGCCAGGTATACAATAAATCTTACTGACCTATCTAATTGCGATCCCAAATTAGAAGACCCTAATGGCGTACCCATTCACGGCATCCTCTATGGTGGTAGAGATTCGGATACAATGCCTCCTGTTGTTGAAAGCTTAAGTTGGGAATATGGAATTTTTATGGGGGCAACTATTGAATCTGAAACAACTTCAGCTACTCTTGGTGCGGTAGGCGTTAGAAAAGCTAGTCCAATGGCAAATTTAGATTTTCTAGTTGTGCCATTGGGAAAGTACTTAAAAAATCACCAAAAATTTGGCAAGAAATTAAAACATTGTCCAAAAGTATTCTCTACTAATTATTTTCTTAAAAATAAAGAAAGTAAGTATCTAAATGGCATGTTGGATAAGAAAGTATGGGTTATTTGGGCGGAAGGCCGTACTCAAGGAGACTTCGGTGCGATTGAAACACCGATTGGATATCTTCCGAAATATAAAGATCTGAAAGCATTGTTTAAATTAGAATTAGATAAAGATTATTCTCAAGAAGATTACACAGAGCAATTTAAGTTAAAAATCAAAAAATTGCTTGATAAATTGGATCGCATGGAAGAAATGTATAAGGCAGAAAAAGATATTCCAAGATTTTTCTGGGAAGTTCATACTAAACAAAGATCAGAATTAAATAAATTATGGAAAAAATACGGTAAAGATGATATCTTGCCTTCTGATTTGGCGTAAAAGTAAATTAATTATCAAAAAACAGATTATATGGCTAAAAAATAAACTCCAAACTTTACAACAAGAGTTTTAACCCTTGTTTTACTTTGTAAGTTCTTCTGAGCCTGTCAACCTCAATAAACCTCTTTATTTCAAGGTTGTTTAACAAATCTCTCATCTCAACAGGATTTTTTTCTAACTTTTCAGCCAATCCTTCAATATTTGTTTCATATGAACGAAGTACTGTGAGGAGGGAAGAATAATTATCGTATATCAGATTTACAAGATATTTCAAAGATTCTTTTAAATTTTCTCCTGTCCTTGTGCTTGTCGAAAAAATCATAGCGTCGTCGTGTAAGTAATTCTGTGATCTTACTATCTCAGAGTGTCTCGCACCAGCAATATCTTGCTTGTTTGCTAAATAAACTATTGGCGTACCAACTCCTATTGTTTTTCTAAGGGCATTTAATATGATTAATGCATCTTCATCTTTTTCAGGATGAGCCGCATCAAAAATGAAAATAATCCCATCAGCCCCTTGAATGATTACATCTCTCATAACTTTGAATCTTAATAAACCAGGTGTTCCAAATAAAAAGACATCAAACCCATTTAATCTAATCACACCTAAGTCCATTCCAACCGTATAAAACTTATTATCCCTAGCTTTTGCTTCGACATTTAAGGCTTTTTCATCTAAAAATTTGATAAAACTTGACTTTCCGCAATGGAGAGGGCCAGACACAACTATTTTCATGATTTTCAGCACATTCATAGAATCCTACAGGTACCAATAAAGCTTTTGTCGGATTCTTATTGTATTAATTGTTTATTATTTGATTATTAACTTGTTTTATTTTATTATATTGATTAATATCTATATAACATGACTTTATACTTTTAGAAAAAATTAAATCGATTTCTACTATCTTCTATTAATTTTTATAACATTTTGATAAGCGCTATCAACTTGTTATTATTTATTATTTTTTTTAACTATTTAGGTATCTGAAATCTTAATAATCGTAAAATTAACGAAAATGTCATCAATTTTCTTAGAGAAGAAACGCTCTATTGCCAAATTGACACTTTTTGAGCAAAAATTTATTAAAATAAGAAAGAATTGTTCAGAATTTTGATCAATAAAGCTTTTTTTTTGTAAATCTTCAACAAAAAACTTGTCATTTTCGTCAAACAGAGAAATATTTATATATATTCTTAACCTATTAAGTAAATTATAAAAATATAAGTTTATAATATAAACAATTATTTTCAAAAAGGACAATTAATTTTAGATAAGCAACGAAAATTAATAAAAAAATATTAAAAAAATAATCAAAAACTGAAGAAAAAATTATGCCAAATAGTAATATAATGGTAATAGGAGCAGGAATTTCGGGAATTGAAGCCAGCCTTACTTTGGGTGAGCAAGGTTATAAAGTAATTCTAGTCGAAAAAACATCCTCGGTTGGTGGACGTATGGCTCAACTTGATAAAACATTTCCAACCTTAGATTGTTCGATTTGTATTTTAGCACCAAAAATGGTGGAAGTAGCTAGACATCCTAATGTAGAACTTCTCATGTATTCGGAAGTTCAAGAAGTATCTGGCGAAGCAGGTAATTTTAAAGTAAAGATCGTTAAAAAAGCACGATATGTTGATTGGGATAAATGTACAGGTTGCGGCGCTTGTATGGAAAAGTGCCCCATGAAAAAGATTTCGAGCGAGTTCGAAGAAGGAATGGGAAACCGCACAGCAATATATATCCCTTTTCCACAAGCCGTACCAAGAAAGGCAATCATTGATGCTGAAAAATGTCTATATCTAACGAAAGATGCGTGCCTATTATGCGAAAAAGAGTGTGAAGCTGAAGCTATTACTTGGGATATGAAAGACGAAGTAGTTGAGTATAATGTGGCATCAATTATTGTTGCTACAGGAATAGACCTATTAGATCCAACACCAATAGATAGATACCATTACGGAGAGTATCCTAATGTTATTACAGCAATGCAATATGAACGTTTATTAAGCGCATCTGGTCCTACTGAAGGACAATTGCTTAGACCCTCAGATAAAAAACACGCCCACGAAATTGGTTTTATTGGGTGCGTTGGTTCTCGAAATGAGGATTTATGTGCTTATTGTTCGAAATTCTGTTGTATGTATATGGCCAAAGAAGGGGTTGTCACTCGAGAACACGCTCCAGACACAAATGTGACGATATTTTTCAACGATACTCGTGTAATCGGAAAAAATCAAGAAGAATTCATTGAAAGAGCAAAAGATGAATACAAATTAATTTATTATCGCGGCATTCCCGGTGATATTCGAGAAAATCCCGAGAATCATAACCTTTTTGTAAAACACGCGAACCTAGATACGGGAGACGTTGAAACTAGTGAATTTGATTTGGTTGTGTTGGCAAACGCAGTGATCCCCCGTAAGGGAACCGAAAAGCTTGCCGAAATGTTAGGGATTGAAACAAACGAATTAGGGTTTTTTAAAACAAAAAATTCGACCGAAGATCTACGGTCTACTCGGGATGGGATTTATGTATCTGGTTCTTGTCAATCCCCTGACGACATAGCTAATTCAGTAGCAAAAGCTGGAGGGGCAGCGGCTTTAGGCGCTGTGCATGCCGTTCCTTTAAGTCCTGAAGAATTAGAGGTTATTTTGCCTCCCTTAAAAGTAGTAAATCCCAGAGACGAACCAAGAATAGGAGTATTTGTTTGTAAGTGTGGAGTAAATATAGGGGGTTATATGGATATTCCGGCGCTTGTTGAGTATTCCAAAACGCTTCCAAATGTAGTTTTCTCGATGGACAACAAATATAGTTGTTCAAGTCTCACACAAGACATTATTAAGGAAAAGATTGTGGAATTAGACTTAAACCGGGTAATAGTTGCTGCGTGCACACCAAGAACTCACGAACCATTATTTCAAAAAACTATTCGAGAAGCAGGACTAAACGAATATTTATTTAATTTCGTAAGTATTCGGGAATTAGATTCTTGGGTTCATATGAAGGAATATGAAAAGGCGACAGATAAAGCAAAAGATCTAATAAGAATGGGCGTAGCGCGTGTACGATTTCAAAAATCAGAAATTAGAATTAAGGGAGATGTTGTCCCAGAGGCGTTAATAATCGGTGGAGGTATCGCTGGAATGTCTGCTGCTATGGAAATTGCCAAAAAAGGCTTCAAAGTACACCTTATAGAGAAAGACGACAAATTAGGTGGGCAATTAAACCTTATTTATAAGCTTAATTTCGATAGAATTGACTCAAAACAGTTTTTAGAAGAGAGGCTTAAAGAATTTAACGGGTTAAAAAATCTCACGGCTTACTTAAATTCCGAAGTTGTAGAGGTTAAGGGTTCAATAGGAGATTTTAACATCAAAGTTAAAAATTTAACTGATGAGAATAGCACAGATTTAAATGTTGGAGTTATAATCGCAGCTACTGGCGCTTACGAATATAAACCAAAAGGTTGGTACCATTACGGGGAAGATGAGAGAATAATGACTCAACTAGAACTATCTCAAAAGTTAAGAGACGATGAACTAAAGGATGGCGAGACTTTCGTCTTTATTCACTGCGTTGCTTCGCGACAACCTGAAGGCGGTAATGGAGTTACTTACTGTTCCTTAATATGTTGCTCTGAATCTATAAGACACGCTTTATACATAAAAGAAAATTACCCTAATTCGCAAATCTACGTTCTCTATAGAGATATACGCGTAGGAACTGATGAAGAACAATATTACTGGAAAGCTCGTGAAAATATCAACTACATTCGATTTAACGATTACCCCGAAGTTGATCTCGTTAATGGAAAAATTAATGTCAAGGTTAACGATATTTTAACTCAAATAACTCTTAACATCGAAGCCGACAAGGTAGTCCTGTCAACGCCTTTAGTACCCTATGATACTAAAAAACTTGGAGAATTCATAAAGTGCGCCAGAGACCAAAAAGGGTTCTTTTTAGAAGCTCATGTAAAATTAAGACCCGTTGATTTTGCGACTGATGGAATTTATTTAGCTGGTACTGCTCACGGTCCAAAAGGTATTGCTGATTCAATATCTCAAGGACGAGCTGCTGCTGCTCATGCGCTAATCCCGTTGATTTCTGGAGAGGTAGAAAACGAACCACTGGTTTCAATTGTTAACCCGGCATTATGTATAGCCTGTCAAAAATGCGAGGAGGTATGTAACTTCGGAGCTATTGGAGTCAATTTCGATAACGAAGTGTTGGTTTCAGAGTCTAACCCTTTATTGTGTAAAGGGTGTGGAGATTGTTCGGCAGCGTGTCCTGCAGGGGCAATTACTATGCAACATTTTGCTGACGATCAAATATACCCAATGATTACAGAAGCAGTTAAAGGAGATTTTATAGACGAAAGACCTAGGATTGTAGCTTTCTTATGCAATTGGTGTAGCTATGCGGGAGCAGATACTTGTGGTGTAAGTAGATTTCAATATCCCCCTAATATTAGACCTATTAGAGTTATGTGTACTGGAAGAATTCCTAAAAGTTTCATATTACAAGCATTTTTGGAAGGTGCCGACGGAGTGTTAATTGGCGGATGCCACATTGGAGATTGTCACTATATAGAAGGCAATTACGACATGTTAAGGCGTTACAATGAGATTCAAGAAACATTAGAAAGTGTAGGAATTAATCCTGAACGTTACCGACTTGAATGGATATCAGCTAGCGAAGGTAAACGTTTCTCTCAAGTCATTACCGAATTCGTTAATAAAGTAAAAGAACTTGGACCACTAAGTAAAACAGGTGATAAAATTGAAAAAAAAGAAAAAGCTAAGGAGGGTGCTTAAAAAATGTCTGATAATGTTGTAAAACAAGCTAAAGATTTAGATAACAATTTTAGGTACGAAATTAGCGAAAAAGTGGGGGCAAAATCTTTATTAAAGTGTATTCAATGCGGAGTATGTAGCTCTGGTTGCACAGTAACGGAATATGTCGATTTACAACCTCATAGAGTTGTTGCTTCATGCCTTTTAGGATTGAGAGAAGAAGTTTTATCGAGCAACGCTATATGGACGTGCTCACTATGCCATCGGTGCACAGAAAGATGTCCAAAGAATGTAGATTATTCGTTTATCTTAGCGCTTCTAAGAAACATGGCAGTGAAAGAAGGAAATGTGCCGATAGAATATTCTGTTACGATAAATACGATTTATACTAATGGTTTTGTAATACCATATACAGGTGGTATGAAAACTACTATAGACAGAAGGAGAAACAAAATGGACTTACCAAATATCGTAGGTCCTAACTTAGATGAGATTCAATTCATAATAAAAGAGACCGGACTAGGGAATTTAATAAAAAAAGAAGAGGATGATGAAAAATGATGGAATATGCGTTGTATTTAGGGTGTACAATCCCTTTGAAAATGCCACATTTTGAAAAAGCCTTTCGAGAAATCTCTAAAATCTTAGGAATAAAGTATAAGGAGATGGAGGGTGCGGGATGTTGTCCCGATCCTGTTGCAACTCAATCGCTCAATATTGATACTTGGTTAACATTAGGAGCGAGAAATCTATCTATTGCCGAAAAACTTGGATTAGACATCATGACCGTGTGTTCTGGATGTTATGAGACCTTAAAAACGGTCCATGTTTTATTAAAAGAAGATAAGGCAGCATTTGATAGAGTAAATGCCGTTCTAGGAAAGCTTGGCATCGAATATAAAGGGACTTCAAAAGTTATTCATTTTGCGGAATTGTTTAGCCAAGATGAGATGCTTGAAAAGATTAAAAGCAAAGTTGTTAAACCGTTAGATAGTTTAAATATTGCTTCGCATTATGGTTGTCATCTTATAAGACCTTCAAAAATAATGCAATTTGATCATCCCGAACGGCCTGAGAGCATGGATAAAATACTAAAAGCTATAGGAGCTTCGCCCGTAGAATTTGCTACTAAACTTGAATGCTGTGGGTACTGCGCTAGATTACAAGATGAAATAGGAATGAATTTAGTCGAAGAAAAAATGACAGACTTAAAAAATTTCCACAAAGAAGTAGATGGAATGGTTGCCGTTTGTCCCGCTTGTGCTACCCAATACGATAGAAAAGAAAAATTGATCTCCAGAAAAAGTGAGAAAGAACTTGATATTCCAGTTCTATATCTAGCAGAATTAATGGCAATCGCTTTGGGAGTCGATACAACAAAGCTAGCTTTAAAGCAACGAAGTGTAAAACCAACGAAATTAATGGAAAAATTAAAAATATAATAAAAAAAACTTTTTTTACGATTTAAGCAAATAATAAAAATCTAATAAAATCTGAAAAATCAAGAATAAAAAGCGTGTATGATATGATAATTACACAACAAAAAGACATAAACGAAATTTATGAAATGGTTAAGAGCTATAACAAGATATTAATAGCTGGATGCGATGGTTGCTGTCAACCACCACGCTCCATAAATGAAGCAAAAGTTCTTGGACAACTTTTAGAATTAAAAGCCCGAACTGAAGGTAAGAAGTTAACGTGGAAAGCAATAACGGTATTAAGACAGTGTGACGATAGAGTTGCAGCAACAACAGTGCGACCTTACATCGACGACTGCGAAGCTATAGTTTCTCTTGCTTGTGGGCTTGGTGTCGTAATGCTGAATAAAGTGCTTCCCAGTAAGTTAACTTTCCCCGCCCAAGATAGCATGTTTGGAGGCGTACAAGACAGTGGTGAGAATAATTTCATTGAATATTGTGAGGAGTGCGGAGATTGTATAATTGGAGAGACTGGGGGATTATGTCCCCGAGCAGGATGTGCTAAACACTTAAGTAACGGACCCTGTGGAGGAATGGTAGATGGGATGTGTGAAGTAGGTGGTTATACGCTTCCTTGCGCGTGGGTACGCATTTGGACGAGGTTAAAAGAATTTAATAGACTCGATCTCTTTAAAAAATACAGACCCCCAAGGGACTTTCGCACGTCTACCAGTCCTGGATACTTAGTTATCAATAAGGAATATACTAATGAAGAAGAAAAAACGGAGGCGGAAAATTAAATGGCAAAAAGAAAGGCGTATAGCCAATTATGCAAAGCGATCGAAGCGGGCCATTTTGTTTTCACTGGTGAGCTAGAGCCAAAGAAAATTCTGGATCTTAGCGAGATTATCCATTCCGCAAAGGAGATGAAAAAGACTAAAAGAATCGTAGCAGCAAATGTAACGGATGGTCCACAAGGCGATGCCTACATGGCATCATTGGTCCCAAGCTACAAAATCCAAGAAGAAGCGGGAATTGAAGCAGTATGGCAAGTCACAGTTAGGGATCGAAATCGAGTAGCACTTTTTGGGGATGTAGTAGCTGGTGCAGTTTTGGGGTTGAAGAACATTCTAACTCTCACAGGAGACCATACAGCTCTTGGAGATCATAAAAAAGCCCGTGCAGTTTATGACATTGATAGCACACAGTTCTGTGAAATGCTTTCTATTATGATTGATGAGGGAACTGACTACGAAGGAAACGAGTTAAAGGGAGGCAAAATAGAAATGAATTTTGGTTGCGTTGCTAACCCTAACAGTAACCCTCGCGAACCCGAAATCCTAAAGGTTGGTCGTAAGGTAGATCGTGGTATTGATTTTATCCAAACTCAAACAGCGTTTGATATTGACGACGCAAAAGACTTCCTAAAAGAACTAGAACAATACAATGTTCCAGTGCTTCTTGGGCTCTTTCCATTAAAAAGTCACGGAATAGCTTGGTATTTTGATAACTATATCCCTGGAGTTAGCGTTCCAAAAGATCTATTGAAAGCTCTTAAAAAAGCAGAAAAGGAAAATAAAGGAAATAAGCCTGGCAAATATGCAGCTATTGACAAGATAAATATTGACTTTTTCAAGCCTTTCATTGCAGAGATCAAGAAATCTACTAAAGCAGCAGGTATTCATTGTATGGCAGTTGAGTACGAAAGACTTTTCGCACCGTTACTCGGAGAATACCCAGAATACGTAGAATAATTCAATGTAAAACTAATAATATAATTTTTTTAAAATTTTAATTAAAATTTTTTTATACATTTGTAAACATAAAAACCCATAGGAAAGAATTAAAATGAAAAACCTAGATGAGAAGGATAAACGTATTTTAGAAATGCTTATCGAAGATTCACGGCGTCCTTATCGAGAAATTGCCGAAGAGGTTGGCCTATCCGAATCAACGGTAAGAAAGCGCGTTATTAAATTACAAAATGAAAAAGTTATCGAAAAATTTACGATTAAAATATGTAGAGAGGATGAAAGATGTATTATAGCTTTTCTTACGGTAATTCCCAATAACGAATCAGAAATTAAAGAATTGATAAGAGAAACGCAGATTATCCCTCAGTGTGAGGAAGTTTATTTTCTCGCAGGCCAATGTGGCGTTTTAATAAAAGTAAATGTCCCAGAAATTAGCGAATTAGATGCGCTTGTTGAAAATTTTCGAGGGCGTAACGATGTAAAGAGCGTAGAAAGAATTTGTGTGGTTTTGAAACCGATAAAAACAAAATCTCAAGATGCAAGGTTGCCAATATAAAGAGATTTTTTTACATCAAATTACTTTTTTGACTAAGCGTTTAACTTTTGTAATAAATTTTTCCGCTTTTTTCAAATTTATGCACAGTTCCTTGCTTTTCCAGATAAAAAAGATGCCCTAATACTTCACTTAAAGCCATAAATGAATTCATTTCATCTAAATCAGTTCCAAAATGAACCTGAGAAACTTTGAATGGCGTCATAGGCTTGTTTTTAATTAAACTCGAAATTTCAGATAACCTTTTCTCGTGATGTTTCTTTATCTCTAAAATACGCTCGTGTGAATTATATATGATATCTTGATGAGCAGGAAAAATTATTTTTGAATTTAATTTCTCAATTCGATCCAGCGAGTTTAGATAATGTTCTAAAATGTTATCAAAATCGTACTTCTCGTATTCGTCCTTAAGAGTATTAGGAATCAAGAAATTCCCGATATGTGGAGTAATTCTCGAAAGGATGTGATCTCCAGAAAAAAGATATTTCTTTTTAACATTAAAGATACAAGTGTGACCAAAACTGTGACCTGGAGTCCAAATTATTTCTAAATCGTCCAAAAATCTATCGTTATCGCGCACAATTACATCTGGTTTTTGGTAGCGCAGAAGTCTCGGCCAAAAAGTGAAAAATTGAACCACTCTTTTCCCTTGTTCTTTGTTAATTCCACATTTTATCATCAGATTTGCAACTTTTTTAGCTTCGGATTTTAACTCTTCCATAGTTGAATCGTTTGTTTCCCATCGCAGAATTTTATGGGTTATATCGTTCATCACTACTTTCAGATTTGGGTTTTTGCGTTTAAGAGTTTTTACTAACCCGATGTGATCCAAATGAATATGTGTTATAAAACAATAATCAATATCTCCAATTGTTATATTTAAATCGTTAAGCGCTGAAAAAAGAAGTTTACTCCAATTTCCCATATTTAAACCAGCATCTATTAGAATGTATTGATCATCTAATTTAAAAAGGTAAAGACTAACGAACTTTACGGCAAATGGAACGTCAATTTTAATTCGATAGACATCATCAATTTTATTGACTTCAGATTTAAATTTGTACAAAATTAGTACCAAGTAATCGATAATTAATCCTTGTTTGAAAAAATTAAGAAAGCAATTTTTAATTTGCCTTTTAAAATAGTTAAAAGAAAAAAAAATTGATAGTTATATTTTTAATGTAAATTTAAGTTTTTAGCCCGAAATACATTAGCCAAAAACTAGTTAAATATCCGATTCTAACGAAAATTACCATCAATCCTGGAGCAGTTAACCCTTCCAATAATCCGAATATACAGAAGCATATAGATCCCATTGATAAGAGAAAAAACTTCTTTTTTAAAATGCCGGTAGACTGAAAACTTTTTATTAAAAACCCAAAACCAAGAATTATTAAAACGGTTAATAATAAAACAGCCATAATAAGACCTGCTGGTGTAAACATGTTAACATTATAATCAATTAATATCTCTCCTGGATTTACTGGATCAACGAAATTAAAAGTGCCCAGTGGATCTAAGATGAAAAGAACTTCAAATATAGCGCTTAAGATAATAATTAATATCATTAAGTACCACTTTTTCTTAGGTACTAAGAGTTCAGCACCGATATAAATCGCGAGTATGATTATGGGGGCGAACCAGATGTAACTCAATATTCCCACCAAACCGTAGGTGTTATCCAAATTGTTTTGCGTCATAAGAACCACCAAAAAATCCGTAAAAACCCCTAAATACATAAGTCCCGCTAAAATATTTACTACCCCCAAAATTGTTAAAATCTTAGCACCAGATTTTCGCGATTTATATAAAAAGAATATGCCAAAAATAATGCCAAAAATAACGACACCCGAGGCTGTAATCCCATCGATCCATCCTTCTAGAATAAGCATTTCATATTCACTTCATTAAAATTTAATTTTTTAATTTTCATATAATAAAATTTTAAAAATATTAATATAAACTAGCTCAACCGCCTTTATAAATAAAATTGAATCTGATATATTGCACTATTAAAATATAATACAAAATTGTCAAAAATAAACCTGAGATAAATAAAAATACTCTTTCTCTATAACGATTTATTTTTGTTTTTCTTTTTTTTCAAAAAAAAGCTCTTTTTTCATAGAAAATTCTAGATCTCTCAATTTTAGCGTGATTTCGGAGGGATTGTAATCCTTTTTTAATAAATCGATAATTGTGTCTTTTAAATTTTCTAAGTTGTCGATCGCACATTGGTAAAAAATATTATCCTTTTCCAAATTCAAATCCAAGATTTCGTATAAACCCATAAGAGCGTCTCGTATTTTCTCGTAATGCTCCCAAGCTTTATCTAAATCAGATTGATTATCATTATTAGACATAATTAAAATAAAATAAGATTAGTAAAAAAAAAGTTTTTTCATTATAAAATTGATTTTATTTTTTCAGATAAATCTTTAGCATCTGGCGCACCAGATTCAAGAAGTTTAAATACTTCCTTCGCGTTCACTTTTAAAGCTCCATGTAAAAGCTTTTCAAGACCAATTCGAGTATCTAATCTCTCTGTCTTCTGTAAATGAAAGATAACTCGCCCGAGCTCGTCTTTTAAAACTCCTGTTTCGCAGTTTAAGCATACTCTTAACAGGACAGGAGTTAATTCCTCAATACTATCTTGACTTATTCTACTAGCTGCTAAATAAATACTTTTTAGCTGTTCGTCAGAAAGGTCTAAAACTTTTTCTTGAAGGTTTATTATTTCCATATTTTTTTCACTCCGAGTTTGTTTTATTTTTATTTTTTTATTATTAATTACTTTAAGAATAATTTACTATATAAATATAATGGGAAATTTTCCTTAACCCATTTTACGAGATCGGGTGAATCCTTGAAAATCTGACTTTTTTTGAACATATAACGAATGAAAAAGGAATCCTTACTTTTTGGGGGAAAAAAATCCCTTTTATTAACTTTGAGGATTTAAAAACGATTGAAAATTGACATTTTCGAGATTTCTTACGATTTTTTCCGCACTATTGTTAAATAATTGTAAGGAAAAGGTTATAAAAATACCAAAAAATGTTAGTAAAAAATGATCAAAAACTCACAACTTAAAGTTTTTTTATAGCTTATTTACTAATTCTTTTTTTTAATTTTTCTTTTTTGATCAAATTAACTTATAAGATTAGTTTATATCAAAGAAAGTGATTTAATCCTTTAATTCTTTTAAATTTATACTTAAATCTCTTCAATTCTTTTTAATTAATTAAGAAGTTTCAATTTTTAAGAATTAAAAAATATAAAAAGTAAAAATGCAGTATTTTAACTTACACTAGTTCTGTAAATGTTTTTGTACCAATTTTATATTTTTCTGTAGGAATATTATCTCTGACTTTTACTAGTTTAATAGCATTGTTTGGACAATTAGTCGCACAAACTCCACATCCTAAGCAATATTCTTCATTTATAAACATACGTTCATCAGAAGAATCTGGTTCATTAGGAAGTTTATGATAAATAACGCCCATTGGGCATTTATTTAGACAAATTTCACATTTAGTACAGAGTTCATTGTTTATTTTCGGTATGTAATTAGATGCTAATGTTGCGTAGTATTTATGTTCTTTTGCTGCTACTAACGCCCCACAATGGCAACTACAACAATTACATATGAATAAAGTAGATTCAATACTGCTATCTGCTACACAACTATGGATTAATCCCGCTTTTTCAGTTTTTCTTAAGTATTCTATAGCTTCTTCTTTATTAAGATTCGGATACCCTCCTTCTATTGCAGATCTCGCCCCTTCTCCCGCTAAAAAGCACCCCATTTCTGCTGGAGCTACCTCACATGGTTCTCCTGTGTATTCTGCTATTAAACGACATTGACATGGAATATATGTAAACATATCATAATTATCGATTAATTGAGATACTAATTCTAAAGGAAGGATTTGAGATTCAACATCAAGAGATTCATCAATTTCAATTAATTTTTCCTTAGCATCAAAAGGTAATCGAGGTCGAAAAAGTTTTAATTTACTCTCTACTAAAAATGGAGGTAAAAAATTTTTAAAAAACCATCGATAAAGCTCTGCTACTTTTTTCAAATTTTCTTCAGTATCATTGCGATAAATGAAATATCTTTCAAATATACCGGGAAGAAGTGGAATAAGACTATATTTTGTTACCCTTTTAGCGATAGTACCTTTTGAGCATAATCGCTCCAAAACGGATTTAATTTCTTTTTTTGGAATTCCTGATTTTTTTTCTAATTCCCTTAAAGTATTATATTTATCGGCATTTTCAAAATAGGAAAGAATCTTAACTTCTTCTTTACTCCATAAGATTTTCATCAATTCATAGACTTTTTTATGCTTTGGCGCATACAATGGTCCGAGAATCAGCTTTTGTCTAACTATTTCATAATAATCAATTTCCGACATGAGTTATTTAAAGGATTTCTTGAATAAATATTTATTTTTTAATAATAATAATAATATTGATATTCTTATTGTGTATTGTTAATTTCAATGTTTTAAATCACTTCAATTTTCAAGAAAATATTCGAAAAGAAAATATTATGTGGATTAAAACAAATTGGGTAACAATGTTTATTAGTTGACTTGTATAAATGAAACATTAATTATGAAGATATAATTTACCAAAATGATTTTAAACTGGAGGCAGTAAATGAATAGAATTAGAAAATCGTATCTCTTCATGACATCAATTATGCTCTTTTTAGCATTTTTACTCCCTCCTTCTACTTTTATTTTAGCTAATTCTCAAGAGACAGATGAAGTCATTTTAGGATTTTCAAGTAATAAACTTTTATCAACAGACGATAACAACTATGCCCACCATGTGGAAGTTTCTATGGCAATAAGTGATAATGGAGCAATCTTCGTCGGCTGGAAGAATTCCGAAACTCATAACGGAGGTGGGGCACGCGTGAGCATTGTAAGGTCTCTCGATCTCGGTAAATCATGGACTCAACCTTACGATATGCCAATGTTTGGTGACTCCTTTACACGGCAATCTGATCCTTGGCTATACTGGTACAATGGAACTGTTTATTATGCTTATCTTGAGTTCGAACCTGATTACTTTAATGATCCTAGTGGAGGTTATCTGACACAAATTACAATCGCAAAGAGCATCGACTATGGAGTAACATGGACTCCTGTGCAAGCTTCAAATGGTATTCATTTTGCTGATAAAGAAACTATTGTCGTTGGTGAAAATAACACTGTATATCTCGTTTATGATGATGTCGATGTAGAAGACCCTAATGGAAATGCAACTATTCGTGTGACTCGCTCTACTGATGGAGGCGACTCCTATCAAGAAATTTCGGTGATAGGTGAAGATGAATTCTATGTAGGACCCTATATTACCTTAAATGGTTCTGGAGATCCTTTTGTTGCTTGGAGTTGGGTACCTGATGGTGGCGGGAATCTATATTTATCTAAAAGTCTAAATAAGGGAATCACATTTGATATTCCACAGATAATTAACAATGACGGAAACTTTTCAGCCTTCGAACCAGCAGGTGGTTCAGTTGGTAAAGCTACCTTACCCGTAATAAAATTTGATAAAGACAATCGTCTCTATATTTTATGGGCAGACAAATATGATCAAGCTACAGACACCTTTGATGTATACTTGCGATATTCTGATAATCATGGTTCGATTTGGAGCGAACGATTACGAGTGAACCCACAAACAGCGGGAAACCAATGGAATCCTGACATGGTAATTGATCCAACTGGAAGACTCCATATTGTCTATTACAGTGAAATAGGAGATAATTACAGACCATATTATCGAACAATCAATTTTGCAGGGACTGGGAAAAGCAACCCTGTTTTATCTGATGAAATAGTTATAGCGAATGAAGACACATCGAGCGTCTTTACGAGACCTGGAGAATACATGAGTATTCAACTCGATCAGTATGATATACCTCATGTTGTTTGGTCGGACGGAAGAAATGCTGAGATGGACATATATTATGCTTATGGACTTACCACTCTACCATTTCCAATAGAATTAGTAGTTATCATTGTAATAGTACTTATAATAGGGACTATTTCAGTCGTAGTTATATTCCGCTATAGACATAGACGAAATATTTCAAGAAATAAAAAGGCAAAAAAACAAATTAAGAGCGCATAGTAATTAGCTGTTGTTTTTGATAGATAATTCCTATAAAGTTGATACAGAAACAAATACTAAATAATTCTAGTATAATTGTAAATATAGATTTTATATTGAGACTTTTTCTTTTTTTACTTTTTTGATCAATACCTTAATAAATAATATTGTAAGAAATCAAACGAAATATTTTCATTAAAATTTTAAATCACAATTTCTATTATTTTAAATATATATATTTTACAAAACCTGAACAGATGAATTATAAAATGGAAAGAGAATTAGAAAAAGACTTGTCAAAAATTATTAAAAAGGAACGGTTTCAAGGCAAAATGGTTAAATATGTCTCCAGAGTTGGTAAAATTCTATTATTCGTACTTCCTATTCTTCTATTAATAGTTACCATTCTAGCTTTTATTTCAGTATTGGACTTCACGTTAAAAATCGTATTCTTCGTAATCTTAGGAATATATGCCTTCAATTCAATAATGTTGTTTCTCGGAGCGAGTAGTACGAGTTCTTCTCTAAAATTACGATTAGAGGTTGAAAGAAAGAGAGGGAGACCAATTGATTCATTAGATGGGTTTGACTTACTATTTAGTAGCGTAAAGAGCGTTGTTAACTTGCTAAAGATTATTGCCTTAATATGTTTTATAGCACTTATTTTGTTCTTGATAATGTTATTACTTGGAGATATGAACTTAGGATTCGCAGCAGCAGGACTTGCACTAATTGGGTTAGGCTTAGCAATTATTATTCGTAGTTTAAACCTTAATATCCACGATGTAAACGGCCTACAAGACTTTTACAAGCCTACCACGCATCAGATATTTTTGGACAACTTCTTTGGGGAAGTATTTTCCGATCATTTAGATCCTGTTACATTCCTCAAATGGGACGAATATTTAGCAGGAATTAACAAAATTTTGACACCCTCCTTTATACAAAAAATCAAAGAGCAAGAAGAAGATGAGCTACCAATAACCTTTGCAATTGAATCTCTTTTGTTTTTGTATTATTTAAAATATCAAGGCGTTTTAACGGATGAACAATTTACACGAGAACTGGCAGAAATTGTTAACATTGACTCACAAGATTTTGATGTTGAAAAGGGACTACTAATTGAGAATTCATCGTGGTATTTTTCTACTGCCGATGTCTTTAAAATATTTGCTTACATCAAAAAATTCAACCCTGGCTTCTTCAAAATCGTCGATAGACTTCAATTAGAACTAGCCGATAATATAGAACGCATTTCAAAGGATCCGATATATATGGATTCCTCAGCCCAAGAAGTGGTATTTTTGAATGCGGAACTAAATATTATGATCTTTCTCTATAACAATACCCCAGAAGATAAAAAATACAGTATAAAAGTAGTCGCTCCAGGTTTTGAACCTAGCGAATTAAATTTAGCTATCAAGGTTGAAGGAAGAGGGAGCTTTTTAATCCCAGAGAAACCCATTCCTTTAATCTCTTCTGAAGGTACTGATATCGTAGGGGTATTATCAAACATGATAGAAAACGGAGACTCAACTTGGTTAACTTTAGAGCCAAGACAAACGGGAGAACAAACGATTCAAATATTCTTAATGTCTTCTGACGGCACGATTATCGAAGGAAAAACAAGGACAATAAAAGTTACTAAAGATATGAAAACCTATTTGAAAAAACTGACCTCTATCGGTTCTTTACTTGGTGGTTTAGCGGTTCCGTTAGCAAAAATATTACCATCCATGATGGGTTAACGGACTTTTTTATTTGGGTTTAAATTAACAATAGAAAATTTTTTTTTTACTTATTTTATCTTTCAAAATTTTTTTAATAACACTTTACATTGTTTCATTACAAATGTCTATTTTCTTAAATTCATCCATTTTAATATTAGTAATTTTTAAATCTGATCATTATGTTGATATTTTTGACGATTATTTAGAAAATCGTCATTAAAAATATAATAATTATCATTATGACAATAAATTTAGTCATGGTAAATGTTTACCTTTGATCTAAAAAAATTAAATTTTAATAATTTCATTAATTTATTTATCACAAGTATTAAATTTTATAAAAGCAAAAAAGGTGGATAATAAATTACAATAATTACTACTAAAAAACCATTTGAAGAAGTTCTTATCGCTTTAAAAGGTGTTCAGAAAATAGGGATCGTTTCTTGTGGTTCATGTGCCGCAATGTGTCAGACCGGTGGTGAAGAAGGAGCCCAAGAAATGGCAGAAAAATTGGAAAAAGAAGGTTTTCAAATCAAAACAATAATAGTTCCTGAAGAAACCTGCGATAATAGAGTAATGAAGAAAGAATTGAGAAAAATCGACGCAGAATTAGGCGAAATCGACGCAATTTTGACGTTAAGTTGTGGTTTAGGAGTTGCAAGCATTAATAAAGTCTTACACGACAAGTATCCTCACATCCCTGTCTTTATCTCTAATAATACTGAGTTCATGGGAATGACGGAGCGTATCGGTCGTTTCTTTATGCGCTGTCGGGGGTGCGGTGATTGTATGTTGAACGAAACTGGAGGGATATGTCCTATAACCACTTGCGCAAAGGCACTCATGAACGGTCCATGTGGAGGAATGGTTGATGGTAAATGTGAAGTTGGCAATTACGAGAAAGATTGTGGTTGGGTATTAATTTACAACCGTTTAAAAGAGTTAGGACAATTAGACAAATTCTCTAAATTGAGAGACCCAGTAGATTGGAGCGAATCTGGTCATCAACGAGAAGTAGTATGGAGGTAGATGTGAAAATGACAGAAGCAAAATCATATTCAAAATTAGGGGAAGCCCTTGCAAAGGGCGAGTTTATATTAACTGGCGAACTTGAACCAGAAAAAACCTGTGATCTTTCCCATACGATCGAAGAAGCGAAACAGATGGCTCCGTATGTTATTGCCGCAAATGTAACAGATAGTCCTTTGGGTATAGTAACAATAAATTCTATGGCAGCCACGCATTTAATTCAAAAAGCTACTGGCTTGGAATGCGTCTGGCAGATGACCGTGAGAGACGTTAATAAACTAGGTATTGCCGGCATGATCATGGGTGCGCAAGCTCTAGGGATTCACAATATACTCTCTCTCACTGGAGATCACACGGCAATGGGTGACATGCCCGAATCTAAACCCGTTTTCGATCTTGATTCAGCAACTTTAATTAAACTTGTGCGAGAAATGGTTGATAAAGGTTCTATCAACGGCTACGAGATTGAAGATCCTCCAAAACTACACGTGGGGGGTGCAGCAAACCCTAATTCTGATCCAATGGAGCCAGAAGTCTTGAAGATTGGTAGAAAAGCAGAAGCAGGTTGTGAATTTATACAAACTCAAGTAGTATACGATCTTGATCGTACGATAGAATTTCTAACAGGAATCAGGAAGTATAAAGTACCTATCCTGCTCGGAATCTTTCCAATGAAGTCATATGGAATTGCTAAAGGTTTCGACACTTTTGTTCCAGGTGTTAGCGTCCCTAAGGAGATCCTGGCTAAGTGGAAGAGCGTAAAGAAGGACATCACTGACAAAAAACAGCAAAAGGAGTTGTACGACCAATATAATTATGAACTTTTCAAACCATTCATTGGTGAGCTTAGAAAGAAAAGCCTTATTGACGGAATCCATTGTATGGCTGTACATTACCCTCGAATATTCCCTAAACTAATGGATATTATTGGAAGATAAAATTTAATAATTTTCTCTTATTTTTTTCTCTTATTCATTCTTTTTTTTAATTTTCATCATTATATAACAGCATTTTTCTATAAGACATAATGGTAATACTAATGTTGAGATATGTGTACTTTCTCTCAAAAAAAAGAGGAAATAAACATTAATCTATTTTTCAAAGAGAACTTTCCCAGATTTAGTTCGTTAACATAAATGTTTAATATTAATGAGTATATTTAAAATAGACATCTCATTTTTAGGAGTTAGCAAAAAAAATGGTGGATATAAGTAATATAAAAAACATTGCTGTTGTTGGAGCGGGTGTTATGGGTTATGGCATTGCCCAAGTTGCTTTAATGGCTGGATATAATGTAACTTTAGTTGATATTAAAGACGATATTGTTAACAATGGCTTAGCTAAAATTGAAGAAGGTTTAAAAAAAGTTGAAGCAAAAGGCAAATTAGTAGAAGGAGCATCCGTTTCGAATATCATGGCAAGATGCAAGAAATCAATAGATTTAACATCTGCGGTTAAAGGGGTTGATTTCGTATTTGAAGCGGTCGTTGAAAAAATAGAAATTAAAAAAAATGTTTGTAAAATTATTATGGAAAACTCGCCTCCTCACTGTATTTTGGCCTCAAATACTTCTACATTTAGAATAACAGAGATCGCCGAAGATTCAAATAGACCAGAAAAAGTTATTGGAATGCATTTTTTCCTCCCGGTTATCCTTCAATGCTGCGTTGAAGTGATGAGAGGCGAAAAAACAACTGAAGAAGCTTTGGATATTGGAGTACTAATTGGTAAAATGCTACCTTGTCTCAAAGGGAAACGGCTTTCCGTTCGAATTCAGAAAGAGAGCCCCGGATTTATTGCAAATAGATTACTCACTCCACCAATTATTTATTTTAATTGGGTGCTTGATCAAGCTTTCGAGAAAGGTATTCCATGGGAACAAATTGATGCCGATGCTGAGGCAAGAAAATTAGTTCCAATGGGGCCATGTGAGTTAACCGACTATCTTGGCGTAGATACTACTTATAATGTCTTGAAAAGTTATGAAAAAATTTTTTCTCCCGATTTTAGCCCTGGTAAAGTTCTAACAAATCTCGTAATGGAGGGAAATTTGGGAAGAAAAACAGGAAGAGGTTTTTACAATTGGACGAGTGGGAAACCAAAAATAAATTTAAATAGAAAAGCCGGCATCTATAGTCCTGAAATGTCAATGGCCATAATGTTAAATGAAGGTTGCAAGCTTTTAGAAGAGAGTATTGTGTCTGGATACAAAATTATTGATGATGTAATGTTGACTGGAACGAGCATCCCCGGACCTTTTGGTCCTGGAAAAAGAAATTACGAAAAATGGTCTAAAATGTTAGAAGAGTTTGTAAAAATAAGCGGTAAAAAATACCTTAAACCTTGCGCGTTAATGAAATCTGGCGGTTTTATTAAAATGCGAAGGTAAATTATAATCTTCTTTTATTACCATTTTAAAATTATTCAAATAGGAGTAAGATGTCCTAATAAGTCTCATTTTTCGAGTAATCAATAAAAAATTAGTAAAAACTTTAAAAGTGATATAGGTAAAATTGAATTTATGGAGAATTATGATTTAGTTGTTATTGGGTCAGGAGCCGGTTTAAACGTCTTAAACACGGGTCTGCAAATGGGGCTAAAATGTGCTTTAATAGAAGATACCAAACTAGGTGGTACTTGTTTAACGCGCGGTTGTATTCCCTCAAAGGTTTTAGTCCATCCAGCTGATTTAATTCGTGAAGCCCAACATGCTAGCAAAGTTGGGGTAGAATTTAGAGTAGAAAGAATAGATTGGGATTTAATAGCTAAAAGAATGTGGACGCAAATCGACGAGAGTAAGGAAATGGAGCAAGGATTGTCACATGTTCCAAATCTTAAGTTGTATCGTGGAGTTGGCGAATTTTTTGGAGATTACAAAATGGAAGTAAAATCGATTGATGGAAAGGAGAGCTTTGGAAAATTTAAAGGAGAAAGATTCGTTATCGCTTCCGGTAGTCGGTCTTTTATCCCTCCAATAGATGATTTAGAAGAAATAGGATATGTAACCAATAGAAGCTTTTTTGGCGAAAAATTCCCAGCAAAGCCTTGGAACAGTCTCATAATTATCGGAGGGGGTGTAATTGCTGCTGAATTCGCCCATATTTTCTCAGCTATGGGGACTGATGTTACTATAGTAGAAATGCTACCACGATTAGTAGCAACCGAAGAACCAGAAATTAGTGCGCTTCTCGAAATGAGCTTTGGAAAACATATGACCGTTTTAGTAAATCACAAGGCAGTTAAAGTCAGAAAAGATGGTAATTTAAAAGTTGTTGTTCTAGAAAATGCTAAAACAGGTGAGACGAAAGAAGTTAAAGGCGAGGAAATTTTCATAGCTACGGGGAGACGCTCAAACGCAGACATCCTGAATGTCGAAAAAACTGGCGTTCAGACTGATAAACGCGGATGGATAACAACCAATCAATATTTAGAAACGAATAAAAAGAATATTTGGTGTATTGGTGATGCTAATGGGCGTTATCAGTTTAGACATAAAGCGAATTACGAAGCAGAGATATGTAATAATAATATTTTTTCTCCAAAAGAACATAGAAAATCTGTAGATTATTCGGCAGTCCCCTGGGCAATTTTTACTTATCCTCAAATTGGTCACGTAGGGATGACGGAAAAAGAAGCTATTGAGAAAGGTTATGAAATTTACGTTGCTATAAAACAATATTCCACGGTAGCAAAGGGTTACGCTATGGGCTTCAGTAATAACGATGACGACGATGGATTCGTCAAATTAGTTGTCGACAAATCCTATAGAATTTTAGGCGCTCATGTTGTTGGACCACACGCAGCGATCTTGGTGCAACCTTTCGTCTATTTAATGAACTCTGGGTTTACATGTGTCTTACCAGAATCTTCTGGGGAGGAAGATATCCCTAAATTATCTCGCGCGTGTCCAGAAGGAGGATCTTTTATGCCTATTTACAGATCCATGGTTATTCATCCTTCATTAAACGAAGTCACTGGCTGGGCTATCGGCTCTCTAAAACCAGTTAACATAAAAATGGAGCACCACGGTCATAATCACGACCATTAACAGTAATAAATAAAACTTTATCTTTTTTTTCCTTTCTTTTTAGAAAAACATCACCTTTTTAGAGGTTATAAACTAATATTAAGATTAGATGGATACAAAAAAGGATATAAAAGAACAAAACGCTGTTATTGGACAAATTTTTACACCTAACTATATCGCTAAGTTTATGGTTTCAAATGTTCTCGAGCTACTTAAAACTTTAAACTATGAAGATAAATTTAATATTAAAATTAACGATTTAAAGGTTCTTGATCCTACAACAGGGGAAGGCGTTTTTTTAAAATATCTCTTGGAATATAATCTCACAAACATAACTGCGTATGAAATTGATAATCGTTTAAAATCGCAATTGGTTAAAAATTATCCTAACGTTCAATTTCGTTTTGAAAATTTTTTAGGTTCAGATATTAACGAAAAATTCGATGTTATAATTGGAAACCCTCCTTACTTAGGTCAAAATTATAACGCAAAAGTTTTTCAGAACTTGATAAAGAAATATCCCTTTTGTCGCGAATACTTCGTTGGCAATATGGACTTGTTTTATTTTTTTATCCACCTTGGAATAGCTAAGTTGAAACCCGGTGGAATTCTTTCTTATATCACAACAAATTATTGGATTACCAAATCCAAGAAAACAGGCATTAAATTATTGAAACCACACATATTAGACGAGTGTTTTTTAATTCAATATATTGATTTATCGAGGATAAGAGTATTTAGAGATGCCCAAGGACAGCATAACTGTATTTTTTCACTTCAAAAGAAGACAGAAAACGATAAGCTAAAAAAAACAAATAGGAAAATAGAAGTAGTACAAATTTCAAGTTCTAAACCCCAAAATCAATTTAATGACAACGCCAATAATGTTATTTTTGATGCTTTGAACCGTTCCTTGGAACACTCCTTAAATCACAATTTTGTTACGCGATATCAATCAGCCTTAACTAACAGAGAGCTAAATAGTAAAGGCAGCTGGAATCTTTTGTATCCAATTGAAGTAAAAAAAATTGTTGATCAAATTAAGTCCTTTTGTATAATTAAAGGTAAAACAACTTTCTTAAAAGATTACTTTATTATTAGAAATGGACTGATATTAATTAAAGACGAGATTTTTATTTTAAATCTTAATGAAAATCTAAAACTTAGAGATAACGAAGTATTCGTCAAAATCAACGGTGAATTTGTTAAATTAAACGAGGAAGAAAAGAAAAGACTAAAAAAAATTTATAAAAGTAGATCCATTAGGTCTTATGGTTATAAAATGGAAGATTTTCATGGATATATCGTATACTTCAATAAAGAAGAATTTAAAAATCGAGATAAGAACAAAAGGAATGAGCTTTTAAAAAAAAAATACCCCACACTAACATCTTATCTACATCAATACAAAGAGGAACTGGAAAAAATATTAACAAACGCAAAAGAAAACGTAAAAGATTTATATTTTCCTCGAAGGGGCAGTTTTATTATTAGGAATGGGATTGACACCAAGCGGATTATAACAGACCTTGAGCCCTTATATGACAAAAACCAAAAGATTTTCTTCAAATACATCTCAAATGAGAACATATTTGGCTATTCTGAAGAGACTTATTACGCGACTTCCGACACCTACTTCTTATGGCCGAAAGATGACGAGACGAGAGTAGATTTTTTATTTCTTATTGCTTATTTAAATTCAAAATTAGTTAATTTCTTATTTAAAGCGAATAACATTTCAATCAAAAGAAGTAAGACGAAATTAGAAGACCAATTATATATTCCAAATTCACAAATGTTTCAATCTGACGAAGAAGGTTCTAAAATATCCTTAATAAAACTCTTAGCTATATGGATGATTAAGTTCACCAATATCAAGAAACCTCAGAAATTAAAAGAAATCAAGGAAAAAATTCTTGAATTAGAACTTTTTTCTAACGACAGGAATAGGAAGCTATTAAATGAAATATTCAAATTCATAGAACAAAATAATCAACAATCAGTTCAAGAAATTATTGATAGACTCCTTTTTGAATTATTTGGTTTGGAAGAGAAAGAAATAGATCTTTTAATAGAGAAATACTATTAGATGAGATAATAAAAATCTAACCAAATGAAATACCTCCTGATTTTGTTAACAATCTCAGATCATCCCATAAATAACTTGTGTCGATCATTGTGGGAGAATTACAGCTATAACATTTCTCGCTCTCTTTAATGAATTTAACAAATTGAGGAAGTTGTAACACTTCACTAACAGATGTTTGTCGTAAATTAGCTATAGGTTTATCAATCTGAAGACAATTTTCAATGTCTCCGTTGTAGTTTACAAACATGAAAACCTTTTTTGCGTGGCATCGGTATTGCTTTTTACCACCAATAAAATGGTTTAGATACATTTCTGAATTTAATATTTTCGAACCGTTCTTCTTAGCGTCTAAAATTCTTTCAAATGCTTTACTAATATCGTTATCATTCGCAGAAAGTATGCCTTTCTCATCTACATCACCATGTGAATAATGGCGAACAGTATTTATTACATTAAAAGCTACGGGAATTCCCATTTTATCAGATAAAATTATCATTTCCTCAACACGATTTATATTATATTTACTAATTGAAAAGCTAAATTGTAGTGAAATCAATGGATAGCTTTCTTTAACAATAGTAACAGAATCCATTATTTTATCATACAATCCAGGCAACCCTCTAATCTGATCATGTTCTTCAGGTCTAGGGGAGTCCAGAGATATAAGAATAAAATCTATATCATCTCCAAATTCTTTGATTTTATCTGGAAGGAACCAGCCATTCGTAACTATTCCAACAATTGTAAACTTTAACTCCCTTTTAACAAATTTAATAATTTCAGTAATATCTTTTCTAAGGAGAGGTTCTCCACCCCAGAGAATAGTAACTAAAAATCCTGCTTCCTTTGCTTCCAAATATATGCGCTTGATTTCCTCAAGTGTTAGTTCATCTTTTTTCGTATTATCTTTCCAAAGACAAGTTTCACAATCGCAATTACATTTTAAAGTTGTAAGAAAGTGAAATATAAATGGCTTTCCATTTCTCTCCTTAGCAGTTTTAGCAGCTAGCGCTAATTCAGCAATTTGCTGATTTTTCTTTCTTTTTATTTGTTTACTAATTAACTCTTGTTCCATAAATATATCTGTTATAACAGATTATTTATGATTAACGATATTAGAGTTTGTGTTTGATTAATGGATGAATTTGAATTTCCCCAATTTGACGATGTTGGTAGTTTTCCATTACCAGATTACATTGATTATGAGAAGTTCAAGCAATTTTATTGGACAGGATACAAGGGAATTGTAAATAACGCAGATATATTTGAAAATAGAGGAATTTATAATTTTTTCATCCATCCCTTTCTCCAATCGTTTCAGCTAAAATTAAACGCCGGGGTAGAAATAATAAATTATCCCCAACATATGGATATGTATACCCAATTTTTAAAACCTATTGAAGATTATGAATTGGAGCCATCTTTGATTGATTCTAAAAAAGCTATTATTCCCGAACTTTTCATTTTAGAACGATTTGCGAAAGATTATTATGAGAGAACTGGAAATGCGCTTAAAATAAAAGTATGTATTACCGGACCCATAGAATTATACATAAAAAAGCATGGTTTTACGATATATTCTGATTTAGCGTTCAATTTTGCTAAGTCCCTTAATACCATATTGAAACAATCAATAAAAAACACTAAATATCTTCAAAATTCCATCATCTCGATAGATGAACCTTCATTTGGGTATGTTGATATGTTTAACATTGAAGAAGATGCGTTAATTAAAGCATTTGATAAAACTGTGGAAGGAATAGATGGTATTATCCAAATCCACCTTCACACTTTAAAAAAATACTCAATTCCTATTCAGGCAAAAAATATAGATGTACTCACTTGTGAATATGCCTCTGATCATTCTAATATCATTCCAAAAAATGACTTAGAAAAGTATGATAAGTTCATACGTGTCGGTATCACGAGAACGAATATTAATAGTATAATGGCTGAAAAATTGGATGCAGGGGCCTCACTTGATGGACTTAAAACATTTGAAGGAACTATGAACTTAATAGATTCAAAAGAATTCATCAAGAAGAATTTACTTTTTGCTATTAAACATTATGAAGACCGACTTAAATTTGTAGGACCCGATTGTGGACTTAAAGGATGGAATCCTCCACAAGTTGCATATGAATTATTGCGAAGAACTTATCAAGTCATTAAGGAAGTAAGACTAAGTTATGCTTAATTCCTTGCGTTTATCTCCTATTAATATTACATTTATTTTGGAAAAAAAAAAATAGAAATTAATATACTTCTAATCAAAATATAAGACAAAAACCAATTTAAAAAAAGTAGAAAATGATAATAGATCATTTAAATCAAACTATTCAATTAAAAATTTGTTATTTTGGTCCCGCACTTTCAGGGAAAACCACCACTATGAAATCGCTCTTTAATCATTTTGGAAAGAAGGATAAAGTGTTAAGTATTGAGAGTAGCGTAGGTAGAACGTTATTCTTTGATTACGGAACCATTTCGTTCAAAAACCAACAATGGCTCCTTAAAATACACCTTTATTCTACAACGGGTCAAGATTTCTATATAATTACAAGACCAATTACACTACAAGCTATCGATGGAATTATTTTTGTAGCGGACTCACAGCAAAGTGTTTACTACAGAAATTTAACTTCTTGGAACGAATTATGTAATTATTTCGGAGACTATCTCATTAAAATGCCCAAAATCCTCGCGTTTAACAAACAAGATTTACCGGATACATTTGATACCTCTGAGTTTTTAGAAAATATTAATTATTTTAAACATAAGAACTTTAAAATCAAAAAAACTATCGCAATACAAGGAGTAGGTGTTGTAGAGTCTTTTGAAGATTTAATTGGTTTAATATTTAAAAAAATACACAAATCGCAATTAATTTCTCTAATGGAATAGATATTCCTTCTTTTTCTTAAATTGCTTAAGTAAGAAATCTTTTTTTTTTAAGTGTTAACCTCTTATTTTAAAAAATCGATACATTAAAATAGGTAAAGCACCTAATGTCAATTAGAAGTTGACATAATTTTCTAGAAGGTGATCTTTTTGTCAGACGAGTTTGATGACGATTATTATGATTTTTTAGAACGGATTAAAGAATTCTTTAAAATAGATAAAGGTACTTTTAATGTGGATTTTTTATTTTTGCCTGAATCAAATTTCGATCCAAACTTAAATCTCCAAAATAAAAAAGTAGAAGGATTTAAGGTCACATATCATTTTGAATCTGGAATGGAAAAACCAGAGATAAAGATCGAAGGCGATTTTGACGAGAAAAAACTTCAAGAATATTTTAAGAAATTGAACCTTTCATCATACCCGCAATTTAAAATGTTAAGAAAATCGGGAAAAAAACAGGTAATGGATGTAGGTACGCTTTCCTTAAAACCGGATTTTGAGCGAGAAGACTCCATGGAAAAAGAACCTTATAACGAATTAAATGTGTATGATGATTACGCTGAAATTGTCATAGAACTTCCAGGAATAGAAAAAGGCCATATTATTTTAAGTTTAAGCGAGGATGGAAGAAAACTGAAAATAATGACTGAAAGTAATTTCCAAAATTTTGAAAAGGAACTACAATTACCGTTTGAATCCACTATGAAGGACCATGTTGTAGAGATCAACAACGGAATTGTATCTATTATTATGCGAAAAATAAACAAACAGGTATAAAAAGATGAGTGGGATTTCAAGTGGTTATGAAGGAAAAGAAAATAGGTTAAGAGTAAAAGACGCATTCAAAGAAGATTCTGGCAAAGGTAGAGTAAGAATTGACCCTGATATAACCCGCAAGTTAAACTTAAAGAATGGTGATGCGATTGAGATATATGCCCCCTTAACTAAGTCAAGGACAGCCGCATTATTATATCCCGGTAAACCCGAAGACAAAGGGACTGGTGTCTTAAGGCTCGATTCTTCTTTAAGAAGGAATATACAAGTAACGATTGATGATTACGTAGAGATTCGTAAAATTGAAGCGATTTTGGCTGACAAAGTAGTATTCGCAAGTTTAACAGAGCCAGTTATAATTAGCCCTAGACAACTAAATAGGTTACTAGAAAATAGAGTAATAACTAAAGATGATGTTATAAGCTTTTGGAATTATCGTAAAAAATACGACTTAATAATCGTAGATTTTGAACCAAAGGCTATTGCGGTCAGAATTCATCTTGGAACAAAAATTAGATTAAGCGAAAAAACACATAAAGAACTTGTAGAAAGAGAAAAATCAAGAGTAAGCTATGAGGATATTGGTGGATTAGAAGATGAAATTCAGAGAATTCGTGAAATGATCGAATTACCAATGAGACATCCTGAATTGTTCAAAAGAATAGGAATAGATCCTCCTAAGGGAGTCTTGCTTTATGGTCCTCCAGGAACGGGTAAAACTTTATTAGCAAGGGCGGTAGCTTTCGAGACTGACGCTCATTTTATTACAATTAGCGGTCCTGAAATTATGAGTAAGTTTTATGGACAAAGTGAACAAAACCTTAGGAATATTTTTGACGACGCTAAGAATAACGCTCCTTCAATAATATTTATCGATGAATTAGATTCGATAGCCCCAAAAAGAGGGGAAGTCACTGGAGAGGTTGAAAGAAGGGTAGTTGCTCAGTTACTCTCTTTACTCGATGGTTTAGAAGGAAGAGGCGAAATTATCGTCATTGGAGCAACAAACCGAGTAAACGATATTGATATTGCACTAAGAAGGCCTGGTAGATTTGACAAAGAAATTGAGATTGGCGTACCTGATACGCACGGTCGATATGAAATATTACAAATTCACACGCGTGGTATGCCGTTAGATGATGATGTGGATCTTAGAACTATTGCAGAAAAAACTCATGGTTTTGTAGGTGCAGATATTGAAGCATTAGCTAAAGAAGCGGCGATGCTATCTATTAGAGAAATCCTTCCAAAAATAGATTTAGACAAGCCAATTCCTTTTGAAATTTTAAATTCAATAAAAATAGAAATGGAAAATTTTACTTTGGCGTTAAATAACATCGAACCTTCGGCCTTAAGAGAAGTAATTATTTCCCAACCCACAGAAACTTGGGAAGATGTTGGAGGACTAGAAGATGCCAAATTACAATTAAGAGAAATTATTGAATGGCCATTGAAGTATCCTGAATTATATAAACATTTATCTTCAAAACCGCCAAGTGGAATTTTATTATTTGGACCCCCCGGTACTGGAAAAACTCTATTAGCAAGAGCTTTAGCTCATGAAACCGAAATCAATTTTATCTCAGTGAAAGGTCCAGAATTTCTATCTAAATGGGTTGGTGAAAGTTCAAAGGCAGTAAGAGAAACATTTAGAAAAGCGAGATCAGCAGCTCCGTGCATTATATTTTTTGACGAGATCGATGCAATTGCAGGGGTGAGAGGGCGGTCTGCAGGTTCAGAAGTGACTGATCAAGTCCTTTCCCAACTATTAACCGAAATGGACGGTTTAGAAGATTTAAAAAATGTTATTTTACTCGCTGCGACAAATCGACCTGATATGCTTGATCCCGCATTATTGCGTTCTGGAAGATTTGGAAGACATATTGAGGTTTCTATGCCAGATTTAGAATCACGTAAAGCTATATTAAAAATTCACCTTGAAAATAAACCACTGGCAAGCAATGTTAATATTGAGAGCTTAGTTGAAGCTTTTGAGTGCTATACTGGTGCAGATATCCAAGCCCTTTGTGAAGAAGCGACATTATTGACAATCAGAAGAGCTATTCCAGCCTTTAACGAAAAGAGGAAAGAAATAGAGGATTATAATATTCAACTAGGACAATTACAATCAGAAAAAGCTAGTAATAAAGACATAAAAGAATTAGAAGAGAAAATTAAACACATTCGGTCTCAATTAGTTAATGAAGTAGTAATATCAAAAGCAGATTTCGATGAGGCACTTGAAAAAATCCTTAAAGGAGCAGATAGAGCCAAAAAAATTCACGATCAATATTCAAAAGCACCTGAAGAACTGTATAAATAAAAATTTAAATTAATAGATTAAAAAGATGATAAAAATGGAAGTGGAAAAAGAGAGTCAGACCAAACAATTCATTAGTTTAGATAGCCTATTAGTAATTCTAGGAAATCCCACTAGAAGAATTATATTATCAAAACTGGCAAAAGTTCCCCACTCCCCATCAGAATTAGCTAAAATTTTAGGTATCTCAAGGCAAGCAGTACATAGCCAGTTAGATCTCTTAAGCACTAACAATCTAGTTGAAAGGTTCGGTGAAGAAAAACGCGGTGGCAAATATCGAATAAAAAGCAATCTCTCAATCAGAATTAATATTTCTCCAGATTATTACAATATCAAGTATAGTATGGCTGAGATTAAAGAAGATGCCAAATCTATTAACCTAAAAGATATCGGATGTGCTACTAAATTTGAGAACATTAAATCTCCAAATAAAAAAATCAGATTTTTAGGCGAACAGATCAAGGATATTGAACATAAAATTAGGGAATTCGAAGTAGAAAGAAGGAAATTACTGCAAAATAAAGAATGTTATATTGTGGAATTAAAAAATATTATTAACGATACTTATCAAAAGGACTTTTTAAAAAAGCGACCTGAATTAGAAAATTTAGAAAGAGAAATTTTTTATACATTATTTTATAATCCTGCTCAATTCCGTCAAAGGATTAATATTGATAACCTCATGAAAGATCTATTTTTTTCAGACTTAGACCCTTTCAAACGCGCAACACATAAATTAGACGTAACAAATCTATTAAGGGACTTATCGTCATTCATGGATTTTCTATGGGAAGATGACGACGATTGGTTTTTTGACTTTTAAAATCATTCATTTTATGATTTTTTTTACAATTCATAGAATTTAAATTAGGAAATTAATAAGGTGGTATATTGAACCTAAGCGAATTAAAGAAAAAAATGCCCGAAATATTTGAGAGCGTTAAGAAGGACGTAAGAAAAATATTAGGGCGACATCGAGCTGGATTAAGCTTAGGATTGGTCGAAATGGGAATGATCCGTGGAGGTTTTATAGGTGGGATGCATTTTCATCCTGGAACGGAAATCGTTATTAATAAATCTCCCTTAAAAATCATTTTGGATTCTCAACCTTATGAAATCGTCTGGGCATACACTTATCACATCTTACTTCACGAATACATTCATTCGTTAGGAGTTATTGATGAGCGGCAATGTAGAGCAATTACTCTTAGTATCAGTGAACAAATTTTTAGGGAAGCCGACCATCCCGTAATTATCCTCGCAAAAAATGGAATTGGCACATTTATTCCTAATTTAAGAATTGTGTATGTTCCACCCGAACAACAACCCGATGGCATGCCTATTGAATATGTATATGGTTTTGATAGAGAAAGCCAGTCTTATTATTCATAACTCCTTTTTTTTGAATTTTTTAAGAGCTAAAATTAATTAATTAACACGATTTAAGATAATTAGAATAATATTAACAAAGTTCTCGGGAGAATTAAAATTACTGAATCTTCAGCAAAAGAAAAACTAGACGAGGATAAAGAAGAGGAAATCGAGAAAACCTTAGATATTGCTATAGATCAATTAGTTCTAAATTGGAAATATAAGGATGTTAAGAAAGTTTTAACTTATGACATTAAAAAATGTATTGGATGTAGTTTATGTAAACTCGTCTGCCCCGTTGATGCTATAGAGCTAGGACCAATTCCGGAGATTGCCCAAAATATCTTAGACGATTCTAACCCTAAACTCTTTATTGATCACGATAAATGCTGTTATTGCATGCTATGTGTCGTGGTTTGCCCTACCAACGCATTTCACGAGAATATCGAACCTGAAGGACAGATTTCCTTAGAAGAATTCCCTGCCATAGACAAATTCTATACAATTGATTTTAATAAGTGTACCGAGGATAAAGATCATGAAATTTGTCAATTATGTTTGACCGTTAGAGATAGGAATCATATTATTGAACAAGAGTTAAAAGGTAATGATCTATTTGAAGTAAATGAGGATTCTTTAAAAAATAGTGGCATCGAAATCTTAGAAAAAGAAGGAGACAACTGGATTATTGTACTTGCTACAGATGGTCATGCGAAGAAATTTAAAGAAAATTTAACTATTTATAAAAAAAACCAAAGAGAAAAAGCAGGAAAAGCACAAAAACAACCAAGATATTCTTATCTGTTTAATAATATAAAGGATATCATTCCTCGTTTTCCTGAAAATCGACTTGGAATCGATTACCTCAAATCGATTCTTCAAAATTTTTATATGGAATTGGAATGGTCATCACTGGAATAACATTAATCTATGCAGTTTCTAAAAATATCAGGGAAATAACTAAGAATATAAATGGGATAATCGATATTTTTAGAGAGAATTGTTGATTAAACTAATTTTCATTTCCAGAATATTAAGTTGAAACCAATATTAATACCCTTAAAAATAATTAAAAATATAACTTCATAGTAGTGTGAAGCATTGAAATACCTACTAATTTATAAAGATTAAAAAAAAAAATACTTCAATAGATATATATTAGTGTTTATATATTCCTAATTTATTTTATATGCAATTTAAAGATAAGTTAAATTCAAGAATTCTATGTTCTAATGATGAATGATTCTAGAAAAAGAAAAGAATGTGTTTTTCTTGCAGGTACTGATGATGTAAAGGATGTATTAGAACACCTAGAAAGCCGATTACCAGAATTAGAGTATGAACCTATTTGGTTTCATAAACGATTTGATGTTGAAAACGAGGATACATTTGATACATGCTTGGAAAATGTAAAGAAATGCGATAGATTTATATTAGTTTTGAAAGAGAGATATGGCATTCCTTATAATACTTCCGAGACATATCCTGATGGTTCCTATAAATATTCAATAACCGAAGAAGAATTCATGACAGCTCATCGTGAAAATATACCTATCTTGATATTCATTTACCGGAATACCTTTACACAAGCAGGAATGTATCATAAACACAGAAAACATGATGAGGGTTATTTAGAGGAAAATTTTTCTAATTTAGGATATAAAGCTCAAATGGGACTATATGAGTTCATAGAACGACTACAACATCTTAAGAAAGAAGGCAAGAGAAAGATACGATGGATTGAGAATTACTCTTATGCCGAAGAAATCTTGAATCAAGTCAAGCTCAAATGGAAAGAGGATACAAGCTCTTCGTACCCTAGAGATTCTATTTCAGAAGCTCAACATGTTAAATTACAAGCTTATTTCAATCGTTTCGCAATCTTTTTATCCAAGCTTTCAAAAAATCGACTCTCTGTGGATGAGATAAAACAAATATTACAAGATTTGCGATTTTCTGAAGAGAAAATCTATTTTGGTATAGAAATTTTTCAAAAAAGAAAAGGATTTTCTAATAAAATTGACATCATTGGAGAAAAATATATTATCATGACAAGTTCATATATGGAAGGTACGAGAATCCAAATTCAAAAAGAAGGTAAAAAACTGTTATATTCTAATTTCAGCCATATAGTAGAAATTTTAACGGAATTAAAAGATTATATCCTCTCTATTTATGGTTATGAGCTAAAAATTCCAAGAGAGATTCCTTTTTGTGAGATAACTCTAAAAGGATATAGACAAATGTTGAAAACCTCTCCTTTTTTAGAACCTATGCATTTATCACTGTTGGATTTTTTAGAATTGGCATTTAAAAATACTGGAAATTATCCTTTTGAAGTGGGGAGATTTGGAATATACATAAATTCTGATATTAAACTTGATGAAAATCTAAATGATTTTTTAAAACCCACCAAATCATTTTTTCATAGGATTAATAAAATGCAACTTACTCATTTTTTAGATGCAGAAGAAGTAAAACCTCCATATAAAATACAAGCATTTGTAAAATTAAGAACTGGGGAGTTATTCCTTTCAAAGAAAGTAGAATTAGATGTATAAAGACCTACTTCTATCCATACATATATTTGTTTTAATCCCATGATAATAATTGAGGACTCGGAAAAAATTTCTTTTCCAAAATGCGATTATGCTTCTGATGTTCATCATTGTCCTAGATTAAAATTTATTGAGGAAAAATTGAAAAAGGAATAATGTGTTCGTTATTAAAAACGATTAAAGAGAAAAATTAACTATGAATTCCCTCTAAAAATTAAATATATATAAGGTTAGATTATCATTTAATATAATAAAGCAAATTGTCATTATTATTTTTAATAAATGAAATTCAAAATCAAAAGACATAAGAAACATTTATTAGAATTTTATTAATGTCGATTACATTCAATTATTTATGTAAAAATCATTAAAATGTTGGCATTAAGAAAGAAGAAATTTACCATTTTATTTCTTTCGGCAAATTTCAAAGAAAGTACGATTAAGACTCGAATTGATAAAGAATTCAAGATAATTAAGAAAATAATAGAAAAGTCACCATTTCGTGAATTTATTCATCTTGAACCTGCTTTTGCCACCGAAAGAAATGAATTTTTTGAATATATCTCACGATATCAACCTCAAATGATCCATTTTGCTGGACATGGTGAATTATCCAGTGGATTTTATTTTGAAGATGATGTTCATTTTAAGGAAATTTATGACTCTAAGTTTCTTTTGGAAGACACTGTTGATGTCCTCAAAAATTTTAAAAATAATATTAAAATTGTAATTTTTAATTCTTGTGAATCTTTAAAGATTGCCAAGAAAGTCTCTGAATTTTTGCCTTGCTCGGTGGGAACCAAACGGAAAATTTATGATAATCACGCAATCACATTTTCAGAAGGTTTTTATGAAGTTTTTTGCAATAATAATAAAATTGAAAATGCATATAAAAGTGCTATAAGAAAGATTAAATTACAGAGTAATATAGGTGAAGATGATTATCAGTTATTTTGTAAGGATTCAAATACAATTGAGAATGGATTAGAAGATTTTCTTAATATAAATTTAGAACAAGTATTTCTTGAAGAATTTGATAAAAATTTACGAGATACTGTAGAATGGGCAATAATTTTCATAGTCACATTGAATTTAGATAATAAAATACTTTTTATTAATAACTTATATAAATATTTAGACAAGTTCCTTCAAATTAAGATAAAAGACTCAAATAGAAAAGAAATAATTAAAAAAGTCCGCCTTACTGAACTAAGAGAAATTGTATCGCAAATTATAGCAGAGATAGTTAATTTTTATGAAGATAATACTATTCAAAAAGAAAAAATTTTTGATAAATTATTTCAAACATTAAGTTTACTTAAGGGCTATTATGAAAAAAATCCTTCATTTTTTGAAGTTATAAGTTCACGCCTGATTTCGAAATTAGGGAATTTAAACACAAAAAGCATAGATTGGAGGAGTCAGCTTGATTTTACTATTGAAAATTTTAAGATACCTTTATGGAGATTAAGAGCGAAAAATCATAATGAAATAATTGAATTTGAAGATGATGTTTTACTTAATTATTGTTTACAACAGTTAGAATTAGTAGATCTTGCTTCAAGGTTCGAAACTAGATTCAATCTAGATCTATTTGAAAAAGACCCAGATCTTGAAAATATTTTTGAAAATTTTTTTAGAACCCTTAAGAATCCCCAAGGAAAAAATAGAATTTTCTTATTATTAGGGCATATGGGATTGGGAAAAACATGGAATGCATCATATCTCGCATTTGAATATATCAAGCAGAAGAAAATCCCAACTTTTTATTTTCATCTTCGCTCATATGAAGATCGGTTTGAAAATATATTAGGAGGATTTAATAAAGATTCTTGCAAAATACCTAAATTACTTGCATTTAATGAGAGAAAAAAAAGAGATCTCTTTCTAATCTTTGACGGTTTTGAGGAATTAACTGAAGATGAGAGAGGAGATTTCCTAAATAATCTCTGTGATTTGATTGATTTAGAAAAGAACTATGAGCACCTAATTATATTATTAACATCAAGATTAGTAGATTGGATAAATACTAAAGAAATAATCAGAAATTATAGACAATATAAACGGTATATTTTTCAAAATGATAAATTCAATAACTTTGAAGATAATGATATTCCTACTGGTACAAGTTATATTCTTTCAGATATTAAAGATTTAGCACGATTAAAAAAGATCAATGAAAATTATGGGATAAATTATGAAAAGGTTAAGGATAAACTTGTAAAGAGATTATTGATGAAACCTTTTATAATTAGAATAATATTTGAAAGTAATGTATATATAGTCGAAAAAAAATTCAATCCAACTGAAGATGAGTGGTATAATCTTTTCGAAAGTCGCCAAAATGAAAATACTATTTTAAATAGAATGGGAATTGTGGGTACTGTAGAAAATGATTTCAAAGATTTAGTTAGTATTATTGCTGATCCTTATACTCCCATTCTTGATAATGAGCTTAGTAAATTTAAACATGACAGAAAAGGAAGTTGGGATGTAATTTATTCTAGTGGTATTATAAAAATAGATAAAACAAAGACTCAATTTAAGTATTACTTTCAAGAAGAATATCAAGGTTTTATTGAACACTATAGTTCTAAATTGAAACAAAGATTTCAGGAATTTGAAATTTGTAAATCCGATGCAAATTCATTAGAAGAAATTGAATTTGAAATCGGAAATCATAGATTAAGAAATCTTTCAGATTTCGAAGAATTGAAGAGACATCAAGGTTATGTGATTGATATTAATGATCGTGTATCGGAATTATATTTAGATCATATGAAAACAAAAAGTATTCCCAAAGGGGTTTATAAATTAATAGGTTTAAAGAAATTAGATCTTCAAGATAATGAATTACCAAAACTACCTAAAGATATTGGTAGATTAAAAAATTTAGAAATTCTAAATTTAGGATATAATGAATTAAAAGAACTTCCAGATACATTAACAAAATTAGACAGATTATATAGAATGAATATTCAAAACAACAATATAAAATCAATTAACTCATGGTGGCATGAATTCAAGGATCTTAAATTTGTCAATTTATTGAAAAATACTTATATTTCATTTCATCCAAAAAAGCAAACTTTACCATCTATTGATTATATTGACGATAATTTACTAATGGTAGATGATAGAATAGAAATTAAAGGACAATTAACACCAAAACTAGAAAAAATTAATTTAAAAATTAAGGATGCTGTTGTTATTGATTATTTAAATCATTTAAAAGATTATTCTGGTGAATTTGCTTATGGGATTACAAATTCTAATGAGTATATTAGTTCTTTAACATTAAAAATACCAAAGGGTTTATTGAATATATTTGAAATGCAAAACTATTTTGAATTTAAAGATCTATTTTGGTCCTTAGAAGAATTAGAATCTTTAGAACTTAAGGGAGAATTAATTAAATTTGGGAAAAACTCTACAATTAAAAATTTAAAAATAATTGATATTCTAGTAAAAGGTCATCAATTTGTACTGAATCTGCATGAATCAATTTCTTTATTAAAGAATCTTGAATCAATTTATATAGAAAATTTCTTTAAATTTAATTTTCCTGAAAGTTTAAAATCTTGCTCTAAACTAAGTGAGATAATCATCAATTCTCAATTCTCAAATATCTTACCGGATATTGTATTTAAGTGGGAAATGTTTCAGAACATTTTAATTAATATATCTCAAAATCTAGAAGATATCAATGATTATATGGATCAATACCAATTAGATAGTTCTCGAGTACTAGTTAACCTCCATACACAATTCATATTAAATGAGTTAACTATTCCTTCTCATATTAAAAAAGTATGGATTAAGGTTCTTACTAGATTCCCAAAAAATGTATCAATTAATGGCAGATTAAAAAAGCTTCTAATCACCAATCAAGAAAATCTTACAAAAGAATTTTTTAAAAAATTAAACTTTTGGAAGATTTCTGGGAAAGGAATATATTTATTCGGATTTTCAAGAGGCCAAACTATTTTACCGAATATAGTAAATGATTTTAAAAATTTAATTAACCTCAGAATAGATCACCTTGCTATTAATGATTTAAAAGAATGGGTATTTACCTCATCTCATATTAAAAAGATATATATAACAGAAAAAGAATTACCTTCACCTATAGAAAATTTTCTTGATGATGATAATAAGGGGAACTTTATGATAAGAGTAAGAAAGGATTGTAAATTCCCTAAAAATAAGATTTACATGCAAAAGTTAACACATCTTCGAATTTCTCTTTCTCAGTTGACAGAATTACCAAATTTTCTTGGAAATTTGACTCAATTTAATCAAACTTTAATAACATCTAAAGAATTAAGTAAATTAACTGGAGAATTTGGAATCAAAGAAACTAAATTTAGATTAGAACTTAGAGTAAATGAAAGATGCATATTAAGTGAATCGCTTAATAAATTAGAAAATTTAACACATCTTCAAATAAATGATATAGCAGCAAAAGACTTACCAAAATCATGGGAGAATCTTAAAAATTTATCATACATACGTTGGATAAATCCTCCATTAGATAAAATTCCAGAATTAATTAAAAATCTTCCAAAAGTAAAGTGTCTACACATTTCATTCGGGGGTTCTCAAGATTTCCAAGAAAATTTTTGGGAAGATAATAAAAATAATCGTATGGAAATTTCGATCTTGCATAGAAAACCTATACAATTTTCAAATACTCAAAACATTACTCATTTAAGGGTTTCAGGTTCAAGAATAAGTAGATTTTTTGATTTATTAGAGAGTAATTTCGATAAAATTACATATGTAAGAATTGATAACAATAATTTTTTTCCCTATTTTGTTAAGGAATGTAAAAATTTAATTTATCTTGAGGTAAATATGGAGTTTATTGAACAAATACCAAGAGATTTAATGCATTTCAAACAAATACAGCAATTGATCATAACAGATAAATTTATTGAATTTTCAAATGATTTTTGGAATCCAAAAGATATTTGTACTTTCAAGATTAAGGTAAAACCTAATTGCAAATTTCCAGATTTCCTCCATGAGTTATCCAATTTAACACATTTATGGGTTGAGCTTCCAGAATTAAGAATTTTACCAGAAGATCTTAAAAAATTTAATGAAAATAACGTTGATTTAAGAATCTATACAGATAAGGAGATTGAGATTTCATTAGATGATTATTTAACTTTATTAAATCCAAAATTTTACATTATTAAGGTAGCTCCAAATTGTTCAATCCCAGATTCATTAAAAGAAATTAAATGAAGCAGATCTTGATAAGAAGATGATCATTAATGTAGTCTATAAATAAAGGATATTAATAATATTTATTGTATTATGAAATAGCATTTCTGCTTCGGATTGCTTGACTCTAGCATCTAGGTGTTGAAGTTTATAGCTAATATCTCTTAAATAATCTAAATATTCAATTAATAATGTATCTTATTTATTGATTACTAGATTCATTTTTTTTTATTATAAATACAAAATTATCATTGAATTATGATTTCAAACTTAATTATCTTACAATGATATAACATAAATCTTGTAAGGATTCAAGATGAGTTTAAAATCTTAAATCACAAATTCATTGTAGTTCTCAATTCATTAATTATACTTTATGATACGGACAAATTTTTTCCCTCATCAGACCTCCTAAAAGAAATGAAAGAATACTGTAGACCTATTTTCAGTATTAAATAAAAAAAAAGATATTAAATAAACAATTTTCATTCATCTTATCTTTTGATAACTAAGGTGTGATAATCTCCCTTAATAATGTTGGAAAACTCATCAGTTAAATAGCTATACTTTTTCGTTTCACAATCTCCTGGATCAAAAAAGAATAACTCAGAATCATTATATTCGATTGCTGTTCTGATATGAGCAACTTCAGCTTCTTGCCATCCTATAGGTTTAGGGTTATTCTTCTCCATAATTGGAACTTTTATTACTTGTTTGAAGGAAACCAATACAGGTATTTTTTCATCTATATTTGATTTAATATACTCCACAACTTTCTCAATCGAGTGATTAAAATCGTCAATATTTTTGAAAATAATTTTAAATCCTTTCAAGATTTTAGCTAGTTCGGGACCAAATTCTTTAAAACCTAATGGTATATTTCTAGTTTGGCAAAAAAATAATAATTTTAGCTCATCATAGTCTTTTTCACCATTATATTTCAGAGCATTTTCAATATTAACGGGGATGCAACCTGCTGATGCATGCATTTGAGCAATTTTTGGATATTTGTCCAAATCAATTTTTGGCATATATATTATTTAGATCTTTTTGTATAAAAAGATTTGTTCAGAATCATTATCTTCCTCAGGATTATATTGAACTATATTCTCCTTGTCTTTATCCCGTCCAAGATTAGGAATTATATATTTAATAGTTTTAGCGATACTTGAGAGATTCGAAAGTGGTTATTAATGTTTTAATCTATTCTTTATTAATGAGATCGTTCTAAACCTAATTTTTTAGGAGGGGGCACCACGGGGGAGAGAATTGATATTAAGATATACTTAACTACTCTAGAAATGTTTTTAAATTTTAATAATAAAATGAGACATAAACTGATATAAAGAATATGTAATTTAGATGGGTAACACGGGAAGCGAAAGAACAATTATTGAAGAAAATGGGGGAAAAAGATATATTCTGTTATGTTTATTATAAATTAAGACAAAAATATACATTATAAATATACTCGAGATGTTAACCAATGGTAATTAAAGAAGTTGTTGAAGCTATTAAATTAGCTCTTGATAATATGGATAAAAATACTTGTAGATTGTCACAAATAGATTATAATAAAAAAAAAAAACGAAAACCTATTATTGAAGATAAATCTAAAGACAAACATTTAGAAAGACCTTTCGCTTATGAGTTTTACCAACAATTTCGAAAATTAATGCAAAATGGTGATGTGGATTTTGATGGACCAATAATTCAAGCAGAAGTGGATAAGACATATCAACATTATTTTAAGAAGGGGAAGTCGCCAGATTTCATTATTCACTCACCAGATTCAGATAATAATCTCGCTGTTATTGAATTTAAGTTAGCTACCAGATCAAAGAATGATATAAAAGAAGATCTTAAAAAACTAGTATTGTTTAAGACTCATGCACGTTTGAAATATTCTAATGGTATTGAAGTTATATTAGGTACCAAAAGATCCATAGATAAGCGTAAGAAAGATATAAACAACTGGAACGGGAAAGGGGGCGAAGAGATCATTATTGTTGAGTTTGATACAGTTTCTTGGAAAGCTGACCATTCAGTTATTCTATTTAAGGAAAAAAAAGTTAAGTTTAGTAAATCCACTAATTAATTAGGAGTGCACCAAGGTGGGACACCAGAGAGAGAAAGCGATTAATGAGAAAAAAAAAGGATTATTTATTAAAAATGACTAAATGTTAAGTTATTTGTACATTAAATAAATTCAATAAATATTATTATTACGGGAAATCTTAACATTAAAATCGTTTTAAAATATGAAGTATCATGCCAGATTTTGAAAGTTCATTTATAGAGATGGTATAATATTTACTACAAAGATATTTAGAATTAAATAAATTATATGAGGGACAAATGAAATTGACAGGGAAAAGAAATCCAGAAAGAATTGTGACTCTAATGGGTGTGTTTCAATGTATGGCACTCATTCTTCCATTGGGATTTTATAAGATTGAACCTCCATCTAATCATGTAGGCACTTTATGGGGATTCCTTAAAGCACCAACATATCTTACCTTTATCGCAGGAATATTAATCATTTTTCGCTATCAATTTCAAAACCATACATGTGTGAAAGCGGATCTAATGATCATTCTCTCAGGAATACTGATCTTAACAACATTTTTCTTAGGAGGGCTTCTAGCACCAATTACACAACAATTAATTGAGGGATTTCATCAAGTTACTACCCATTCGGGAAACATAACTTACCTTGATGTGGAAACGGGGGGTTTATTCGATTATATCTTATTTGGCATGGGTTTACTTTATATAGGGTTGGGAATAGAGATGCATAATCATGATAGCCCAGATGCCCTGGACTTGGAAAAAAAACCTTTTTGAAACCCCTTTTGAATAGATGAATGCTCCAAAAAGATAACCTTTTTTTCTAAATTTTCTTATATTATTTTTCTTTTCGATAGATTCCTAATCTTCATTATGAGAGATGTTTAATTTTTACCATTTTAATTTCTTTTACAAAAAATATAACATTTAATCTTAAAAATTTAATTTAAAAAAATTTTTTTTTTTGATAAATCATATCTCCCTAAGAACTTAACTATTTACTATAGAAATTAATAAATATGTCTGAATTTAATATTGATTTTGAAAACCTTAAAAATCAATTTATTAATAATATTCTTCTTTTGATAAGAGATAAAATCCCCCAAAACGCCAAGGAACAATTAAACCAATTCTTTTCAAAATATATATATCATTTCAAGGAATTTTCAATAAAAAATCACGAGACTGTCTTACCTGAATTACTAGGATATGCAATGTTATATGGATTCAGTTTAGGTCAAATTTCATCGAATTTAAAATACGCAGTTAATGAGTTAACTGAAAAGTGGCTTAAAGAATTTGATAAAAAGAAATTTGAAGGTATGTATAGATAAGAATTATAAGAAAACAACAATATTATAATCCTTAAAGCTTTTCTGAAATCTCTAATTTGAAATAATTTTTCAAAATATATAATATACTTTATAGTAGTATAAAATATTTACGCTAAAATAGTTTATAGTAGTATAAGGTATTTTCTGGCTATAGCTATTTACCTATTTTACGGAATATTAGTAAAAATTGGATTTTCTCTAAATTTTTTGAGTTGTATTTAAAGACAAAATCGAAGAAAAGGATAACGCAAACATTTATAAAGATAAAGCAATTATAATTTATTAGAGATAAAATAGTTAGATTATTTTAAATTAAATCGTAATCGTTTATAGTAGTATAAGTTTCTGAGATTCTTTCTTTAAATTTAAAAAGGTCATGATAATAATATTAATAGGAATAAAAATTTCGTAAGGAATTAGGATTTGTTCTTAATACATTCTAATTTAGATATACCTAATATACACGGGTTAGATTAACATGAGAAAAGAAGATAAATTTCCTTGTCAAAATCCAAATCGAAATAAAATTAGTCGTAAAAATATAAATTCATGTGGTTCTGAATTGTATAGGGATAATACTTTGATTCAAAAGGATAAATTAACACAAAAAATCCAGAATCTCGATGCACAGAAGTACAGAAATGAACTTTTTGATTCTATTGCGAAAGATGTGCGTTCATTAAATTTACAATTAAAATATAATTTAGATGAAGTGTTTCGAGAAGAATGTATTCAAATGTATGACGACATTTTAAATTCAATCTTATATGACAACGAAGATAAAAAATTTATTTTTTTCTACCAGAGCTTTGGCCCCAGTAATATTAAAAACGCTAATTATGTCGCCGTTTCTTTAATTATCTTCAATTTTGCTAGATTAGGTGAAAATATTGAGCGAAAATTGCTAGCACATATATTGGATTTAAATTTATCAAGTTTAAATCGAGTTTGTTCTACAGTTTCGAGCCATCTTAAAAGAATTCCTGAATATAATTTCATTCTTGAGCTAATAAATGCAGACAGGTTAACTGAAGATGAATATCTTGCATTAACCAATAAATATATTGATAAATATATCAATTATCTGAATAGTAGAAATCTATATGAAATTAACTTTTCGGAGGGTGATTATGAAAAAATTTCTGATTCACTTTGGGACATTATTGATTCTATTGAAGGAGCTGATAAATTTCAGAATTTTTTTGCAGATTTGAAAAAAAAGAAGCCAAAAATACTGGCAGCGGTTATGTGTTTTATTTTCTTAAAATATGAAAAAAATATTAAATTGAGCAAGACGGACTTTCTTGATTTGTTACTTGAAAATGAAAACTTTAATATACCGCGTACTAATTTTACTGAGGTTTTACATCAAATTATGTTAGAATATTTTGTTTTAGACCAAGATAAATATCAACAGAAGGTAGAAAATTATTTAACTCAATATATTAATATATTAGAATCTTATTTAAGTTCTGATTTAAGAATTGATATTAATGATTCAATTGAAAAAGCAATGGCTATTTTTGATTATGCGATTGTAAACGATTTTCCAATTTTGGATATAAATAAAAACAACGAAATAGATTATTATTTTCCACAGAATTTTGCATTTTCTTTACTTTACTATACATTTAAAAAGATGAAAGGCTTAGAGAATATGGCAACGCCAATGAAATTAGAACAATGTTTTGGATCTGAATTTGATTTTACTCATGTGAATGATCGAAGCGGCAATCGGTTATATGATTATATAGCAGATTATCTAGGAAGATATAAAGGGCAGATATATAGTAGAGAAACTTTTATTAAAATGATGAGAAAATCCTTAAAAGAATTTTATCATATTGAGACTCAATTTTTACTTGAATTATATCAATCTTTAGATATGGAGCCAAAAGAATTTGGAGATAAATTATATATTCATAATACACCTGGAACCAGCGGGGTATTACGTGTAATTCGAAATAAAACATCATTCAGTGACCCTAATACCTTTGAAAATATTCGTGAATTTATAAGAGCAAATCATATAGAATATTATAAAAGATACTTTATTGATTGGATTAATAATATACAAGAATTAAAGCGAAGGGATTTTAAACATCAAAGCGTTACATATCCTTTTAGATGGAAAGAAGAATGCTTAAATATCATTAATAATAATCAATTAAAACTAGGGCTTTATAACTTTCTTAATGATCTTTGGAGAGAAAACTTTCCTCGTGATATATTCATGTCTAACGATAATCCCAGAGCCTCAATGTTAAAATTTTATGGATCTTATGATGAGCACTTAAAATTTGAATATATAGAAGATTTCTTTAAAGATGAATTAAAAGCATATGATTCTTCCTTTTTTTTGTGTAAATATGTTCAAAAGGTTTTTGAGCATTATAAAAAAAATAGAATAGGTAAAAAACCAGACCATCCACCTATTTTGACTTATATAATAACAAATGATAATAATACTATAGCAATTGAATCCCCAGTTTGGAAGCCTATTGAAAATTCAAGCTTATTTAATATTGGTCATATTGACATAATTCTTTTCATAAATGGGTTCTTAATAATTGCCGACTATAAACAAGATGAGAATGAAATATATAGATCATTACCACAACTCACTGCTTATGGTATTTTATTAAAGGATAGATTAGAAGATTATGGTGTCCACATTAACAATAGTTTATTATGTATAGGGTTTAGTAAAGATATGGCCTATTCGTTTAATCCTGAAGATCTATATCCTAAACTTCTAGAATTTGTTAAAATCACAAATTCTAATAGAAACTCATACTTATTGAGTAGAAAAATCCCCAAAAATTCAAAAAGAACTTATCTTTATAATGATCTCAAAAGATTAAAATAACTTTTTTTATAATAATAATTAAAGTTTTTTAAATAATTCAATAATATTAAATATAATAAGGTTTCAAGTAGGTGTTATTTAGGATTTCAAATTCATCCTTGATTGAAGATAAAAAAGAAGATCAAATAGAAAAAAACCTAGAGTTTGGTCCAGATCAATTAATTTTAAATTGGAAATATAAAGAGGTTAATAAAAAGCTAACTTATGACATTAATAAATGTATTGGTTGTAGTTTGTGTAAATTAGTCTGTCCCGTTAATGCAATCGAGTTAGGACCCATTCCTGATATTGCTCAAGAAAAAATTGATAAAAGTAACCCTAAAATTCTAATAGATCATGAAAAATGCTGTTATTGTATGTTATGTGCTATTGTATGTCCTAATGATGCATTCCACGAAAATATTGAGCCTGAAGGGCAAATCGACCTTAATGAATTCCCTACTATAGGAAAATTTTATAAGATCGATATGGATAAATGTATCGAAGATAGGAACATTAAAATTTGTAAATTATGTTTAGATGTCCGAGAAAGAAATTTTATTGAAGAGTATTATAAAATTGAAAAGGAATGCCCTGTTGAATGCTTTCAAATAGATTCACCAATTCAAGGGGAAGTTATTATTAAAAAAAATATGTTACATAAATGCAGTCCTGAAAATTGCAAGGCATGCATCAATATCTGCCCCGTACAATCATTTTATATTCCTGAGAGCGCCGAAGACGTCGTAAAATACGGTAAGATTGCTTGTAACGAAGACAAGTGCTTTTATTGCGGAGCGTGCGAGAATTCTTGCCCTGACGATTTGATAGTTGTTAATCGGAAAAATATACGAATAATAGATCCAAGAAAGCAAGGAGCTTATCCTTGGATACAAGGCTGGATTAATGGTATAAAAGAAATATTAAGGAAGAGATTAATTCAAGGTAAACAACAAATAGAAATCCCAATCATTGCAGAAGAAATTAAAGCAGTAAAAGAAAAAATCGAAGAAGATATACCTCAATTATCAAAAGAAGAAAGAGAAAAATTATTTCAGCTAAATGAGAAAATTCAAACCTTTTTGCGATCCTCAAAAATTAGATATTGGATAAAAGATAAAAAAGTTGCCAAAATCGCAAGAGAGTTAAAAAAGCAACTAAATTTGTAAATATCTGTATTAAGCAGTACTTTAACTCACAAGAGTATTAAATCCTTAGGATTTATTATTAATTTCTAAATCTCATTCTAAGTAATTTATAGAAAGCACTAATCAAATTCAGTTCCAAAAATCCCTCTTATATATTTTTTACCTTTAATAGTCAAAATGTATTTTTTTTCAATTATATCAAGATAATTATCTTTTAAAAGATCATTAAAACCTTTTCTAAAAGTACTCCATTCTATTTTATTTTTTTCATCTAAATATTTTCTGAACATTTTTGTTTTTCTATTTTCAAATTCATTCTTAAAATTCTTAATATTGTATAGACACCATTCTTGATAATCAGTTAAACGATTGGGAGAAATTTCTGGTGCTATTGATGATAAGGAATAAAATTTTGTTAAACCACGTGTGGAACTTTCCGAAATTTTGTTTTCATTTTTTAACTCATTTAAGTATTTATTTATTTGACTAATACTTTCATAATCTAATATTTCAGCAATTTTTTTAGCTGTAAGTAATCTATTTTTCTTAAATAAGAACATAATATTCTCTTTTGGAGTTAAAACTTCAATATTTGAACTGATTGGCAGATATGCATTGGCTGCTTTTCCAGTGGTAGTTCTTTTATTTCCTACTATTTTGAGTTCTCCATTCTCTACTGCATTCATACAAGCATTTCTTATACAATCTGAGGGAAATTCAATATTATATATTTTTTCTGCTATATTTTTGATATCATAAAAATTCATTACCGTACCTTCTTCCAGAACAATCTTAACAACTAATCCTTTAAAACCTGATATAGGGAAATACTTAAATGGTAATTTTTCTAGAATTTCGGGTCTACAATAGAAAACATTGCCATAAAAATTTCTACAATTTTCATTTGCTTCTGAATTAAATATTCTCCCTCCCCTTATAATTAAATTATATATATCTATTAAATTATGAATATAATGTCTTGCGGCTGTTTCGGATACATCAAGCAAATTAATAATCATTTCTAGAGTACAATATTTCTTTTCATCAATCAATTTGATAATTCTCTTTTCAGAATGTGAGAGTAATACTATTTCCTCATTTTCTCTCCATCTATCAATGCTAAGATTTAAATCATCAAGTGTTTGTAAATAACCCAAGCCTTTAGAAGATATTTTCACATTAAATGTTGTTTGATATTTTTTTCTTTCTACAAATCTACTGTTCACTAAGTTTCTAATATTTGTAATAATTGTTCTCTTTCTATTTTCAGGCAATAATTTTACAATATTATCATATACTTCAAATTTATTTAAAATTTTCAACTTCATTAATATTTTTTCTTGTAACTTTGATAAAAATTCAATTGGTGCTTTTTCTATGAATTTATAATTCCCAAATATTCTTGTTCCACTTGGTCTTTTACCAAGCACTATGACTTCTTTCTTTTTTATTAATTTCTTAATTTGAGTATTTACATATGAAGCAGTATAACCCGTATTTGTAGCTATCTCTCTAATAGTCATCGCTCCTTTCTCTTCTAATAATAATGAAAATTCTGGGTTTCTCCAAAATCTATTTTTATTCATATCTGTTCGATCATGATATCTGTATCTAAATCCTCTTCTTTTATTTTTCGTAATATATGGAATTGTAATTAAAAAGCCATTACGATAAGATTTTGATGTTAGTTTTTCTATATCATTAAGCTTAATATTGTACCCCTGATTTGCTAATTTTTCAAAAATTTCTCTATTTGTCAAAGCTTCTTGGTTAACCAAAGAAAATATTAATCCATCAAAACCATGGGGATATGGTATTACTTTTACTGGTAAATCTTTCCAAGAGAGATCAAAATCTGAAGAACACCAAATTTTTTTTCCTTTTTTATTCCTCAAAGTTTGCCCTTTTTCTAAATATTCCCAACCTAATATATTAACTTTTCCTTCAGGTCTAAGCTTTTCATTTAAAAATCTTTTAATAGTTGGTTTGTCCAATTTGAGATTATTTACTATTTTATCTATTGTAGTATATCCATTCTGTTTTAGGATTTTCATAATATTTTCTTTTACTTCTGTTGTAGTTAAAGAATTTTTTTTTCTTTCATCATTAGATCTATTATTGAATATTCTACTTACCCTCAAACAATTTTTATTTAAATCCTTTTCATTAGAAAAATCAAATAATATCTTTAAATTACCCGAACGAGAAATAGTTATTAAGCCAATTCCTAAATCCTTTAAAAGATTTTTTTTAATTAATTTGATTGTATCATCGTCAGGTATAACTATGAAAGATTTATTAACTTCTTTTAAATAACTCCAACATTGAGTATAACCCCTCTCAATGCCCGTTTTTGGTCCTGAACCTTTGATTTCTATAGCAATAAAATATTTAGATTTTTTATAAATAAAATCAGGAATATTATTATTTATTATAATTGAGCGATCTCCGAGAAATTCTAACGCATTATTTATTAAGTATGTCTTAAATAGATTGTAAACTTCTGTTTCATTCAGTTTATTTAACACCTAAATTGTGGGCTTCATTAATTTCTTAATGTCGAAAAAATATTATTACTATTTAAATATTAAGTGTGATAAGGATTATGTTTCTTTTAATTTAAAAATAATATAATAAAATTAATAATAATTAAATAATTGAAAGGCAATTGTCGAAGGTAAGGAGCAAGTTCAAATACTAACTGTTGAAGAACATATCGAAAAAATAAAAAAGGAAATAAAAGAACAAGTACCTCAGCTCACCAAGGAAGATAAGAAGAAATTAAATGAATTGAATAACATAGTCCAAGAATTTCTAAAATCGAGCAAAATTCGTTATTGGATGAAGGATAAAAAAGTTGATAGGATTACAAAAGAATTAAAAAAGGTTTTAGGATAATTTTATTATTCTTTTCTAATTTCTAAAGGATTTTCGCCTTAAAAATTTCTATTTGTTTTAATAAATAAAATCAAAAATATGTTATATTTAGCAGTTTTAAAACAGAAATAAGTTGTTAAGCATTAAGATGATAATAAAGTTAAAAATTAGACAGGATAAAAAAAGAAATAGAAACGAAATTTACGCTTGGGTGCAAAGGCATGAAGATTTTATAGGTGATATCGAGCAGATTTTTCAATTCTTTCAAGACCAACTCACTTATAAAAAGATTTGGAGATTTCATAAATATTACAAAATAACTTCTGATAATCCGGCAACAATGATATCATTTTTCTCAACAATTCAGGACTTAATTCCTGAAATTTACTTTAATTCAGAGGAATCAATAGATATCGAAGAGTACACAAAAATTTAATCCTTTTTCTTTTAAAGTTCAAGTTATTATTTTTTTTTTTGGAATTTAAAATTGAATTAACATAAATCATCAAAGAATAAGTTTAAAAATGGGAGAGGGGGGATTCGAACCCCCGGCCACCTGGTCCCAAACCAGGAATCATACCAAGCTAGACCACCCTCCCATTAAATATGAGGGGTAAAACGATTTTTTATATCTTAATAATGAAAAATTTAATTATTATATGTTAATAATAAAGATTAAAATATTCTTTCGATTTTTAATTTTTTTATTGCAATTCACCAACGATCGATATGCCATTAGATTATATTAAATCTAATAAATAAAAACGTATAATATTTTCTTAGCTAAGATATTTTATCTAATCTATTTTAATATGTTTAAAAATGAAGAAAATAATTCATCTACAAAGAATTGGAGATATCGATCCTAGGATTTTAATTGTTCTTCAAAAGAATTTGAAGTGGTTCTTTAAAAATAATAACATTAAAATAAATATTCTTCCCGAGAAACTTCCATTATTGGAATCTGAATATGGACCTTATCAAAGACAATACGATGCTTTAAAGGTTAAAAAAAGGTTAATCAAGCATGTTAATAATAAAAATTACTATCGTATATTAGGTGTTATGGATGTAGATATTTTTTCGAGATTTTTAAACTTTGTATTTGGCGTTGCTGACATGCCTAAAAACAAATCTTTTGGGAGCGCTTTAATTTCAGTTACTCGTTTAAGGGAAAAATTTTATAGGAGATCTGAAAATGTAGCTCAATTTGAGTTAAGAGTGTTGAAGGAAGCAATTCACGAGCTTGGACACACTTTTGGGTTAGAACACTGTGAAAATCTATGTGTAATGCGATATTCAAATTCCTTAGACGATACGGATAAAAAACCGCCAAATTATTGCGAAACGTGCTTGAAAAAATTGAATGATTTCCTAGACGATTTTGATTAGATTATTTTGTATTTCTCTTTGAATTTAAGATGTAATCGTTCACTAACTCTTAAGATATTTTTATGATTTTTTACAATCATTATTAAATCGCTAGGAATATTTTTTAATCCAAAATAAGCACCTGCTAAACTTCCACCGATAGCTCCAACAGTGTCACTATCTCCTCCTGCTGTTGCTAACTGAAAAATGCAATCTTCAAATGAGTTTAATTTTTTTAAAAAAACGAATATGGCGCAAGCAACAGTACTGAGAGTATAAGGGTGAACAAAAGCCTTACCCAAGTATTCTTCAATAAAATATGGTGATTTAACCCCAACTTGGGAGAATTTTATTAACCCTGCTTCGATTGAGATGTTTAAATTTTGCTTTACTTTGTTTAAAATTTCGATAAATTCTCCCCATATTCTTTCATGAGAGTTTGAAATTGATAATATAATAGTTTCAAAGAACTCGTCGATTGAAAAAACAGTCTCTGGTTTTTTATCTATTAAAAAAGCTATTGCTCTTGCTATAACTATAGCACCTGCTGAAGCTGCTGGGTGAGAATGAGTGATAATACTAGATTTTAAAGCGGATTTTTCTAAACTTTTTATATCTTTACAGTAAAACAATCCAATTGGAGAGACTCGCATTGCGGTACCATTACCTCCCGAATTCGAAGCCGCTTTTTCCCATGGAATTCCGTATTTTAATTTTTGAATAGAGGAAATGCATCCAAATCCCGGTCCTATTGGAGGATCTTCAAGCCATTTAATATATTCTCTAGTAAAATTATTTATATTGAATCCAGATCCTTGAATAAGTGCTTCTGCTGTGTGTAGTGTTAATTGTGTATCGTCAGTATACGAATTAAATAGTTTTTTGTTGCTGTTGATAAATTCTTTGAAATCTTTAAAATGAGAATAAATTCTCTCTCGTAACATTCCTTCAAAGGGGTGACCTAAAGTATCTCCAATGCTTACGCCTAATATAGTTCCATTAAATTTATTTAAATAATCCAATTTCATGTTTACTTTAGAATTTTATACCAAAATCATAATTAACTTCCTATTTAATTTTTTTCTAAAATATTAAAACTTCTTACTTGACTAATATTAAAAGACGTAACAACACAATAGTGATATAGATGATTATTTATGATGTGCTTAGCAATAATCCTTATAAGCGAATTTTAACAAATTATATTTTAATTATTATTTTTTATTTAAATAGTTTTAACAGTTAAATCCTACAAAAAAAGAAAAACTGATATGATTAATCATGAAAAAGCTCGAGAAATTGCAAAATGTAATTACTGCTATGATAACGCCCTTTAATGAGGATTTTTCTATAGACGAAGAAAAATATCGTGAATTTATTAGATTTCAGATCGATAACGGCTGTCAGCCTTTAACCATGGGTACTACTGGCGAATCAGCAACGTTGTCTCATAAGGAGCACCATTACGCAATAGAGATCACGGTTGATGAGGCAAAAAAAAGCGGAAAAGACCCCTTTGTATTAGCAGGGACAGGAAGTAATTCAACTCAAGAGTCAATATCACTCAGTCAATACGCTGAAAAAGCAGGGGCTGATGGATGTTTAGTTGTTGTTCCATATTATAATAAACCAGTGCAACATTCTTTAATAGATCATTTCTCAGCAATAGCAGATTCAATATCTTTACCGATAATATTATATAACGTACCTAGTCGCACAGGTCGAAATTTAGAACCTGAAACTGTATCCAAGTTAGCTTATAAAAATGATAACATCGTTGGGATTAAATGTGCTAGTGGAAATATAGATCAAATTACCAAGATTGTAAAAACAACACCAGAAGATTTCATAGTTCTTAGTGGTGATGATGGAATGACATTCCACATAATGGCTCTGGGTGGTAAAGGCGTCGTAAGTGTAGCAGCAAATATTATACCCGCTAAACTTGTGGAATTCACAAACACAATGCTTAAGGGAAATTGGGAAAAAGCTAAAGAAAAACAGTTCGAACTATACGATCTTTTTAAAGTATTATTTATTGAAACTAATCCCGGTCCAGTAAAGTACGCTGCGGAATTAATGGGAATAATGAATAAAAGGATGAGGTTGCCACTAACGCCTCCGTTAGTAGACAATCAAGAAAAGGTTAAAATCGTATTAAAGAATTTAAATTTAATTTAGAAAGCTTGATTTAAGGTGGATTATAATGATAAAATTACTAATCTTAGGCCCTACGGGGATAATGGGGAAGCTTATTAGTGTATTAGCGTTAAAGGAAGAAGAAATTGAAGTAGTTGCCGCTTGCGATGTAAATAATATCGGCGAAGAATTAGGAGGGCTCTTAGCCGTAAAAGATAGGAATAAAATCAAAATCAGTGATGTTAATTATCTTCAAAAAGTTATAGACGAAACTAAGCCAGATGTCGCTGTAGATTTTACTGTGGCAAAAGCAACAGAAAAAAATTGCAAAATCTGCGTTGAAAACGGAATTAAATGCGTAATTGGAACAACAGCAATGACCCAAGATTTTCTCGATGAATTCGAAAACCTTGTAAAAACAAAGAAGGCTCCAGCAGTGATTTCGCCTAATATGGCAACGGGCGTAAACATTTTATTCAAAATAGCAGCAATTTTAACTGAATATTTAAACGATTGGGACATTGAGATTATTGAAACCCATCATAATCGAAAACAAGATAACTTCAGTGGGACGTCTCTTAAAATACTTGACACCATTTGTGAAGTGCTAGAAGTAAAAAAGGAGGATATAACTAAATATGGCCGATCTAGGGGTAAAGGATTAAGAGAAAAAGGAGCTAAAAATGAGATTGGGATTCATTGTATACGTGCTGGTGATATAGTTGGAGAACATAAAATATTATATGCTGGTTCTGGAGAATATATCGAACTAAAGCATACTGCAATAAATAGAAATTGTTTTGCTACTGGAGCAATACGAGCAATAAAATATATTGCGAAACAAAAAGAAAGTAAAATCTTCGAAATGAAAGATGTTCTTAATCTTTAATTTTTTTATAAAGTAAAATTAATCTTTGGATTATTTTGTAGCTCATTTTTATACTTATCAGCTTTCTGCTTTAATATCGACAATTTTTCTAAGCTATCAGCTGTCCCCCTAACCGAACCTAATGCTAATCGTGCAAAATGAATGGTAATCTCTCTTCTTTCATCAGAAAAACCAAAAAAATCACAAAAATCGTAAACCGAAAGAATTTTGATATTTTTGAGTTGTGTTTTTCTACTTTTTTTAATATTAAGTGGAACTAATAGTAAAATTGAATCTTTGCTTTGATAACCTCGATCAAATTTATATTGTGATCTCTTATTTGAATGAAACAAATAATAATCAATGTGAATATATTTAATTTCTGTTGGAATTCGCCTTGTAAATTCTGAAAGCTTGCGAAAATCTTCATTCACAATAATAGTATTATCCGATCTAACAAAATTCTCGTCGTTAATTTTGGATTCATAATAAGATATACAGCAATTATCTATTCTTGTATGCTTCATAAAAAGGTTTTCAGCAATCCAATGAAAAGCATTACCTGCTTGTTGATTTGGTGTAATCCGTGGTGATAGTCCAACCGATAATAGAAGATTTCCATGTGCAACTCCCCTCGCATTTATTGCACTTACAAAACCATGAAATTCGGTATCCTTCAAAAAGTCTATCGCATCACCATAGCTTGGTCCAAGATTCCCCCCAATTAAACCTTTGTCGATATATATTGGCAAAATTTTATCATTGAAAAACTGGAAGATTTTTTTTCCTTGTTCCTGAGATGTAAGAAGGTTACCTTGCTCATCATTATCAAAGAGCCACCATTTTTTTCTGAATTTATCTTCTGGAAAGCCAGCTTTTCTTAATGCATCATAAAAATCAATGCTATACCTTTTAAGAGCTCCATAAAAATCTTCGTGCTGATTTACGATATATTGTTGAGAAGGAATTTTGGTGACTTCATAATCATAATCTACCATTAATTCTTTAAGATGCTTTGCTGCATTATCTAAAGCCTCATCATACGTTCGCGAGTGCTTATCCAAACTCCAATCAAGATCTTCCCATTTTCCAGGTTCTGAATGTAAATCTAGTCCTAATTTTACTAAGGCTTCATTATATCTAATTCCTCTTACACCTAAAGCAGTGGTATAATCATTTCGACCTAATATGTTATTAATATAATCCAAATCATATTTAGTGGTGTCATTTTTTAAAATATCTTTAAGTAGATACTTGGAAGCTAAAATAATAGCCTGCTCTTTAGCTATGGGTTCTCCTTCAGAATCTTGCCAGAGAAAGATCCATTTATCATTAGTGAAACGTTTAACATATTTTTTGTGTTGTATAGGTCTTCCATACAAATTTTGTATTTTCAAAAATTCCGAAACCTTAATATAGCGACGATGATCAGTCCTAAAATATTGTGAAACATCTACTCCAATATTCCTTCTTAAATCTGCATAAGAATTTATTTCTGGATTTCTTTGAATAATCTCATCACAAATTTTCCTAACTTCTTCACTATGTTTAAATTTGTTTCTATCTAGTAATACAAATCTCTTCTCTTCTTCTATTGATTTTTTATCTTTTTTCTCATAAACTATTAGTTTAACTTCTGTCAAATTATGATAATCAGAATTCTTCCGAATCCATCTAGAGATAGTTTTAACCATTTTTCTAGAATGAGTAAGCCTCTTATCCAGCTTACATAAATTTTCTTGAGAGGGAAAGAATTTACCTTTAAAAATATCTTCCTTTTTTTCTTCAAGAATTCTCTCAACTACATCCCCCATAATGAAAGGTAATTCCAAGCCAAGATGATCTGCTATTGCTCTCAATTTTTTATATTGCCCTGCCATTCCAAACTTTTTTTCTAGGTCATCCCCTTTAAATGCCTTAATTTTTTGAAGATGTAATAAAAAAATAGCAGTAATAACTTTTGGTAGTGCATTTAGGGTATTTCGATGCAAATTTTTTAACAATCTGGTTTCGGTCAATAATTTATCCATTAGTACCTCAGTTAAATATGCAAAAAAATCATTATTATCATTTCCTTCCTTGAGGTTGAGCAATTTTTCGCTATTATTTTTGATATGTTTATGAATGAATTCCCAAATTAGCTTATATTTTTCAACTGATGTAATTGATTTATCTCCTTTAATCATAAGAGATCTCTAATAAAATTATTTTAATATGGTGGTAATTTAAGTTTAATTTATTTGATATATTTAAATTGAGAGACTACTAATTAACAAGTAATAAGTATAACTATTTTAATAGGAACACTCTTATAATTTAATGTTCTTGTAAAAATTATCTCTAAGAAATGTTAAATTAAACTCTAAATTTTTTGGAAGGTGCAATTAAAGCGATTAAGTTTATTGTACAAGCTAAAGAAAACAAAATATATACTACAAACGAAGTATTAGGCTTGTAATTAAAATCTTTTTTATATGTCAATAGCATCTTAAAAAATAAGATAAAAATATAAAAATTCTCAGAGCAGATCAGTATTATCATTATCCTGAATTCACAGTTTTCATAATGATAGAATTATATTTGTAATCAGTGTAGATAAGTATTAAATATTTATTTATCATATCTTAAATTATCCATAAACTTATAGATGGTGAAAAAACCAAATTAGAAAGAAGTACTAAGACGGTAATTCATATAGGTGGAAAAAATGGTGGAAAAATTTTGGTATAAAGTAGCAAGGACTTTTGCAAAAGCTGGTGGATTCCCTTTTCCTATAACTGACGCATATATTGAATTGATGCAGGCATTATTAACTGAAGAACAGGCTAAATTCATTTTAATTTTTAGAAAACCTAAACTAAACATTGATCAACTTAAAGCCAAAACGGACTTAGACGAAAAGTCATTAATTACAATGCTAAATGAATTAACACATAACGGAATAATAACCGGTATTCCTAGCAGAAGGACGGGAATAATGGTATATACCTTGATAGGGCTTATTCCTGGAATTCTTGAATCCACTTTTATGAAAGGGACTACAGGGGAAAGAGAAATAAATCTAGCTCATAAATATGAAAAGTTATTTGCTAAAACTACTGAGATTACACAAAACAATTATGATAACATCATAAATCAATACAGAAAATTCCCACCCTTCGATAGAATTGTTCCTGTTGAAGAAATGATTGACATTGAGCAAGAAAATATACTGCCATATGAGGATGTGAAAAAACTTATAGAAACATTTGATTTAATTAGTATCGGCACATGTTATTGCAGACATCAAAAAGAACTTCTAAATGACCCATGTAAGAGAAATGCTCCTAAGCTAACCTGCTTTTTTTTAGGTAGGAATGCTCAATTTGCAATGGAACATGGTGCTAAGCAAATTTCTAAGAAAGATGCATTGCTTATCTTAAAGGAGGCCGCAAACCATGGGCTTGTTCATAAAGCAATTCATGCAAATCTTAATCCTGAAAATGTTGAAGCTACTTTCTGTAACTGTTGTAAATGTTGTTGTATAACCTTCCAATCCTATTATCGGGGAATGGCTCCAATATTTTCTCTAACATCATACCTTGCGAATGTGGATAAAGACATTTGTATTGGCTGTAGTACATGTGTTAATATATGCCCTACAGAAGCAGTGGAATTGATAGAGATGATATCGGTTATAAATCAGAATAAGTGTATTGGATGTGGTTTATGCGCTTATCATTGCCCTGAAAAAGCAATTAAACTCGAAAGAACAGGACCTAGAAATGTATTTATTCCCCCTCCAAGAATAGAGCAAATTAAAAACGTTAAGGCATAGGGCTTATAATTTCATAAATAGAATTACTCTTTTTCACAGGAATGAGATAAAATTATATTTGTAATCATTATATACTACAAACGAAGTATTAGGCTTGTAATTAAAATCTTTTTTATACATCAAGAGCATCTTAAAAAGTAAGATAAAATTATAAAAATTCTCAGAGCAGATCAGTATTATCATTAACCTGAATTCACAGGTTTCATAATGCCAACTCTTCATTTAGAACATCTAAAGGGTATCCAGTCCTTAAATGTTCCTTTTTTATAATTCTATCTCGTGATAATATAAATCACTAAAATTTTTATTCTTTTTTATGAAATAAAACTGTTGCGATTTCTTATTTCAAAATATCGGGGATAATTTGATTCTTTAATAAATCATCATATGTTTCTGCCTCTCTAATTTTGTGAATATTGCCATCTTTGATTAAAATCTCAGCAGCTCTTGGTCTTGAATTATAAGTACTGCTCATAGTAAAGCCATAGGCACCTGCATCGAGTATAGCAAGAAACTCTTTCTCGTTCAATTCTGGTAATTCCCTATTCTTACCAAGGATATCTCCAGATTCGCATATCGGTCCCGCAACATCATAGGTTAACGTTTTTTCTTTATCCTTTTTATTACAGGGTATAATATGGTGATATGAATTATATAAAATTGGTCTTAATAGCGTGTTAAAACCCGCGTCTACTCCTGCAAATAGTTTATACCCATTGTTTTTAATTGTATTTATTTGCGTTAAAATAATACTCGACTCAGCAGATAAATATCGTCCCGGTTCAATTTTGAACGCTGGTTCGCCTATTTCCTCCGATTTTAATAACTCTATAAAAGGTTTTATAACAATTTCGCTGTAAACATTCAAATCTAACGGATCTTCTTCTGGTTGATAAGGAATCCCCAACCCTCCTCCAAAGTCGATGAATTCAAATTTAATTTCGAGAGTTTTAGCTAATTTTTTAACGATATTAAGGAATTTTTCAGTTGGTTTCTCGTAATCGTAAGCGTTAATTATTCCAGAACCAATATGTTGGTGGATGCCAAAATTCTCAAAGCCAAATTCTTTTGCTTTTCTGTACGCCTCAATTGCTTGTTCTTCTAATATGCCAAATTTTATATCTTTCCCTGCAGTAATGGTATGAATGTGATGCCCAGCTCCAAATTCGGGATTTATTCTAAAAGAAATCGTTGATTTTTCCTTCCCAAGCTTGTCATAAATATCCACTAACCGTTTTAATTGACTTAAACTATCCAAATTGACTAAAACATCGTTTTTAACGGCGAATTCAAAATCATCGTCCGTAAACATATTTCCGGTGTATATTATTTTTTCTGGACTAATTCCTGCTTTGAAACACGTAAATATCTCTCCTTGTGATGTACAATCGAAAGAAGCTCCTTCTGAATTGAGTACCTTTAAAATTGATAAATTAGAATTAGCCTTAACAGCGAAGTGTATTTGATTTTTCTTGTATTCGGAATTTACTACATTTTTTAACCTTCTATAACGTTCGCGAATCATTTGTTCGTTAATAACATAAATAGGAGTACCGTAATCTTCAACAATATCTAAAATATTCATACCAGCAAAATACAACACATCGTCGCGATATTCTAATCCCTTCTTATTTAACCAATCAGCATATTTCAACCTTGAATTACCTCTAATTTAATTAACGATATGTTTTTTGAATAAAAAACTTTTTAATATTGTTTATTTTAGCTAGAATTCAATTCTATCGATTATCCCTTCAAAAACTTTTTCTGCTGGCCCTTCCATAAAAACCGTTTTTCCATTATAAGTAATTATCAAATCGCCCCCATCGTTGTGGACCGTAATTGGAATATCTTCGTCAAATAATCCTAAAATAGTTCCCGCTACCACAGCAGCGCAAGAACCCGTTCCGCATGAATTAGTAATACCAACGCCCCTTTCAAAAACTCTTAGAATCGCTTCCTCTCTAGAAAGAACTTTTACAAATTCTACATTTGTTTTTTTTGGAAAGAGTACGTTTGATTCTATAGACGCTCCGTATCTATTTAGCTCGTCATCGCTTAATGTCACCCTTGTAAATATAATAGCGTGAGGATTGCCCATTGAAACTGCTGTGAATTTAAAGATTTTATCTAAAGCTATTATAGATTCATTAACGCATTGCTTTACAGGATCTTTTAAATCAACTGGGATTTGATCACAATCTAAAATAGGGGCCCCCATATCGATTTTTACGGATTTAACTTGATCATCAATTACATTGAGTTTTGCAACTACAATTCCTTTAAGCGTTTCAATTTCAATTTCGTCTTTTTTGTAAATGTCGTTCTCGTAAATGTATTTAGCAAAACATCGAACGCCATTGCCACACATTTCTGCTTGAGAACCGTCAGGGTTAAAGATTTTTATCCGTACTTCCGTGTTTTTTGGATGACAAACAAATAAAATCCCATCAGCCCCGATTGAATAATGATGTTTACATAATTTTTTAGCCAAATCTGCCTTTTTAATATCAGGGATACCCCACTTGAGGTTATTTATTAAAATATAGTCGTTCCCTAATCCATGTTGCTTTTCAAAATCCAAGTTTTCTAAAAATATTTTATCCATTTTGACCATACATACAATTATAATTAAAATTTTGAACCTATATTTATAAATTAATTAAACCTTTATTGAAAAAAATTTCGATTAAGAAAAATGTATTGGCAATTTATAATATTTCAATGTTTTAAATTAACAATTGACAATACGACTTAGATTTATAATTCAATAAAACTTAAGTTAATATAAACGTTATATCAAACTTAAAACTATTATGAATACGGAATTATGAAACGTAAATTTCTCACTTTTACAGTTTTTACTTTATTCATTTTAATACCGCCCGTTAATGTTTCTGGATTCGAGCACATAGATAACATTAACGATGGAATTTCTGTATATTTCCTAACTCATTTAAACAATAGTCAAACTATTGAAATTAACATAACTCACACTGGGGATGGAAATTTTGCACTATTTCTATTTGATAAGCGTCCCACTGAATCATTTATAAACCTTGATAAAAGCCTTAACCCAAGAATTTTTGATGTTGCGATAAATTATAGTGAAGACGATAACCCTTACATCTATTACACCTCGTTAGAGTCAAAAATTTATTACATCCAACTTGTTTTAATCGAGAACGGCCCCGACACCTTTTATTTACAATGTAATTTGGACACCTTAACTCGATATTACCTTCCAAATATTTCAGGATATAGCGTTAGCTTCATAATTATCTCGTTAATTCTTGTGCTTGGAATAATCTTGTATAGAGGAAAATTACGTTATAAACTGAAATAGCATTCAAAAAAAAAAATGAAAAACTATTTTATTCTTCTTTAGAGAATTTCAATACTAATCTTTCCTTGATTTTGTCCCAACTTTTATCAATAGCTTTGTCTACTGCTTTATCCGCTAATTTTTTAGCAATATCATTATCTAAGGACGGTTCAAGCTGCTCCATCACTTTATCATGAATTGGGCCTTTAACTTCATCTTTAACTATTTCTCCTGCTTTAGTTTCTATAGTAATTAAATCTGCAACAGTTTCTAAAATTTCTTTGATTTTTTCTAAAACTTCAGGATCTAAACCCTCAACTTTAGGAATTTCAGGCGTTTTTATTTTTGGTATTTTAAACGGTGTCATTTATTTACTCACCTAATAATTTGAATATTATAAAGATTAACCCTTCAAAAATATTTAAAGTTATATTTTAACAAGGAAAAATTTTTTAATATTTTAAAAAGAAATTTTAAAATTATTTAATTTCCATTCCAACCGGCTAACCTAGCAAATAAATACCATGAAGCATAAGCTTTTAAATTTGCATTTAAAGGTTGAGAGTGGGCAGAACTGCACGAGTACCATTCTCCTCCATCTGGTTCGGTATTACCGCCATCATGAGTAGATTGCCATTCTAATGCCCAATTCCCCCCATCATAACTGCAATCGTCATCAACGTTTAAATCTAAAAAGTAATTATCGTCTGGGTCGTAACTTTCAATATCAGCAAAATCAAATAATATCCTATTATATGTTATACAATGATTCCGAATAATTTCATTTTGTAGATTATTAGTACCACCTATTCCTTGACCATCTACATGACCCGTCATAAATACAAATTTAGTCTCGTTTTCTAAAGTCCTTCCTTTTGAACCACCCGCAGAGTAGGCAGAAATCAAATATTCCATATGAGATATGTATCTAGATATATTATGCCCCGCAATATTACACCAAGACCACATTATAACATTTGTTCCAGGATTAGCAGGATTATCCAAATATTCTTCTGTAGCTAAGGCCCAAGCATCGTCGTTGGGATTTCCAAGGTCATGGGCTGTTGTACTCGTTAAAGCCCCTCCAAAATTACCAGAAAAATCGTAAAATTCAAGCTTAGTGTCATAGACCCTTTTTACCATATAAAGGGTATTAACTTCTTCTTAGTTTTTTGAGCATACTCTTTATACCCTTCAAGTTCTTCATGAAGCATTTTATCTTCAAATACAATGCGAATAATTAAACCTATTACTATGAACGCCACGAATATGAGTGAAAACAGCGATCCGAGGGCTAAGC
>JAHLWS010000066.1 GCA_019057795.1 Promethearchaeota archaeon | reverse complement strand
CCGATGTATCACCACGCAGACTCCTCTGTCCGGGCTCATGTGTTCTTGTGCGTGATTTCCTTGCTTTTATTATCGCTACTCAGGTTGAAATTGGCGAGAAAATCGGTACCTACGAGTTACAACGAACTTCTTTCCGAACTAAGAGCAATACACGCTCTTAAAATTTTAACCAGCCCAAAAGCAAAACCTCTTTGGAAACTTGAAAAAATTCCTAAAAGCGCTTCAAAGCTTTTCAAAACGCTAAATTTAAGGCGTCTACTGCCAAATTAAGAATTCATCCCCCCTACTTTTTTCTTCAACGTCTTTAAATTCATTAATGTCGTTAGTTACATTAAGAAAAACTTTTTTTTTGATACTTAACTTGTAAACTTAAGAATGATAAAAAAAAAATAAAATCTTCACCCAATTCTTATGGGTGTATCACCATCTTAATTATCATCGATCGTGTAAGACGTTGTCTATTGAAAGAACAAATCCCAAGAGTATCCTTCGGTCTGTTTTGTTATCTAAGATTTTTAAAGCGTATGTATCTTTAAAATCAAACATACCACCTAAAAAGATGTCTCTCCATTTATCAGCTTTTTCAATTTCGGCGACAATATTTCCCGTTGTTACGTCGTAAACTTTGAAACTAAATCCCATAAATTTTCCTTGCGCTCGAAACCATTGAGTTCCATCAGGCGCTTCTAAATAGAACACAGGACGAAAAAACGATAGAATTTTTTTCTTAATCCTTGCGATTAACACACCCTCTGGAGTTTTTAAATCTTGCGCACCTCTTGCCGAAATTAGTTTAGCATGAATAGTTGCTGCGATCGTCCCATCGATCTCTTGGAGCTCTACTCTCTTACGAATACTAAAGATTATTCTATGCATTCTTCCTATTATTTGATTATTCTCATCGAGGATATCGCCCGAACCCCAATCCCAGTACTTTTCCTTCAAAATATAGTATTTCCTGCTGATATCAAACAAGCCTGTTAATATTGGAGCCTTCTGCTCAACGATGCCCTCACTTGTGGATACTGAAGTTAATTCAAAACCACACTCCTGGCAAAATCTTTGGTTTAGGTCCTTAAATTCAACACCACAATTAGAACAAAAATTTGGAATATTTCTCACCCAATTATAAATTTTACAATTTTAATCAAATTAAGACAATATATCCTTTTAAATTTAAGTTAAATAAATTGAGTTAAAAAAATAAAAAAAAAAAAATAAAAAAAGTGGTTTAATGAAAATTTAAAATTTATTTATTATCGATTTTCTTCTTTTTCGTGATGAAGCATTAGCACAATTCCTAATATTAACATAGCGGAGTCGTCGTCTAAATCGGGCGACATTTTTACTCCGTAATGCCCTCTTAGTAGACTCTTCCATAATTTTTTACTAATTTCGGCAACTTGTTTTCCATCTTTCAAAATCTTGAACTTCAAGGTGAATACATTTCCTTTCATTGTAAAGACTCTATTTTCGTTTGGATCCTCGAACCAATAGCTCGGTTTAATTGCAACAAGTTTTCTTTTTAGTTTTCCGATAAATTGATCGTCGTCTTTTTCACCACCTTTAAAGAACTTATAACTTGAACGCAAAGAAATTATTTTTTCTTGAACGGTTAACACAGGAACATCGTCAAGGTCTCTTATACGGTACGTATTACCGATTTTTATGAGTTTTCCTCGAAAGCTACCAATTTCTTCGTTATTCATATTAAATATTTTGCCTTTATCAGTTAAAGAAATCATTTTTTCTTTAAGGATAAATTCTCTAGTATTTAGTAACGACATTTTTTTCACTCTGTTAGATTTTCAAATATTATTATTTAAAGATTTTAATGTATTAATCAAAGTCCGGCTATAAAAATTTTTGCAACTATTATTTATAATAAGGACTCAATCGATTATACTAGCAAGAGTCACAGATAAATAAAAAAAATAATAAATAAAATAAATAAAAAAATAAAGGATTGAATTTATTTAATTTATAATAAAAAAAATGAATTAAAGTTACCATGTCGTTAGTTTATGTTTCTGAAGGATATTTTTGTGAAGGAGAAGTGGAAAAGAAGTGGCAATTTCAAATGGAATTTGGAAAAATCCTATTGACCGAACAAAAGTTATCACTAGTAAAAAAATCAAATATAAGTTTAACAGAAATCGGTTCCTCAATTGATGATTTCAAGGATGGTTTTATAATTCCTTTAGAAAGCATCAAAAAAGCGTATAGCGCGAAAATTCAAAAAATATTTGTTGTAGTAGTTGAAACCAGAGACGATCATTTGTTCTCCATTACAATGGCAAATAATAGAAGTATAGGTAGGCAACAGAGTATTACTTTGAGTGAATTGATAAATGCAACTATAATAAAAACTATCAATATTAAAAATATGGCTTCCTCTCCGAACGATAAGGAAACCGAACCAGTTTCTAATAAATGTGAATATTGTGGAGAAATTATTGATATTAGTTGGAAATTTTGTAAAAAATGCGGAAAGGAATTATAAAATAATTTTAAACTATAAGAAAAGAAAAAATTAGTTATAACATTGAATAAGTTAGTTAGCGACGACGGCGTGTAGCTCCAAAAGAACCAGGGAACCTTCCACGACGGTAAGGACCAGGGAATCTTCCACGACCCATCATTGGTCCGCTACCCGCAGAGTCATGCATTACATTATCTATTGATAGAACAAATCCAACTAGTATCCTTCTGTCTGTTTCGTTATCTAGGATTTTCAAAGCGTAAGTGTCCGCAAAATCAAATAATCCCCCTAAAAAAATATCTCTCCATCTATCAGCTTTTTCTATTTCCGCTACCAATTTTCTTGAAGCAACTTCATAGATTTTAAACGACCAGCCAAAAAAATCCCCTTCAGCCTCGTACCATCTATTTCCCATGTTATCTTCCAAAAAGAATTTTGATCTAAAAAAGGTAAATATTTTCTTCTTAATTCTTGCGATTAATTCTCCATTAATATCTTTTATATCATTAGCCCCTCGAGCAGAAACTATTTTACTATGAATTGTGGCTACTACAGTTCCATCAAGTTCTTGAAGTTCAACTCTTCTCCTTATGCTAAAAAGAATTCGATTCATGCGACCTATAAGTTTACCCTGTTCATCCATAATATCGCCATAGCCCATATCCCACATATGCTCTTTAATTATGTAGAGATTTCGGTTCAAACTAAATAGTTTAACGCTGTCCGAAGGCGCTTGCTTTGAAACTGAAGTTAAACTAATTTGCTTTTGCTTTTCAAGTAAACTCTTAACGGTTCGTAATTCAGTTCCACATTTTTCACAAAATTTCTGATCTTCACTGGCAGGATCGCCACATTGAGGACAATTCATAAAATCAACCTTGGCAATTTTGCATTATGTTTGAATAATACAGATCTAAAGAAAGTTAGCTTAACTTAAAAAAATTTACAGTTTTAAAATTGGAGTATAAATTTTATTATATAGAATATTCAGAATAATTTTGAGTAATTTGTTAGTTAATATTATTGGAATTAGGTTTATACGATACTAATAGTTTTCTTCAATAAAATGTCTGGAATTGATTCTAAAGGGTTTCCTTTTAATTGTATCTTTTCTAAGGACCTAAGTTCACCTATAGAGTTAGGTAATTCCTTTAACTTGTTTCCGTCTAAACCAAAAGATCTCAATGACTCCATCCCTCCAGTTGAAGATGGTAATTGCTCCAAACGATTATTAGCTAAATCTAAGTAGTTTATCTTTTTTAGATTTCCAAACGATGCGGGAATTTTCTTTAAACGATTATTTCTAAGAGTAGATTCTTTTAAATTTTCTAGACTTCCAAAACTTTCTGGTAGATATTCTAGTTTGTTATCTCTCAAGCGGAAAGTCTTTAAAGACTTTAATTCTCCTATTGACTCTGGTAGCGTTATAAGACAATTATCGTCCAAAGCTAAATGGTGTAGTTGTCTTAAATTGCTAATCGAACTTGGCATTGAAAAGATCTTATTGTGTGCTAAATTAAGGCTCTGCAGAGATGCAATCTTTGTTAATGACTCAGGAAAAGCTCCTAGCTTATTATAGGAAATGCTTAGAATTTCTAAGGATTTCAAATTCTCAATTGAATCGGGAATAGATTCGAGAGCGTTTCTATCCAAATCTAAATCTTTTAACATTACAAATTTCCAAACAACACGAGGGACCGAGGAGAGACGACACGAAACCAAGCTAAGCTTTACAATATTCCCACCTTCAATCTCAAGATAGATCGAACTCGAATTATCGCCACGCTTCTTTTCGAGATTGCTGCTTATCAAATCGTCTAATTCCAAGAGGTTGTAGTATTCTTGTGGATTTAATTCCTCTTCAATCTCAATACCTAATTCTCTTATGTTTTTCATTGTTAAATAAAAAAATAATTGTTTATAATTTAATCATAGCTGTACCAAGATTTAATAATTTGCGATATTACAGTAAATCTCGATCTTCTAATTTTTGCCTTATGTCTTGTATTATGTTATCAACCCAGTCTTCAGTAATCCAACCTATTTCAATCATTCCCTTTAGATTGTATGTCTTTCCACCATATTTAATTTTGATAAAATCAACTTTTTCAACTTTTCCATCGGTCCTCGTATGAGTATATCGTATTGAACTTTTAGTACTCTCCCATTCGGTAACAAATTCTTTAAGGCGCTCGATGTATTTATCTTGCAATCTTTTACTCCAAGATGATGGGGGCCTTGCTTCTTCGAAACTGTCGCGCATATATCGCATACGCGTGTAGTAGTCTAAATCACCCTTCACCTCCGAATATGTAAACTTATAATGTAAACGCCCTAACAGTATGAGATCCATTACGTCGCTAGAGAATTTATTGAAAATAATATGATGTCTATTCTTGGGATCTTCAACATCATAACTATCAGCCCCCTCCCCGCGTCTACCAGCCGGCATAAGACCTCCTTGTCTAAGGCATAATTCAACGATATGTTTAGCCACAATGTCAGGACTGTTCCAATCATCAGAGTATCCTGAGGATCGAATTCCATGGACACCAGGAAAAATACCAGCATTAATTGTGTAAAAATCATTATATGTTTGCATTAAAAATTCATTTTGGCGTTTTCCTATAGTTTCGCTTAAGATATCAATCAAAGCTTCTAGATTATTAATAATGTCAGAATCCCTTATATTCTTATTTTTACCAGAGAGATAATTTATAATATTGCCCCTTTTAATGTTAAGAAGATTTGCTATTTGCCCAGTAACAAGGTATCTACCCCCTCCGTGTATATTCGATAGATGCCAAGCCCCTAGCATAACAAACTTTTGAAGAGGTTCGACATTAGAAAAGTATCCCTTAGATAAGCAATATTTATTAATAGCTGTTAGAGCCTTTTTAACTGCTAGGGGTGCCCTCATATCATCTGAAATCCGAGATTTACCTAAATTTTTTAATATGAATTCACCAGAACTCCTTCTAAATAATCCATAAAATAGCTTGGATATGGTAGCAGCCTCAAGAGGTCCTTTTAACACCTTCTGATTAGGGGTGAGATAGAAAAATTCACTCAATTTGAGAATTGAAGGACCCCGAGTAGTAACAAAACCAGATTCATATTGAATTGCTAGCCTGAGCTCTCCTAATAAAGTGTCTCGATCAAGATCTTGAAGAGTTAACCCGTTAGCTCTCCTATAATTCATTACTAAAGCTTCAAAAGAATTCCTTACTTTTTTAAATTGTTGGTCCTCTTTAATAACAAATAACCATTTGTAAAGATTAGCATCGTCAAAATAGTAATTAGTTCCTCTCTGTAAGTCTTGTCGAGCTGTGAGAAAGATCCCCCTGCTCTGCCCCAACAACTGGACCATCCCCTCATCTTTAACATCATTAGGATCCTTACCCGTAAGGAGAGCTTTCATATCTTGAAAGAAAACATAGGTTGGATGATCTTCCCAATTATCGTAAGTATGGAATTCTTCAATTTTCATGGAGTCCGGCGCTACATAAATCTTGCTATCGATACTGTGGCGGTGGTCTGTTAACCAATCGGCAAGAATTGTCACGGAATCTACGGGGATGTTGATGCGCTGACCATCTCTCGATTTAACATACATCGCATAATCACCGCTCACATCGAAGTAGCTCTTAATTTCGTTTACTTTGTCTAAAGTGGTCATCTTTGCTCTAAAAGCTTTCTGCTTCCATAATCTGGAGCCTTCCGATCTAGCGCTAGGACCAGGAGCGCCAATCAAAACGAAATCGGGATCGTAGAATTCCACACCGAACATGTTAAGGAACCTTAGATTAAATTTGTCTATTGCAAGTGCTTCTTTGATGACATTAATCGCATCTTTTTCCGCTTCTTGAAATCCAATCTCTCTATAGTTCCGTTGAATTTGTATGAACTTTGATTTAAAAGCTTTAAATCTCTCGTCGCTGAATATATATCCTTCAATCCATTCGTTAAAATAACCTTCAAACGCAATCGTGTTAAATTTATTAGCTAGATCTTTTCTCGTCTCAGTCTTTGGGTTTGGATTACCTTTAGAAAAGAGTGCTGCTAATGGAGGATTTTCTTTTTCAAAATTTTGCTGATCTTTATGTTTCTCGTTGATTTCGGGTTTGGCAGCTTCTAGTTGGGCGGGTTTCTTCATCTGTTCTTGCATGTTGTTAACGAGAGAGTCTTGCGTTCCGACCATATTTTGCAGTTTTCCTTTTCTGTAAGCTTGGACTTGGGATATGCGTCTTGCGTACGCTTTCGGCACTGCGCCTTCTATGGAATCGATCATGTTGTTAAGACCTTTTAAAGCGGCAAAACTGAACGAGCCGTAAAGGACCGCGGGAAGCACCATGAGAAGTCCCTTAAAGAAACCGGAACTGAATAACTTCTGCCACGATTTCATCTGTTGCCGCTTAGCATCTGCGTCTGCTTGTTTTTGCGCTACGTTCTGCTTAACGCTCGCCGTGATCTCTGCGATGGCGTTCGCGTCCCCCGATATCCTCGCGCTAATAAGGGAAAGCTTGGTCATTAAGTTGGCGTCTCCGAAAGCTACGCTGGCGTCTCCGAGCGCTAATTGTCCCAACGCTCCCGTAGTCTCTCTCCTGGAAGTCATAAAGGAAGAAACCCAGAAACCAAAGTCGTCGGTTAATCCCGCCATGTCCACGAGATTTTCTGCAAGCGCTTCAGTAAACCCGTCTTTAATGATTTCTTCAAATACTTCTTTAATGGGGCTTAGAGCCATGCTGGCAAAAGATTGAAGTAGCATTTGTTTAATCGCTTGTCCTTTAGTCATTAACCCCATTTTAACTAACTTTGCTGATGCCTCGCCCATCATAGCTTCAGTACCTTTTACCGCCCACGAGCCGAAATACACGAGGGGTGCGCTGATTAAGGTCGACCAGAAGGTCATAGTCTCCGTGTAGGTAATCTCTGAAATACTATTAGCCGAAACTTCCGCAAAAACATACTGATTGAAATAATCCATGATTGTGTGGGAAGTGGCTTGAGCTAAAGCTAATCTGCTCGACTCTTCGGTGGTGTCGGGGATAAACATGTCAAAAACTATGTGAACGTTAAAGTAAATCTTCGATTCGATTAATTCATGTGCTAACGCGTAGCTTAAAAAGTCCTCGAACCCGCTATCTTTTTCCGATACGATCGCTTCGATGGATTTTGCGAAATAGAGGTTGCCGAGGTCGATAGAATAATCCGTCTCGTTCACGATAAGACCCTTAACAAAATAACTAACGCCGGTGTAAATGTTAAACTTTACCACGTCAATTGAGATGTACCTAATCGGGTACTCAAAACCGTTGTCGTTGAGCGGAACCTTTGCTTCGTATACCTCGCGCTCTACATCGCTCATTGCGTAAGGATCTATTCCGTAAGTGTTGCTGTAATCCTTACATCGGGCGTTTATGACTAAGCTACCCGGAGCTGGTTGGAGCTGGTCGTATCTTTCTTGACTTAACACGATAGGTCTATATAAAACTTGTTGCGGTCTTACTGCTTGGTACAATGTACTATTAATAAACTCGTATTGGGGTCTTCCGTCTATGCAAGTTGCTCGGATCGCGTCGTACTGTCCGCTTGAAGCTTGGCTTACTTGTGTTTCGAGATAACCTAAAGTGTTGAGGGCGTACATGTTATATAAGTCAAAAATACCGTCTGCGTTCTCGTAGGTGTAATAGGGGTTCTGATTGTAAGACGGTAATTCGCTGGTAAGTAAAAAGTAATCCAAATTAATGTCGTCAAAATCGAGTGCGGCGTATACGTCGGGGTCGGATTCTCCCATATTCCAGAGATTTTCCCAAAGTAAATCTAAAAAGCCCTCAAACGAATGAAGCGTGCGCAAAAGGTTGGGAGGGCTTACCAGTAGTTGACCTGTATATGTGTTTCCCGGCTCTCCTCCGCTTACCTCGGTGTAATATCCGCCTGGATGCCCTATGAGTGCTGCTGCCATGCTATCGCCGAGAACCCTATCTAAGTGGTTTTTCTCGTTAAGGGAAGTAGGTTCACGAGTCTCGCTCGAATCAGGGTAGAAAGTTTGAGACCGTTTTTCAGCTTCTGCCTTGGCAAGGTCTATGTCGACGTAAAACTTGGTCATTAAAGTATAAACCCCCATATAAGTTAAGATCGCGATAGGTTTTCCGGCAGGAGTAAGGATAGCTTCTACCGCAGCGCTAAGAAGGGCGGCTGTTACTGACATAAACACTTGCTGCGCGATATCTTCTACTAATTGCTTTTTATATTGCTCCCACGCGGTTGAGTAGGTCTTGTGCCTTATTTCGTAGAATAATTCGGAAAACTTGCTGTTTTGCTCGCTAGTTTGCACGAGCTTATAAATCTCAAATAGTTGATCTTTTGGTTTTAAGTTGTATTCTTCCAATCTAGATTCGGTTTCTTCCAAAAGATCTATGTCCTTTAAGTGCCTGAAATTGTAAATCCAATCGCTTCCGAACATGACCGACTCTTGTGTTGAAGTTTCGAAGTTAGACACTACGAGCTCTCTATCGTATAATCGTTCGTAAGGTACAAAATCGTGAATACCGTCGTAATTCATCCCTATTGACATAACGGTATATATTGGGGTACCGGATGAATCTATATAGTTGTAATCATCTAGGATATAAACCGTTTCGTAGAATCCATTTAGATCAGAATCCACATAGAAATAATGTCCGTCAATTTTCGCTGAATCGGAAACGAAGGAATCGACGTCGGAAGTATAATATACTTGACCATCGGGAGGAGTAATAAGCATACCTTTAACCTTAAACTCAACCCAGCCGCCGTTTTCTACGCTAAATTTGCTAACTTTACCAAAATCGTTATATAACGAGAATCGATTCGGAATTCTAATAATAATTTCTTTTTCGAACAAGTTTGTAGTATAATAATAACCTTCTCTTATAACTTGCAAGGAGTCGTATTTAGTAGGAACATTATCGGGACCCCAAGTCTCGCAATCCCAACTAATATTTGCCGGATGAGTGTACGGAAATTCGGAGTCGAAATCGACGGTAACTTCTTGTCCCGTATCAATATCGGTCACCGAATGCTCTGCCGATAAGCTCGAGAAAAAGTCGTCCGCGTTCTCAATCTCTCCGTTCTCAAAATCGTCAGTATAAATCCTTTGTTCTTCGATCTCTCCCTCGTTCCAGTCGATTACGGTAAGTGTGGAGCGCTCAAGGGTATCGGTATAAGACGACAAGGTATATTCAGAGAACTTTCTGTATGTTGCGCGCAAAACATCGGCATTCTTTTGGGTATACGAATTACAGGAGCTAAAGTTGGAAGATTCGAGATGGGTCTTATTTAATTGGTCGTTAAAAATAGGATCGTCGCGGGAGCCCGTGAATAAGGAATCGATGCTTTTGGTAATGTAATCGTCTAAAAAAGTAAAGATATCTTGATGCTTAGCGGCAATAATTGTTTTCTTATGTTCGCTAATGTCGTAATATACATTGACATCCGTTTTCTCGTAATTTATCTGAGAATCGGCGTAGCCATCTCTGTCGTTATCGATCGTCACGCTGTAGAAGGAAGACTTTACGTACTCTTGTTTCTGGACTAATTGTTGGGTAGATTTTTGAGCCCAATAATCCACGTCTGGAAGCATCATTTTGGTAATATGTAGGGATACCAAAGGCAACGTAAGTACAATCGCTAGTAATTTCAGGACGTTAAAATCGTAATAAGCGAAAATTCGGTCGTCTATGTCAAACCATTCGGTTCTTTTCTCTTCTTCTAATTCTTGCTTTACGTTAATCTCTCGACTTTCAAAATCTTGAATAACCGTATGCCAATAAATCTCACCTGAACCTTGCGGATCGTCAAGACCGTATCTAATAACATCGATCTTTCCATCTTTGTTTACGTCGATCGTCTGCTTATAATCAGGTTCACCGTCCATATCTATGTCTGCTACGTATATTATAGAGCTTTCGTCTTGATAAATCTCAAAGTTATCGAATAATTCCGAACTTCGTTGAGTTGATTGCAATGCGTTCTGAGCTATCAAGTGCGGCAATTCAGAAAAGAATTCGCGTTGGCAACTATATTATCAATTGTACGGAAGCAAATAGGAGCATAGTGTTGTTGTGAGAATTGCGGTAAGGATAACAATAGTGGGCTCTGTTATAAGAAATATATCTTTTGCTCTCATAAATGTAGAGATGAATTCTGTAAAAAATTAAAAAATAAAAAGAAAAAATAAAGTTAAACCCCAAAGGTTAAATTTACATTTCGACAATATTAATATTGAGGCAAAATATAAGCGAAGTTATATATAATCCCTCAAACGATAAGATAACTTTAATTACTTCAAACCTTTATCTATTTCAGATAAAAGGAATTAAAATAAGATATACTAAAAAAGAGGAATTAAAATGATAAATAAAAAAATATTCGTAATTTTCTTGGTTTTAATATTTGGAACAATCTTTTTAATCCAACCAGTTGTATCTAATGGATCAACAATGACAATATCGACGGTTGCGGAGAAAGATAGTTATGTGGATTCATATTCTCCAACCTCAAATAATGGTGGAAAGGATTGGTTAATATTTGGAGATTATATTTTAGGATGGAATGAAGCATATTTATATTTTAATTTTTCCGACAAACCAGCGGGTTGGACAAAAGCAGAGATTTCAATAGATATGTATTCTGTTTCAGAGACTTTTGATGTAACTGCAAGTTTGATAAATGATACATGGGATGAATATACAATTGATTGGTTAAATAAACCTGAACATGGAGAAATAATTACAACTTTTACGGTAGCCGAAGGGAAAGTTTATACAATTGATGTTACTAATTATATAGAAGGAGATGGTATTTCTATATGTTTTAATGCTTCTGATTATCTACAAACTGGATATGTTCAAGCAAGAGCAAGAGAAGGAGATATGGGTAGTCTTTTTCCAGGACCAAAATTAATATGGACTTATGAACCAAATCAAGCACCAACAGCAACTATTACTTCCATTACACCGAGTCCTGCAGAACAAGGAGTAGATACTGTTGAATTTAAAGGTACGGGTACTGATATTGATGGAACAATAACTGCATACGAGTGGAGTTCAAGCATTGATGGAATTTTGAATAATTCTAATGATTTCACTAAATCTGCAAGTGATTTATCAATTGGAACACATACAATTTATTTCAGAGTTAAAGACAATGATGGAGCATGGTCGAGTAAAGTTTCTAAGGTTTTGACAATTGAGGAAGGTGGAAATGGAAATGGAAATGGTGAACAAGAAAAGATTCCTGGCTTCAATCCTTTAATTCTCTTGGGAATTATTGGAATTATAACACCTATATTAATCAAGAAAATTAAAAAAAGACAATAATGAAATATAAAATATATTTAGTGGAAAAGAACAATAAAAATATTAATTTCCAGATGGAAGTGTGGGAGAACCAGAATTACAATGCATATTAGAATAAACAGATTAAAAAATTTAAATTTCTAATCTTTTTTTTTTAAAAGAATTTGCGAATTAAAATAAAAAGGTTTAGAGAAAATAGATAAAAATGTTAAGGAAATAAAGGAAATACTAAGAAAACAAGAGAAAAGAAAGTCTATCTGTTTTTGGTGTTGCTGTGTTCTGATTTCGATAATAATAGTTATTTTTTTTTCTTTCTTTATTCCAATTATTGGATTCTTTAAATAAAACGAGTTAAATCTTTAAATTGCTCTCTTTCAATTCTTTTTTGGTCTTGTTTATTATAATGAGTTCATTAATTTCAAATGTTTTTTTACAATGCCTACAATAACAGCTATTAATTTCAGTTATTCCATATTTATCTTTTATGTAATTTGGTTTTACAACACTATTACAAATTGGGCATCCTAAAAATTCTAACATTATAATTCTAATCCTATTTCTCTTAATCTTTCTGTTTTCCTTTCTTGTATTTCTTTTAGTTCATTATTGGGAATTGGCTTGAGAAATGCTTTTTGTTCTTTAAAGCCTTGCTTAATCTCATTTACAACTTCTTGAAATCTTTTTTCATTTCTTGTTGTAATGGATCTAATTCCCTACTCGCTCTAATTCGTTGTATTCAAAATATACTTTGATAAAAATAATGTGGTTGAAATTTAACCTTATTTCTTTGATTTCCATTCTTGGAATCCTTTAGTTAATTTACCGCAGTGAATTGCGTTTTTTCCAGTTTCTTCTTTATATTGCTTTTGTAAGGATTCAAGTTTAGGATCTCCTTCTGCTTTTTTTTTTGCCATTTTCTAATCACCTATTATTCTTTAATTATTTTTAAATTTTTTTTTTTCTAATAATAACATATGTTTGTAAATCTTCAATTCTCTCACTTCTTTTATTCTATTTGGTTTTTGGATTAATTTTAACACGGATTTCATCCATATCTCTAATTTTCCCGAGGATTTCATATCCCTCTTCTTCGACATACTCATTAAATTCTCTTTCCAAATTCGGTTTAACTATGATTTCTAAAATTTCATCAGATTTCATAGTCGCAATGGCCTCATTTATGGGCGTAATTAAATTATAATAGCAACACGCAGACTTAGTATCAATTACTTTACTAACTATCTTTTCAGAGTCTTCTTTTTCTTCAATTGGCATATTTAAAATTTAAAATATAATTGTATTTAAATATAATCATATGATTAATAAAATATGTAGAAAAGAGGATTAATATGCTAAAAGTTGAACTATTAAAGGATTATCCCCCAGAACCAGGATGTTATCTGATAGGTAATCATTATTCTCCAGTGACGGTGGTTGTACTGCTCAATGCGCCATACAAAGAGCTTCCATCTAATGTAGATAGCATTCCAGAAGATGTAGAACTTTTGATGAGAGTTTCTATAGAAACAGGAGCAGCATTGGCAGGCACCCTTCAAACTGAAAATGTTGGGATAGAGAAGATAGTCGCAAATATCGCTTCAAATCCAAATATACGGTATCTCATCCTTTGTGGCAGAGAGGTCGAAGGGCACAATTCGGGTGACGCCCTTAGAGCTCTGATTAATAACGGGTTAAATGAAAAGAGAACCATCATTGGATCTAAAGCACTCACGCCTTATTTATTTAACATTCCGTTAGAGGCCATTGAGACATTTAGGGAGCAAATTACTCTTGTGGATTTATTGGGAGAAACGGATCAGGAGATCGTGAAAAAGGCGGTATGGTCTTGCTATCAAGAGAAACCAACCAAGTTTCTGGACTACACCCTTTTTGACTCAGGAGCATATTCCGAGAAAGCAAAACTTTTCAGACTCGCCATGAGAGTGAAACATCCAGAGCAGATTGAAAAGTGGGAGTTGGAGGAAATTGTTGAAAAGCTGGAAGTTATGAAAGTCGAAGAGAGAACGGAAAAGCCGATGAAACCTATTGTAAAGGAAAAATTGGTTGATGAAAAGCTCATTACAATAGGCAACAGCCATTCGCATTATACCTATAGCATCTATTTTGAAGTAACTTTTAAGTTTTAGTTATATGTTTTTTTAGTGATTTCTTAAACTTCGTTGGAAAGATGCAGCTATTTGCCTGCTGTAAATGTCTGTACCGAGGTTTGTGGGAGAGACTTGAATATAATGTGAAAGTACACAAAACAAGATCTATGTTTTATATAGCAAATCCAAGTACAGGATAAATCTCATTCCTGAATAATTCTTTCCAAATATGAATACTTGCATTCCAGCTATGGGAAGTATGAAAGTGTTGGTTATGATAAATCTTCACGAATTTGATATACAAATCCCTTTTGTGAGAAGTAATTGTGCCGATTTTGGGGAAATTTTTAGAAATCTTATATTTTTCAGTTGCTTTTTTATCATCTTCTACCTTAAATTCTTTTGATTTCTTAACCTTTTCATACCCATCGCTTCCTAAGAAAATGATGAGTTTCGGATTTATGAACTTGATCTCTTGAAATAAATATTTTTGGCAATTTATCGCACATTCTCTCCAAATATTAGTCGATTTATAGTTACATCTGCTTAAATCGGTAAGGTAGGTCATATTCATAACTTTTTCAAGATTGTCATCGAATACGTCATAAAGACGTTCCCATAGATTATTGCGAACTGAAATTTGTGTTTTCTGAATTTTCTCTCGTAGTTTGAGAAAGTTAGGGTAATCTTTGAGCTGTTTTTCGACATTCTTAAATAGTAGATTGATTTTTTTGTTATTCATTGTGCCATTATGTTCAATACACGAGGAGAGATTGCCCAAACCGTATGATATATTGATATTGGTTTGAATATCAGGACCTGCCGCCTGTCCTATTATCATGATGTCTTTTCTATGGGGACTTTTAAAATCAAGCGAACCTAACCAATTCGGGAACGTCATCGGGCGTTGTTCAAAATCGAACCGAAGTTTTAAACTTTGGTATCGTGATCCAACTCCATAATTATTGAAGATCTTTTGGCAATCTCGACACACCGACCTAGATTTCTCGTACACAATTAAAAATTTATTTATATCTATTTTATCGTCCTTAAATTCTAAAAAAGTGCCTTTTCTGGTCGTGAGGGTATTTACAATGATATCATCGTATACATCGAGAAGAAACTCACGATACTCCTTCATGTGTTTGTTGAAATCCATTTTATTCTTATCCCTCTCGGTATCTTCTTTCTAATATAGAAGAGTTTAATTATAATCTTTGGTTTTGGTATCCAAACGCCCTTAACAATTTGTTGGAAGAAGTAGAATGGAAAGTTCGATAAGCGTTAAATATCGGATTGGTACTGAGTGAAGTTCTACACCGTCTACAATTGGTAGCTTTAGATGAATTTTTTCTTCCACATCTAGGACATATTTTTATTATTCTCACCTTGAATTTTTAACTATTACTTTTATGTCGGATTACCTTTGGGTTATGCCAATATATCATATCATAGTCATTTTTAATAAGCTCATCAAAAGTCATGCTAATTCAATTTAGTTTTTTTACAAGTGGTAGATAATATTGTTTTTGTTCATATTTTTATGTGAGCCTTTTCAAAAATTAGAAGTTTTAAAAAATATTAATAAACTATTGGATGATTTGTTATAGAACCAATGAGATAAAACGATTATTTCTTCCCTATCTTATTACTATTTAATTTTGAATCTCTAGTATTCCACTGAAATATAAAATCTTATCCAATCTTGTCGTGATCAAAAATTGCTAGTCAGTCGATTTTTTTATAGCTTTAAAATTTCTTCAATATGTGGCGTCTAAAAATTTCAAAAAGTCGTACAATTCGGGGTTCGAAGAGCACAAAAAGAAAGGGAAGCTACCGGTAATATCGAGCGGAGACTCTACTTTAGACGCGTTGCTCAACGGGGGGTTCCGTAAAGACCTCGTGTATTTGTTGTGCGGGGGTCGCAAAATAACTTCTAGAATTTTACTTGAAACTGCGGTTCAATTTTTCAAGAGCCAAGCGGTCGCTCAATCTAACAACGAGAAATCAAGTCGGTACGGGATTTTTAAACAAAAAGTAGCGATCGTAGACGGAAACAACAGGTTCAATCCTTATACAGTTAGCAAGCTCGCGGTTAGTATAGGCTTATCTCCAACGAAAGTTTTGGAGAGCGTGCTGATCTCGAGAGCTTTTACTTACGAGCAAATGGTAGAGTTGTTGGAAAACAAAGTAGCCGAGCTCGAGCAAGTGGGTGCGGTTTTTATTTCGGGAATAACGAGGTTGTGGCCCAACTACGACCAGCGAACTTTCGAAAATTTACTGAGAGCTATAAGCGGGATTAAAAGGATTTTAGAAAAATTAGACCCGTTGATAGTTATTACGGCACCAAAAAACGAGTATTCTGACTTTAAGCCGGTAGGCGGAAACATTCTTTACCACTTTGGCCAAGTGTTAGTTTTAATCGAAGGCAAAAAACGCTACACCGAATATAAGTTGATCCAACATCCATCTTTGCCTGAGAATCGCTTAGTAAAGAGGAAGCAACTAAAACCAAAACGAGGGCTTAGAAAACCCGCGAAAAACGCGACTTTAGATAATTGGATTTATCACTAATATTTAAAAAGAAAAAGGTACCCTTCTCTACTTGAAAGAATAAATAGTTGGTTTCAAACTTAATTTTAAAGTTCTCTTAATTTTTTAAAACTCTGTTCAATATTAGGATTAGATTCGTCGTAAATTTGAAAGTACAATTCAAATAATTCGCTTTTTACGGTGAAGAATCCTTCTTCTTCCGTTATTATTAAAGTTTCTCCGTCTTCTCCGTCTTTTTCGTTATCACCATTGGTCTCGTCAGAGTAGGATTCGACTTCGTTGACAATTAACTTTACAAATATAATCTTATTTAACTCTGGAAAAGAATATACCGTCACGTCTGAGTCGGCTATTCTACTTGGTTTAGTAAAACGAGATAAAAGCGAGCTAGCTTTTGCACAACGAAGGATGGCTTCTAACGGGAGCTTGTTATCAATGTCGCATTCTGGAAGAATATACGCGATACCTTGGTCTTCTTCGTATCTTTCTTCGTAAGAATCTATAGGCTCCTCTGGACTTATTAGTTCTATCTCTGAAGGTAGCCCGTTAACGTAATCTGTGAATTTAGTAAAGTCAAATTTTTCGCAAAATTGCCTCTCCATGACCAATTCTATATCTGCGTGTTCTAGAAACAATTGCTTGTTAAATTTAAATTCAGTATCGCTAATTGGTTCTAAATAATCAGAGAGGGATCGGAATAAGTTCTTATCCGAAGTCTTTAAAACTTCGCCTTTGATATCAGAAGAGTGAGCGAGAGCAAATTGATCAACAGAATAATACTCTAATTGGAGATGTTTACACGCACCTTTACATAATAACTTATCTTGACAATTAACCGCGTAGAAAAACTTAACCGCGTTAACAGGCTCGCCATCGTCTATAAGAATTACGGATCCTTTCAAATTTCCGACGAGATTAAATAATCTTCCTAGGTTTTTATCACGAGGGTCGTCAAATTCGATCGCGTAGAATTTGTTGTCTAAGACTCCACCATATTTTTTCGCTAAGGTTAACGCTTCTGGGACGCCTTGACCGCTTGATCTAGCGTTAAACTGAAATTTAATCTTCATGATATAGTGTCATATAAAACTCAATTGTATTTGAATTTTAACTTATTTGTCTTATTTGTGTTTTTGTTTAAAAACAATAGGTTGACTTTCAGGTCGAGTGTTTCTTATTATTTCTTCGGTAACCATTAATTCGGGTTTTTCTTCTTCGGATTGGACGCCAACTGACTTCTTAAAACTTCCATTTTTGGAAGTAACGGTCGAATGGGTGATCTTCTCGCCAAATACGTGCTCCAACAGCGATTCAAATACTATTATCTCGGCGTAGTTTAACATTTTGTGGTATTCGCCTCCGTTAACGTGAAGGCGCTCTTTGTTACCTTTCTCCCATTGAAATGAGATGTGCGTTTTATTTTCTTTATACACGTGAACCGTGTTCCAGTTTAATACTTCTCGGTTCAATACCCTTAGTATAAGCGCCGCGTCTTCTAAAGAAAACTTTATGGACTTGCCTTCTCTTAACGAGGGTTTTTCCCACGTGTCGTTGTCTCGTTTCTTGATAAATTTAAGATAAAAAAACGGACTAGTCCAGGAACCGCTATCGAAAAACATCCCCACTTTCGATCCAAAAAAGGCTTTGTTGTGATATTCTACCATGATTCATTTAATTCATACTGATCGTTGAAATTAAATTAATTACCCAATAGTCTAAACTTGGCTATATAAAGAAAAATTATTGTAATAAAATAGCCTTAAAATCAAGTGGTTCAGCTCCTACAATATAATTTGAAAATCGCTAGCCTTTTTTTATTCAAATAAGCTTCAGAAAGAAAAGATGGTCCCTGTCACCTCGACCTAACGATAAGGTCAGAAATAAAATAGGAGAAGAAAAGCGAAATGAGCGTGTATTACACGCTACCAAAAGACAAAAATCCAGAGTGATGACAGGAGCCATGGTTTGATTTACCTATTTTATTTCTTTTTTTTCCGAGCACAATTTAAATTGAGATCGGACAAAACTTCAAAGATTTTATCTTTTTATACAATTACAATATCTATTTTTTCTTGCAAATATTTAAACCTTTCCACTTAGCTGGTTTACCGAAATATCGGAATTTTTCCTTTTTATATCGAACGCTTGGGAGTTAACTTTTTTTCAATTTTAGACTCAAATTTATTGGTTTTAATAATAATAAGAATAATAAGAAATGAATAAGAATAAGAAAAAATAATAAGAAAAAAAAAGTGAGAAAGACACTCCAAAAAGAGCCACTTTTTGTTCGCATCTAATCGAACTTAAAATGCCTCCAAGGGAAACCATTAATTATACTACAATTAAACGCGATTTTGAAGCTTTAAGAAGCGGGTATGAAAATTACAAATTTTTTATGAAAGAATATGGTATTGAGACTAAGTTATATTTCTTTTGTTATGTTGTATGGGAGACTACTAAGAAAAATGCAAAAGAAGACCAAGTGTTAGAATTTAAAAAAAGTTTTGAAAACGCTAAAATTAAACTTGAACCTGAGATAAACTTTTACTTATTGATTGGACCGAAAGACGATTGGAAAGATTATTTTTTGAAAGATGGTTCGCTAGATAAATACTTGAATAAGCAAATTCATTTTTTCTAATTTGTTCTTAATTCTTTATCAAAAAAGTTAATCTTCATATTTTCGAACAATTATAAATTATATCTTATAGAAAATATTGGAGCTGGACCAGATTCTTGCAAAATTATAATCGACAATTTTAAGCAAGATTATAAAAAGAGGTTGCGCACAATTTCAAAACGATCCCACATCCAAAAGTTTTTAACACTCAAATTTTATTTTCAATTCTTTAGTGTGACGATACTCAAATTTCTCTAAGATTTGTTGTGAATTTAACTCGATTTCACCAGTAAATTACCGTTGTTCGTCAATATAGTCAATATTATCTATTATTTTATTAGATATAAATGCTAATGGTTCTAAAAAAAGAAAAATAAATCTTGCTCGTTTCAGGAGGTAGTTTTTTGCCCTCTGAAATAAAAAGCAATTAATTTAAGAAGGAAAAATTCCGGAGTTATATTAAATCGATTAAGTAAAAAGATTTAAATACTCGCGAAATAATTGTTATTTCAAAGAAAGATAAAATTCGCCCTAAACAAGTCTTTTGAATTTTAATCTGTCGCTAAGTTAGATTTGAAGTTTGAAAAGAAAGAGTAAAAATACTGGATATTTTGCATATACTACAGATTTTGTATATTGTCCATCCTGTCGTAAGGTGTATCGAGGAAGTCAATTTACATGTCCTCAATGTTATTCTGAAGATACGAAAGTATATTCAAGAGTTACGGGATATTACAGTGTTGTTAATATGTATAATCCTGGGAAAAGAAAAGAGTGGGAAGCAAGAAAACGAGAAAAATTATTTAAATATGTAAATGTAACAAAGAATAATTTTTGCAAATCAAAGAAAAAATAAGGCTAAAAACCAAAGAAAAATTATTGCTAAAATGAGTAAAAATGCTAGGTATAGAATAGTACTTTAAGATTATTTTCAAAGATTTAGTAATATAATCAATTTGAAAAATTATTTTTTTCTTATCTTCCATTCTATTTGAAGAACATTTTATATCTATCTTTACTCATATTAAAAACAAGAAAAATAACATTTTAAAAAGATAAAAAAAGATGATAAATCTTAGCTCTAATAATCCAAAAAGAAGCAGTTCAAGAAGGAAGGGAGATCAATATCAAGACATAATGGCACTTCGTTTAGCATTAGAATTATACATTGAAAATCAAGATTTTAACCTGTATATGGAATATGATAGTAAAGGAAATTTAGATGATGTTGTTATTTTTATTGATAATCAAATTCTTGCATATCAGATTAAGTATTCAGTTGATCCACATGCATCTTACAAGATAATTGATTTTATAGATGAAGAAGACCCTAATAAGAAACGGGTGTTTATCAAGAAGTTTGCAGAGGGTTGGAAAAGCTTTAAGGAAAATCATCCTGAAAAAGAAATTTATACATTTCTTTTAACTAATCATTCAGTTGATGAAGAAATCAATGAAATTATTAATAATGATGGAACTTTCACTGAACAATTTATTGAAAATAAAAAACGTAAGAAAGCTCGTGAGAACCGTAATAAATTAAAAGAATCTTCAGAATTAAATGAAGCAGAGTTTAAAGAATTTTTAAAAAGCTTTCAGTTTCATTTTAAGGAAAAAAATATTCCAGAATTAAACCAATATATACAAGAAAATTTACTTAACACACGACTTGGTATATATGATAATTCTGTTTATAATATTTTAAAAATTGAGTTTGAAAATTATGCTATTTATAGTCGAAATTCAATAAATTCTAATTTCTTTAGAGAAATTTTTGAAAAAGAAACAACCAAGTATTTATTACATCAAGTCTTTGAGATTAATGAAGAATTTTATGTTCAACGTGAATTATTTAATAAGAAGCTTGAAAAGGCTATTCAAAATATCAATGGAGATTATATAATAATAACTGGGCTACCAGGAAGTGGTAAATCTACAAGTTTAACCCAATATTTAGATATTTTAAGAGATTTAGCTGAATATGAAGTTATTAAGTACTATTGTTTTGTTGACATCAATGATAATTTTCAAAATTTAAGAATACAAGCAAAAACTTTAAGAATAAATCTATTAAATCAAATTCAAGTCAACTATTCTGAAATTCTAGATAGACGTTATGATTATTCCGAGCATAATTTTAATCATATTCTATTAGAAATTGGAAATCATTTTGAAGAGAATGAAAAAAAGTTAGTTATTTTTTTGGATGGTCTTGATCACGCTGAAAAAATGGCAGTTGAAGTTCAAGAAAGTCTATTAAATACCCTTCCAAGAAGTATTCCTAAAGGAATCATTTTTATCGTAGGAACACAGGAATTACATAAATGGCCTATATTTTTACAAATTATAAAAGATAATCCTGAACAATCGATTGTCCTCCCTCTCTTTGATTTTAATGAAACTCTAACCTATCTTAAAAAAAAATTAGGTGAAAATATATTATTCGAAGAGCAAGTTCACAAAATATTTAAAATAAGTGAAGGATTACCAATTTATCTACGTTATATTTCAGAATTAATGAAAGATTATCAAGACTTTGAGGAAGTTGCAAGTAATCTAACGTCTATAGAGAATGGTGAAATAAAATCTTATTATGATTATTTATGGGATGAATTTCAACAATTTGGGAAAGGAAATGTAAGACATTTATGTGGTGTATTAGCTTGTCTAAGGTTTCAAGTTAAAAAAGATGAACTAATCAATTTTCAAAAGATTCTTGCACTACCTGTATTTCAAGATTGCTTTAAGCTAATTAAGCATCTTGTTAAAGACAATAATGATTTCGTTTCAATATTTCACAATAGCTTCAGAGAATATGTCATTTCTCAATTTGATAATCAGTATTTGAAAGCAATTAATCTTGATATTACAAATCATCTTAAAACGCTGGAATATAGTGATGAATGGTTTAGCTATGTGTTTGAATATGCTTATCAAGTTGATGATTATGATTATATATTAGAAAAGGTAACAAGTGACTTAATAGATACAGCTTTATATAATTATAGATCCGAGGAAGATATCGAAAACGCAATTACTTGGGCGATAAAATCAGCAAAAGATAAAAAAGATTTAATATCTTTAAGTCGCCTTGCCTCTCTTAAAAATATCACTCAACAAAGAGTCGAATATCATATGAATTGGAACTTATTATCAAAAGTATTGTTAACTTTGGGCGATCATGAAAAAGTATTAAAATATACATATTCAATAAATCATAACAAATGGCTTATCAATAAGGGTTTAGCTTTAAGTATTATAATTCAATTAGCAAAACAAGGTTTTGATGATCTAAGCTATGAACTATTTCAAATCTTCAACGAAACAATTTCTTTTAGGAAGTTTGAAAATGTAGAAGTATTTCTCAAGTACTGTAAATGTTTAGGAATACATTCATATTCTGTTAATAATGAACTTCTCTATTTGAGAGCGTGTAAAATTAACCCAAGTTTTATAGAAGAGAAGTTAATGGAAAATCCTGAGAATTCCTTTCCACATATTGAAGCATACATAAATTATTTAATAAAATTCCATGATAAACCGTATTGGAATACAATTAAAAATATTGATATGGATTCTCTAAATGAAATAATTCAAATCTATATAATCAAAAGCTTAGCTAAAAACGAAAAATTGGAATTATTAAAAGAAGAGCTTCAAGAATATGCGTCAAATTATAAAGATAAATTAAATTCTCAGATTATCTTTTATAAAGCACTTACAAAATTTCCAATCAGCGAAATAGAAAATGAATTTATAATTCCTGATGTAAATGATCTTTTAATTTCAAGACAAGTTAAATATTCAGATAGAGGTTTAGAAAAATATCGTAGAAAACTGTGGACACTAGGTTATATTAATAAAAGGAAACACCATAAGAATTTGCAGTTATATTTAGAATCCAATCCATCATGGTGGCATAATTACTTATTATATTTAATTAAAGCAGGAGAATTCTATGGATATTATTTAAGAAATAGTGATGATGATGTTTTTAATTTAGCCATAGAAGCTCTTGATTATCTTTCAAATATAAAACCTGCAAGAAGAGAAGATATTTGGAATCTTATTCGAGTCAGTCGTAATGAATTAAAAACTAGCTTATATAAATTAACACAGGTAATTGTTGAGAAATATCCTTTAAGATTAACTGATTGGTTTAATAAGATAAAATCTCTACAATCCTCTGAATTATGGACAAAAAGAGTAAGCTTTGGAGAATTGTGGGATAATTATGTCTTTGAATTGTTAATCTATAAAAAATTATCAAGAATTTCACTAATAAAAAGAAATATAATAGATTTCTTAGATTACTCTGAGGAAAAAATTCTTCAATCAACAATGATCAAAGGAGGGAATAGAGTTGAGCATTTTTTCTTATTAGCATTAATTTCTGCATATTGTGGTTTTAAAGATAAAACAAAAGAATGGTTAAAAATTGGAATAAAATCGACCTTAATTTATGGTTATAGAAAAGATATGACTCTTTATCAACTGATTAGAATTATGAGTAAATTAAATAAATATGATTCTGAACAATCATTATCAAGATGTGCTGAATTAATTGAATTAGTAGATTGGATGCCTCATCTCACAGATGGAAAAGAAACTAGGCATTTTCCATATTATATATTTAGAGAAATTACAAAGATAGATTTTAATATAGCATTGGAAGTGTTAAAGATTTACGCCAAGAATAAAAGTCGATGGCAGATGCAAGATTGTCTGGAATATTTAATTAATAAATTAAATTACGGAAATCCAGAAATATTATGGGCACTTACAGAACTGTTTACAAATGAATACTCTGAAGATGGTCGATATTCCAAGCAGATATTCAACTCTAAGCAAAAAATTATTGAATTAATTGAAAAAGGAGGGGATAGTGGTATTGTTGAGAATTTTAAAGATAGATTATTGCTCTTTGTAAAAACAACCATAAATCCCAAGGATTGGCAAAAACTTGATTTTAAATACTTCAATATCGAGTATCAGGAAGAGAAGGATTTGGTTTCGACTACACAGGAAGAAGATAACATAAGGGAATATATTTTAAATGGTGAAAAAGTTTCTGAAGAGGAGATTAAGAATAAACTACAAGAATCATTCGAAAATTATAAAAAAATCATCAACGCTCTTAAAATTGAAAATGAAAATTTCTATATAACATCTGAATTTAGCAATATTCTAAAAAACTTCATATTAAGAACAGTTGAGGTAGAAAAATTAAGAGACATAACAGATTTTATTAATAATAATGTAGGAATATCCTTGCAAGAAGAGCTAGCAGAGAAGTTTTATGAGCTAGGTGAAATAAGCTATGCACTTGATCATTATGAGAAAGCATATCTAGATCACTTTGGATTTTTTGATTGGAACCCGTCAGATAACCTTTTCTTAGAGATTATTAAGAATCACGATGTTGACAGGGCCAAATCGCTGGTAATTAAAAAAATATATAATATACTTAAAAAATATACAGGATTTCAAGTTCCCGTACTAATTGTTAATGCTCTTGATATTTTTGAGGATATCGAATCAATTCAAAAGATATATGAAGATTATTATATACACACTAAATCATTATTTTATCATTTACCCAGCATAGATGATTATGAATGGATTAAAACCATTAAAATAGAAGAGATGGATTTTGATCAAATTGCTCTTGATTTGTTAACTGATGGACTTAAAACAATTGAAATTGATTTATATAGAAGATTATTAGATTCTTATCGATGGTTGTGTCTGAAACAGCCTCAATTACTCATTCCGTATATATTTTCAAAATTAAGTACAAGCACTGGTTTGTTAAAAGAAAGATTAATCCAAATAATATATATGATTTCATTTGAATTAGCTGTCCAATTACATCCATTCATTGAACAATTAGAACAGGAACTTATGATTGCCTCTTTTTCAATAAAGATGATGCTGATTAAAATTTTAAAAAACATACAAAAAAAAATTGAAAATGATGAAGAAATCCTAGAAAAAATAGAGAATCTCAAATATAAAACAACTACCAATGAAGAAATAGTAGAAATTAATATTCCTAATATATCTCCTTCTATTCAGTTTACATCTTTTCTATATCGTAATATTAATTTAATTAAAAAAATAGAGGCATGCTGCAATGTTCTGAATATTAATGAGAATCATTTCATACATTTATTAGAAGAAAATTTATTACGGCAGAATTGGAACATTCAAGAAGAAGAAAAAAGACTCAATTTAGACTGGAAGGGTAATGTTCATGCTCAAGGTTTTACATATGTACCAATATTAACACATTTTGATTATAAAATACTAAAAAATATTAATAAAATAATTAACAATCTATTAGAAAAGAACCCTGTAAGTGATAAACAACTTAAAAGTTTATGGCGGATATTACAATCTGTTGATTTTGAATATAGCTTTTCTAAAATTAAACCAAGACCAATAGATATAGAGAAACCCGTTATTGAGAATAAGGTATCTTGGTTTGATCAATTAAAAAAGTTAGATGGTACAATTAAAATGATTTCGAATCCAGATGAATGGATAACGATTTTTGAATTTAGATGCTATGAAACAGAGGAAGGTTTGAGTGAAAGGTATAAAACTCATTTACAACAAGATTCAATCTTGATTAGGAAGGATTCAAGTTCAGCTAAGGAAATTGAAATAAGTATGGATTTAATAAATCAAAATGAAAATATTACAATTAGACAAGCAAGGAATTATATACAGAAAGATATTTTTAAAATTAAGGAAGACCACCACTCTTTACCAATATTAATAAAAAAAGCAAACAAATATCCATTTTTTGGATATCGCGGTATTATATCTTTACCAAAATATATCATAGATCACTATAATCTAAATTTCGATAATTCATTTAATTTCTTTAGAAATGGTTCTATAGTAGCTAAATTTGAAGAATGGCAAGAGGGGTATGTTTCAAATTCCTATTCAAGAAATCTACGATTCTATGGTTTACGTTTTTTAATTAATCATAAACTTTTAAAGCAAATACTTAGAGATTATAATGTTTATTTGAGTAAACGGTTTTTAGAAGCAAGGTTATTTTTTAAAAGTATTTTCGATAGAAATGAAACAGAAAAAGAAATCGGTGTTTATTTTGAAAGAATAATCTAAAAATTAGGGGTAAAAATGATCTTAGTAATTGGTTATGGTTCATTAATGAGTCGTTTTGGAATTGATGAAAGAAAATCAACAAATAATTTGGAAATTGTAAAACCATTTATCGTTAGATTTCGAGGAAGACGAGGATTCAATACTAATCGGGGGCGTTATATGGATATTGGTAAAGACTTCGATCCTATTGGGGAGATTGTAAATATTTATGAGTCTATTGATAAGTCAGGGAACTCCTTTGAATGTATTGCTTATTATATCAAGGATGAGGTCTTAAAAAGAGTTGCACAAAGAGAAGGCTATCCGAGTTCCATAATAGAGAGAATTAAAAATGAATTAATCCACTACAACACAAATAATGATAAATTTAAAACCATTAGTGAATTTCTTTGGAATTTTTATCCATATCAAGAAAAAAATCTAAACCACAAGGAAAAGATTCAGGAATATAGAATTAGACTAGGTAGGTGTATTAATAGTGATGTATTAAATTCTAACAGTTACATTCCTCATCCTGTTAAATTAAAAATGAAAAACAACCCAAATTGTATTTACGGTCTGATTTCAATTCATACGAGTATTGGAGCAAAAAAAGATTCAAATAATGATATTCGTTTAATGAATTTCAACAAGGCTATTCATTCAGGAGATTTAGGCCGAGATACCTATTTTATGGAGTGTATTTTAGGAGGTGTTCATGGTATTGATATAAGAGATTTATTGTCTATAATGGATATTGATGATGAGAAATTAGAATATTATGTAAACAACCTGGAAATGAGAATTAATGAAGAATGGAAAAAAACTCAAGATTGGGAATTTCATGGAAGTGATTTATGGAAAAATCTCAACCGATCTGGAATTTTAGAATATTTTCCTAACTTAATTTCTTGAATCTATAATAAATAATGAAATTTATTTACAAAAAAAAAATAGAATAAATGTATGGTAAATATTCAAGACCCAATATTTAGAACTGCAATTAGGGATGTATTTAATAAGCAATGTTTTTATTGTAAAGATCTAATATCAAAATATCCGAATCTTCACATTGATCACATTATAGCGCAAGTAGTGCCAAAAAATTTTCCCAAGGAATATGAAACCCTTAAAAAACAATTAAAATTATCACCTGATTTTAAGATTAATGATATAATTAACTTAGTTCCTTCTCATAACAAATGTAATAGAGAAAAATGGGGAAAAATTTTAGAATTAGAAACATATTTACATTATTTTTCAATTACAAGAGAAAAAATAGATGATATTAAAAAAAAGATGAATATAATAAGGGAGAAATATGAACAATTTGATAAAGAAGCTCTTATTGAATATCTATCATTAAAAGAACGAAATTTAGACATAAAAATTCCGAATCTTAATGTAATTGAAGAAATAATTGAAATATGGAGTGAGGTACAACCCTCAGAGAACGATGTCTTAATTTATATTATAAGAGACAAATTTAATGATATTTTTAGTAGAAAGAAAATCTCTGAGGTAGAATTACCAGTAATAAAGAAATTTTTAGATTTTGCTTATAATATGATCTTTAATTTGGACTCAAGTCTAAATCTTGAATTCATCGATATATTATATTTGTTAACGCCTGCTAAGAAGGCAAGGCTATTACTTAATGAAACGATTATTCCTGATATTGAAAAAGCTCATAATAAAGGAAATAGGGACTTAGAAGTTCTCAAAATACTCTATATGTGCAAAAAATTAGGAGAATTCTTTGATTTAATTGTTAAAACTATAGATGAAAATAATTTACAGTTTTTTAGATTTTTAAAAAATGAATATTATATTTTAATCCGGGAAGAAAGAGAGAAAATCATATCAAATAGAAAAAATATTGTCAAACAATTAACAAAGAAACGACAGGAACTTGAACAAATAGACAATCCCACTTCTGAAATTACAGCATTTATCACAGGTTTAAATGAAATTATAAGAGATATAATGAAATATAAATAAGTGATTAATTAAAGCATTTATCTCTGTTTCATCATTTTTTTTTAAAAATATAGATGTATTTTGGCTCTTTGCCACCACCAGTTGCACCCTTCATCCCTTTTTTAAGGAAGTCTTTTTCAAGTTTTCTGACAACGCCCTCAGTATTGGCTCTCCATTGAAACCATTTTTTAGGATTTCCATGACCACTTTTACGTGTTTTTGGATTTTCTGTTATCCCAATTGTCCATTCTGCATAGGTGTGCGCTTTCTTCATTATAGCTTTTCTGATATCGTCTTCGTTCATATAAATATCATAAATTTGAAGTTTTTAAATCCACTCCTCTCTGTTGCAATTAATTATTAATTAACTATTAATGGATTATTACACAAATTTTTCTTTTTAAATTATTATTTTAATTATAAGATATAAGATATAAGATAGAAATAAATGGGTTACTATGTTGAAAGAAGAAATTTATGATAAAATCAAGTCAATATCCTTAAAGGAATTAGAAATTTTAGTTGTGAGAATACTAAATAAAAACTATTCTATCTGATTGTTTTCTTCCGAATATACCTAGAGAAAAAAGTAGTGCAACAGGTTTTTTACCAACGATATATGTTTCTGATGGGAATGTAAAAAAATTTTTCCAGGATAAAATTAATAAAAAAATAATAGTTAATATTTTTAATTTTGTTGTGTATTCTTGTTTAAATATATGAATTATTTTCTTAAAGATATAAAATAATTATTTAATAAAATTAAAAAGAGGAAAAAATGAATAAAATATGGAAATTGCGATGGATAATCTCTATAATATTGGTAATTATGACAATAATTATAGTTATATTCTCCATCTTTAATCTTTTACTACTCTTGATCATTCCTGTAATCTGGACACCTTCATTTTTTATTCTTGAAATGATGGTTATACCTAAATTTAGAGAGATTGAAGTCGAGGAAAAGGAAAAAGAGTCTAAACAAAAAAGATATGACCCTATAAAAAGGATTATAGTATTGCTTGAAGGATATGAAGATATAGAATATATAGAAGGCGGAGCTAATTTAAGAGAATTGGAAGTTATACAAGAATTAGGTGAATTATTTCCAAAATTAGTAGTAATCGGTTTTAGATATAGAGATGATAATACCCTATATGATAATGATTTTGAAATACATGTTACAAATTTTCCTGTAATACACCAGTTTTTAATACGACGTTTAAATTTAGGGCGTGAAATAGGTCCAAATGAAGTGTTTTACTCAAGAAAATATGATTTCGACTCAAATGTTCAGGTGCTAAATGATTTCATAGATTATTTGAAGAAAAAAGTAGAGAATCGTTAATATCGTTTATGAAAAATTATAAATTAATTTTATTTGTCTTAAGTCTTAAAATTTTCATGATTATTAATCTATTCAGGGTGAAATTATGGATTAAGTTTAAAAAATATAGTCATCATGAAATGGAAATTTTCTTCTGATCTCATTTTCTGTCTATAACAATTTTAATTTAATACTAACTCTTTTCGATACATTTTATGTATGGTAAAAATAAACCCAGATTTGTGGTATATTTCACCATCTCATTTAAAACTCAATTCTGGTTAAATAGGTGAACTTTAAATAAGAGAACGTCTATATTATTAACATATTAATCTAAATTTAATAAAAAAATTAAAATAAATCTGGTTTAAAAATTGATCGAAAAAACAAGCTTATTAAGGAAATATGGTTTCTATCGAGTCTTGGATCTCTTATCGAGTGATGGATCAAAAATTTCTATTATGCAATTCACTAAAAACCTTAATGAAACAGATTATTATAATATGTTTTTACGAGTTAAAAAGGAATTACTTCAAAAAAATATTATCTCCATCGAGTATGACTCAATAAAGAAACATAAAACGATCCATTTAACAAATAACGGAATAATTTTGAAATTGAGATTGAAAGAGATCATAGATCAATTAGATAATCCTTATGGAAATACTTAGGTTCGCTGAAAAATCATATTTTTCTATAAATTCTCTAACTTTAGCTTGGACTTCTTGCATATATTCATCCTCTCTAATTTGGAAATTACTAAATTAGTATCGTTATTTTTATTTAAATACTTTCGTTGCTTTGTTGTTTTAATGCTTTTTCAAGAAATGTTAGTTCAGATCGAAATTTTAAGGGAACAAAGGGTAATTTTCCTTTTTGATGGAGACATTAGCAATAAACAAAAAGATTTGTTCGTAAAAGTATATAGTGAGTTAATCGAGAGCGGAGAATATCCAATTTTGCCAGAATTCATAATTTTTGAAGTTCTTAAATCTCATCCAAGTAGAATGTATTTGTTAAAATACGATAAAATATACGATGTTCCGTTTGGAGTTATGGCGTTATTGAACGATAAAGAATTCTTAATCAAAAGTCACATTTGGAACAAGAAGAGCATGGCTCAACCGCAGCTATACAGGTTTAAAATGCGACTATCTCAAAGATTTAAAGACATCGATCGTTATTCGATTTTAGATGTTGAAATGGTAAATATTGCAGTTCAATTGTTTCAATCTACTCTTTTTAATACAGGAAAAAGTGGAAGACCGTTAAAAGAAAGTTTTGTCATTCACGAAAGCCATAAACTATCTCAAGAATTTGCTAGTAAGTCCAATTCAATCGGAGTATTATACTATAAAGATTAGATATTTAATAAAATGAACAATTTACTTACTATTAACTGAATATAAACACTGAGAATCAAAAAATCCGAAAAAATACTTTAATAATTTGAATTAAAAAATTTCTAAAAGGTTTAGATTGTCATTTGAATAATAAAAGTTATTAAAGAAACGATTGGACTACCAATAATAAAGATTATTAGAATGATAAAACTCCACTTTGTAAGTTCTCGAATAGAGGTTCCAATTCTATAATAGTTATCTTGATGGATATAAATATTGAAAAGAGTTTTTATATCTTCTCTCAATAATTTCTCGATAGAATCTTTTTTTGTAAAATTTTTTGCGAATTTATTTAATTTTTTTATAAAGAGTAATGGATCACATTCAATCTCTTCTTTTTTTGGTATAATTCCTCTATGGAATCTGGGTGAAATCCAAAATTTATTTAATTCTTGTTCGGTTTTATTGAAATCTTTTTCATCCTCAAATTCAGTTCCGTGCTCTATGAAATAATAAAATATTATTATTAACGAGAAAATAATAAAAATAAAGATACCTATACTAATTCCTACTAAAAGTATTAATATACTTATATTTATCGGTATATTTTCAGGGTTAAGAAGATAAGACAAAATAAAGACAAATGCTGTTCCAAGAAAAGCCAAAAACGCAAGATTTATCTCTAAAAACCATTTTCTCTGTTCTTCGTAATGATCTATCCGTCCAATAGCATTTGAAATATAATCACTTAATAAGTTTCTTAAAGATTCACCATCTTTTTTTATTAATTCTTTATTGAATGGTAGGGAATTAAATTTTTCCCGTTTTTTCTTTAATCTTTTATAATTTTTTTCTTTATCCTCGGACATCTTTTTAAGTCAATTATATTATTTGTATTTTATATACACATTTACCAATTTAAATATTGGCAAATATATCTAACGCTTTTTCAGCCCATCCCCTTACAATTGTGGATACATAAGGAGTGGGTAAAAAATCTGATCTCAACTGCTCAGGAAGATTATGATTTTCAGCGGTGTGTTTGATCGTAAATTGAATTTGATTAACCTACACATTCCAGAATTCTTCCCATGTCTCAAACTTTTCTGGGTCTCCTGTTTTCGGACCAAATTGTTTTTTAGATTTCTTTGGAACATCATTTGGCACGTTTTTTCTATTCCATAACGTTAAAGAAAAGGACTAAAATCACCTCTAAAAATCCAGAGAGGGTCAGTTTAATTATGTTCGACCTTTTCCGTAGAGAAATGTAGAAATACTAAGAGTTAAATACGAACCAAATAATTAATAATTGGGCTTATAGTGCCCAAATTGTTAAAAATATTAAATGAGGTGTAATTTAACGTCGGAAGATGAAATTAAAAACCAAATTAATTCAAAAAAGGAAGAAATAAGTAAAATTGAAGAAGAATTTAATGAGAGGAGCTCTTCTATTAAAAGCGAAGTTGAGCTAGAGTTCGACCCTAAACTCAACGAGATTAAGTCTAAACTAAATGCCGAACAAGAAAAGTTAAAGGAAGCAGTAGAAAAAGCTGATGAATGGAGTTTAAAAAAGAAGGAATTAAAGCCTTCTCTAAAAGGATTAAAAAAAGAATCAGTAAAATTAATTAATGAAAAAGAGAAAATGTTAAACCTAAAATTGAAGGAAATAGATAGCGAAAAAAAGAAAAGAATTAAAGATGTAAACACGGAAATAAAGGCGTTACAAAAAACGTTAACTGATTTGAAAAAGGCTTCCTCTACGTAAAAAATTGAAAGTAATCCCCACCAAACGCTTGGTCTTCGTCTAAATTCCGTCAAGAAATAAGTTAGGTTTTACTTGATTACATCAATAATGTAAAAATATGGAACTATTAACCCTTTTTAAAAGTTTACACGAAGAGCATCCTATTATTTTTATCACTTAAGAGATTAAATTAAGTATTTTTTCTAAAT
>JAHLWS010000065.1 GCA_019057795.1 Promethearchaeota archaeon | reverse complement strand
TGAATTAATTTGGTTTTTAATTTCATCTTCCGACGTTAAATTACACCTCATTTAATATTTTTAACAATTTGGGCACTATAAGCCCAATTATTAATTATTTGGTTCGTATTTAACTCTTAATATTTCTACATTTCTCTACGAAAAAGGTCGAACATAATTAAACTGACCCTCTCTGGATTTTTAGAGGCGATTCTAGTCCTTTTCTTTAACGTTATGGAATGGAAAAAACGTACCAAATGACGATCCAAAGAAATCTAAAAAACAATTTGGTCCGAAAACAGGAGATCCAGAGAAATTTGAGACATGGGAAGAATTCTGGAACGCGTGGGTTAATCAAATTCAATTTATGATCAAACACACCGCTGAAAATTATAATCTTCTAGAGCAGTTGAGATCAGAATTTTCACCCATTCCTTATGTATCCACAATTGTAAGGGGATGTGCTGAAAAAGCGTTAGATGTGCGTAGTGGAGGCCCAGAATTAAGATTTATCACAATTGAAGGCGTAGGATATGCTACGACTGTAGATTCATTATTAGCAATTAAAAAGTTTGTGTATGATGATAAAAAGTATACCATAGCGCAAATTAAAGAAGCGTTATTAAATGATTACAAAGGAAATAAAGACCAAACAATAATGCAAACATTTTAATGGGTTCTCAAGCCGAAATGTTAAGAAAAAGATTAAAATTTAAACGAATTGGCGTTGATTCAATATTAATTTGGTTAGTGTTTTCCAAAGTGTCGTACGAGTTTATTCATAACTATCCTTTTGCCTTGTTTAGAGATTTCCCCTTTTATATTGAAGCAGTGGATTACTTAAACGAATCAATTGTAAATCTTGCTAAAAATTTGGTTGTTTTAATTTTCTTTCTAATTTTACTGATAAGTTTAGGATATGTTGAAATTAAGAAATATGTCCTAAACGAAAGAGCATTCAAAGAAAAAGTAGATAAAGAGGTTAAAGATCTTTTAAGTCCTATCGATTTTGTAGAAAAGTTGAAAGAACCTATGACTACTCCAGAATCGAAAAAAGAGCAAGACTATGACGATTTAAATTCAATTGAAGAAGAAGAAACTGAACCTTTTTTAAAAGAAATTTCAGAGCAAAAAGAACCGGATGACCAAGACTTCGACGCTTTTTAAAAATAATAATAAATAATTTTCCTCTTTTTTCTTATTTAAATCTATATTTTTATAAATTACAAAAGCTAGAGAGATTAATCCTTTAATAACTAATTTTATTAAACAGTAAATCAAAACAAATAATACATAATATTTGGGTGGCTTCTTAAATGAGCGATTATGAGAATCTTATAGATAGGGAATTATTCCTCGAAAAATTTGAAAAATTGTCGTTAAAAATTGAACAATTAACGTCTGAAATTTCGAAAATGAAAGAAAAACTCGAAAAAACTAATAAGTTCAACAGAAGTTTTGGGTTAGAAGCAATAAGAAAATCTAAACCTTTAGGGTTCGCAAAAGAGATTCATGGGCTAAAGAGCCCCACTAAAAGATACATCTTGTCTATTAGAACCGTATCAGAATTATGGAAAGGGCGAAAGAATGACTTTCTAATTGCTATTAGACAACAAGAAAAAGAAACTCAAAGGGATATTAAAGCACTAGGAATTAGAATTCCTATTGACGATATGAAGAACCTTACAACTTTAGCAAGAGTAGTACTATCGATGCTTTATATCTCAAGTGAATTAAAAGGTATTGAAATTACCGAGATATTAAGAGAAATAATTTCTCAGATCAATAAAGAAGGGCAAAGCATGGTACGTGAAGTAAAGCAAAATATGGTACTTTAGTGAGCAAATTATCTAGGGATTTTCCCTATAAAATCGTGAAACATAAGTTTCACGAAGTGAAAGTATCTAATACAGTCATAAATATTTGATATTTATGTCCTCTAAGACATTTCTATAAATTAGATTTCAATGAGGAATTATTAAATATTTCAAGATCATTCTTATTGATTAAATATAAAATTGAAAACTAAATTTTTGTAAGATGAGAAATAATGGATTATGAAGATATCATTTTTGAAAAAAAAGATGGGATAGCGCGCATAACAATCAATCGACCTCAGCGCTACAACGCGTGCACACAGCACACTGTCCACGAATTGATCGACGCTTTTAACAGATGTATGGATAAGGAAATAGGTGTTGTGGTATTCACCGGCGCTGGAGAGAAAGCGTTTTGCACTGGTGGAGATCAGACGACTCGCGAGAAAGGAGGCTACAAGGGGACATATTTGTTGCCTTTGGAAGTTGGTTGGCAGCAAGTAACTCACCAGATTCGCACTTTACCCAAACCAGTTATAGCCCGTGTAAATGGTTATGCGATCGGAGGAGGACATGTATGGCATGTCGTCTGCGATCTCAGCATTGCGGCAGAACATGCGCAACTTGGACAAGCGGGACCACGCGTTGGTTCCTTTGATCCCGGATATGGGACCGGTGATTTAATCCGGGCTGTTGGCGTGAAACGTGCTAAAGAGATTTGGTATCTTTGTCGTCGATACACCGCTCAGCAAGCCTTAGAAATGGGACTTGTTAATAGTGTTGTACCCATAGAAAAATTAGATGAAGAAGTAAATATCTGGTGTCAGGAAATATTGGAAAAGAGTCCGACAGCTTTGAAAATGCTGAAATTTGCATTCTTAGCAGAGACCGATGGAACGACCGGCATCACAAAATTAGGCGTTGGGGGGTTGTCTCTCTATTATAACACCAATGAAGCCGTAGAAGGAAAAGACGCGTTTTTAGAAAAGCGTAAAGCCGATTTTATGCAATTTAGGAAGAGGTCAGGCTAAAAATGGATATTAAAGATGTATGTGTAATTGGTGCAGGCGTAATGGGTTCAGGAATCGTACAATTACTAGTTACCTATGGATATAATGTGACCTTAGTTGATGAAAATGAGCAAATCTTAAATAAAGCAAAAAATGCGATTGAAAAAAATTTAGAGAGGTTTTTTGTCGCTAAAAACAAAATCAGTAAAGAAGAAGCAGAGAAATACCTTAACAGAATTCATTTATCTGTAAATAAAGATGAAGCTGTTAAGGGTGTACAATTGGTAATAGAAGCGGTTTTTGAAGATATGAATTTGAAAAAGAAATTGTTTGCTGAATTAGATTCAATTTGTGATAAGGAAGTGATTCTTGCTTCGAATACATCGTCCTTAAGCATTATGGAAATAGCTTCTGAATCAATACACCAAGATAGAATAGTAGGAATCCACTTTTTTAATCCGGCAACCGTCATGAAATTAATTGAATTAATTAAAGGCAAAAATACATCAGAAAAAACATTAAAAATCGCAAAGGATTTTTCCGAAGGATTAAAGAAAACTGTAGTAATAGTAAATGATTCTCCTGGTTTTGTTACTTCGAGATTAATATATGTAATGTGTAACGAAGCTATTAATATGAAACTCGAGGGAATTGCAAGCGCAGAAGATATTGATACTGCTTGTAAGTTAGCTTTTAATTTCCCTATGGGCCCATTGGAGCTTAGCGATCTGGTTGGATTAGATATTTACGATCATATTGGCAATTATTTAACCAATAAATTCGGAGAAAAGTATAAACCTAGCCCGCTTTTAAAAGAAATGGTAAAAGATAGTTTATTAGGAAGAAAAACAAAAAAAGGATTCTACAATTATTAATTTTTTTTTATTCTAAATTTCTTAATTTATATTATTTTAACTCTTCTCGTGCGATTACTAAGTTCTGAATTTCAGAAGTACCGCCCCCAATCATAAAGAATTTAGCATCTCTCATATATCTTTCAACAGAGTGTACATCTGTGTATCCGATTCCTCCATGAATCTGAACTGCTTCCGATGTGATTTCAACCGCAGTTTTACTTGAGAAAGCTTTTGCCATTGAAGCTTCTTTTATTATATTTTTATTCATTTCCGCTAACTTTGCTGCATTATAAGTCAATAATCTAGCAGCTTGTAATTTTGTTGCCATTTCAGCTATTTTTAACTTAATTATTTGAAAGGTAGAGATCGGTTTATCAAATTGAATCCTGCTCTTTGCATAGCGTTTCGAATCCTCTAAAGCGGCCATAGATAAACCATTACATTCGCAACTTAAAGTTAATCTTTCAATATTAAAAGTATTCATTAAGCTTTGAAAACCCATTCCTTTTTCACCAATGAGATTATGTTCTGGAACTTCTACATTTTCAAGTCGAATTATTCCATTATATAAGCCATTTATTCCCATTAATTCATATGGATTCTCTATATGTAAACCCGGTGTGTCTTTTTCTACTAAGAAAACACTCATTCCATTACGAGGGTTAACTTTCTTACTTGTAATGCACCAAACGAAATAATAATCCGCTATCCCTGCGTTTGTTATAAATTTCTTCGAACCATTTAAAACATAATTCTGGCCCACTTTTGACGCACTTGTCTTAATTCCTGCCACATTTGAACCTGCCTCTTCTTCAGTAACACAGATACTACACATTTTTTCTCCAGTTGCTACTTTTTTCAAAAACTTTTCTTTTTGAAAATCGTTTCCATATCTATTAAGAAGATATCCATTTAAAATACAAGGTGTACGAGTTACTGATATGGCTACATTGATTTTTGAAATTTCTTCGGTTATCATACAATGTGCAATCAAGCCTAAATCTGAACCACTATATTTTTCTGGAATCAAAGGTCCAATTAAGCCGTTCTTTCCTAATTTTTTGATTAAAGCGATAGGTATTTTATTATTTTTATTGATTTGGTTTTTTATTGGTTCCAATTCTTTCATTAATAATTTTCTTACATCTTCTCGTAAATTATAGTGTTTCTCAGAAAAAAATAAATCATTCATTTTAGTTTCTCTAATTTGGTTTTTCTAGTGTGAATACTATAGAATTATTTTTTAATTATTTAAGTAGTAATAAAGAGCTTTTTTTATTTTATTTTCTTATCATTTTTACTGTAATTAAATTTTAGTTAAGTGATTTTGATGTCTAATAAAGAAATTATTTGTGAAAATTGCGGAGAGAATCCCAATGATCGTATTTATGAGTGTTATGAATGCTACAATCAAATATGCGATAACTGTGCAAATATTTGTAAACATTGCAACGAAAGTTTCTGTGATGGATGTTATCACGATCATAAAAAAACCTGTAAATAAATGAAAGGAAGTTACATTCTTGTACTATTTCTATCTAAGAAAGTTAAAGTTGAAATTGGCGCATTAGGGGCTTTATCATTCTCCGAAGGTTATTACCTCTATGTGGGTTCTGCAATGGGAAATATTGGGTCAACAACCTTAGAAAATCGTGTTAAAAGACACCTTACTGATTTTGCTAATAAAAAAATTCACTGGCATATTGATTATCTACTAAACGACGATCATTTCTTAATAACTAAGTTATATATTGTGCCTTCATTAACGAGACTAGAATGTGTTATTGCTCGAGATATAAAGGAGGTTTCAGATTCTTTTATTAAAAATTTCGGCTCTACCGATTGTTCCTGTAAGAGTCATTTGTTTTACTTTAAGGAATTTAGAAAATTTATGCGATAAAAAGAGACGCTCCTAGAAATCCTATAATAATGGACAAAGTTATAATAATAAAGATTTCGATCAATATACCAGACTTCTTATAATTCCTTACAGGAAGCCAAAAAAATAGTTTGTCTCTTACCCAATCAACAGACCGATGTAAGTAATATTTTTCACCCCATTTGGATTCTGGATTTTTTTCTTTTTTCTTATTTTGAATCGGTCGTAAAATAAACCAATCCCAAATATCAATTATATTAGCAAATAACATCCCTAACCAATAAGGAATAATGAAAAAGAAGAAGGATATAAAAGATAATAAATAAATAATATAATGCCAAATAATCCAAAATTTGTCTCCTTCTTGTTTATCAGGTGTATGATAAGTAATTATCGAAATAGCATCACAAAATAAATGAGATATGTAGGCAAAAAGGATGGTACAAACAATATTTAACGGAAAAAGTAAAAATGTAAAACATAAAATTTGGATTATAACTCCAATTAGGTTGTGGGTTATTAATTCCATTATATTCCCTAAAAATTTAATTCAGATATTTTTCAAAATGAAATATAATTCTTAAAATTTTTTAACTTTGTAATTGAATTTTACATATTAGAAATCAATCTTAAAATTTTATAAGTGATAAAAAATGGGTATGTTAGATGGAAAAGTTGCCATTATTACTGGCGCTGGTCGCGGTTTAGGGCGAGAAGAAGCGCTAGCTATGGCAAAAGAAGGTTGTAACTTAGTAATAAATGATCTAGGTGCGGCATTTGACGGAACGGGCAATAAAGCCCAGGTAGCTGATTTGGTTGCCGAAGAATGTAAAAAACTTGGCGTTAAAGCGGTAGGAAATTACGATTCCGTAACAGATTTTAATAAAGCAAAAGGAATGATAGATCAGGCAGTTTCAGAATTTGGAAAATTAGATATTGTTGTTAATAATGCGGGTATCCTACGTGACAGAATGATTTTTAACATGACGGAAGAAGAATTTGACGGCGTCATCGCTGTCCATCTTAAAGGCACATTTAATATGGTTAGACATGCGGCAGAATACTTTAGGAAGAGAGGCAAAGCAGATCCTAAGTTAAAAACCTTTGGACGAATTATCAATACAGCATCAGATGCAGGATTATTAGGTAATATAGGACAATCTAATTATGGTGCTGCTAAAGCAGGTATTGCGGCGTTCACATTAATTGTGGCGGATGAATTAAAAAAATACGCTACGGTAAACTGTGTTGTACCAATGGCTAGAACTAGGCTTACTACTGATGCCACGCCTAAAATGGTAGGCGTTATGAGTTCTAAATCAAAAGGAGGAATGGATGTGTTTAATCCATCGCATTTTGCTCCATTAATCGTGTTTTTAGCTTCTGATGCCGCTAGAAGAATCAGTGGTGAAGTAATTAGAGCTGCTGGAGATAAGGTTTGGGTTTATCGTGGATGGCATACAGTCAAACGTATTGATAATAATGGAGCCCCTTTTACACCTCAAATACTTGCTGAAAGATTCAGACCAGACTTAATGAAAGGATTACCTCAGAAACCGGCAATAACTGGAGTTGCAAGTGAACTCTTAGATTTATAACGAGAATAAATTTGGATAAGTTGTCTTATTTTTTTTTAGTTTTCTTTTTTTATCTTAACTTCTAATTACAATTCAATTTATTAGTAATCTCTTCGAATACATGATAGATTATCATTACTACCTTATCAAAATCTTTGTCGGATAAATCGATATCGCTTTTTTTTAGAGTATTTAGAAGATATTCTAACTTGTCCAAAGCGATTTCAAGGTATTGGTTTTTTTTGCTAATATTAGATTTTTTTATATGACTTTTCAAAAAAATTATCTCGCTAAGAAGAATACTTACAAGCTTTTCTCTTCGTGGTTTAAAAAAATCGGAATATTGCCATTTTATTACTTTACTCATATCTTTTACACTTTTCATTTATTCTTAATTTAGAAAATAGAGTAGCATATTAATCTCTTAGAGAGACCAGTTTTTGATTCAACTTATAAGATATTAAAAAAAAAGAATAAATAATTAGTTCAAAAAAAAAAGCTTAATTATTTAATCTGCGGAAAGGCGGCTTTAGTCCGTCAGGAAGTGGTGATTTGTATGGCTTATCTTTATGTGCTATATTGTGTTCCTTAAGCGCATTTTCAACTAAATTTGGATTTTGCATGAATTCAAGGGTGGATACAGCTAATATTTTAGCTGCTGTTAACATCCCTTTGTGACCGATACTCATCCCCGAAGTGGCTACATTTTGCCAAGAATGCCCGGGAGATCCCATGATCTCACAAGCTGTCCCAAATTCTCCAAGAGGTACTTTCCAAGAAACATCTGCTACATCTGTAGATCCTGGCATAACCTTACCTTTTCCCATTGGAGGAATTATGATTTTATTCAAAGGTTGACTTAAAATAGCTTTAGCAAATTCCATCATATCGGGGGGTATGAGTCTGTAGTATCCCTCAAGTGAATTTTTTGGAATAGACTTTTTTAGCTCATTAGCAAAAGACATATCATCTTTATTAAATCTAGGGGTACCAACTTTTTTCATGGAGTTTGAAATGACATCGCTGACTACTTTTGTATACATTGTGTTATACATGCCACTTAAAAAATCGATCTCCATCGTTGTCTCCGTCATTAAAGTCGCACCTTTTCCTATGTTAATAAGCCTAGCGTATAAATCTTCAACTTGATGGCGTTCTGGAGCGCGTACAAAATAATGCGATTCTGCTTCAGCAGGCACCACATTTGGAACATCGCCTCCATTAGTTATTACATAATGTAATCTTGCATCAGAAATCATATGTTCTCGCATAAAATTAGCTCCTATATTCATTAACTCAACAGCATCTAAAGCACTCCTCCCATTTTGAGGGTCTCCTGCGGCATGAGCTGTACGTCCATGAAATTTAAAAACTACTGAGTTTATCGCTAAAGAAGTCATCAGATTAAGCATGTTGAAATTTCCTGGATGCCAAGTCATTGCGATATCCACATCGTCAAACAATCCCTCTCGTATCATATAACCTTTTGCGTTAAAAGTTTCCTCTGCAGGACAACCATAATAACGGATACTTCCCTTTACATTACCCAAATCAATCGCTTCTTTAACTGCTAATACTGCCCCTAACGAACCTACTCCTAATAGGTTATGACCGCAACCATGACCTGGCGCACCTTCTATTAAAATGTCCCGAAACGGTTGTGGTTTTTGACTGAGCCCCGGTAAGGCATCGTACTCGCCTAAAACCCCAATAACAGGCTTTCCTTCTCCATAATCAGCGTAAAAAGCAGTTGGCATGTCTGCAACTCCCATCTTTACTGCAAAACCCGCATCGTTAAGTGTTTTTGCTAATAATTTTGAAGATTTAAATTCTTTTAAACCTAACTCTGCGAACCCCCAAATCTGATCGCTGACATCAATTAATAAATCTTGGTTAGATTTTACCCATTTAATAGCTTGTCTAAACATAAATTACCAAAATGTTTATTTATTAATAATTTTTATTTTTATTTTTTAAAAAAAGGAATTAGGCTTTTGGCTTCATTCAACTTAAGGATTCTTTAAGGAGTTGAGAAAGTTATATATGTGGGTAAATAAATTGGTTTTTTTGGTTTTAAACTCTTTATTTCTTCGTTTAGTTTCTTCATCATAATCGTTCCTGATCCAAATTTTAAAAACGCCATTGATTTTAATGCTTTAATTAAATCAATGTCACTATAACAAGAATTATAAAGTAAGACTCCGATATACCTTCTAGTAGCGGCTTTTAATAACTTATCGATTAGAAAAATATATCCAAAATGCAAATCACGCTTATTCTTAAATTGACTTTTATCTAAAAATACTTCGTGAACAATTCCAATTCTAATTTTAAGACCATACTTAAACGAATGTAGATTTCTATGAGTTATTGCGGCACCACCTATTATTTCTTCCTTTTTTCGTATGATTATATAGGTAGGTTTGAGCCTTTCTGCTGGTACATTAATTCGAGCCCAAGTAAATTTATCTTTATCATACGGCGTAACACCAGTGTAAAATTTTTTAATAATTTTGTTCGCAGCGTTCATGTACTGAAAATGCTTATTATTAACAATCTCGTAAGAAATATTGTTAAGATTTTTGCTTAGTTTCAGAAGGATTCTATAAAAAAAGCGTGGGAAATACGAAATAACAAAAAAAATTGGAAATAATAACGCAAATTTTTTAAGATCTTTAAACAATTTAAATAAATTTGGAAAATTAATCAGCATAAGTTCTCTATCAACATCAACGTAGCCGAATTTCAAGTAAATCTTTGATCTAGCGAATCCCTTATAATCCGCTGTTAAAATTGAAAGATCACACTTTCTTTTTTTCATGTATTTCATCGCCATTTCCATTAGATTAGTAGCAATACCTTTACGGGTATAATCGGGATGGCATGAAACATCGTTGATATCTCCAATTAAATAATTTTTAGAATTGAAAAAGATGTCTTCAACTAAATTTACGTGAATTGCCCCCACTATCTTATTTTTTTCAACATCTTCCGCAATTTGAATCATCTCTGGTTCAAAATAGGGTGACTTGACATATCTCCAATTCCATTCTTCAGAAGTTCGAACAATGCCCACTCCATTCATTTGAAAAGCTCGATTGAATAGATCTGCTATCTGTCTTTCATCGCCTTTTTTGTAATGACGATAAATAATATTTACCATTATTTAAAACACTTAAAAGTCAATTTCAAAGTAAAGATAAAATTTTACACTTAAATATAATAAAACCGTAAATATCTATTAAAATAATTTACTTAATTAATTTTTATACAAAAAAAAAACCATGATCAAACATGAGTGATGAAAAACTAATTACTGAAGGAGATCAGCTCCAAAGAAAAAGATATTATTGGATCGATCATGCACGAGGTTTTATCATGATCCTACTTGTGATCACTGAATTTCTACCTTATGCTATTCGAACTGGAAGTGAAATTGCTCGATTCTTTTTAGCTCACCCCCTGGATCAAAGAACAGTTGAGTTTATGAATTTTTATGATGTTGGTGCTCCTGCTTTTATTTTTATAATGGGGTTACTCATGCCATTGTCCTTTTTGCACAGAAAAGAAAGTGATGGCGTAAGTAAGGCAGTCAAACACATGATTATTCGTTATGGGATAATCTTGGCTCTGGGATTACTTGTAATTCTAATCGATCACGGTGAATTTATAACAAGTGAAGGTATTATTATTTGGGACGTTTTACCAACGCTAGGGTTAGTAGGGTTAATAACAATACCTTTTCTGTGGTTAAAACCAAAGAGACGGGCTATCGTTGCTACGACTTTATTAATATTCTATCAAATTATGCTTCTTTATGGTGGATGGCGAGAGTACGCTATTGCATCTATTCACGGTGGCATTTTTGGTACGATATTTGGTTTTTCAACTATTATGATTTACGCAACCTGTTTAGGCGAAGTTTTGTTTATAAGTAAAGAATATGCTGATAAGAAGAAATATCAAATATACTTAATTGTAGGGATTACTGCTTTTGTAGGCGGTCTATTACTTTGGTTGTTACCTGGATGGTATCCAAATAAACGCCAAGTAACTCTAACATATATTTTAATTAGTTTAGGGGGCTCAATCTTAATATCGTTTCTTTTTATTGGCATTGACAAGAAAGTTCAGAAACCAATATTCGTTCTAGATAGTTACGGAAAATCTCCATTTATAATTTATATTATTGCGGTTTTACTGGAATTCATATTAAATGATTTATTTGGTTTAGATATGGATTTACTAATTTTTACGATAATGGTTATTGTTATGACGCTCATTGCATTATTACTTGATAAACGGGGAAAAATAATAAAATTATAATTTCTAAATCTTATTCCTCTTAACTTTTTTTTTTCTAATTACAAAATTTATATACTTAAATAACCTTAAATCTTAAATATCTATAATAAGATTATTCTAATAATTCTGAATTTATAAACTAAAGTGAATTAAATGAGTGAAGAAAGGATTAAGGAAATCTTAGAAAGCCTTAAAGCGATAAAGGGTGTATATGGTGCTGCGATAATCGAAAAATTTGGCTTAATAAAAGGTAGTGCATTACCTGGTTGGGTCGACCCAGAATCAGTGGCAGCAATGGTCACTCTTATTCTTAAAGCCTCTCAAAGGGCAACGAAGGAACTTGAACAAGGACAATTTTATAACGCTATAATTGAAAGTGCTAAAGGAAAAATTCTCTTTTCGGAAATTGGAGGAAATATATTAACGTTAATTACGACTACAGATGCAAAACTAGGTATCATTAATTTAAAGTTATCAGCAGCAGCAGACGCTCTTAACAGTCTTCTTTAGCATTAGCATCTTATTTATTTTTCTACTTTTTTAAGATTTCGCTAGTAATTCTAACATTACTTCTCTTGTTATTTTAGGATCTGCTTGTCCTTTGGTTTTTGCCATAACCCTACCAATTAAAGCTTCTAAAGCTTTAAGGTTCTTACGAAAATCTTTAACGATATTTGGATTTTCTTCAATAACGGCTCTACATAACTTTTCAATGATTTTTTCGTTATAAATTCTCTTCTTTCCCTTTTTTTTAATGATTTGAGAAACTGATGTCCCTTTCATCATTTCATCTATGTAAGTCTTTGCTATTTTTGTTGTAATTTTACCGTTTCTGATGTTTTTGATTAAATCTACTACGTGTTTAGGAGTAAGTTTTGTATTATTAATCGTTGTATTATTCTCGTTTAACCATCCGGAAATATTGTTCATTAACCAATTACAATACTGTTTATACTCTTCATAACCAAATGAAGGATCTGAGTTCGCACCGTTTTCATAGAAATCTGCGATCTCTTTATCTAAAACTAAGTTTTCAGAATCAAATTCAGAGAGCATATATTCTCTGCGAAGCCTTAAGGTTCTTTCATTTGGCATTTCTGGTAGTTTTTCTTTAACTTTCTGAATAAAAAAATTATCAATTTCTAATGGAACTAAATCTTGTTCGGGGAAATAACGATAATCTGCTTCAAATTCTTTTGATCGTAATGATATCGTGATTTTCCTTTTATCGTCCCAGTGTCTAGTTTCTTGTATTAATACTTTTCCTCTTTTAAGTGCGTTTTTTTGCCTTACTATTTCATAACTTAATGCGCGTTCAACTTCTTTAAAACTATTGATATTTTTAACTTCACTACGTTCATTTCCTTTTATAGAAATATTTGCGTCAACTCTTACGGAGCCCTGAAGGTCTAAATCTGATATACCCGTATATTGAACGATCGATTTTAATTGTTTTAGAAATTCTCTCGCCTCTTCTGGGGAGTCAATAACAGGTTCGGACACAATTTCAAGCAAGCAAACACCAGAGCGATTATAATCTACTAAAGTGAATGGTGAAATTGCTATATTTCCTTTATGTACTAATCTAGCAGGATCCTCTTCCAGATGAATTCTATTTAGTATGACTTCTTTTTTATGGTTATTTACTCTAATGGTGATTTTCCCGCCATCAGCAAAAGCTTTGCCTCCCGCTTTGTTATATTGCGTAATCTGAAATCCTTTTGGGAGGTCTGGATAATGGTAATTTTTTCTAAAGAACCAAAATTTATGATTGATTTTACAATCTAGGGCTAGAGCTAATCTGGTTGCAAATTCCACTACTTTTTTGTTAACTACTGGAAGCGAACCTGGCAAACCAATACATATAGGGCATACAAATGTATTAGGCTCTGCTCCACGATAATTAGTATTACAACTACAAAATAGCTTTGTTTTGAGATTTGTCAATTGAATGTGAACTTCTAAACCTATAATCACATCTTTATTTTGACTACTCAAATTATTTACCTCCACTTACAACAGGCGCAATTTTTCTATAAATATTAAGCTCTTGTTCAAGTTGATAACCAATGTTGAGGACACCCTTTTCATCAAAATAATCCCCGATTATTTGAAAACCTATAGGTAAATTATTACTATCAAAACCACATGGGATTGTTAACGCTGGAATACCCGCAAGGTTAACAGAGCAAGTTAATATATCTATTATATACATTTGCAGCGGGTCATCAATTAACGCTCCAGCTTTAAATGCTGTTGAAGGCATTGTTGGGCAAACGATAGAGTCACACTTTTTAAAAGCTTCCACGAAATCGTTTTTTATCAGCGATCTAACTTTAAGCGCTTTAATATAGAACTTATCGTAGTATCCCGCAGATAACGCATAGGTTCCTAAGAAAATTCTCCGTCTTACTTCTGGACCAAAATACTCCCCTCTTGTTCTACTAAACACTTCGAAAGTGTCGCCAGAAAGGTCCTCGCTCATGGGTCCATATCTCAAACCGTCAAATCTCGCTAGATTCGAACTTGCTTCGCACATGCAGAGTAAATAATATGTTGCAATGGTATATTCAAGATGCGGAATAGTCACTTCAACGGTAGATGCTCCTAAACTTTCCAATTTTTCGATTGATTTCTTTATAGAACTTTCAACTTCTGTTTCAATCCCTTCACCGAAAAACTCTTTTGGAATTCCAATTACTTTTTTTTCAATCGGATTTTTGATTTCTTCTGTATATTTATCAACTTTAACATCTACTGAGGTAGAATCGAGTGGATCTTTACCTGATATTATTTCAAGCATTAACGCTGAATCGTATACACACTTAGTAATGGGACCAATTTGATCCAATGAATTTGCAAAGGCAACTAATCCATATCGTGATACTCTACCATAAGTAGGTTTCAATCCCACAACTCCACAGAAAGATGCTGGACACCTAATACTACCTCCTGTATCGCTTCCTATCGCAAAAATAGCTTGTCCCGATGCGATAGCTGTAGCACTCCCTCCACTCGACCCTCCCGGTACTCTAGATAAATCCCAAGGGTTATAGGTGGGGCCATAACAGCTCGATTCTGTAGAACTTCCCATTGCAAATTCATCCATATTTGTATTTCCAATATGAATTGCTCCCTCTTGCTCCACTAAACGTTCAATGACGAAAGCATTATATGGAGGCCGATAACCCCTTAGTATTTTTGAACAGCAAGTCGTAGGAAAACCCTTTAAGCAGATCAAATCTTTATTTGCAAAAGGTAATCCATAAAGCCTCCCAACTTTTTGACCTTCTTGTATTTTTATATCATATTCTTTTGCTTTTTTAAGTGCTTTATCTTTGGATAGCTTAACAAAAGAATGAATAAGATTATCAGTTGTCTCAATTCTGTCAAATGACGTTTGAATTACATCTTGAATGGTAATTTCTCTATTTATTACTTTTTCAATTAATTCATATCCCATGTAATTATAGAGTTCCAATTCAACAAACCATCCTTTTAAATAATTTAAAATCAGTGTTTCTTAAATAATTCATCGAAAATAATTGTTGATTTCTAAAAAAAAATTTATTATGGAGCTTTTCTAAGCATAGTTCGAGGGAAAGGAATAGCGTCTTTAATGTTATCTAACCCGCACATCCATTGAACGACCCGTTCCACGCCTAATCCATAACCAGAATGAGGGACACTGCCATAACGCCTTAAAGCAAAATACCAATCATAAATCTCTGGATTTTCGCCGTCGGCTTTTAATCTCTTTTTCATGTCGTCAACTAATAAACTTCTTTCCGACCCACCAATAATTTCACAATATCCTTCTGGAGCTAACATGTCAAAGCATAATGCTTCTTTGGGATTATCTTCGCTGGGTGGTTTATAAAAACCCATAATTTCCGTAGGATAATGGGTGACGACTACAGGAACCTTAAAATGTTCAGCTATTTTTACCTCTTCCATGGTTCTTAAATCCTTACCCCAAGGAACGTCCATTTGGTATTTATTATTAAGGATATCTAAAGCTTCTGCATACTTAATTGTAGGATATTCCGCTTTCGCATAGTGTTCTAGCAACTTAATGTCTCTCTCTAAAATTTCAAGTTCTTTCTTGTTATGTTTTAAAACTTCTTTTACAATGAATCTAATTTCGTCTTTAGCAACTTCTGTAAGTTCGTCAAGCGTCATCCAAGCAGCCTCCATTTCTGCCATCCAAAATTCTGCTAAGTGTCTTGATGTTTTTGACCTTTCGGCTCGAAAAGTTGGTCCCATATTATATATCTTTCCAAGCGAAAAAATCCCGGCCTCAGCGTACAATTGCCATGTTTGACTTAGATACATTATATCTTCAAAATATTTAACTTCGAATAATGTTGATCCCCCTTCAGATTGGCTAGGTTGAAAGATTGGTGCGTCAAATTCGTAATAACCGAGACTCCTAAAAAATTCGTGAATAGCTCCAACAACCGTATGTCGAATTTTTAAAACTGCGTTCAATTTTCTAGATCTTAACCATAGATGTCGATTATCATATAAGAGCTCAGGGGATTGATGTTCTGTAATGGGAAAGGGTTCGGCAATTTGGATAATTTCCATATCTGATACAGAAACTTCAAATCCAGTGGGAGCCCTTACATCCTCCTTTAATTCGCCTGAGATTTTAATTGAAGATTCAATTGTGAGCTTTTCAGCTTTTTCAAAGAGTTCTGCATTTTTGCTTTTAGAGATTACACACTGTATTATGTCAGATTCGTCTCTTAAAACAATAAAAACGAATTTATTTGACGCTCTTTGTCGATACACCCAACCTCTCAAATATACATTGGTCAAATCCTTTTTCAGAGCTTCATCAATGGTTGTATATTTTGATTCCTTCATTTTTTTAAAAGAAATGTCTTTTTTTGATTTAATTATGAACTAGCTTATCAAAATTAATCATCAAATTTTAATTTTTCAGAGATATTTAGAAATTCAATTATATAATAAATACTGCTGCTGCTAAAACAGAAGCCCACTCATCATTATTTCTAACAGTAGCATATTCGGTTATATTTTTAGTTTCAACAATTTTTCCTCCCATTTTAAAGACTTCGCGTTTTTCATCGTAATTAGCGTTGGGATCAAATGATAATCCCAAAGTTGTAGCTAACATCTCTGCTGCTAAATCCTCAGTATAAGCCCCTGTTTTTTCTGGTTTTTCGCCATATGTATGATGTTCACTTAAATATCCGTATTGATCTTTATCAGCGGGCATTGCAACACCTATTGATGCGCAAACCACGCGATCTAATTCTTTAGACTCTGCTCTAGATATAACAATATAAAGGATCTGTCCTGGACGGAGTTGTTCTAAACCATCTTCCTTACTTATTTCAACACAATGGGGGGGTAAGATCGAAGAAACATTGACTAAATTAAACTTTTCAATTCCCGCATTTCTAAGCGCTTGCTCAAAGGCTCCTAGCTTAGATTTATGAAATCCTTTTCCTTTTACAAAAAAGACTTTCTTAGGGACAAATGACATGATTTTATTTAAGTTCTGATATATCTTTAAATTTTATCTATTGAATCTTCCTTCATTTTCGATTATAAGAGAATATTAGATAATTAAAAAAAAATTACATTCTTGCAAATTGGGGATTTCTAAAAAATTTAATTGAATTTTTTTAAAAAAATTTGTATAGATGTATTTAATAAATATAGAATGTTTAATTTTAAATATGTATAAAATACATAAAGAAGATTACTTAATTCAAAAAATTACTCCGTTTGATGTTAATGAAGTGAAAAATGTAGACGATCTTTTAAGAGCCCTTAAGTTTTGTGGATTTCAAGGAAGAAACCTAGGGAAAGCTTTAGATATTCTTTATAAAATGGTTAGTAATGCTGACATTTTAACTGTATTAACTTTAAGTGGTGCTATGATTCCCGCAGGTATGGGAGAATTAATTTACACATTAATAGACCATAAATTAATTGATGTTTTAATTACCACAGGAGCAAATATCATACATGATTTAGTAGATGCATTAACTGATGTAGGACATTATATTGGAAGTGCTACCATAGATGATGATGAATTGTTTAAATTGAGAATTAATAGAATATATGATACTTTACTACCTGAAGAAAATTATAAGATAGTTGAAGAAGTTTTATTAGAGATAATTCATGAAATCTTTGAAATTAAAGAAATTAACATTTTACCATCAGATCTTTTAAGAAAAGTTGGTGAAAAATTAAATAAAAGAAGTCTTTTAGCTGTGGCTGCTAAAAACAACATTCCTATTTTTGTCCCTGCATTTTCTGATTCTGAATTTGCATTAAACTTAATCAAATATTCTATAAAAGAAGATTATAAGTTCAATTTTGATATTCTTGGAGATGTATTAAAATTTGCAGATATTATAAGAAAATCCCGAAAATGTGGTACTTTAATAGTTGGAGGGGGTGTTCCTAGAAATTGGGCTCAACAAATCTTTCCCTTACTTGATCAAATTGAAAAAGTTGAGAGGATGGGGTATAATTATTCAGTTAGAATACATACTGCTACCGAATACGATGGGGGTCTTTCAGGGTGTACAATTTCTGAATCAAAAAGTTGGGGAAAATATTCTTTAGAATCAAAATATATAAGCGTATGGTGTGATGCAACCATAGCATTACCAATTTTAATTACTGGATTATTACAGAGATTGAAAATCATCTAATCTTATCTTCTTTAGAAATTTTTCAATTTCATTTAAGTTCAAAGTGTGAAATTTTATTTTAAATAGTATTTATTTTTTTGTAATAGACGGAAAATTGAATTGGAAAATTGCTTATTTTCTATAAATCCAAAATGTCATATCAATTTTAAAATACCTATTTAAAAGTTTTGATTACATTGAGTTAATCTAAACAAACTTTATATAGGAATATAGTTAGATCGATCATAATATTAATGTGTAAAATTCAATCTAATAAAATTAGTAATCATCCAATTAAATTCTTTAGAGTTGATTAAATCCGATGAAAAAAAGATCGATATTATTTCTATTAATGCTGATAATTTCAATTTTCATTCAATTATTTGGAATTCCGTATCTTGGTATAAAGTTTACAGATCATGACCTTGAATTTGATTATGTTTACAATTGGGATATTACTGGAACTGGAGGATGGTATTTAGGTTATACGGAGAACTTTAGGGCAAATGGACATTATGAAGTTGATTATAGTGGATCAGTTGCCAGTGTCTCATGTGTAATTACTTGGACATTTCAGAGTTGGCTTGAAGGATATCTAGAAGAGGATTATGGGGGAAGGGATAATTATCATTTTACTTATTCATTAATAGATGGACAATATCTTTCTTTTGGTGATCAAGAGTATAATGCTACGGGCCTAAACGTCTGGTTTCACATACCAGGGGGAATTCAAACTGATACCTATTCCATGCTTACTGAGACTTATGAATTTGTTGGTGATGGTTTGATTTGGTTAGGTCATCTCATGCCATTTACAGGAAAACGATTAACCTCTGCGGGGCAATATTCAAGGGATGATGTATATGGACAATTTGAAGCTACTTACACAATTGATGAATATTTTACTCCTGAAGGGTATTTAATTGGAGAGGTATTACACGAAGAAAATATTGGTTATAGTAGTGGTTATTATTCAGAATTTGTATTGAATTCATATGTATTTATAACATCTTCAAGTTATTTACGCCCATTTTGCATTTGGATGTATCTCCTGACCTATTGGGCTCCATTATTATTTTTGGCTATAATTTTTTACGTAGTCTATGAACATTATAGATGGAAACCAAGAGTTATAAGAGCGCGAGGTAAAAAGCAAGAAGTGGTTGTAGAAAGAAAAATGCTAGGAGGATTAGAATTTTCCATTGATTCTCCTTATTCAGAAATGATCCTTGCATATCTTTCCAGAGCAAAAATTCAAGGAAAAACAATCGTTTCTGCTCATAATCAAGAAAAACTCAAAGGAATCGGATTTATTGAACCGAATGGAAAGGTTGGGACATTTTTTGGAAAATATTCTGAGGACTTAATATTATATACTAAAGTAAAATATGCCCACGCTGAACTTTCTAGACTCTTTGGTTTTAAAACTATCGAGAAATATGAAGTGTTTAAGATTGAATACTTGCAGGGAATGGAAGTTCATTATGATGCTAATCTAATTGAGCCTGCAACAGCTCAAGATTTAGATGCAATCATGAGATTGATTGCGAATGAAGATAGCGGTACTACCAAAAAAAAGGATGCAAAATGGGTTATTGAATCAGCGAAGAGTGATATTATTGTTATCGCAACAGCTTCTCCTAAAGAAGAATGGGTTAAAGAGATCTTAAATGAGATCCTCAGAAGAAAATATAGAAAACCAGAAATATATTTAGACCGAGTACTATTAGGTGTTGGATTTGCTACTCCAGGAAAAGAAACTGGATGGTTATATGGTCTGTATGTTCATCCTGCTTTCAGAAATAAAGGAATTGGTAGAGCACTAGTAAATGCTCGATTATCAATTTTAAAAGAATTAGGATGTAATTCTGCTATAACAGAAATTGCTGAATGGAATAGCCCTGCAAAAAATATTTATGATGACTTTGATGCCCCAAAATTGGGAACGGTTACTTTATTTGGAATTAAAATGCCTAAAGTAAAGGTGAGACGCTTTTGAATACTTTCGAACAATTTCTTCATGATTCAATTGATCTAAAATTATATTCCGTAAATGCAGAAATTTCAGCAATAAATCCGCAATTCAAATCATATAAGAAATGGATAAAAGGATACATAGGTCCCGCTACGGCGGAATTACACGATATCAAAGAACCAAAACTAAATGCTATAAAAGATGAAAATCGCAACGCAATATTTCCAGAATTTTCAGTCAATTTAAATGGCAAAACTTTTTTTTTAGCTATTAAAGGTTGTGGAGCATATGAAGATATGTACCAAGGAAATCCATTATCACCTCTTCATATACGAAATGCTTGTCGCGATTCTACATGCCTTCATCTTGTAGATAAATTAACAACAGGAACAGGTTTTATTATGGGCGAATCGTGGATGGGAGAAAGCCCATATGGTTGTCAAGGTTTTATCAATGCCTTTGATGAGTTAGCTTTCTCCAAGTTAGCAAAATTAGATTCCATCAATGGTGCTCACATTTGCCCGGTCATAGGAGTCGTACAATTACCTCCTGAAATTGAAGAAATGGCTCGTAAGTTCTTTTGGTTTAGTACCTATAAAGATCATTTTTATCAAGAAATTAGACTAATGCCTTCGAACATACGATTGTATTTTGAATCTTCTCGTTTAGTTGCAAATCCTAGTTCTTTCTTTTCGTTATTTGATTTAGATACCGAAAAACTTATTGAAAAATTTGAAATTAACTTTATCAAAAGCGGGATAGCATTATTGTCTTTATTTTTGAGGTCAGCAAAAAAAGAAGGAGATAACATAACAGGGATTATATATCAAGATGTATGGCTAGATAAAGATTGCGTGGTAGCTCCTGATGGTACGATTCACTTTGCTGACTTAGAAGGATTGATATGGAAAACTGTACCTCAAGACAAATTCGCAGAAACTCAATCTAAGGAGTGGGAGAAATTAGTTTTTGAATTTCTTTTTGCCTTAGTTAAAATAGATTCATATCGTCACCAATTAGAAGGTTCAAAGATGTCTTGGAATAGACAGAGAGAAGAATTAGCACTTCTCGTCCAACTTGCTATAAATCGAGACAGTTTCGCATATACAAAAAATCACAATAAAGATTTATTAATAGTATTAGAGAGGACTGAAGTTCCCTCAGTAGAAATTCCATTACTTGAAATGGTGAATTAAAATGGATTGTAAAAGAGCTTTAGAAATATTAACATCGATTAAAAAAAGGAATGATATTCCTTGTTCTTCTGATGAGATTTCAGATTTATTGAAATTCTCCTTTATTAGCGAATACATTTGGAAAGAAATAATAAAAAATAAAAGAAAAGAAAGTGCCGTTCTACCAATGGAAAGTGAGATAAATACTCTTAAAATGAATTATGATCGACTAAATAGCGAGATTCATGGACTAAATAAGGAGTTATTATCTATAGAAAGAGAATATGAACATGCTTCTCTAGGTAGTAAGTTAGTTAGTTATCTACTAATTGGAAAAGGAAAGAAGCTGAAGTCTCAAATCTCTAAATTAAAGAATGAGATAAAAAAAATGGATACTCAAGTCAGTATTATTAAGGATCAAATTTTGAAATTAAATGATCAAAAGCAATCCATTAATCAAGCTGTACGAGTCAATGGAAAAAATGTAGTCTTAACACCTATAGGAGATAATATGATTGATGAGATTGAAGCTCGAGAACGGTTTTTATCAAGGGATTTAAACGACTTGGTTAATCTTATCGATCAACTTGATGAAGAATTTTCATCCTTAATTGATAGAGTGGGCGATATAATGAAAACGGGAGTATTTTCTCCAATTTGGGCGGTTTATTTGTTAAATACATTTGGCGGATTAGAGAAAGCGTTTAACTCGATATCAAAAAGAGAATATACTTATAATCAAGCAGAGAAGAGAATGATGACACTTTCTATTAATTTTATGAGAAATCCTCAATTAAGCATACCTGACACAAATAGAGATATCCTAAAAATTGAAAAAAATATGCAATATGAATATCGAAAAGATAATCCCGCTCATGACATAAAAGAATCTTTATATTTTTATGGTCTAAAGCAAAAAATGACAAAAGCCATTTCAATGATAGGAAGATTATTCTCGAACTGGTCTCTTCATCATGGAAGTAAAGCGTTGGGTGATGAATATGAAAAAAATTTAATTAAAATCTTTAAGGATAAACCGATAGGTTCTTTAAGTAATAAGGAAGTTGTATATGCTTCATTTGTTATCCCCTTTATAGGAGATCTATCAAAATTAAACTTTTTTAATGATTTATTGCGTGATATTCCTGAAGGTTCTAAATTCTTTGCATCAGTTTCAGCTTTATTTCCATGGGATGTTAAGGAAACTTGGATGATTTTATTAAGGGCAGAAACTAACATCTTACGAGCTCAAAGTGCCAAGTTTATACCTGAATTAATTGAATATGCTCTCTTATTAGCAATGAATCCTAAAATCATCACAATTGAAAATAGCTTCTTACAAAGCCAATATGATGAATGGACACAATTAATAATCCCAATTGTTCATCTTTTAGCATATACTTTCTTAGAAAAAGATTTAGAAAAATATGTGAGAAAAAGACCTTTAGCTTATATTATATCTCCAAGATATTACCATCATTCTTCCTTACATTATCATGTAATTGGATGAGCCCATAATATTTAGGAAATATAAAATTTTTCTTCCATTACTTCACCTGATCTCCAGATGCTGGAAGTATATCTGAATTAAAATCATATTCTGTCAAGCCCTTTCTTATCCAAAATATCCCTACAAGAAATCTAATCACCATAATCAAGAATATCATTACTAAATTAAATTTTATCTATTGAATCTTCTTTCTGTTTCAGGAGGTATTTGGAAAAAATATTCATATAAAGACATTCTTCTGGAGGCATTTCCGTGGTTAATTGTGGATTTTCTGTGAATTCTATATTACTTCCACGTATGATTACTACTGGCGTCTGTTGATCCGCTTCACCCAAAAGAAATTGTGCTGCGCTGGTAAGGTCATCTGCGATTGCTCTCATCGTAATTTCTAATGGACGGTTAAATAAATCTGGATGTCCACGTAAATCTTCAATAGGCTCAAAACCGGCTGTAGCTATTGCTATGCCAATTGTCCCCTTTCTTAGAGGCTGAACTCTCGAATCTGCAATGATCACTCCAAGGTTTTTTATTTTGAATTCTTTTCTTAAATCTCTCCAATATTCCCAAACAACTTGATTAAGATTTTCTGGTAATAGAATAACCTTATCTGGACCGGCGTTGGATTGATCGATCCCGGCATTTGCGATTAAAAAATCGTTAACTTTTGCCAAAATAACGTGTGTTAACCCCCCTAATATCATAGTAGATTCTTCCAAAATTAGCTCTACATATTTTTCGTCCATATCATACTTGGTAGCCAAATCTTTAGCCTCATCTGAGACGCTTTTTACATCAGATAAAATTCTAACTCTCCCCTGGGAAGTAGCAATTACTTTTTCTGCGATAACAATAACATCTCCTTCTTTTAATGATTCTCCTTCTCTTTTAAGTTGCTCTATTAAAATTCTTAATAATGGTTCATTCTCTTTAATTAGAGGGAGCCTTATTGAAAATAATTTCATGGTGATTAAAAGAATTAAACTTATTTGAAATATTTTTATACAAATAGATAACGATTATTTTAAAAATAAAGCAAAAGAAATTGTAAACAAAAAAACAAAATCGTAAGGAGAATTGATATAGATAACGACTATGAATGAAATTTATGCAAGACTTTTTGATTTTTTAGAAATAGGAGATAATTTTCCAACGGTAATAATGGGCGTATTGAATTTAAGCCCAGAATCGTTCTATAAAGGCTCTGTATATAACGATCTAACGCTATTAGAAAAAGCAACTTTAGAAATGATCGATGGAGGGGCGAAAATATTGGATTTAGGTGCCCGCTCTACAGCACCATGGTCAAAAAAAATTACTGTAAAAGAAGAACTCGACCGTTTAATGCCTTCAATGGAACTCGTATGTAAAATTATCCCAAATGAGATTGTAATTTCGATCGACACACAATATCGGGAAGTTGCTCAACAAACATATGACATTGCTATAAAACACAAAAAAAGAATTATTATTAACGATGTGAGTTGCTTAAAAACCGATCCTACGATAATAGATTTTATAGTAGAGCACGACTTACCTATTGTTTTAATGGCTTCTAAAGTTGTTCCTGGTGATTTATGTACAATTGAAGAAATCATAGAAGAATTTAAATCTACTATTAAAATCTTAAAAAAAAAGGGTTATGATACGAAGAAAGTTATTTTAGATCCGGGCATTGGCCATTGGATCGAAAGAAAAACTCATAAATATGATTTAAAAATAATTGGTAATTTAAATAAACTCCGCATTCTAGAAAAACCGATTTTAGTGGCAATATCTCGAAAATCTTTTATAGGAACAACTTTAGACATACCTGACCCTGAAAATAGACTAAACGGAACTCTTGCCGCAACTGCTGTTGCAGTATATAATGGGGCTCATATTGTCCGAACGCATGATATAAATAATCAATTAATGGAATTCATAAAAATAGCAGAAGAAATCAGAAAAAACCAATAAACCTCCCTCCTTTTAGACAAACGGAAAAGTTATAAAATCAAGCTCAATCTTTTAAACCTCGTAAAAATTAGCCTTATTTTTTGTAAAACAGCGATTTTTAAAAATATTTCATGTTTTCAGCTAATTTATTCTATTATTCTTCGGTTTCAAGCGACGATAAAATGTGCTAACATTTATAACATTTTAATTCCTTATATTATATGTAAATTGTTAAATTATCACTTAAGTTCAATTAAGAACAGATGATTTTACCTTTACAATTAATTAATTATAAGAATGAAATTCTTATGCCTGAAAAAGAAAATAATTCTTTATCCATTAACCCTTCTAAAAAAGACTCTTACGATGCGGATGATATTCAAGTTCTTAAAGGCTTAGAAGGTGTCAGAAAGCGCCCTGCGATGTATATTGGTGATCAAGGAAAGAAAGGGCTCCATCATCTTATTTTTGAGGTTTTGGATAATTCTGTCGATGAGGCAATTGGGGGATATGCTAACGAGATTAAAATAACTCTTTTTAAAGATAATTCTGTGTTAGTTTTTGATAATGGGCGCGGTATTCCTATTGACAACCATCCTGAATATAATAAACCTGCCTTAGAAGTTATTATGGAATATCTACACTCTGGAGGAAAATTTGATAATAAAAGCTACAAGATTTCCGGGGGGTTACACGGTGTTGGCCTTTCAGTAGTTAATGCCTTAGCAGAATGGTTAGATGTAGAAATTTGTAGAGATGGTCTTATCTATAAACAAAAATTTTCACGGGGCGTTAAAGTTACGGAGCCAACCATTACAAAAACCACAGAAACAGGTTCTTACACAAAAATCTCTTTTTATCCGGATGATGAGATATTTAATTTCGATAAAAATGAAGTAATTTATAATCCTTCCACAATTTCTAACAGGATGCGCGAACTCGCTTTTTTAACGCCTCAAGCGCGATTTGAGCTCCATAATAAAATTAAAGACGAAAAAGAAGAATTTTTTTACGAAGGTGGAATTAAAGAATTTATTTCTTATTTGAATAAAGATAAGCAACCTCTACATAATGACATTATGTTTATAAGCGATTCGGCTGAAAACGAAAATGGAGCGTTAATTTACGTCGATTTAGCTATGCAGTACAACACCACATACCAAACAAATATTCTTACATATGCTAATACAATTCATACTGTGGAAGGAGGTGTCCATCTTACAGGGTTTAAATCCGCACTCACTAGGACTTTTAATTCGTATATTGAAAATTTTATGGAAAAAAAGTACAAAGAACACGTCCTTAGTGGGACGGATACTAGAGAGGGCTTATCCGCTGTACTTTCTATTAAATTACCAGACCCTCAATTTGAGAGTCAGACGAAAATCAAACTAGGTAATCCCGAAGTTAGACAAATTGTAAGCCAAATAGTTACAGAAAAATTGACTCAATACTTAGAAGAACACCCTCAAATAGCTAAAAAACTCGTGTTGAAAACGATTAACGCGAAAATAGCACGGGAAGCCGCCCAAAAAGCGAGATTGTTAATCCGTAGAAAATCTGTATTGGATAGCGCAAGAATGCCCGGAAAACTAGCTGATTGTTCTTCTAATAATCCAAAAGAATGCGAAATCTTTATTGTTGAAGGCGATTCTGCTGGTGGTTCAGCAAAACAAGGAAGAGATAGGGGTTATCAAGCAATACTTCCTCTTAGAGGAAAAATATTGAATGTAGAAAAAGCTCGAATGGACAAAATATTACAAAATAACGAAATTCTAGCGATTATTAAAGCGTTAGGTGTTGGAATTCAGGAATTTAATGAAATTAATGATTTTGAAAGCGAGAATGGGGAGACTGAAGGGACAGGGGAGAACGGGGAGGCCGAGGAACCTGAACACAATATTGACCTAAATAAGTTAAGATACCATAAAACAATCATAATGTGTGATTCTGACATTGATGGAAAACATATAGAGACACTACTGCTCACTTTTTTTTTCAGATACATGCGACCATTAATAGACGGTGGATACCTATATATGGCTATGCCTCCCCTCTACAAAGTATCTTATAAAAAATCAAAGCATTATGTTTTTACTGATAAAGAAAAAGAAGAAGTACTAAAAAGTATTAAATTAAAATACAAGCTAAAAAATGTAGATACGGTAAAAATTCAGAGGTATAAGGGATTAGGGGAGATGAACCCCGAAGAACTTTACGATACGACGATGAATAAAGAGACTCGAACGTTAAAGAAGGTAATGTACGAAGATTACATTGAGAATGATTTGATCTTTACGAAACTGATGGGTAAAGAAGTAAAATCACGAAAGAAATTTATTATAGCCAATTTTGATCAAGCAAATGTTTTAGATGTATGATATTTGATGTGTGTAATTTATCTTTTTATTAAATATTAAATAGATTTGGTATTAAAAATGACTTCAGAGAATATTATAGAGATCGAATTAAAAGAGGAAATGAAAAGTAGTTATATAGATTACGCCATGTCCGTTGTTGTTGGGCGTGCGATTCCCGACGTGAGAGATGGGTTAAAACCTGTACATCGTAGAATAATTTACGCTATGGCCGATAACAATTATTTTTACAATCACGCACATGTGAAATCCGCGAGGATTGTGGGCGAGACTATGGGGAAGTATCATCCTCATGGAGACGCTGCGTTGTATAATACATTAGTTCGTATGGGACAAGACTTTTCGTTAAGATATCCGTTAATCGATCCACAAGGGAATTTCGGCTCGATCGATGGAGACCCTCCTGCTGCTATGCGTTATACTGAAGCACGATTAGCACAAATATCTAATGAACTAATCGAAGATCTAGATAATGAAACAGTGGACTTTGTCCCAAATTTTGATGATAGCTTAAAAGAACCTGCCTTTTTACCTGCTAAGTTACCAAATATGCTAATCAACGGAACAAAAGGAATAGCAGTTGGGATGGCTACGTCTATGGCTCCTCATAACCTAACGGAAATTTGTCAAGGAATTATTGCAACAGTTGACGATCCTGTAATATCTACTGAGGAACTTATGGAAATTATAAAGGGACCAGACTTTCCAACAGGAGGAACCATTATTGATACGAATGGTATTTACAATGCTTATACAACTGGAATGGGCAATATAACTTTAAGAGGAACAGTTGATGTCGAAACAAAAGGAAATAAAAATCGATTAATTATTTCTGAAATTCCTTATTTAGTGAATAAAACTACCCTAATCGAAGCGATTGCCAAACTTATAAAAGATGGAGTACTTAAAGATGTTCGAGATTTAAGAGACGAATCTGATAGAAAAGGTATGCGAATTGTTATAGAATTATCTAAAAATGCTCAACCCGTTATACTGAAAAATATCATATTTAAAAGAACTAGGCTTCAAACGACATTTAACATTAGTAATTTAGTATTAATAAACGAAGGAAGACAACCTAAGATTCTTAATTTGAAAGAGTTAATCGAAGAATATATTGAGCACCGCCTTAAAATTATTAATAAAAGAACGGAATTTCATCTCAAAAAAGCTAAAGGTAGGCTTCATAAAGTTGAGGGTCTCCTAATCGCTTTAAATAATATAGACAATGTTGTAAACATTATTAAAAGCGCTAGTGATACCAACGACGCAAAGAATAAATTGAAAATAGCATATATATTAAGTGATATTCAAGTTCAAGCAATATTGAGTATGCCATTATCGAGATTAACAAATTTAGAACAACAAAAACTAGTTGACGAAGAAAAATCTTTGAAAAAAAGTATCACAGAATTAGAAAAGATATTAGAAAGCAAAAAAATCCGTTTAAGTATAATTAAGCAAGAATTGACCGAACTATACAAAAAGTACGGCAATAAAAGAAAAACAAGAATTGAGATTATTGAAGACCAAAATATTAGAGAACTAAAAAGAAAAGATTTGATTAAAAAAGAGCCAACAATTGTAATCTTCACTAAAAACCAATACATAAAAAGAATTTCTGTAGAAGATTACCACGCTCAAAGGCGAGGCGGACGCGGAAAAAAAGGTATGACTATTCGTGAAGAAGATTTCATAACCGATTTATTTGTTTGTTCAACTCACGACACGATCTTAATTTTTACTTCCAAAGGTAGAGTATATTCCATGAAATGTTTTGAACTTCCATTACAAACGCGCACGGCTAGAGGGAAACCCATCATAAATTTGGTCGCCCTACAACCGGGGGAAAACATATCAGCGATGATTCCAATTAATAACTTTGACACTAATGAAATGCTCATTATGACCACTAAAAAGGGCATTATAAAGAAGTGCCCTTTAAGGTTATTCTCGAAATTTAAAAAAACAGGTGTGCGAGCTCATCGAATAAGACCAGATGATGAATTAATTAGCGTAAAAAGACTTTCAAACGAGCTACAAGATATTTTTATTGCAACAAAACTCGGTTATGCAGTAAGATTTGACGAATCAGAGCTAAGACAATTAGGAAGAACCTCAATGGGCGTGAAAGGAGCCTCGTTAAGGAAAGGGGATGAAGTAATCGATAGTTTGTTAGTAACTGACGATAATATTATTCTAACCCTAACTGAAAAAGGCTACGGACAAAGAACCTTTCTTAAAGAATATCGAAAAACAGGGAGAAATGCTAAAGGAGTAAAAAATATTTCATTAAATCTTGAAAAAAATGACAAAGTTATTGCAATAAAAATGGGAAAATTGGTGGATATCTTGATAGGCACAGAACAAGGACAAGTAATCAGACTTCCATTGGATTCAATTAGGATAACTCATAGAAAAGCAAAAGGAGTTAGAGCAATAAAACTATATAAAGACGACTCAGTTGTTGCTATAGGTAAATGCGCAACATTCATTGACGATAAGGAAGAAAAATGAAAAGATTAACTTTCTTTTGTTGTCTATTTTTTAAGATATGGAATAAGGCATATGAAGACTAGATCGTCTTCACTAAGATTATCTATTCCATGTTTCTCAAAAGGAGGGATATACAACACATCTCCGCTCCCAACTATTTCTTCCTTACCAGAATCGTCGTAAAACTTTCCTTTTCCGCTTAAAATGTAGATTTCATGGTCTTGGGGGTGATTGTGAAGGGGTACTTTAGTATCTGGTCTAATTTCAAATCGCCTCATGGCGAAGTTTTGAGCTCCATCATCTTCTTTGTTAATTACCCACCTAACATAAACGTTTTTAACTGGAGTGCCATCTGTTAATGTCGCTTCTTTGTTTTCCACTTCTTTATAATTCTTTTTTATCATAATAGAAATAAATTTTTAATCTAATAAAATAATATCACATATTAGTTTGATATCAAATTCAAGGAGTGCAATTTTATTCGTACTGAATCAATATGCATTGAGAAGGTAAGTTATTATTTTTTTTAAATCAGAATAATTTCAATTTCCTTCCTAACCCAATCTGAAATCTAGCTCATCTTTTCTTTGAATCTTGAACTTTTAAAAATATTGAAAATTATAAAATTCATATTCTCTTAAAAAAATTGGTCTACAAAAGTAATATATATAATTTTATCTAATTTTTCTTTATAAAAAAATAGAGCCTAATCTTAAATGAAAAATAAGAATATACAAATGAAGCGAGAAGTTTGGGAATATTTAAGAGAATACCAAAAACAGCCAATTAAGGAAAGGTACTTAGAATCGTTGAGTATAGAAGAAAGAAGAGAATTCGAAAAACAAAAAATAATATAAAATTGAAAAACATCATCGAGAGAAATTGATTTGAATTTTAATTCACAAAAATTTACGGGAATACAAAAACCATCTAATTAAGGAAAGTTACCAAGTTTAGATTTGAAGATATTTCTAAAAACATAAAATCTTTTGATTCAAATTATTTTCAATTTTTTAAATTTCTTTTTTCTTCTTTAGTATAATAGAAATAATTTTTTATTATAATAAAATAATATGATATATTAAAGTGATATCAATATCAAAGGGTGTTAATTTATGAGTACTGAATATAATATTGGTTTTGATTATTCCCATAAAAACAAGTTAATAATAGAAGACCCCGGATTCACCGATTTTATTGAATTTCTATTTAATTCGGATTTAAAATTGGGAAAAATTGAAGCGGGAATTACTTACGAAAAATTATCTGCTTATAATGTATTTATTATAGGTGTTCCAATTGCTGAATCTTATTTAACTCTGGAAGAGATTGAGGATTTATTGAAATACGTTAAAGATGGAGGGTCTCTTCTAATTGTAAACGATAAAGGAGGAGACCACGAGAACAAAAATAATTTATCCGAGTTAACAAAACATTTTGGAATTAAATTCAACCACGATCAGCTATTTGATAACGAAAATTTCTCGAAAGATAATTCACGTCCGATAATTAAAGAATTCAAAAAACACTTTATAACTCGAGATATCACTCAAATTATTCATTCTGTAGGCTGTACTTTAGAAATTGATAAATCAGTTGAAAATGAAGATATTGATGTTAGCGCAGTCGCAATCTCCTCTGAAGAGTCTGCTTGGCACAAATATTTTGATGGAGAAGAATGGGTTGATGAACCTGTCAAAAGTTTACCAATAATCGCAATTGGACATTATAGCATGGGAAAAATCGTAGCTATAGGGAACTTGTCTCTTTTTTCTAGCTTCCACGATTTATACGGCATTCACGCTGCTGACAACTTTAAATTAATTTCTAATGTAATCTCTTGGCTTATGAATAAAGCTCATTCTCAAGAAGCGCAGTTATCGCAACCCATATACACGACTATTCCCATAGAACAAGATCTATATTATTGGATAAAAGAAAAACTTGACGAAGGACGATGGAACACCGTAGAAGAAATCGTAAATTTTGCGCTTAGAGTCGTTAAATTTAGAATGAGAAAGCAAGACTCTCAAGAAGAATAGAAAAAATATCTCTTTAATTCAATTCATCAATGTTTTTATATCAAGACATCTAATTCATCTTAAAGAAACTTAATTTTAGATTAAGGATTTTATTATGGGTCATTTTAATAAAGAAGGTAAGTTTAACGAAAATTCATACTTGATAGATGCAGAATTCATGAAGCTTAAGGGGACTTTATCATTGTATCTTTTAGAAAATGATGGAATGCGGATGTTAATTGATGTTGGAGAAATGTTGGCTGCAAGAAAGATCGTCAAAAAGCTTAAAGCCTTAGAACTTTTCCCAATCCATAAGATCCTACTTACTCACGCGCATTGGGACCATATTCAAGCACTCCCTCGAATCTTAAAACAAATGGAGGGCGAAGATGTTGAAATATTGGCACATGAAAATGCTCTTGGCATTTTAAAAGATCCTGAGGAAATGAACAAATTTTTTGAGTATACAGTAGAACCTATAGAAAACGTAACTTCGTTGAAGAAAAATGATACTATTGATTTGAATGGGTTTGAACTTAGCATTTACGAACTTTTTGGGCACACGCAAGATTCAATTGGCGTATATGATAAGGTACATAAAAACATCATCGTAGGAGATGCGATCATGGATCACTTTGACAATGAGACTTATTTCCCCGTACTATTTGGACCACATTTTGATGAACAATCATTATTGAATTCATTTGATAAACTTCAAGGAATGAAAGATCAATTGGAATCTATCTCTCTTGCCCACTTCGGTGTGTATAGTGGTGATGATTTTCAGAGTTTTTTAGATGGTCTTAAAGCCAAATACTTCAATGTGAAAGATTCGATCATAAAATGGTATAATGAAAATCCGAATGCTGATTACGTAACTGAAAAATATCAAGAACACATCATCCCCAATTCAAAAATATTTCCCAAAGAAAATCTTGGGGGAATACATTGGCTTATTGTGCAAAATATTAAAGCTTTAAAAGCTGCAGGTTTCATTAAATAAAAATAAATAATTTCATTTTTCCATTATTTTTGGTGTTTCTCATGATTACAACTGATAAAGAAGAATTGTTGATTGGTCTATTGTCTGACACACACATTCCCCAAAGAACTAATGAAATTCCACAGGTCATTATTGATGACTTTAAGAAAAGGAATGTGGATTATGTATTTCATATGGGGGATTTCGTTTCGTATAAAGTATATAAAGCTCTTATCGATACTTTTAGCGAAAAAAAAGTAATTGCGGTTCTCGGCAACATGGATTTTGACTCAAAACTAAAAGAAACGCTTCCTGAAAAGCAGGAATTTGAATTATTCGGTCATAAAATATTAATGTTACATGGGATGGGCGGTCCAAATATAATCGTTAAACGGTTAATTAAAAAATTAGACTTGCTTAATTCTGATTATAACATTGTAATTTTTGGCCATACTCATAGGCCCGTTAATGAGATACACCACGATATCTTATTTTTAAATCCAGGAACAACAACTCCTATCGATAATAAATTTACAGTAATTAGTTCATACGGTTATTTGAGAATTTCAAAAGAGAAAGTAGAACCTAAAATTAAATATTTATAAAATATTTAAAATACGAAGAGTTAGAACACAAAGCTGATAAAATCCTAGCTGATAAAGTAAATGAGTTGAGCTTAAGAGTATTATTAAAATTTAGACTTAAAAAAATTTTAAAATTAAGGTCTGATTATTCGCTTTCCATAGCTTTACCACTCAATTTTTTGTAGTGGTTAAGCACAGCTTGTCTGGCTGCAAATACAAATGCTCTTTTTACATTTACTCCCGTAATAGCGATAGTTTCGTAAATCAAGGTGTGGTTCATCTTGGCGGTATCTAAAACCTGTCTAATTTTTGATATCTCGACGATGTCTTCAAGATCTCTCTTATTGGCTAACACTACCAGTGGTACTTCTGGTGGGTCAAAAAGGGCTGGTGGAATTAATTTATCACCGTAAAACTTCAATAGTTCTTTTAATGACCATATATTCTCACTCCATTGGTCAATTAGGGAATCGAAAGTGAAGATCACGGCATCTGTACCCTTCAAAACGGTCTGGCGTTGGAATTTGTGGCGCCTTTGCCCTGCTACAGTGTAAACCTGAAAGACTACATTAGATACTCTTGCAACTACCCGATCAAAAAATAATGTTCGTCCAGTAGGGTCCTGAATTTGTTGCATGTCCCCACTGGCCAATCCCTCGCGATGGTAAACCCATTCTAGTGCCGTAGTTTTTCCACCGAGCGAAGGACCGTAAAAACAAATTTTAAAAACAAGCGTTCCATCTCCTCGTCTGCTTGGCATTGATTAAAACCTCGATTATAATTAAAAAGTCAAGTTTGATTTTATAGAATTATAGAACTAATAATACTTAATATATATTAAATTTTGCAAATCAAAAACTTTGCTATTCTTAATAATTCAATTAATTCTAACTGAATGTAATTAATTCTAGTATCCATATATCACGAATAAAATTTGAAGTTTTTTTGTTAAGAAAAAGATAATACATTCAAATTTAGCTTTAGTAAAAGGGGTTATGATATTGAGTATTTTGTTGAGAAAATATGGTTTTTTCCTTAATTTCCTTATCGATCAATCCTTCGATGTGACAAAGATATTCGTATTCGTCTTTTAAACAGAGTGTAATTGCAACTCCGCGTTTATTCATGCGAGAAGTTCTCCCAATTCTATGGACATAATTCTCTGGGAACTTTGGAATGTCGTAATTAAAAACATGCGAAATATTATTGATATCCAAACCTCTAGCTGCAACATCTGTGGCAATGAGTAGGTTAATCTTATGCGCTTTAAAAGCTTTTAAAATTTTTTCTCTTTGATATTGAGATAAGTCTCCAGAAATGAGATCCACGTTATACATGAAATTATCTAACGATTTTAACCTCTTGCTCAACCAAGACGCAGTTCTTTTCGTGTTTACGAAGACTAGAAGGTGATCTGGTTTTTCTCTCCGCAGTATTTTAAGGAAAGTTTTTAGTTTATCTCCATATCTGTCTATCAGATAATAGAACTGTTTTGTATTTCCAACAGTCAAATTATCTCTGCTCAAGTTTAAAAATTCGAAACTGTTTTTCGAATATTTTTTCACTAATTCTCTGATTCTGTTGTCAAAAGTTGCAGAGAAGAGCATGAATTGGTATTCCGAATGTATTTGATTTAAAATGTATTTCACATCTGGAGTGAAACCCATGTCAAACATTCTATCAGCTTCATCAACAACAACAAACCTAATTTCATTTAATCTTAACTTTCTTCTTTTGTATAAATCAATTATTCTTCCAGGAGTTCCAATGATTATATTTATGCCGTTTTCTAGTTTATTTATTTGATTATTTATAGAAACTCCGCCATAAATCGGAAATGCTTTTACTCTTGTTCCCAAATCTCTAATTACTTCGTATATTTGATTTGCTAACTCTCTAGTTGGGACTAAAATTAATGCTTCATTACGCTTATATTTCAGTCTTTCTATTATTGGAAGTACAAAAGCTAAAGTTTTACCACTACCCGTTCTCGCTTGAGCCATAATATTTTGGCCCTTTAAAATTAAAGGAATAGCCTTCTGTTGGACAGGTGTAGGTTTTACTATTTCAAGTTTTTTTAATTCATTAACGCTATGTTCGTTAATTCCTAATTCTGTAAAAGTCAATTTATTTATTCACTAAAAAATGCTTTCTTTTTCACTCTTATTCAAGTATATAATATCTTTATGAAAGATAAACTTTTCTAAAATTCAAATTTTTGATAAAAATAGTATATTGAATTAATTTAATATACAATTAAATCTTAAAAACTACTTCTTTAGTCAAGCTATCGAGTTTCATTAACTTCGGGTAGATAAAGGTTCTAACTTTCTCAGGAGTTATTTTTGGGTTGTTGAATACCAAATCTTGTACTATGGTATGATATTTTTGGCTTTTTTTTGCTAATTTTCTATGGAGGTCGTTCTGTTCGTCGAATAATGGTATTGGAAAAGAGAAAGGTCTTTTATGAATGTGTCTACTCGATTTTATGAGCTTAATATTTTTCGAAAGTATTGGAGAGTTGAAAATTGCCGATAGATAATGCGCCTCGTTCTGTGAATTGGTGGAATAGTAGTAATTTTCTGAACAAATTATTATTTCCTTTTCTTCGTTATCGATAACTGCCGATTTCAGACGGGAACCACTTGCGTTGTATACAACGATATATTGTTTGTTATTTATTTGCTTCGTTAATTTATTCCAATAATTCAAGTTTGAAAAAAGATTATCTATCTCGCTCGTTTCTCGTTTGTTTTCTTGGTAAAATTTATTAAGCTCATCGTAAAAGTCTAAAGCTTTTGGATTATTCCTAAGGAAGGTCTCGTCGAATTCAAAATTCTCGTTAATTGGTAAAAAAACACGTTTAAATCGCTTTATACAGAATGGTATTAAATCTTTGTTTAAAAAAGCCTTAAAATTGAATTTGCTTTCAATTTTTTTATTTTGAAAAGAATACTTCCAATTTTTCTTAGCGCGTTTTTTAACTTCAGGATCGGAAGAAATTTGTAGATATTCTTCATTTTTCTCGTCTATTTTAAAAAAAACAAGCGCTCGAGGTACCAAAGTCGCCCCTTGAAAGAATTTACGCCTGTATTGACTTTCTGAAAGCGTATTTAAGAAATTTAGATCTTTTTCTGGTAAAATAATTTTTGCTCCCTTCTCGTTGAAGTCTAAACTAGAGTAATTTGTTACCCGTTGAAGTTCAAGAGCGTTATCGTAAATTTGAGTTTTAATTGGGTATTTTTCGGAAATTGGAATTTCAGAACTTTTTCCAATATATTTCGCTTTTAGGCAAATATGCTCTACGTTAAAGAAATAATTGTTTGGAAAATCCCATATTTCAATCTTATTAAAAATTGAAAACGCGCGGAACTTATAGCAGTGATCTCCGTTTAAAATACTCTTAGTAAGAACAAAAAATATACTTCCTCCAATTTTTAAGAATGTTAATGGGATCGCGTAAAAAAAAATTGATGCTAGTTCAATGTGGGTGATGTACTGACTTTGGGGCTTTATTCCTAACATTTCAGACAGCGTTCTAATCTTTATTTGGTACGCTTTATTGAAAATGTCTTTATAAGTTAACCAAGGAGGGTTTCCAATAACTAAGTCAAACGAATGGTAAAGCTCCGATAAATTTATCTTTAGGTTTTCTTTATTCTGGTCGGGAAAAAGAGCGTCTATTAGAAAAATATTTATTTTGGGGAGTTTATCGTTTTCTGCATTGTAATAATCGAAAAGTAACAATAATATATTTACCTTAGCTGTCAAGGTTGCTAATAGGTTAATATCAAAGCCGTATATGTTTTCAATCGCATCAAATTTTACATTTTTTTTAACATTGGAATTGAGAATTTTAATAATGATCTCTATTAAAAAACCACCAGAACCGCAAGAAGGATCTAAAGTCTTTACTCCCATTTGGTAAAAATCGTCAATCATTTTTTTAGCAAGTTTAGGTGGAGTATAGAATTCTCCTAATTTGTGCCTAGTTATAATAAAGAAAACTTGCTGATACAATTTTTGGAAGAGATCATGATAGGCAAAACGAGAATCTTTTAATAATATGTGTAATTGGTTGATAACATCTTTTTTGAGATCTGGACAAAAAAAATATTTTAATTCACTTAAGTTCTGATCCGGATAAAATTTTTTAAGATTTTCTTTTCCTTGAGCGTTTAGTTTTCTCACTACTAAAAGCTTTAGAATCAGTGCGAAGTAGGAATGTTTTAGAAAAAGAAAATGATCAATATCTTTACCATAAATGCGTTTAAAAATCGATTTCCAAAGCTGATATTTCTTTTTGAATTCTAATTCGTCTAATTTCGCTTGTTTTTCAAGAAAATTAGTGATCTCGTTATAAATATCTGAGCCTATTCCAAATAGTTCAGAAATTTTTTTTGAATCAATTACTTTTTCTACTTTTTCGTTCTCAACCATTCTCTATCAAGTATAAAATCCCAATCAAATATATCTTCAGAATTAGAGTTGTTATCTATCTTTTGTTCTAAAAATGGACCTTCAATTCTTTCCTTCTTTCGTATTTTTTTGCCTACTGTTTTTTCTGTCATCTCTAACTACATTTTTACACATTTCTGATTTAAAGATTAATATCTCCGAAAAATACTAATATATTAATTATAATTAATAAAATAAAAGTTTGTTTACTTACTTGCCGCGCATAAATGACGGGAGCATTAAGCTAAAAATTTCTGCAATTTTTCTCAACTTAGTAGCTTCCTTAACTGTAGTAATAATCAAAACCGCTTTTTCAAGTTCTTCCTTAACTAATGAACCACTCGAATAAATAGCTTCTTCAGAATTGAAAACTAACAAATAATTAACGTTAGGATTGTTTACAATACTCAGTCCAGAGGTTACTTTTAGGTCGTCGTATACTTCTTGAAAAGCTTTTGGAATGCTACCTCTATCGTTAGTAATTATCAAAATTGGAATTCCTTTCTGAGTTAACTTCTTTACCTCATTAGCGTAGAATCTATCGATCTTAGGTGAAAGAATATTTAACTGTTGTTTTGTCGAGGTAATTAGATTAATTAAACGCTCGTTAATTCTATTCTTGCCTTTAGGACCCCCTGAAGATTCCAAGTTTATAATTCCTACTAGTGATAAAACCTTACTCTCTAATTTTTGAACTTCTCTTCTAAGGCGGTCGTTTTCAACCCGGAGTTCGATAATTCTATCAGACAAATCTATCAACTAATCTTTTATAATTTTAATTTTTAATATGAATAATTAAATATGATACTTTAACTTAATTTCTTCCAAGGCTTACCGAAGATTATGAAACTAGAAATTGCTAAGGAACTTTCTAAATCGATGCTTTTAGTACCGTCTTCAGCGGATAAATCTTTAAAATTTTGTTCTACGAGTTTAGTCATTTTATTTGCCATACATGCTTGACGAGCTTTCAAGAGCGAAACTCCTTGGCTCCGATTACTGAACAAATTAACGTAAAAATTTGCGATTATCTCTTTAGTTTCATCGTCAAAAATAGGGTAATTTCTCGATATAATGCCTATAATTTTATCGTAATCAAAATGTTCTACAATTTCCCCGAAAGTTCTGGAAGCATTTTTTAACTTCTTTCCTTCAACATCATATATTTGAGAGTTGAAAAACAAGAAAGGAATCATATTAGATTTACTCCCTTTTATTGAATTGCTGATATCGTTAAATGTAACTATTTCGTTGTCGTTAGTCAGAAAAAAGCTATCACGGGGATTCCACTTGGAGTAAAAGATATTTCCTACAAAATGGATTATATGGTTCGCTCCGTCAGCTATATGTGATAAAATATTTTCTCGAGTCGAGTCTGGTCCTGTTAAAACGGTAATTTGGTTTATTTCTTCTCGATTATTAAAGAATTCTGTAATATAATTAAATTCATTTATTCCAGCTTCAAATGGAAATATTAGCTCCTTAGATTTAAGCTTTTCATTCCATCTAACGGGACCTGAATTATTAATGCTTTCTATTATAAGTACATTAAATTTCTTCTGCACCTTTAACCCTTCTTTATTTTCTTCAAGTTCACGACCAAAAGTTATACCCCCTAATGGAGGCTCTCCAATTATGTAACTAATGGAATATTTTAATAAGAAAAAACTTTTATCGTAAATTAAATCGAAAGGGATGGTCATATCGTCTAAAATAAAATAGATTTCTGGAGTAAAATTTAAAGCCTTTATCTCAAATTGTTTAAAAAAAGTTCTTATTTTATTAGGAAGAAAAACATATAACAATCGACCAAATTCATTTAATGTAAAGTTGTACTTTTTTTCTAGGCTATCAGAGAAGATATCGTTGTAAATGTCAAGAATATGAGCATCATTCCAATATTCGTCAAGTATTTTTCCTTCAACTATTTTATCTTCTTGAGAAATCATTCGAATAGATATTGACCCTTCAGCATTTATCCTAAATGTCATTTGCTTTATTATAAAGCCTTCTTCAAATCCCATAAAAAAAAGATCGTCTTCTCCAAGCGAATAGATATCTCTCTTAAATGATTCTGTTTCGTTATATAGTAGAAGCGGATCGGTAATCAACGCTTTTAAATTCTTTTCTAAGTAAGGTAATATTTTTTGAGCGAGATTGAAATCATTTTCTTCATATAATGCACGATAGAAAGTCATTCTCCAGAAATCTCTCTGCTCTAACGAGAAAAAAATTGACTTAAATTGCCATAAGAAATTACAAGTGTAAAAATAATGATATAATTGAGCATTATTTTGAGGCATTTTCAGATGAATGTTTAATTTTTCAAGAGATTGCAATAGATATTTTTTCTCTTTCATTTCTACGAATTTTTTGGAAGCCTCAACCCATAATTCAATTAAAATATTATCGTATCCAAGATCCGTTTGGTACATAAACAGATCTTCTAAGAAATCATAGATGTCAAATGCTATTTCAAATCTATTCCTTGAAATTGCGAAATCTATGAATTTCCTAATATACGTAACTGCGTCACCGTAGGATTGAAATTCGCGAATTTTTGAAAATAGATTTTTAATGATAATGATAATCCAGGTATATTCTCCAATATCGTTTAAATAATAGATTAATTCTTCTAACTCTACTAAAATTGTATTAAAATTTATTTTATTTATAGAGATTTTACTTAAATTACTAAATTCATTTTTTAAATATCCTGGAATCCGATTTACTAATAGACTTTTCATATATTTAACGAAATCTTCGGAGTTATCCATGAGATGATAATGCATATTAACATTTTCTATAAAAATATAAAGAAACAAAGCCCTTTTCCCAGGTTCTAGTTTAAATATTGTTCTGCCTAAAACTTCCATACTTAAATGAAAATATTCTTGTGGGATAACAGATTTTCTTAAGTACATTAAAACTATTTGTAATTCAATCAGTTTAATATACTCCTTCCTTTCAGACACTTTAACGCAGAAAGAGTTTATGAATTTAGTTATCCCCGTTTGAGATAACTCGTCCATTGTAATAAACGATTTCAACAAGTTGGTTACAAAATTATTGAAAAGATAGAAATCGTCTAATTTTGATAAAAACGAGAAAAATCTTTTATAAGCGTCTAAATATCTGATTACATCTACTTCGGTCCCTTCGTCAGTTTTACGCGTCAAGGAATTGATGTAAATCCACCATGAATTTGATATTATCATGGTTAATTGGTGCTTTTTCTGGATGTCGAGCCAATCAGTTTTTTCTATCTCAAAATACAAATCGGTCAATAAGCGATCCGCCCATAAATGATTAGCTGATTGTAATAATCTTCTTCCTTGTATTATTTTTTGTTGAAAATCTTTTAAGAAATTTGTTTTTAATTTTAAGTTAATAGACATTGAAACCACTTACGCTAATTATTTTAATTCATTTTGAGAGCTCGTTTGATCATTTTGTTCTTGATCAGGATCTTGAAGATTAGGGTTATTTAACCATCCCTTTTTTAATTGATTTTTTGAATAAAGAATTGAAGCCCCTATCCAGCCCATATTTTCCCTTCCTGAGGCTGCTACCACTTTGATTTTATTTTTTAGCTTTTCCGAGAAGTATTTCTGCAATTCTACTTTTAATCTTTCACTCAAACCAGGTATCAAGCTACTTCCTCCCGAAAGGATAACATTTGAAAGAAGCTCTTCCCAATTTTCTCTATCCCATGTCTTTATTACCTTAGAAATAGCCTCAGCTAAACCAATATAATCAACATGAATGATCTTAGGATTAAATAAAGGTTCTGATAGTAAAAACCGTTCTGAGTTTAATTTTAGCTTAGTACCATCTGGTAAATCTACTATCCGATCGTATTTGGTTAATCCTTCTTTTACTCTTTTATTTTCTCCCGTAGGATCTAATATACATAAAGACAATCGTTCTTTAATCTCTTTTGTGATTGCAATATCAAGATAAATGTTTTTGATAGCGCCGATTTTACTTAAAATTAAATTAAGAAGATAGCTAGTTAAATCTTTTCCGGTAATCGGAAACATATCACGCGCCATTATGTTCGTAAATCCATGAAAAATTGTGGAGATATAAGTATTAGATTCTCCGATATTAACGATTACGCCACTAGATTTCTGTAAGGTGGATAAAATTGCCTGACTCTCAGATAAAAATAGAAGATAAGGGAAATTCAACAAGTTGAAGTAAATTTCTTGAAGCTTTGTTTTTTCTAACTCTGATTTGTAAAATGGAGTAATAATGATTATTGGTTGTTTAAACCGCAATTCTTCTGATATATTTAATTGTTGGTAATAATGATAAAAAAACTTTAGAAGAATGTTATAATTGTTTTCTTTTCTAAATTCGCGTATTTTCAAAATGCTCTTATATTTTAAGGCATCATGTCCTACTAAATGGGCTTGTGTATTCGTATTTAAAAAAATATCTCCTAATCCATTAATTATATCAGACTTGAATAAGTAATCAGAAATATCGACATATACGCTAGGAGCAATAATGTCCGGAAAATCGCCTCCAGCCCAGCCCATCCTAAAATTATTGCAACCTATATCGAGAATTAATGGAAGTAATTGATCGTTATCAGTATCTGACATAATTATTTTTTAATTGTTTAATATCAAAATGATCTTAAGTACTACCTTTATGAGAACGTTTGTTGTTGATGGATGTATTCATCCGATAATTTTTTTAATTGATATTCCTTCACTTGCAATTCTAATAACCCTAAAACCATTTTAAATTCACTGGACATAGATTCAATATCTACACCTGCAATCTTTTCAACTTCCTCGCGCTTTACCTTAAATTGTTCCAAATAGTATCGAATTTTATCGAATAAGTTATTTATCGTCGTAGATAAGTCTTCGGTGTTTTTCTTTGTTATCTTCCTCATTTTTCTAAGTATTGAAAGGATTGAAGATATAGAATTCTCCCATTGGTTATAACGATCTACATAACCTTTAAATACTTCTTCAAAAAAATCAGATAATTTTAAGTAAATATCGTCTTTCTTAGAGAATGAGGGCGTTTTAATGGTGCTAGGGGCAGTAGTAGGGACTTCCACCTTTGGTTTTTCTTTTTCTTCAGAAACTTTTGGAAGAGGCTCACTCTTTGGAAGAGGCTTTCTCTCGGTAATCGGAATTTCTTCTATCATGTAATCTTCTGCTATTTTCTTCTTAACTTCATAAGAAAGCTGAGGCGAAATTTTTTCTTCTTCTTTTGGAGAAATAAACCCTTTATCTTCAGTGAAGGCTTTAAGTAATCCGTGCAAGGTTGATTCAGTCTTTTTCGACGATTTCAAAACATTATCTAAAGTGAAGTTAGGAACTTTCTCTTCTATTTTTTTCTTCTCTTTCTTCTTTTTTTTAGCCATAAGACTTAAACCTCAACTTTATAATAAGATATATATTATTCCAAAGATAGAAATTCTACTTTAAGCGCTTCTCCTTTTTCTTTTAAAATTTTTTCGAGTTCTTCTAAACTCCCAAAGCTCTCGGATATTACAGTCCAAACAGCAGTTTTGCCTTTTTCAATGATAACAGCTTCGCTATACATCATACTTAGATTTAAATCTCCGAAAGTGGTTGCTAATTTTGCTAACGCTCCAGGTGTATCTCCCATAGTAATTCTTAATTTAATAAGGTTACTCTCATCCCGTAGACCAATTGGAGATATTTTTATTTCTTTAGCTTCAGAGTCGCTAATCATCATTAATTGCGAATTTGTGGTAATTCCTAAGGATTTCCTTACGATTTGTGGAATAACTATTCTACCACGTTCGTCTATTGTAAGAATTTTAACTTCTTTCATTGGTTTGACACAAATTACATATTTTGCTTATTTATAGTTATTATTAAATTATAAGTATAAAAATTTTATAGAAAGCGAACAAAGAGATAAAAATAAAATCGTAATTTTCTTAGTATTATCATTCATCAGATTCGTTTGGAAAGACTATTTAATTAGAATTTAATGATATAATACTAAAAAAATAAATTTTTTTCTTTCTTTTCAATTATTCTTTATGGGCTTTCATCTTAATGGTCAGATCTCGAGCACGTTTTGAGTACCAAATTAATAATTCTCCCGCATCTGCTGGTTCGAAATATTCGCCACCACATAAATGGGCTGCACGAGTCATTAACTCCCTATCTGGGTTCCCTAAACCGACGATATATAATATAACATTAGGCATCTCGGCGAATAGCTTTATTGATTTTAGGAAGCTTTCAGGATCCGTTGGTACACCATCAGTTAGCAATACAATCATAGTGGGTTGTGGATTACCTTGACTCATTTTATCGAATTCGGTTAAAACTTGGTGGGCTTTTACCATTGCTTGTCCCATATTGGTACTTTGACCGTAAGCATTTCCTATACGATCCACCACCATCCTTGCTGCCTCCTCTAATACTCCTTTCTTTCCGCTTGCTGAGTCCATATAGAAATTATTACCGAAGGGGAGCAATTGCGCTTCATCTGCAAAGCGAATTATTGACACCTTTTCGCCAAAACCACGTCCAACTTTCTCACTTAAGAAAAGAACTGCTGCGAAAGCTGCAGAAATTCTCCTAGGTACGTTAATGCCTTCTTTGAAATGCTTTAAAAATTCTTGAATCTCTCGCGATTCCATTGCTGCTTTAATCCCCTCAATTGCAGGAGCGATGTTTCTAATAAGTACATCCCTTGCCATCATGGATCGGCTAATATCAATGATCAATATGGCATTGAATGGGACTAAGCCAGTAGGACTCAAATTTATTGCGGTACTTTCAGTTATTTGTGCTAATATGTCGCCTACTAAATCTGGAGTAGTTGTAAGAATAGAGCACGCAATATTTACAGCGTTCCATCTTAATTTTATTCCTTTAAAGATTATGTAATTAGCTAACCAACCTTTTAGCGAGTCAACATTCTGCCGGGCGGTGCTAATAATCTCCCACATGTTTTCGCCCGAGATTGGCGAAATTCCAAGCGAGACATTTTGTAATGGTATTATTGGTCGAGTATTTTTGGATACTTTAACTTCAAAACTTCCAATTCCAGAAGCTTCCAGAATTTCACTATCAATAATGATGGTGTTATCTGGTACAGATTCCAGTATTTCTACTTTCCCTGCTCCAATTGCCCCTGTAAGCTCGTCTTCAAAGGCAAGTACGTTATCTTGTACAAGTGAAAGCGTGTGCTGCGTTCTAGGGCTTACTAGTGCGTATCCCATTAAGTTTGGTTGTGATTGTACTTCTAACATTATTTGAGACGATTTTTGAATGGAAGGTTCGGTGGAATACACTACAATCTGTTGGGATTGAATATTTGTGTCTTCTTTAGTATCTCTACTCATTCTAATCTCTGTAGGACCGATCATTGCCTGATCAATCCTGGCAGAACCCATAACGCGTGTAAGTGGATCTTCCCATGCTATTAACATACTTTGCCCAAGACCTAATTGTTGGATAACTGTACTACTAAGTCGAACTCTCCCACCTTCAATAGAATCATCTACAGTTGGAGTTAATACAATACCATTTTTTTGGCTTCTTAATATATTAGCATCAATTCTATTAGAGTAAGGATCAACAGGAGCAGTAGTTACACCAAGTTCTTGTCCAGGAGTTGGGAGTGGGGCTTGATTTGGGATAGGTTGAGGTATCTGAGGCAGCGAAACTTGTGGTATGGGAGTTGGTGATGGTGGAGTTGGCGTTGGGGTTAATTGGGGTGATGGTACTAATGTTGGTTGAGGTGGTGGTGTAGGTGCTGGTTGTTGAGCTGGAATTGGTATGTGACCCGCAACAGGCTGAAATGGTGGTGTAGGCGCTGGTTGTTGAGTTGGAATTGGTATGTGACCCGGAACAGGCTGAGGTTCTGACGGTGGTGGAGTTTGAGGAATTGGTGCAGTAGTCGGTTGAGGCGTAGGTCTAGACGGCGTTAATTGAGGAGGTCTCGTTGGTAATGGCGTTAATCCGGGTTTAGATGTTGAAGGAGGAGGTACTACTGGTTTCAGAACTGGAACCTTCGGAATTTGTAATTTAGGAACAATTAAACCCATACTACTCGTTGGTCGGATAATTAGCTCAACTCCAGTAAACTCGAGGGCATCTACAATGTTTTTTGAAACTTGACCCGCAAAATCTAGTACCATATTTGAAATTTCGATAACCGCTGCTGTTTTTTTGCTATTATCTGGATTTTCAATTTCAACTGAAGCTCCATTTTTTATTCCTAATTTATTAGCATTTTCTTGACAAATCGCCACTTTACCGGTAGTACTTTCGCTAATATCAACAAAAATCTTAATTTCAGACATGACCATCAACTATTTTTTTTTAAAGTATATAAATATATGTCTATTAAAAAATTCGCATAATATCTTCTTATTACATATATAAAATGATATGTTTAAGGATATCTTTTTGAAATCTCTCCCGCGTAGTAGCGGAATACAGTTACGATCTTCCCCAAATCTTCAATCTTTCTGCTCCCTCCCATGAGGAAAAACCTACCTGCTCCACTTAAAATTATAAACGAATTATCTCCTCTTAAAACCACTTCTAACAAATTATTATACCCTAATGATTGTATAGCATCATAACCACTTTGCATTACTACAGCACTTAAACTCGAAAATAAATCGGGGTCCACTTCGTAATCCGGGATGCAAGAAAAAGCAAGGCGTAAACCATCACGGGTTACTAAGGCAAGGGCTTCTAATTCCGTGTGCTCGGTAATATTACCAAGAAATTTCGATAAGCTATGTGCTTGATCTTGGCTTAAATCGCTCATTTGAATAATCTCTGGCTTTTAATTGATCTTTTTATTATTCTTTATTTAATATAAAATAGACGTTTCGAACTTAAAAATTTATATTATTCAATTAATAGGTTAAATTGTTTTAAAGTTTAATTAGAACTCAATAAAAAATTAAATAAAAGAATATGGTTAAAGAAAAATTCTATCGTTTTTCAAGCTGAGTTTTTATCTGGTTTTTTAAAATTTCTTTCTTAGATTTATACTCTACTTTAACATCCTTAGGTCCACTTGTATGTTTAAGAAATTCTATTGCTAATATCTTGCCATTCTCTGATAAAATTCTTGGAGAATAATCCTCAGCAAAAAATACACCTTCTGGAATGGCTCCAACCTTTGAAATCTCTTTTGATACTTGTTTTTTGCCCAAAAACGTTTGAACTCTTTCGACTACTGAGTATGCGTGATTCCCGATAATTATTAATTCTCTTTCAAATCCATCAGGTATTTTGATGGCTTCTAATTTTTGCATAATTTCGTTAAAATCCACGTGTGTTTCGTCTTGCATAAGCGTAGAAAACGACTCCTGACCAGTATACAAAGGTCCTGTGTTTTGAGTTGCTCTATCTCTGGACCCGGCTATATTCATTCCCGCTGCAGGTTTAGGGGTACCAAATACATTTTTCCCTCTTAAGGGATGCCCTGCTGGAGTGGCTCTAGCTGCTGGTTTTCCTTCCTCTTTAATCTCCTTTGCAATACCTCCTTCGGTCTTCCCACCAATTAACTTTATAAAATCTGGTTCTTCATCTCCCTCGTCGAGAGGAACAACCCCAAAATGCATGCCTACCTGACCGCGTATATCTTGGCTACGTTTTGCACCTATAAATTTCGATCTAACATTACTCTCAATGCCTTTCCATAAATAAACTTTACGGTATTCGTCAGAAACTATTACGTAGCACTCTGCCGTCTTTAGAATATCTTTTATAGGGCCTTCTGTCTTGTTTTCTTCTGTGTTACCATCTGGTAATATCCTGAATACTTGAGTTCCCAATATACTCTCAACCAACTGTGTTATAATAAGGACAATAATTTTATACTATAATAATATATTAGATGTTAATAAACTTTTATTAAAAATTAATTTGCAGAAAACAAGCTATATAACCTTGTATAGTTGTCATCTGACAAAAAGATTTTAATAATTTTATAAGCTCAAAATTCCTTTATTAATGTTAATTATCATATCCATTGCCGTAAATCGAAGTCCTATCGTTTTTTTACAAAATTCTCCTATATAACCATTCAAAAAAGCGGCAGAGCATGCAGATTGGAACGGACTATTTCTTATAGTTAAAAAGCTAGCGCACAATCCCGCTAACACGTCGCCAGTTCCGCCAATGGACATTTCTGGGCAGCCAGTTCTATTTATTTTTAGTTTTTTACCATTGCTAATGTAATCATATGGTCCTTTTACCAATAACGTAACGCCAAGTTTTTTAGCTAAGTTAAATATCTCGGTTCCCCTCCGTTCTATTTCGTGATAGGGTGGTAATTCAATACCCGCCATAATTTTCAATTCTCCTTCGTGAGGAGTTAAAATCACATTTTTTCCCTTTATTAAATCAAGATGGTTTTTGATTAATTTTAAAGCATCTGCATCTATAACAATTGATTTATCCTTATTTTTAATTGGTTCTAAGACTTTAATTAAGAGTTCCTCGCTTGCGTTTTCAGTTCCTAATCCTGGGCCAATAATTATTGTGTTTGCCCAATCAATTAACAATAAAATTTCGTCTAATGCTTTTGTAGTTAACCAATCTCCTGGACTTGTCCTTACTATCATGTTTGGAGAATAACTTCTTACTACATTTCCAACGACTTCCGGAACGTAAGTTATAACTAAGTCGCATCCAAAACGAATACTTGATAACGAAGCGTAAGCAGGCGCTCCAGAATAATTCTTTGAGCCACCAATAACCAAAACCCTTCCGAATTCTCCCTTGTGGTTATCAATTTTTCTTGATTTCAAAGTTGGGATTAAATCACCTTTTCCAACAAAGATACTTGCTTCTTGTGGTATCCCAATAGATTTTACTACTATTTGATATTTTCCAGTTTTCATGCCTTTTTTAATCCTATGAAAGGTTATTACTAAATCCGTATTAACTGCTTTATCAGGAACTTTTCCTGTATCGGGATTCATTCCGGAAGGTATATCAATAGAGGCAACCTTAATGCGCTCTCTTTCTTTTTCCCGTATATTATTTATGAGGTCAATTGTTGATGATATTGGTTCTCTGACGTGTCCCTTTATCCCCGTACCGAGTAATCCATCTATTATTAACATATAACTTTGATCTTTTTCAATAATAGATTCAATCTTTTTTACGTCAGTAGAATCTTTAATAAATTCTATTTTAATCGAGTAAGTTAGATTGTTACGTATTATGTTCCAATTGAGTTGAGCTTCTTTTGTTCTTATTTTATCAGGTGTTCCAACTAAGACCACTAATACCTTTGCTCCAAAAGAAGACAAATGACGAGCGATAACAAATCCATCTCCCCCATTATTTCCCGTTCCACAAAAAATAACGACCTTTGAGTTTTCCTTTAAATAACCCTGAGATACTATTTCTGTTGCGAAAGAATACCCCGCGCATTCCATTAAATGGCTTTTTGGAATTCCTAACCATTCAGAATTATTGTCTAATATAGCCAATTCTTCGGAAGAAATCTTTTTTGAAATAAATCTTTCCATAACAATTATCTTTAAGATTATGCGATAAAAAATCTTTAGGTTTAATTTCTTTATTTGAAGAATTTAATGCAATTTATTTGAATTTTTTAGGAAATTGTGGTAAACATCTAATATATTTTAGTTTCCGAAAGTGTTTATCGAAAGTGAATCTTTCAATTTTTAAAGTACTTCTTCTCCAAAATCTAATGTATCAAAAAATTGGGCTAATTCGATTTTCTTTTTTGAAATTATTTTCAAAATACCTTTTTCCTCAATAATTATAACTTCATTTCCATCCTTAAGCTCCTCTTCCTTCCATCTACGAGGTAAAACGATTCTACCCTGAGAATCAACTTTCTTTATTTTCATTTTAATTCAAAACCATACTTCTTTATTCTAATTAATCCCATATTTACTAATTCATTCCTATTTAATAAGTTTTTGGCATATTAATCTTTTTCCCCAGATAATAGTCTTAAATTATTTGAAATATTGATTTCAAAATAGGAAAAGTGCCGGTGGTGGGATATGAGCCCACGAACCTCCAGATTGCATCCAGTCTGACCCATTTTTTCAGTAGGATTATGAGTCTGGCGCTTATTAAACAAACATTTAATACGAATGTTTTATAACCAGCTAAGCCACACCGGCAAATTAAATTTATAATATTATTAACTATTAATCTAATTTAAAATTATTATTATCTTTTTTGTTTTATTAGAAGAAGTAAAAAGAAATAAGAAAGCCTCCGGCGGGAGTTTCCAAATAAAACAAAATGTTTCTTTCTTTTGAACCCGCGACCTATAAGCTTATTAAGATATATTCTTAATAAATTGCCTTACCAAGGCAATGCTCTACCGCCTAAGCCACGGAGGCTCTTTATAGATATTGAAAATTTTTTAAATTAATAAATTATTTCTAAATTAAAAATTTTTTTACTACCTACTAATAATCTGCTAGTTTTGGTTCTCAAGTTTTAATAGATAGATCAATACAAAAAAACATTTATTTTAAAATCTATTCGGATTTTAGACTCTTTTTTTTATATAACACCGGGACATAGACTTTAATCTTAGGTATGTGTATGTAGATTTTTGGGATTTGCAGTGTTGGCATTGGAATAGATTTGTTTTGAAACTGTTCGAAGTCAAAGTTATGATCATCAAAAGAAGAAGTTTTACTAGTTCTTTCTTCTAATACATCCACATTAAAAGGTTCTTGATCGTTCATTTCTCCCCCAACCTGCGGTACTTCGCCGTCTTCGTCAATTATTTCTGGTTCTTCTAATTCTTGTAGTACATCTCCACTAATAATCTCATCTTCAATTTTTTCTAAATAATCAATCAACTCAAATTGTTTTGCTTTTAAGATTTTTCGATAATCTTTAGCGAAGTTTTCATAAACCGAGTATTTTCTAAACACTTTCTCTTCAAATACCCATCCCGAATTAGGATCGTAGAGCATTCCCTTAATTTCGATATTTGTGGGTAATTCTTTTGCGTTTCTAAATTTTTGTAATTGATTCTCAATATTTTTTATCTCGTCAATAAAAGTTTTAAAAAACTTCTGTAGTTCCAGATAAAAATTCGTGCCATATCTTCCGATCTTTTTTATTGCTGAATCGTTCAATTTATCCTTTAGAACACCTAAACGAATCTTTTTCAAACCACAATCAATGTGTCCCAAAATTACTATGTATTTAATGTTATACTCGTGTATCGCAATTAAAACGGATCTCAAAACATCTTCGGTATACACATTTCCCGCGTTTCTTAAAACGAAGACATCTCCGGGCTTTAATTGAAATATTCGATATACATCAATACTTGGGTTCATGCAAGTAAGGATTAAAACAGGATACTTTGGAATTGGGCCGTCAATTTTAGGCGTTTCCTCCTCTTGCACAATCTTCCACTGGTATTTTTTATTTCCTTCTATCAATAAATCTTCTAAATCTTCAAATTCACTAATCAAATTTATTCACTTCTCTCGTAAATTAAATTATAATTATATATTATTAGTATTAATTCCTGTCTTGTTCTAAATTCCTTTTCTTACTTTTTTAATTAGTTAAAAAAATTTTAAAGAAAAAAAAAAAAAAATATATTTTATTACTATTTCTGAATTGTTAACAATTCTTTAACCTTGGACTGCACGTCTCCGTTCCCTAAGAAATTCTTTATTTTATCTGAGTATTCAGGCAATAATTGCAAAAATGGCAAAATGGCTTTCGAAAGCGAGCTAAACGCCTCGTCGCCATTACCCATAATAAACATTTTATCGGGGCTTAAGTGCTTAAATATCTCAGGTAAAATGTTAGTTAATTGAACTGCCAAGAACCTTTGATCGGCGTTGCTCATAGCATCTACTTGTTCTCGGAAACCCTCTGCTTGAGCGAGCATTTGTTGCCTTATACCTTCAGCCTCACCTTCTGCTTGAGCAATTAATTTTTTCTTAATAGCAGAAGCTTGACCATCGGCTTCAATTACTACTCTTCGCCGTTCCCCATCGGCTTCAATCTGTTTACGCTCGCGTTCTTTCTCAGCAATTGCGATTTCTTTATCTTTCCTTCGTAGTTCAATTTCTCTCTGAACTAATTGCTCTTGAGTACCAATATCGTTCTGTACTTCGAGTTCTCGCAACCTTGATATACGCTCTGCGTCTGCTTTGGCAATCCTAGCCTTTCTGTACTCAACCGCTTGCTTGACAGCTTCCATGTTCTTTTTTAATTCGGCCTCTACGATTATGACTTCCAATATTTCGAATGTTTCGATTAGAATACCCCAATCTGCCGATAACTCGTGTAAATCTTTTAAAACATGGTCAATTATCTGTCTTCTCTCTCTAATGATTAATTCAAGCGGCATATTTGCACATATTGTTCTCATAACTGCCTCCGCAGCTGCTTTTAAAATCTTTTCAACGTAGTTCTCATCCCGCAAGTTCCATGAAACCGAGCTAAACGCTTTTTCAGGATCAACGACTTTCCAAATAATCATGCCTACGAATTCAATATTTTGGTATTCCTGTGAAACTACCTGATCGTGAGCTTCTAAAATCGTTTGTATACTAGTAGTCGGAATAACAATATATTCGTCAATTAAGGGCAATAACCATAGACTACCACCGAGACCTGCTGATTTTACCTTACCATTTCTTAAATGAATTACAAACTGATTTGTTTTAAATTTCCGATATCTTGCGGCCATAAATATTATGAACAAGAACCCTATTATCGCACAAGTCACTACAATGCCGACAACCAATCCATTAATCTCTTGAAACAACATTTTTTTTTAAAACCTCCTTTTTTTTTAATTTTCTTATCTTTTTTTATTCCATTTTTTTATAAATTTTAATCATTAATATATTAACCCATTAGGTTAGCTAATATCCAAATTGTCAAGATGCTACCTAAAATAATAGCGGTGTTTATCAAAATAGCATAAGTTAAAGTAGGCTTTTTGTTAATTTTCTTTTGAAACTTTTTAGTACGCACATCTCTGCCATGAAAATAGAGCCAGTTGTATATATTCTCTTCCATTTCTCTTTCACTCACGCTCATTTTTTTATTTTTCACCTCTTTTTTTAATAATACTTTTATTAGAAGATACCCTCACTTTATTATCTTTAACTGCTACAATATAAACTTTCATACCTCTCTCGAAATAAGATGTGTCGTCATATGGCATAACATGAAGCTTCTCGTATTTCATAGGGGTTGTTGAATTTATTCTAATTACACCTCCTCTCTCATCGATAGGTAATACAACCTCTCCTTCTCTTCCTATTAAATTCTGCGTCGAGGATATTTTATAATACTGCGATTTCGCAATATGTTTCCAAGCTACATTTAGATATTTCGAAGTGATAAGCGCAATACTAGGGGATCCTATGAACATTATAAACTTTAAGCCTTCAATGGTGATTATATAGTAAAGCGAGATTCCTGAAATGCCGAATACTAAGAGAAATGCAGATATTAATAGCATAATTGGAGCAGGGGTAATTGTAGTGCCGAACATATCAGAATCTACATCTATATCTACATCTACATCAATATCAATATCCGTGTCTATGTCTATATCCACATCGCTATCAATATCTACCCCCGCGTCCACATCTACATCAACATCAGCTTCGATCGAGTCGAATTCCGCCCCTATATCGTAATCTACATCAATATCTAAATCAACATCTAAATCAACATCTACATCAATATCTAAATCAACATCAGCGTCAATATCGACATCTACATCGACATCTACATCAACATCTACATCGACATCAACATCGACATCAACATCGACATCAATATCTATGTCGGCATCGATATCTACATCAGTGTCTATCTCCGTACCTAACGATTGCGACTCCATTTGAGCTAAGAACACTGAGATTATGCTGAAAAGAAGGCCCCCGATGAACAACCCCAAACAAATGCTAAAAAATAAATCATACACATCCATTTTTTCCAACACTCTTTATTTTTATTTTTAATTTTAAATTTATTATTTAATTATTCCAACTTGGATCCACATTGGTGGCAAAAGCGAGCATCTTTATCAATCCCCGTCCCGCAAAATTGACAAAAGAGAGCTTTCGTTTTTGTAGGCTCTATTGGTTTGTAATCTTCTACTAACAAAGTTTGAACATCGTTTCTAACAGAGCTCCCCACAATATAAGGGTTAACTCTTGGAACTTGTTTATAATGATCTTGATCGTAATTATTTTGTGCTGGTTTACAATGTTTAGACTTTCCAGAAGAAGCACCTGCAACGGCTATTATAAAAATAAAAATGAAAATCACTGGGAAAAATGGTATAAATTGAAAGATGCTAAATGGTACCTCAAGGATAAAAAATAGCCCGAAAGCCATAAAAAATAATAATCCTACTATACATCCTACTCCTGAATTTTTCTTTGACATTTTATATTTTAATTTTAATATTATTTTATATTTTTATATATTTTTATATATACTCAATTAATAATTAGTATAATTATATATATAAATGTTTCGTATATAGAAATAAATGTGATAGAATAAGCCTAAAACTACTTTTTTCTAACTTCTTAAATATATGAAAGAATATATAAATTTAAATTAGAAAAACATCACTCTATAATTAAACGCGTCAAAAATAAGGAATATTTTTATATATATCAATATAAATAAATTGTTACGGTCGTAATCCTAATTATAAATAATCTGAACATTTATTAACATAGTTATTTAATATTGAAATATATATTAAAATAGAAACATAGAAGGTAAAAAAGGAAAAAAAGGTTAAATAATTTTATAGGTGATTCTTATGGCTCATATTAATAAGAAGAATAATAAAAATTCTGATGAAACGAAAGAAGTTGAATCAAAAGACAAACCAATCTACGTTAAAGTAGATGAAACTACTAGGAACATTATCGATAAATACAAGAATTTAGGAACGACAATTTCTAATTTAGTAAAGGTTGCAATTGAAATGTATGACGAATATAATTCTATATCACCTGAAGTTAAAGCCATTGTTGATACATATAAGGAAGAAGAGGAAAAATTAGTTTCCTTTTTAGAACGCGCAATCAGTTATTATGGCAAACAAAAGAATCTTGATCGCGATTTATGGGTTAGGTCTCGAGATGAGATGAAAATGATGCTTATTGGGAAAACAACTTTTAATCAATTGATAGCGGCAGCTGACGCTCCTAAAAAGGCTTTAGATAAACCTTTTAAAAAAAACATAGCGTTTGACTTAATCTTATGGTATACCGAAAAGCCCCTTAAAAACCTTTCAATAGACGAAATAATCGCTACTATAGCGAAGATTTGGGTTGTTGCGAATTATTTCTATAAGATAGATGTTCATAAGGAAGGTGATGAGTATCACGTGTTGTTTAAACACAGGCAAAACAAAAGATATTCGCGCTACTGGCTTGGATATTTTTCAGAATTGTTTAGCGCAGAAGATCTAAGCTTTAAATGCATAACAGAAGGTCAAGCGTTTGACGAAACTCTTTCTATGACTATTAAAGTAGGGTACAAAAAAAAATAGAAGTTAAATCTTAAGATTTTTAAAGTTTTTAATGTTTCGAATTATTTTGCTAACTCGTCTTCTTGCATTATCCCTAGCTTATTTCCTTCAGTATCCTTAAATATGTAGAAATAACCGACTCCGGGCACTGTTATTTTGGGTGAAGATAGAGTCCCTCCATTCTCCTCAATTTTTTTACTAAATTCATCAACAGAAGGCACTTGAATATAATTAAAAATCTGATCTTCTGCTTGCTCGCGTTTTTGTATACCACCCTCTATTCCTTTTTCATTGTCATCTCCGGCATCAATCGTCCAATATTCTACAGGGCCTTCCCATTTTTCGATTTTCCAATTAAACACATTTTCGTAAAACTTTTTAGCTCTTAAAATTTCATCAGCATTAATTTCAAAATGAATAACTTTTGGCACATTTAACACCTTATTATTGTTTACAATGTAAAATTTCGAAATGCTATATATATTAATTTGTTTTAAATTAAAAAAGATTGAAAAAAAAAAAATTTTTTTTGTTAAGCTAGGGCAAGAAATCGTCGAATGCCCAATAGTGTTCTTCTTCTTGTTGAATTATATCCTCGAACAGTTTTTTAGTTTTTATGTCTCCAAGTCGAGATGCCTCGTCGATAACTTTTCTATATAAAATGATAGCATAGTTTTCAGCCTCTCTATCAAGTTTTATAAAATCATCGAGCGTATTTCCTACCTTAGGTATTGGGTCAACAGTAGCTATAGCTTCTCGATCTATTTCGTAGATTCGTTCTGCGATCTTTTCCATGTGGTCCATTTCTTCGCGAAAAATCTTCTTGAGCATGTCTGATACAACGCTGGCTTTGTTCTTTCCCGTAATAACCTCTAAAGCAGCTTTTTTCCGCCTCATTCGTTCTAATCCTTCTGCTTTTTCGTGCTGAGTTGTATATTGAACAACCGCTGATATCTCGCTAGCGAGAGCTTTATTCAAGAGTGTAACATAATCATTACCGAAAATTGCCCTCCATTCGGATTCTGGAGTTTCTCCTAAATCGGGCTCGTTTTCCATCTCTGAATAATCTTGAAACTTCAATAAGTGTTCCTCTTCGTCGCTGTATATTTTGGAAAACATTACCCATGTCTTACGGTCTCCAATAACTTTAGCAGCTTCTATTATCTGACGATACAATTCTAAGGCTTCCTCTTCTGCCTTTACATTTAGTTCAGCGAATTCTCTCATGGAGTTTCCGATAATAATTTTATCAGGTTTAGTGGTTGCCTCTCCACCTAAAATATAAATTCTTTCCACGATATCTGCGAGATGTTTCATCTCTTGGATCGCTAATTCTTCTAATAGTTTTCCAAACTCGTCGTAAGTAGTGCTTTCCAATAAATAGTTTTCTTTAATAACTTTTCGCTTTAATTTTTCTATTTTGGTGTGTTGTAGCATGTATTGCGCTGAAACCTGAATTTCGCGAGCAACTGCTTGGTTTAACAAGGATATATACTCATCAGTAGCTTTTATAATCATTTTAGAGTCCTCATCATAAAATTAACAATGAATAATGTTAGGATACTATTAAAAAGTTTATTATAACAAATTATAAAGTCTAACGCAAATACAAGGCATTATTCAAAGGCAATCTAAAAATAATGTTATAGAATAGTGCTTAGATTAATTTATTTAAAACTATGAGATCATGGGGACATTTAAATATTATAGTTGATAGGTTGTATTAAATTTAAAAAAATTATTAAAAAAAAAAAAGAGAGGGTGAAAATATGACTTTGGTCTTTGATTTTATTGATTTTTCATGGCTACACTATATAACAATAACTAGCTCAATAATTGCGATAATTTACAATATATTCTTTATTCAATCGGGAAAAAAACAATCTCCAGAGGTCCATGCTTCTAAATATTTAATTTATCTTGGTATTACTAATATAAGTTTTATCGTTTTATACTTTTTAATACCTGATTTATCATTAACATCTCCATATAATGGAACTGAAACTCAAATATTTTTAGTATATAATGTTTTTCGGGGATTATTATTTAGCGTTCCATCATTGATTACATATGGCGTGGTGTTGTTATTATTTGGATTAAAAAATCGGCAACTATTAAAGTCTTATATTATGATTTCAGGTATTTTATGGATTATTTATTATTCCATAAATGTGATAGTATTAAACGGAGAATTATATTATATTTTGTTTGTACTTTCTACATTTGATGTTTTAACAATTACTTCAATTTCCATAATAGTAGGCTTTTTTTTCTGGCTACATTTGATTGGATTTATTTTGCTAATAATTCATGGTTTCAAAAACAATGATAATAATATGAAATATGCGGGATTAGTTTATATCCTTGGTTATGCTTTATCTATGATCATCCCAATATTCCTAGTACCTTAGTACACTTTTTCCATAAATTAAACCTTTTTTTTATTATTGAACATAAAAATTTAAACAAATTAAGAAGTAAAGGTAGAAGCTTAAATATCTCAACTCAAATAGAAAAATCTTTTAATAATTTTGCTTTAGTTAAGATTATGAACTACTTTACCAAAAATACTCTTTTATCTTTCAAGGAAGATATTGGTAATCCTATCGAATTAAATTTTAACAACGAAAGTTCTGCGGTAGTTTCTGAGTATGGAGGGCGCCTTTTAGGGCTGTATCCAAAGAACGATTGTTATAGTTTGCTGTGGATTAATCCAGATATAAAAGAAGTATTTAAAACAAGAAGAAGGGATATTGGCGGAGATAGATATTGGATTAGTCCGGAAAGAGAATTTTTTAGTTTTTTTAGTACTTTCGTATAATATATCAAGATACATATGGTTTTTACGAGTCGCGGAAAAGTAGGGGGGTTATTTCGAGTCTCGGAACGCGTAAATTCGAGTCGCGAAATTTTCGAAAGTTTTTCTTTTAAAATTCTAGCGGTTTAAAATCGTTGCCTCTAACTTATAATTTAAGAAAGTTTAAACTAGTTTTGGTTTGTATTCTTGGGTAGAAAGCGTAAGTTTGGGGAAGCATCGGGTTGGGTGAGCGTGAGGGTTCCTACGAGCAAGATATTGGAGTATCGAGAGGCTGTTCGGGAATTCGTTGAGGGTAAGTTCGCAATAGAGTTAACTTTGGGGGAGGGTTCGGCTTTTTTGTTTTTTCAAGTACCTAAGAGCAGAGTTGGCGAGTATAAAGTTGCCGTGGAAGCTTTTGTAAAGGGCTTGCTCAAGAGGGAAGGAGGAGCTAAGAGTTTGGAAGACGAGCGTAAAATATCCGTCGAAAGCGGTTATCAATTTCGGGATTTTAGAGATTTTTCTGAGGACAAATTAAAGAGAGAGAAGTAATTCGTTTATTTTTTTTAAAACTCTTTTTTAAATTAATAGATCTTATATTTATAAACGAGAAATGATTTGGGATAAAAATACAAAAAGAGGTAAAAACCAAAATGAGCGAGGATATAGATTACGAGAAATTTTACGATTTGGAAAGTTATTTATATAAGGATGTTACGGAATTTTTTCAATTAAACGGTTATATCAGTGGAGTTCAATTTTATTGTATTTTAATTTGGAAGGCTGAAAGAGTAAAATTTTTAAACGCTCGAAAAATAATAAAAAAAGAAGAATCTAAAACATTTGACGAGAACGTTAAAATATTAACTCGCGAAATACATAGGGCTAAATCCGATTTAGAAAGAATTAAAATTCTATTTGATTGGGAATTTCGGATAGCTACTGCTTCTGCCATATTAACAGTGCTATATCCTAAAAGATTCACGGTATACGATTTTAGAGTTGTAGAACACGAAGAATTAGAAAGATTTGAAAATTTAGATTATGAAAAATCAGAAAGAAAAGCAGAAAGATATTTAGAATTTATAGAAGCATTTAAGGCGTTAAAATTAGAGAAAGAATTCAAAGATTTAAGAAGTAAGGATAGATATCTTTGGGGACGGTCAAGATATAACTCGTTTCTACGAGACATTGAGAGCGGATTTCCTTTAAAGAAAAGAGATGTAAAATAGTTACCCGTTTACTCTTGCAAGGAAACCCCTTCGGTTTCCTTCGCGAACCTTCCCGCTCATTTTCAGAGGTTGCTCGGTTGTTTCATTCATAAACATCATTTCACAACCGTCGCTACTCTTAAAATTCGACTTTATTAGCTAGACTACTTTTTATACCATTTTCTTAAATAAATTACCAATTCTTTATCCAATTGATTGAAGTTATTTGAAAGCTCATTTAGAGCTAATTTTAATTGGTTAAAGTTAATGTTAACATTTTTTATCGATGTCCTTATTTTTTTAGAATATTCAACTACATTTTCTATATTAATTGATTCAGGATTTTCTTCTAAATTGTTTAGATAAAAAGCTATCGCTTGTCTAATAAATTCTGTAAGGTTAGAACCTCTATTTTTGGTGTAGTTATCAATTTCTTCTTTTTCCGTATTTGTTAATCTTATCCCTATAATTTTGTCTTTTTTTTGCGACATTATAATTCATATATTTCCAATTTTTATTGTTTTATTTCTTTGAATACTTTTTATTAATTTCTTTAGAATATTCAAAACCAAAAGGAGGTGAGATAAACCTGCGTTTTTCGGAATCTCTAAGTCTCATGATTTTCTGGTTTAAATCTATTACTCTTTTAATTTCATCGGGAGAAAATTTCTTTTTTTTTAGATATTTCAACGCCCTTGTAATTTTTTTAAACGATTTTTGAGTACCGTTAGCGTGTTCCATAATAAAAATTCCGTTTTTTCCTAAATCCCGTTCGATTAAAATACTTAACATGTATGAATTTCCATTCTTATCTTTTAAATCTATATAGTACTTTTGATCCATTATAAATTTTTTTTCCTCTTATAGTAAATATTTATTATAATATTGGTGTTAAACATCAATGTTTACAAATAATGTATAGACTATAATATTTATAAGAGAATTTATTATGGTTTTAATAATATTGATCTTTATTTAAAACGCGTTAAACAAAGTACTAAAAATAACGATACAAATTACATTTTTGTTTAACAGCTTTCATCAACGGTTGTTCCTTTAGAAATTCAGAATATAAAGGGCGTATTTTTTTTTCTTTCCTTTTTCCGCACGAAAAAAATAGTATTTAGCGTCGCTTACGCTCCGCTGTCGCGACCTTGCTTCGCTTCGCTTCGCAACCATCAAGGGCTAACGGGTCGCTCCGAATCTTTTAACTTACATGTATCTACTATCTACTTTTTAACGGGATGTTTTTGGTCTCGAAGCTTTTAAGCCATATTTTTTTTGAACGCGGAAGTATCGTAATTTAGGGGGGGATAAACCCCCCATCAACCCCGATCATCTAAGGATGGTTGCGAAGCAGTATCCTGTTTTAATTTTTATAAACATCAGATGGTATAGAATCATGATTTTTAAGATTGAATAATTTAACGTAATTAGAACCGAATTAAATTTATAAATATTTTTCATTGTTACTTTATTTAAAAAGAACTAATCTTATGAAACCTAAGCAATTTAGAAAAACTATTCTACTAATTTTGATTTTTATTGATTATTATAAATGCATATTGGCATACTTTAAGAAGTTCTAAGTTTTCTTTAAGCTTCTTACCTCTTTCATCAATTAAAATATTAATTTTGAGAGGTTTTCTAAATAGTATAATTGGGATTATGATAAAACCGCAAATAAAGACTAAAAAGAGGATTATAGTTATAATATTAAAATTAAATAAAGTTATTGAAATTTGATGGGATATCTCTTGAAAAATAGCACTAATGATTACACAGAGAATTCCAAAAAAACCAATAATTTCATATTTCAACATATAAAAATAATATGGTTTTATTATCTCCTTATAGTAATTAATTTTTAAATTTGTTAAATTCAATAATGATTTGACATCCTTATATTGTTCTAAAGAAAGAAAATAATGATTATTGCATAGCAAATTAAGTGATATTTGATATTCACTAAATATTTTCTTATTTTTGTGGTATCTATTAAGACCATTTTGGAACTTCTTATTAACAACCAATTTAATATCTCTAAAAATCACAAAAAGAAGGAGAATTATTAGAAAGAGAAAGAAAATAAAAAATTGAGGAAGTTCAATAAATGCAATTAAAAATCCAAAAATTAATATTAAACTTAATACTATGACTTGAGAAATTGACCAGAATAAGAAGTGCTTTTTTCTCTTAATAGATAAATATTTATTTAATTCATATTCTTCTATATTTATAAAATAGAGTAAAATCTGTAAAGATTCTTTTATTTTCTCAAAAAATTTACCTTGGAAAGCACTAACCAACTTTTCTCTTTCAAGTTCTTTTTGTTTAAATAAATGAGCGATAAGAATCTTAATCCTATCCATACTCCTTTTAGATGTAAAGGGTATTTTTCTCGCATATGATATGAGAAATTCAGGTGTGAATAAAGTAGAATTTATTTTCATGTTTTTAATTTCATTTTCAAGTTCTGTTTTAATTTCTTTAGTGTTTTTTTTATATAATTTTACATACTGAATAATAGAAAATATAAATACAGCTAAGAATGAAATTAAAAGAAATAAATTGATTATGCTTTCAAAAAAGAATAAGTAGCTAACTGTAAAATAAAGAATCATTAAATAAGGGAAGAATTTACCAATATTGCCATACAATTTTAATTTATTCAGTTTCATTTTATTAAAAGTAATAAATTCTTTTCGATTTTTATTCTTATACTAAATATTGAAATTTATGTTTATAAATTTTTAACTCTTTACTACACATATCTTTAATAAATTACTAAAAACTTTAGTCCTGAGATAAAGAGAAAATTTGAATTTCGTAGTTTTTCTCAGGGTCAATTTTTTTTGAACGAATAAATTCTATAGGTATACTGAAATAATACTGATCTCCTTTCTTAGTAGGACTTTTTATTAAAGTCGTAATTTTTTTACTTTCCATAATAGTAATAGAAACAATTATAGTATATATATCTTTTTCTGTTATACGAAAAATTATAGGACTCTTAGTTTATTTAACTGCGCTTATGTGTTATATTAACTATAACAGTTATAATAATAGATATGGAAACGATAAAAAAAATTAAAAAATTGAAAGAAAATATAAATCATTTTGAAATTATTGAAAGTCTATTATATGGAACAGGTAAACCACTTGAAGAAGCAGTTACATATTGCTTGAAATTATTAAATTTAGAAGATGTTGTTCTTGTAAACGATAGTAATAATCATGATATTTCTTTTATTCATGAAGGAATAAAATATATTTTAGAAGTTAAAGGACTAACAAAACAAGGCAAAAAAGAAGATATAATCCAATTAGATAGTTGGATTCAACAAGAACTGGTGATAACATCTAAAGCTAATGAATTAAAAGGAATTTTTGTAATAAATCATTATAGGAATAAAAATCCTGATGAAAGAGATGATCCATTAACACCTAACGCTAAAAAATTTCTAAATTATTATGGGTTTACGTTTTTTACTACTAAATTTCTATTTAACTTAATTAAAGAAGTATTACAAAACAAATTAAACAAAAACGATGCTATTGCAAAAATAATTAAAGGTGAAAAGTATGAATAAAGGACAAGATGACCAAATTATAAAATTATTACAAGAACTTGTAAAATGGACTAAATTTCAAGCTTGGAGTAAAGCAAAAGAAGTATTACTTAGTGTATTAAATAATGATATAAAACAATCAATATATCATGATAGTGATGGTAAAAATAGTAGCAGAAAAATAGCAGAGAAGGTTTCTGTAGGTCATTCAACAGTAGTTAAATATTGGAATGATTGGGCAAAATCTAATATTGTAGAACCGATTTCTGTTAAAGGGGGAGGTTTAAGGTATAAAAAAATGTTTAATTTAGAAGAATTTGGAATTGAAGTCACTAAATAAATAATATAATAATTCAACAATAATCGGATTATAAAAATATTTGAATAAAATCCTATAAAATTATATTGTCTGAATAAAATTAAAATGCCGAACAAAAAGATAGAGAGAAATATAATTAAGAAAATGTTTAGTTTTGCTAAAGAATTATGTAATTCCGATAATCCACAATTTTATGAGCTTGGACATTACTTAACTGATAATTTAATATCTAAAATTTGTATCATTATCGCTATAGAAAATGGATTAAATTTTACAAGAAAAAATAAAAGTAGTAGGAGTATAACTTATTCATTTTATGATCTGTATAATAAAGTATTAAAATCTAAATCCCCTAATATCCCTGATTTTAAAAGATTAGAAGCTTTGCATAACCAAAGAAATATTTACCAGCACGGTCAATCTTCCATAAGCCACCATTTTAATAAAGAATATGCGCAACAATATATTGAAATTGCTGAAGAAATATTAAATGAAGTTCAATTTATAAATAAAAACGAGAATATCACACCTTCTAATTATTTAAACCCTATAAGAAAAGATAAATTTGAAGCTCAAAAATTAGTTAAAGAAAAAGACACAAAAATTCAATGTATAAATGCTTTACAAGAGATTTGTTCACATATTTATAATTCTTCCTTTCGACCTCGAAATAAATTCACAGGGGCAATTATATCAGCATTAGATTTAATTAAAACACATAAAGTTTTATTACAATCATTAGGTGTTTCCTATCTTGAAAGAAATATTATAAAAATTACAGATTTTATTTTTTTCAAAAACAAAAAGGAAGTAACACGAATTTTAATTAATGTCAATTGTAATCAAAATCTTGAAATTATTATAGATATTCAAAATTTTGGAATTGATAAGATAATGAAGTTTGCATTTGATGATAATCCAATACAAGACTTCAAAACAATTTCAAATATTCTAGAATGCCTTAGTTCCAGAATTAAATAAATTCTCTTTTTATTATATGTCAATCATGAAGGTATAATACAAGTAAAAAATTTTATCAAATTTAGTCTATAAAAATACTATCTTTCTACTATTGTATTTAAAAAATAGGAGTTTATAACATTCTATCAAAATAATTGTTTTAATGGACACGCTACTACCGTATTTCATTTTATCGCTTATTCCTATCGCTCTTATTTTGTTTTTATTTTACTCAAACTCAAAAGAGAAGCGTAAAAGACGAGGTATAAAGCACAGCATTATGATAATAGCGATGCGTTGCGCTATTATAGTCATATTTGTGATTTTATTCGTTTTTTTGATAGTTAATTTAGAAATATTTACGGCAGAGCCGTCGTCATCTATTATAGAAATAGTTTTTATAGGGGGTTCTCAATTAAGTTTAGTTATTTCTTCCATTTTGTTCCTATACACTTTTAAATCTCCGAAAATATTCGAACTGATAATGGAATACCCGTCAAAATCCGAGTCTAAGATCGGTAACATAAACATAGGAAGGGTTATCGACAAGCACAAGGTCAAGCATAAATTTAGCCTCAACGTTGACGATTTAGCGCAACACATGTTTGTGTGCGGAACGACGGGCACGGGAAAAAGCAATTTTTTGCAACATTTTCTGTTGAATTTTACTAAAAAATACGACATCCCCTTTCTTTTAACGGAATTTAAGGGGGAATACCAATTTTTGCAGAAGAAAATCGACAATTTGCTGATACTAAAGCCGGGCGAGAACTTTTCGATTAACATTTTCGATCCCGAAGGGGGAGACCCGTACATTCACGCAGAAAGGGTGTTTAAAATCTTCGAAAGCGGGGGTTTGTTAGAGAACGTCGATTATTCGCCTCAAATGGAAAAAGTATTTATCGACATTCTATACGAAATTTGTCCAAAAGAAGAAAATAGGAGCTGGGACAAGTTTTTTAGCGAATTTGATAAATATTACGCGAAACAAGAAGATTTTACCATGAAAAAAAGCGTTCAAGCGATCAGAAATAGAATCCGTCGCTATTCTGTAAGCACGTTAAAAAACATATTCGACAAGAAAAGCGGTCTTAACGTGAAAGAGCTGTTTAACCACAGGGTTTTATTAGACTTGAGCTCGATCATCCGCAAAGGGGGAGAAAAAGAAGACGCGTTGTTTTTCTTAAACATGGTGCTAAAATATTTGTGGGACAAGAACATAGAAACGGGGAGCAAAAATTACGAGGGAATTAAGCACGTAACAATAATAGAGGACGCGCAGTATTTCGCCCCCCAAGAACTTAGTAGTAGAACAAAACTCACTTCTTACATCGAGGATATCGCGTTATTGTTGAGGGGGACTGGGGAATGTTTGATTTCGCTCGCGACCCGCCCTAACATTAGCAGGGAAATATTAGCAAATTGCGGGGTGCTCGTTACGTTTCAAGTACACATGCAAAAAGACTTAATGCAAGAATTACTAAATTTAAAGGAATGGCAGAAGGAATACTTATCGATGTTAAAAAGGGGGCAATGTTTAATTAGAGTTAACTCGATCGAGAAACCGTTCGCGATGGCAACGGAACACGTTAAGAGGAGTTGGCTCTCGGACGAGGAAATCGTGGAAAAAAACGAGGAGATTTTAGAACGGACGGAAAAACAAAAGGAAACGCAAAAGGAAGGCACGTTATCAAGAGATAAAAAACTTGAAGCGAAAAGTTTTTGTAAGTTTTGCGGGAAAGAAATCGCGACGAACGCCGATTATTGCGTGCTATGTTCAGTTAAATTGGAAGAGGAAGACAAAAAAGTAGAGGAATTTGATAAGTTTATAGATAACTTATTGCTAACCGAAGGATTTTTGGAAGAGATCGAAAAGGATAAAGAATAAAACTTTAAAAGATTAAATGAAATTATCAATTTTTAATTGGTCTTTTACATTTGAAATTCTTTTTTTTGCTAAATTAACAAATTCTGGCGATATTTCATAACCAATATAATGTCTATTTAACTTTAATGAGGCAATAGCTGTTGTTCCACTTCCAATAAAAGGATCTAATATAACATCACCCTTATAAGTGTAAAATTCTATTAATCGGCGAGGTAATTCTTCTGGAAAAGGAGCAGGATGACCAATTTTCCTAGCAGAAGCTGCTGAAAACGACCAAATTGACTTTGACCACTCAACAAAATCTTTTTTTTCTATTGAGTTTTCCCTTTGTTCCTTTTCAAGTTTGTTTGTTAATTTTGAAAATATTAAAATATATTCATGCACATCTCTTAGACATGGATTACTTGCAGAAGCGAATGATCCCCACGCTGTTGATACGCCTGCAGAAGCAGCTTTATTCCAGATGATTTCTCCTCGCATATGAAATCCTATATTAAACATTATTTCGATAAAATATGCATGAAGAGGAATATAAGGCTTTCGTCCTACATTAGCAACATTAATAGCAACTCTTCCCCCAGGCACTAAAACACGCCAAGTTTCTTTAAAAACCCCTTCAAGTAGATGCAAATATTCTAATAATGATAAATCATCATCGTAATCTTTTCTAACATTATACGGCGGGGATGTAACCATAAGATGAATAGAGTTATCGGGGATTAAATGCATATCTCTACTATCTCCTAAAATTACATGATCCAATACTTTAGGAGAAATTAATTTAGAATTATCAATATATTTAACAATTTTAGGTCTAGTAATGTTTTCATATAATTTAGAATTATAAAAATGGGACGAGTCATGACCTTCTCGTTTAGAGACTCCAAATGAACTTGTTTTTGTACCCTTACTATTATTAACTGGCATTATAATAATAATAAGAAAATATGTATAAAAAATTCACTAATAAGAGGTTAAGATTTTATAAATTTTCTAATTTCGTATTAATCTAAGAAATTCTTCAGCTTTTTCCTCATAAGTTTGTTTTTTATTTGCTTTTTCAATGATTATACCCAAATCTTTCCGATTTTTCATGCTAGAAAAGAAGTTATAATCAGATGAAATAATTTTATTAATATACTTCTTAAACTCGTCAAATCTATCAAATCTAATAAATCCATGCTTAGGAGTAGATTTTATATTTCGGGTAGTATCATTTATAGGGGATGGGTTAATTGAGCAAAAACCTTGAATAATACCTGCAATTTTTAAATGGTCAACTTTATCATAATAATTATTTGTAATTGGCGTATTTCCTAAAATAATAATCGGAATTTTAGATGATTGAAAATCAGAAACTCTTATATTAATGCTTTTTCCTATTGCTTTTAACATTGAATCTGAACGTAATAATCCGGGGGTTCCTGCATGAGATAAGTAATCTCCAACACATTTAAAAATATTTTCAGATCCTTTTATTTCATACCTCCAGTTCCAAACGAGAGACATTTTAACTTCTACTATTAAAACTATATCCTCTGGTCTTAAATTAATCTGATTCCTTTTTGAAATTACCACATCAGCAGGTGATCTTCTAGTTAAACCGATTTCTTTACATACAACATTATTTACGGCATATAAATTTCTCTCTTGGACAGTTTCCTGTAATAAATCTTTCGAATATTTTTCGGTAAAATTACCGATTAATGAATTTCTGCTTTGAAGCGTGTATCTTTCACCTTCATATTTTTTTTTCCAATAAGCAAAGTATTCACCCTTATTAGTTTTATAGAACAACTTTTCTACTGTCGCGAAATTTTTTAAAGCCTGTTTAAAAAATCTTTTTTCGGTTTCTTTATTCCAAAAGTCTTTCATATTAGGTTCATTTACAGAAATGCATTTTTATATTAACACTTTCTTTCTTTAATATTTTTTGAATAAAATTTAAAAATGATATTAAGTAAATCTAAAAAAAAACAGATTTAAAATATTATAAGACTAAGGAGATATTAAATCTATTCTGAGAAATAAATAATTGAATTTAATTTAATTATTATTACTTTAATATTATTTTTAAGAATCTAAGGATTATTTAAAACGATTGAAGGGGGAATTCTTAGGAGATAAAGGATTTAGAATATCGTGACACGAAATTTTGTCGGGCAGTTTTTAAAGGTCGATTGGAAGTAATTAAAGTACAAAAATCTAACGAAATCAAAAAAATTTGCAACGACAAAAAATGGCTTTAGAAGTAGAAATCCTAACTGAAAGCAAATACAACGTAATAGACCAGATAAAAGAGAACCAAGCTTTAGAATTCGAGAGATTAGCAAACTGGATAATCGCGGGGAGCGGAAATTTCGAGAAAACGCACGACGACGGGAGGTACAGGGATAATTGCAACACTTTTCGAGGAGCTAGCGCGTGTAAAGACCACATATACAAAAGCCTCACGCTACATTACAACCATTGCAACAAAATGGATTGCGAATCTTGTTTTATCCAAGCCTCGTCAACGAGAGCAAGAGAGTTAAACGGGAAATTGAAGGAACTTAGAGAAAAAGCGTTAAAAGAAGGTGTTAAAATTGGTATGGTAAAGCACATCGCCTTAAGCCCGACAAAAGAGTTACTGAAGGAAATACTAACGGATTACGATAAATTTCTCAAATTTAGAAGGGAACGCGTAGTAAATACTATTTTAGAAGAATCTGGACTATTTGGAGGCGTTTTAATACTCGATCTATGGGTTAAGCAGTGTAGAACTTGCGGAAAAAAAGACTACGGGTGTTCGTGCGAAACTCAAGACTTAAAACGGATTCTAAGCCCTCACTTTCACTACATAGGGTACGGTTACGTGCTACACGCGAATGATTTTAGGGAAAAATTTAAAGATTGGGTGTACGTTAATTTCGGAAGCAGGGAAGACGCTTACCATACGCTTTTTTATACCCTTACCCATTGTGCGTTGTGGAGAAAGGGCGACGGAAAACTAAAGCCCGCCTACGAGACAACGGGGTTCGTAAATTCTAAGCATTTAGAACCTATTCACACGGTAACGAAATACATCCCCCACAAATGTAAAGTTTGCAAAAAACCAACCAGAAGAATAAAAAAAGGGCTCGTAAGAACGGGGGGGAAATTTCCGCACACCATCCACGTTCAGCTAATCGACCACGAATTAGAGCTGGGGCGCGAAGTACGGTATAAAATGCTTGTAATGAGTTATAGAATTAAGAATATCGAAGAATTAAGGGAGACAGTCGAGATAAACAGGATTCGCTACGAAAAATACAAGCGAAAAAAACAGAAAAGTAAAAAGGGCAATAAAGAGGGAAACGGGTATGGATAATTTTACTGATATGATTCATCTATTTTATACATTAAAAGACTTGCTAAATATATAAAGTGTATTGCCCTATTTTCATCAATTGTTATGTTTTCATGGGCTTTTGGATTTCGAATACCTTGGATTGCCCCAGCAAATAGATGTCCGTATCCCTCTTGAATATTTTTTTCTGTTTTAGTTGAACAATTACTTAATTGAATTATTGGATCTCCTAAATTAAAAGCTTTGAACATTAAATCTTTTCCGTCTAATTCCTCTCCAATTTTATTCTTAACTATGTTTTTCACGCGAAAATTCACTTCTATAAATGCAGAAAAAACAGCTTGTGCATAATGTTTATCACTAAATAATTGTTTTGAGACTTTTGTAATATCTGGATGAATATTAGCCCATAATGAATCCGCTGAATCGAGATCATTATTTTCCTCACTGGAACTAATGTAATATTTTACATCCATGATTTCTGGAGAAGCATCTCTAATAGGGTAAACTTCTTTAACTGCAAGAAAAATAAGGTCGTGTTCCTCCTTATTTAAATTCCTTAACTTTTCAGTATATTCAATTGATGAGTAAATTTCAAATGTGCTTAAAATGGAATTTAATTTACTTCCATAAGACGACGAAGCTTGGACTTTAGATTTGGATTGAGAAAGTAATTCAGATAAATCATCCCTTTCCTTATAATGAAGTATTTGTCTAATTTTTTCTATGTTATTATCCGACATTTAATCATATATTAATTTTAATTGAACTTAAAGTTAAGCCATAGCTTCTTTTTCTTTAAAATTTTATCTGATTGATAGAAAGATATGTAATTAATCCGGAAAGATTTGTTAAGACTAAGGATGCAGTAGTCTCGTCCATTGGAATTTCTGAACTTGGATGCATTGCTTCGTTTCTGATAAAATAAATTGGATGAAGGAAATTTCCAATTAATTTGTAATTGATTTTCATCCTGTTAGTTTTCTTTAGATTTGATAAATGATTAACTGCGGAACTATAACTTACATACTTCTTTTTTAATTTTTTAAGAAATTGTTTTGCTATATATTCCCCAAATATACCTGCTTCCTTTATAGCAGTTTTATAATCTTGTTTAAGAAATCTTTCAGTTAGAGCAATTAAATCTTTTTTCTTTACGTTTGATGTCAAAAGAGAATCAATTAGTTCTTTATTAATTACTGACATTTTTGCTCGAATTAAGTATTGGGCATCTAACGGGTCACTTATTTCTAAACACAATAAGCATACTTTATAATCAATATCGAGCGGTTGTTCGGGGTCCTTTTTTTTTACAACTCTTTTTTTTATACTATTTAGAAATCTTTCATCTATGAAAGTTTTTTGATCACCATAAATATACGCTATTTTATACTTTCCTTCAATTTGTTTTCTTTTATCACTCAATGGTGGAATTATCTCGAGCTCTAAATAATACACATTATTAAAGGCAAATGATATAGGAGCGATAATAAACCACGAATTTTCTGGACCCAGATTATAAACAGATTTTAAAGTGATATCAAACATGATAAAATGCTAATATTTAGATTTTAAAATGATAAGTATTTAGAAATTAAAAAATCTTTCTTGGTTTATCAAATTGAATTTAAAAAACAATCAAATTTTGCTATTTGGCACTATTATAATGGAATTACTAAAATGAATCGTCGTTAAATCTTTTTAATAAAGGTGTAGGTTAATAGAAGAATTGATTCTTTAAATAACAATTATAGAGAAAATCCTTACTCTCTCCTCGAATAAAACAAATCAAAGGCTTGATAATTTAATTAATTAATCTAAATAACATGTGTTCTAGTTAATAAGAATTTTAAAATATCAAAATTAAGTTTTGTTAATCATGGATAAAGCTAATATTCGTTCCTATAATACGACTCTTAAAAAAATGATAAGTATAGCAAAAAACCTTGCGAAAAACGAAATTCCGATAATTTATGAGTTAGGTCATTACCTTGCTGATAATGTTTTGTCTAAGATATGTATGGTTGTGATGGCAGAAAACAATCGTATAGATTTAATATTTAAGAATAAAAGAGATGGTCGAACTTACGACTTTCCAATACTATATAAAAATATGCAACAAAATTTCCCTTGGAATTTAAAAAGTTATGATGAGATCGTTAAAGATTTCCATATTGAAAGAAGTGTTTACCAGCATAGATTTGAATCGTTAAAGCAAACGTTCAGGCAACCAGAGGCAGAAAAATACGTCGAATTCGTAATAGATACTATGAGAAAGACAAAGATTTTGGGGAGTGGAGAATCATTGCCGTATATTAGGTTAATGAATAAAAATTTAACCCACCAAGATTATCAGATTAATCATAAGCAAAGAAAATACCAAGAATTATACAATATTTTAAAAAACCCACAATCAGATGATATTAATATTAATTTAATTATCAAGCTTGATTTTGCAATGATACAGAGGTTAAAGGAAGATTTAATTATTGATCATCACGGTTCAGGAAGAAATATAAAATTACATAATTCTAAATGGTCTATCGAGATTAGATTTAACGAAACCTCAATTCACAACGAGAAATCAAATGAAACCTTTTCATATGGTGAATTAATTAATAACCAACATGTTTTAGAAGAATTTCTCAAATATTTCAGGGATTGCTTGAAAGAGCAAGGTATAAATATAAAAGATTAGAATTTTTTCACTAATTTAAATTTAATAATCGCAAAGTAAGTAAAAATAGAAATTTGATATATTGCCAAAGAAATAATCTGTTTAATGAGATAGAACAAAAATTTTGACAATCTTTCTTATTTTTAATCATTTTTACGAAAGTCACATCTCATTATAACTTGATTTAATAATTATAATAAGATCTTTTAAGAAAATAGTAAAAGATATATAACGGGAAAGATAAAAGATTAAATATGAAGACGAAAAACATTAAGGATTATGTAGCATTTGGACGAGATATTAATTATCTAAGATTAGTAGAACCTGGTTTCCCTTATCATAAAGAAAACTTTGTTAAAGATAGCTTTGAACGTTTCATAGAAAACATAGATGAATTAAATTTAGAGGTAACATCTAATGTAGAATGGTTCAGTGAGTTAAAGGAATATAAAGAAAGACTTGATGAAACAGATAGCAAGTATACATTAGAAAAGAAAGATGTAAACGAGATATTTCTTCTGATGGATAAAATAAATACGGTTATTCATGCTGAATTACAAGGGAGGATAGTTTATGTAATAACAGAAAAAAGGATAAAAGTTGAAAAGTTATTAGATGAAATAAAAGATTTATTTGCACAAAATATTTTTAATGAACTCCCTGATTTACCACGATTCGATTTCAGCGAAGGTGGAAAATGCATTGCCTTTGAAAGATCGACAGCAGGAGCGTTTCATATACTACGTGGTATGGAGGGAATTGTGAGGTGGTTCTTTGATAAATTAAATAGTTCATCTGGCTGTAAAGATAACTGGGGAAATATTGTAATAAACTTAAAAAGTATATCAGTCCCTCCACCAAGGGAAATTTTAGATCAATTAGATGCAATTCGCGTAAATTACAGAAATCCTACTGCACATCCCGAATTAACTTATACAAATGACGATGTTCAAGATCTGCTTTCTGAATGCATAGCTGTTGTAAACCGAATAGTAAATCATCTTAAAGATAAAAAACTCATTTAAGTTTCCTATTGTTTTATAACAAAGAAAAATTTAAAGATCGGATTAAATATTTTTCCCATTTCGCTCCATTAATTAATAATGCTAGTCTATTGGCTAGTTGTGTTAAAATTTGTCGTTCAACAGCATCTTGTGAAAAAAGAAGGTTATTTGGATATAGACTTCCCTGAAAATCACTTTTATATTTGGCTGAGAAACCACATCATCGAACAAACGAGCGGGAGATTGATCCGTAATAGCGAACCCGACACCGCGACTTCGATCCTCCTTTAATAATTCTGAGAATCTTTTCGCCATTTGTTCTTTAACGATGAAATCAGCTGTATCGCTGTTTGTAGTGATAATTTTTTCTAAAATAGCATGAACTTCATCTATAACAATAAGATACTTAAGTTCCTCAGCATCGCTGTCTTTTGTAACTATCCTTACGAACTGAAAAACAGACTTTTTATACTTTAATTAAAATAATGATTGAGAAAAATACAATTAAAATTGTCTAAGTTTACTTTCGTATAATAAGATGTTTTCCTTTTTGACAGATGATGATAACAGCAGGAAAAATATTGTTAATTACTCAAAGTCCTACTTTCGCATTATCCCCGAAGATCGATTGAAAGTAGGAGACAATTACATTGCCTTCAAATTAGATGTTGACGATGTTTACAAGTTAGCAGTTCGACCTGAAGATATTGATTTTACTCGGCACGCAAAAATCGGTTATGTACTTAAAATTCCCGATTCAGAAGAATATGGTTTTCTAGTTAAGCTTTCCAACGATATCCCTAAAACTCAAGATGACTGTTTTGATGTTTCTCGAGATCATCCAGAGAGCGAAATTGGCGTGGTTCAATCGTATAATTCGGAATCTCCAAATAAATTATCTTTAAAATATGGGGAAATCGAGCTACAACTAAGTCAGTTTGAATCTATCGATAATGCGTCCCATGGAAAAGCTAGACATCAAATCTTTGGATATATTGGGTCAAAAGAAGAAGTTTTAGAGGTTGTAGAGAAATATCTAGGAATCGCGAATCTAAACCTATTTTAAGGTATTTATTGATAAACAAGTTAAAATCAATTTGAGTAAAAAGCGGATGCTTTTATAAAGACAATTGATTATGATAAAGAGAAAAAAGTAGATCTATTTAAATAGGTCTATTTATGTTACTTAATTATGACACAAAAAACAATTTCATTATCAGAGCAAGCATATAATTTACTAAAAAACGAAAAACGAGAAGGTGAATCATTCTCAAGATTGATCGAAAGGTTAATTTCTAAAAAAGACAATCCATGGCTATTATTGCAAAACAAGTTTGATCCTGAATTATGGAATGGGTTAGAAGAAAATGTAAAAAGAATTAGAGAAAATAATTTAACAGGTCGCGAAACCAATGATTAAAATTATTGAGACTGATGTAGCTATTGATTTCTTGAGAGGTAAAAATCAAGAAACCAATAAAAAAATAAATGAATTGATAGTTCAAGGAGCAGATCTACGAATTACTCAAATCACCGCATGTGAACTATGGTATGGTGCCTATCGCCTAAAATCAAAAGAAAAACAAATTGCCGAAGTAAAAAAATTGAATAAGTTTATATTAAATTTTCCGGAAATTCTAACATTAGATAATAATTCAAGTAAAATATACGGCGAAATTTGCGCCGAATTGGATGATCAAGGGCTTCGAGTGCCTCAATTTGATCTTTTAAATGCATCTATTGCCATAGCAAACAAAGTTACTCTGATAACAAAAGACAGAAGACATTTCCCAAGAATAAATGAATTATCTGAGTTTGATTTCTTAGAATTATGGGAATAAACTAATTCTGATTATTTCTTAGTCGGTTGTAAATAAGAAATTTTCTTTTTGAATTTAAAACAGGATTAAAGACGATAAGACTTATACCTGGGATTTTAACGTTATTATTGCTGTTTATGTTGCTTAACTTTTTGCTGATGCCTTTCAACGTGTTATTACCTTATATAGTAGAAGCGCCTCATATTCATGCAGGATCAGCTTCAGATTTTGCGTTTATAATGGTATTATTTCAGGTTGGCATGGTATTGGGAGCGTTACTCACCAGTGTAAAAAAGGAGTGGAAACATAAGCTTTTTACTTACTTTGGTTCTTTGGTGGTGATAACAGGAATACTTTCAGTATTTGCTTTCGCACCGAATGGTTTTTTCCTAATGATGGGAGTCGCAACATTTGTAGTTGGCTTTTTATTACCCATTGGTAACACAATATACATGACAATCATACAAACAATTGTTCCACACGATAAAATGGGTAGAGTGAGTTCTATAGATCAGTCAATCTCATCAATGATCGCCCCTTTTGGTGCTTTAATTGCGGGACCTTTAGCTGAAGTCTTAGGAGTTAGGATCGTGTTCCTTTTATGCTCGATAATAGGAATAGTGGCTACATTTTACACATGGCATGTAATGAAAGTTAAAAAGATTAATTATGACGATAAAACTACTCTTGATGAGATTACTGAAAAAATTAACAATATCAATGGTGAAAAAGATGGAAGTAATACCAACTAAGACGACTTTTAGGTACTTTTCATTTTTTAGGTCAGGGCAGTGAGATAAGCTATACTAATTTAACTCTCGAATTTTTTTTTTATTTATATTAAGAGAAACAAGAGGTCAGATCTTATTATTCTATACATTAATTTTTTTTCTCCAAAAATTTATCTTTTTTATAGTATCTTCTACTTCCATTGAAGATAGTAAATTAGGTACTGTTTTTAAGGAAGCTATTGTAAGACCTATTTGTCTTAAAACAGCCGTATATCCAATCTCCTCAGTTATTCTATTTCGAATGTGTTCTAAATCGTTTGAAATTTCAGAACCTATTTTTTTATCAAGAAGATTAATTATATCATCAAATAATTGCGAAATAGTTCCCTCTTTATTTAATGTTGAATCAAGCGTAGCTATTGGTTTTTTTACACCCTCTTGTTGTTCTGCGGTTGGCAATTGAGGAAGTGTTGGTTGAGTTGGAACTGTAGGTTTTTGTTCAAATGGTTTTAGTACATTATTTTCCACAATAGTTGTAGTGGGTTTAATTTGGATTTCGGGTTTTATTGGTACTGAAGGTGTTTGCGGCATTTGAAAAGTAGTTTGCTGAATCGGCTGTTGTACTTTTTCTATCCTTTGAGATGATTGAATAGCATACATGATTTCTTCAGTTTTAACTTTCCGACTTTGAATCCATATATCTTCTAATAGACCTGCAAATAATTTGACATGTTCTTCAAGAATAGACCCCATACCAGCTATCTCCATATCTCCCAATTTTGATTTTGATGCGGCACAAACTACGACTTCTTCAAAATCTCTATTGATTGCATATAAACTTTCTCGAGAATAAAGCCGTATGTTGATGTTAGGGTATTTTACAATTTCAGCTAGTTTTAATTGATCGTTGGGATTATTCAAATCGAAATTTGTTGAAATTCTAACATTGATATGTTTTTTTACTTTTGAAAGTGCTACTAAATCAATTTCCTCCAATCTAGGTACGATAATATGAAATCTGGCCTTAACTCGAGTAAGAGATTCGTTGATTTGAGCTTTCATGCCCTCAACACTTCTTACAAACCACACATCCTTGAAACTCAACATTGAAGCTTTTTTTGACCGTTCCCAAAACTCAGTCATAGTTTTTTCAGACAAATCAAGTTGTTTTAAAATATTTCCCATAATGTCTTCTTCGAGCGTTTTATATATTTCATTTTGAAATAATCCTTTTAATTCTTCAATTCCTTTATCAACATCCTCATAAACAGATGAAATTCTACCATCCAAATCTTCTAGAGTATCTTCTAATCCTGATACGATATCTGATAAAAAACTTCCTAAATCGGTACTCATTTCGCCAGCGACATCAGAAATTGAAGCTAATTGGTCGGTGACTTGATCAAGAGTATTTCGAATAGCATTAACAAATTTTTCTCGAAAATAATCAGTAAGGTCACCAAATTGTTCTGATATTATTCTAGAAACAATCTTTTCTGCCATGGTTTTTAAAGCTCCAATTCTAAATTGCTTTTCAAAGGCGATAGAAATCTCTGATTTAATTTTTTCTAAGCGTGTTTCAACTACACCAAATTCTTTTATAATTTCATCAGGTACGATTTCCCTCAGATTAAGGATATACCTTCTTATTTCTTGAAACTTTTTTACATTATCAAGTTCTTTTTCGACTTTACTGAATTGTGCTTTTATTTGAGCTGGCAGATTAGTTTTCATGATGTTTATATAGCTTCTATACTCATCAAACTTACTTAATTTTGCTGAATGTTCTTCAATTTCCTTAAATTTTAACTGTAAAGCTTTTGGAGTTGATTTTTGAATTTTTCTTACTATTTCCTTAAAATTTCGTATTTGGTTCAGTAAGGCAGAATAGGGAGGTAAAGCGATATAAAATGGATTCGTTCCGGGAATTTCACGAACTAATCCTTTTTCGAGTAGACTATTAGCAATTTGAAATGCCCTCTCCTCAGGAACATCAATTAAAAGCGCAATTTCTCCCGCCATTACGGGACCTCTTCCTGTCAAATGAAAATAAGCTTCAATCTCATCTTGAGTTAATCCTATAAGTTCTAATACATGTTTTGTCGATTTAAACTCATCAATATCGTCAGACAACTCTAATTTATCACCTTTTTACCTTATTTCTTGTATATTTGCTCAAGAAGCTCTAAATGCCTAATTGCAGGTTCTTTTTTCAACGTATTTTCTGATACTGCTTTTCGAATATTTTCTATTAAATACTCAGGATAAAATTTTTGAGCAGTTATATCTGTTAATAAAAATATCCATTCAAGGTCACTCTCGTTTTTTAAAACAGTAATAATCTTATCTGATTCCAGTGTAGCTAAAAAACTCCTAATCTGATCAAAAATTTGTCCAGGTCCCCGTGGTACTTTATTTATGGGATAAGCTCTTTCTCTAAAAAGAATAATATAATCGAATAAATCTGGATTTATCATGTGAGACGCTATTTTTAAATTGTCTACTTCTGACGGTTTATAGTGTGAGAAATAACCTGTTGCTAATTCAAGGTACTTGCTAGCCAAGTAAGGATTTGGGAGCCCTTTTTTTGCGTCCTCTAATAGTTTGCTTACCGGACTTCTAGTTATAATGAAATCTGAAAGTAGAAATAAAGAAATGTCTGAATCACCTTCAATCCAATCTTGTCTAACGAGATCAGTTTTAACAAAATGACTCAACAAGGTATCAATATTAGGGATGAATTTCCCTGTCTTCTCTTCTAATAGGCTATGTAATTCTTTTTTAGTATGAGGTTTTTCTTGTAAGATTTCTAATATCATTCTTCCTTTTTCACTATAATATATTTGAGCCATCACTTGCTCTTTCGTTAAATTCTTTAAACGCTCTAAGTACATTAGAGAGTTTTTTATGTAATCTGTCAATTCAATTGTTATGTCCAATCTACTGGCTGGATTTTGGTTAATTCTTTTAAGGTAAAATAGAATATTTTTATTGATTTCTGAAAGTACGGCTTCTCCGAAAATTTCGGGATCTTCACCTAATTCCATAATGAAATTAATCATAAATTGATTTTCAGATTCCATTCCCGTAAAATAGCTGGAAACATTTGAACGCGCTTTTTCTAATCGTACCAACACATTTCCAGCTTCTCCAGCACCGGTAATATGAGCGTAAAAAATTCTCATCATATCATCGAGATCTACAACTAAATCCTCAGGATAACTCAATTGAACTCCAAGGCCTTGATCTTCTGTCCAGTTATTGATAATATACCCTTTTGCCATATTTTTCACATTTAATTTTTTTATTTTTACTAGTTTTTATTTTTCTTTTAATCCCTTTTCGGTTTTTTTTTCTAACTGAATAGTTTCGACATTACTTTCGAGGTGGCCTTTAATTAAATCTTCTCGAGATGCAATGTCTTTTACAGGTTTTGTCTTTTTACCTTTTCTTATTTTCTTCCTAATTTTTCTCGATTTTCTTACAGTTGGAGGATATTTTAAGGTTTTCTGATAGAGTGTAAAAATTCCGACCAAACCTATTATAGCACCAATTAACACGTAAACTAACCAACTCAAATCAGGACCAGTTTCAGTTTCAGTACGAGTAACAATTAAAGTTATTTCCTTTGTAATAAAATCATAATTATCACTTTTAAAAGCATTTATTGTTATAGTATAAGTGCCTTCTGGGACATTTTCCAAAAATCCCTCATAAGTACCAGTATTATTAAGATCCAAGAGTTCTCCTTGGCCATAAGCCCATCTGTAAGTAACCACAGCACCTTTTATAGTATCTCCAAAGTACATATCCATTAAAATTACCTCCAATGTGACATCATCTCCAGGTTCTACATTTATTTGAGAGGAAATGTTAATCAAAGTGATTATCCTGTTAATTGTTATTATCGGGCTTTTAGTTTGAATCTCATAATTCGTAGCCTTCGCAACAATTGAAAACAGATTTACTTTAATAGTCAAATTTGCGGTATCTAATTCTATGGAATGCTGTTGTAAAGAATCATCTTTAGTTAAATTTATTAAAATTCCCTCACCTATTAGTTGTACTACAGCATCAGGAATATATGCTCCACTTTGTTCTGTATACTTTATTGTTATATTTAATATCTCACCAATTGTAAGATTATATACGGGATCAAGAGTTTTATCCTCACCATTCAAAAATAATATTAAATCGGTTTCTATTTGTATTATTTCTATTATAAGTAAAATAGTCTGAGGTTCATAATTATTCTTGCGAGCATAAATAGATAAGAAATTTACTCCTTGATTTAAATCCGTTGTATCTATAATCACTGAATAATTATTGAAACTTTCTACAAGGATCTCCGATATTCCTGAGCCATTTATATCCACAATAGCATTAGGAACATGGGCCACTGCTATAGATTCATAATACGAAATAGTAATATTGAGAGTCTGGGTTGGATATAGAGTAATTGATGGATTAGATGTTTTGTCCTCCCCATCTAAAAATAACTTTAAATTGGTTTCTATTTGTATTATTTCTATTATAAGTAAAATCGAATGAGCTTCATAACCATCTTTTCGGACGAAAATTGTTAAAAAGTTTACTCCTTGATTTAAATCCGTTGTATCTATAATCACTGAATAATTATTGAAACTTTCTACAAGAATCTCCGATATTCCTGAGCCATTTATATCCACAATAGCATTAGGAATATGTTCCAGATCAATAGAATCAATATACGAAATAGTAATATTTAAAAGTTGATTATCGTATAGTTGTATAGATGGATCAGCTGTTTTATCAGTTCCATTTAAGAATAACATCCAATTAGTGTTTCTCTCAAACACATTTATAGTTAATAACTCAGTCAAAGCCGTATAATTTTCTTTTTGAGCAATTATATTTAAAAAATGTATTCCAACAGTTAATTTTGTTGAATTTAGAGTAAGATTATAAAAATTAAAGACATTATTATCTGTAAAGATTTCTCCTATACTTGTCCCATTTAATGTAACCATTGCATTAGGGATAAAAGCCCCGCTTTTTTCAGTATCTTTGTATTTGACAGTAATGTTCATCAATTCTCCGGAATGGATGTTATAAGATTTGTTAGCTGTACAATCAGCATTATTTATAAAAATTTCATCGATATATGTTTCTCGTTCAACTACTTCAATTGATATTATTATAGTTTGGGATTCATATCCTGTTTTATTCAACTCAATTTTTAAATTATGAGCAACATTTACCTGATATGCTGTATTATTACACGTTACATTATAAATTCCATTTGCTGAATCTATAAATGTGTCACCACTCCAGTAAACTGTTGTAGTAGCCGCCTCAATACCATTCTCCGTTGATGTTTCTGTATAATTAAGATGAATGGTGAAATTGCTATTCCAAGGGACTTCAATATTAGGATATTCTTCAGCAGTAAGAGTCGTATATTCAATTAATCCAATAGTAGTATTAACTTTAGCATCTTCATATAAAGGATGAGTGGCATAAATAGTTAGATTTCGATCTCCACCACTCCCTCCTGTAGTATTAAATTCAAGAAAATAATAACCCGGATTTATCTCATTAAAGTATTGAGTACCCCCAGTAAAATTTTTTGCATAAACATTGGCACCTTCTATTGGTTGGATATTCTCAAGATCGCTAAAGGAGACCTTTATATTAACTATATCCCCCACAAATATATTCGAATAATAATCCTGATCAGGAATCAATGAAGAATTGTGACTAACAGTAAAAGTTTTGTATATCAAACCTGTTTCATTCAAGTCAAAGTTAGAATATGAATTATTCCATGTAATTATTGCCTGATATTCTCCAACTTCATAACCGGGAGGGGAATTAGGTATCTGGAAAGGATCAAAATAAACCATTCCAATATCATTAACTTGCTTTAGTTGATTTTTCGCAGTCCAAATTGTACCATTCGGAAATCTTATTTGAAGCTGGGCGTTTGTTTGTTGAATATATCCAGAAATCAGTTGGGAATTATTAATTCTTGCGGTAATGTTAATATAATCTCCACTTAAAAATACATTACTAGGCTCCCAATTATCTGTGGCATTATTATATATACCCATTTCTGTGCAGTAATTAGGCGATACTGCTGTTAACTTCCAAAATCCATTGGTATTACTTGTTATAGAACTAACTGGAATATTTACTAATTTTTTGTTTCCATACTTCGTTATAGTAGTTTGAGAAAGAGAATCAGGATTTAGAGAGAAAAATACTCCTGTTAAATTATAATCTGAAGGATATTCAATAGTCATATTCGTTTCTTCGTATCCTGTCGGAATCTCCATATGCGCATATGTTGTCCAATTAGTATTACTATTGTTAGATACAATAAAAGCTGAGCCTTGATAATTTAGATCAGGATCAGCAGTATAATAGCTTTCAGGAGTAGATTTATTCATATATAATTTCAAATCTGTATCAAGTTCAACTTTATAACTTATCCAACTCCCGTCTTCTTCAAATGTTAAAGGCCAATTCAGATTACTACTGAAATTTGCATTTACCGATGATTGTTCACTCCCATTCCAATTACCTATCATTCCACAATAACCTTCACCATAATTAACATTATCAATAACATCTTTATTGTTTAATTGCAACTCAAGTTGAGATGGTTTTGCTTTAGATTTTACGATTAACGATACATTATCAACAAGTACAGAATAGGAAGACGCATAAGCACCGGGAGCATCTCCACTAACTCTTTTAAATTCTAAAGTAATATTCATATTTTTAACTCCATTAGGAAATAATTGTTGATCATTACCATCTAAGTAAATAGATGGTGGATTATACCATTGCCCATCAGTAGAATTACCACATGCTTCTAGCATTGATGCAAGACCATTACCCCATAAAGTTTTATTATTTACTATAACCTGTAGTACCATATGATTATTATAACCATCACCATATTTTGGAAATGCCGCAAAACTTAACCAAGCTTCATCTACAGCCCCTCTATCAATTTCAAAAGTAGTTTCCCACCAACATTTATCACCAACGTCATAAGAACCGGAAACTCCCTCATCTTCAATCATTAATTCCAAGGAATCTTGATAGTCAGATTCCGAATGTGAGTCATCATAATAATTTCCACTCATAGGATTAGAGTATGATCCTCCTGGTAAATCCTTTTTTATAAAGGTCCAATTATAAACATCATTAGTATCATCATGATTCGAAACAATACCATTATCTGTTCCAGCGTGGAAAGTTCCATTAATCCAATTTCTTGTATCATATAAATTTGTTATTGTAGAATTTAATTGATATCCTATCCATCCGTATAATTCTACATATTGAGAGTTATCATAAGAATTATTATTAAAACTTACTTCCAAATTAGTTTTTGTTCCATTAGCATAGTGAGTCACGTTCCAAGGAGCACCTACCCCAGTGAAAGTATTATCAGAAACTAAATCCTGAGTTTTGATATAATTAATCGGCAACTCTTCATTTTTATGGTTGTCCTCATTTAAATTGTTATAAATATTGAAATTATTTAAAAAAGGAGTTAAAAGAAAATTAATAAGTAAAACGGATAAAATAAAAATCTTCTCTTTACGTCTCCTATTCACCTTTAAATACCCAAAATTTCTACCAGACAATTTCAAACACTCTTCTCTTATTAATTATATATTAATTAGTCAAAGTTCAATTTATTATTAAACTAATATCTAGAATAATAATATCAAAAATATTAAAATCTATTTTATTTATCTTATAGAAATTAGTTTTTATAATATAAATTTCTAAAATATGAGTGTGATATCCGTTTAGATTATATTATAAAGTACTTTTTACAAAGCCTCCATCAACCTGAATAACCGTGCCCGTAATATAACTAGCTTTACTTGAGGCTAAAAATACGACTAAATTAGATAGTTCTTCTGGTTCTCCTAATCGCCCTAATGGGATGGAATCTACCCAAGTTTTTTCAACCTCTTCATACGTTTTTCCCGTTTTTTTTACTGTTGTATTGATTAATTCTTTCATGCGATCAGTGAGAGTTGGTCCTGGACATACAACATTCACCAAAATATTATCTTTAGCGTACTCGTTGGCTAGCGTTTTTGCAAAACCCACAACTCCTAGACGTGTCGTATTTGATAGAACAAGATTATTTAGAGGTTGCTTCACCGAAACTGAAGTAATCGCAATTATCCTTCCAAACTTCTGCTGTTGCATGATTGGCACAACCAATTCAGAAACTCTTACGAAGGAAAGTAGATTTAAATTAATCGAATTTTGCCAATCGTCTTTACTGATCTTATTAATTGGTGCCGAGGGTGGTCCACCGGCGTTATGAACCAGTATATCGATTCTTCCAAAAATTTTTACGGTCTCGTCTACTAAGGATTTAATTTGAGCCTCATCATTTAGATCAGAAACCAAAGAAATAATTTTATTATTGGAATTTTTAGGCTTATGCTTGCCAATTTCTTCTTTAGCTCGCTCTAAATTTTCCATAGAGCGACTACTAATTATTACATTTGCTCCTTCGCAATAGAAAGTTTTAGCACATGCTAGCCCCAATCCTTTACTTGAGGCTAAGATTAATGCAACTTTGTCTTTTAAACCTAAGTTCATATTTTTTAACACCTAAAATTCCTCGTTTTATAACCTATTTAATAAGAATCGTTTATGTAAATGCGACATTTTTTATAAAAATCATCGCATCTCTTGCAATTTTCTGCTTGGCTGCAATTTTTAGAGAGGGGGCATATAATTTCTTTTTGTTCAAAAGCTATTTTCACTCTGTGTAATCTTTTTTCAATTTCGAATCTCATAATTTTTTTGTCATTAATGCAACTTCAAGATTAAATAAGTTAATTAAGTAATAAATAAGTTTAAGTAAAATTTACTTCGGCACAAATAATGTGAAAATAAGGAGTTGAAAAAATGTTAAAATTAATCTGGAGTTAGTTCGTCCAAATCGCTTAAATCCAGTCCAGAGTCGAATGATTCAGGAATATCTGATAAGAACTCGTCTAAGATTTCCTTTAATTCGTCTCCTGAACGTTTAAGTATTAATCTAATTAACCCAATATTTATGTCCGGATCAGAGATAAGAGTTAGCACGCCTTTTGGTCCACAACTTGACGCAAAAATCTTCCCTCCCATAAATTCACTCGTAACGATTTCTAAGCCACCTAATTCTAGATTCTTTCCTTGTTCTTCGGATGCACAAAAAACCGCTGAGGCAATAGCACCGATCCCGTCGACATCAGCTGGAAAATAGGAAAATTTTGAAACACTCGCGATTGTTAAGCCAGTTCTATCAACCAAAATTACTTTCTTGATTCCACTCTCGGATTTTATAATCTTCGAAAGAATATTATCAAAACTTTTTGTATCAATTGACAATTAATACTCCACTCTTATTTTAATAACTTATAGTTATAATTATATTAGATTTTTAGATTTAAATTTGTTATTATTATTAAAAAAGTATATGTTTATAAAAATATGCTTTTACTTATCGTTTTCAAGTTAGGCGAGGGAAAAGTAAGAAAAGTAATTTAGCATAGAAAATAATTATAGGAGATTATTTTCTTTTACAATTTTTTTATAATGATCTCTTTCCCGCCTTAATATTTTGATTTCCTTTTTAAGATCTAACGATTGATCTTTTAACTTCTCTTTCTCTTCATCTATACTTGAGATTTTAGATTTAAGCTTTTTGGCATCAATTTTTAAATTTGTTATCGTATCAATATGGATTGTAATCTGGTTTTGAGATTTCTCAACTTCGTTTTTCAAATTTTTAAATTCTTTTTCTAGGCTTTCTATTTCAGAATTTAAACTAAAGTTAATAGTTATTAAGCCTTTTTTTTCTTGAAGCATAATTTCGGCTTTTTCTTCAAATTCTTCTTCACTTGTCAATTTTCCCGTAAGTTCTTCGATTTTCCTCTCTTTTTCTTTTAAGAAGTTATCTCTTTCAATTATTTTCTGATTTAATTTTTTTACATCGTTCATTAATTTCGCGTTGTTTTCGTTAAGATCAGCCATTTGTTGGCTCCATTTCTCTAGTTTTATGTATTGCTCGCTTATTTCCTCTTTGAGAGCTTGAATTTCTTCGGTTTTTGTTGTATTCTCCGACATAAGTTCGGTAAATTTTCTCGTTAATTCCCTAATTTTACTCTTTTTTTCCTCTATAAGATTTTGAAGTTCTGGAATTTCAGCTTTTAAATCTTCATTTTCTTGCAAAACATCTGCACTACTAGCCTGGTTCACCTGTTCTTCAACCATTTCTCTCTTGGCATCTTCAATTCCTTCAGTATCTTGTTTTTCTTCTTCCTTTTTTTTAACAACAATTACGCTTGTTTCCCCCTCTATGATTTCTTCCCAATAGGATGTTAATTCTTCCTTCTTTAACATTTCATAATATTGACCTAAAATATCGTCGAAATTAAGCGCTTCCCTTTTCGGTAATAATTCGTGGGCAATCCGTCGCATCATTCCTTCAAACTCGTTAGAAAGAAAATCATCTTGGGATAAGAAAATAATTATCGCGAAATTAGGTTTTCCCACATAGTGTCTAAATGAAAATCCCGAATAGAAACTTGCTACGCTAATCTCGTCGTTTAGTTTCATTTCAACGTAATTAGGTTCCATCTTTTTGTTCAAATGCTGTTCGACTAAATCTTTTAAGAGATTTGGGGTCACTCCTAAGAATTCACAGATATTACTTGGAAACTGCGTATCTATATATGTTTCAGAATTTTCTTCAAACCCTACAATTATAATACCTTTCAATTTTCCACAACTTCACAAATTAGATTTAAGAAATTTATCTCTCTAAAACAAATCACATGTTTCATTAAAGAATAATGTTTTACACTTTATCTATATTTCAATCTAAATTTAATTTAAACAATAAGAAATAATTTATATCTTTTAATATCTTTTTGTCCGATTATGTAAAAAATAGGGCAAAAATTAGATTATCTTTTTTAATAAAAGTATATGGTTAACTGATAAAAATTGGATTGTTTTAAATATGCAAGATTCATGCTTTATTTTTAAAACAACAAATTTATTTACTGGTTTAGGTAAATATAATTAGGAATAGTAAAAAACTAATTAAAAAATAATATATTTACACTTTAATATCTTAACGAATTCAGTAAAATATGGATAATTTTGTTAATTATTAATTTTTTAGATTAATATAAGGTGAAGAATTATTACTAAAGACGAGAAAGAGACTAAAGTTAAAAAGGATTATTATTCTGGGAAAAAACGAATCTCTGTTTACATTACGGAAGAAACAGAAAAAGAATGGCTAGAATTCATTAAAAAAAGTGATATTTCATCGCTCTCCAAATTAGTTAGAGAAGGAATTAAATATTATATCGACGAGAAATCCAGTTTACTTGCTCAAGATTTAACTGTTTTCACACATGCCTTAAAAGAAAGACTCACAACGATCAAAGGAAATCTCCAATTAATCGTAGAAAAATATCAAAAGGATTTAAACAACGATATTTTATCCATTATTAAAAACTTATTAGATGAGATTAAACAATTTGAAAATAGATTTATATTAAGATTAGAACACCCAGATGCAAAACTTGCTCAATACGACATTCTATTGATTGAAGATGATTTATCTACAATAGAATTGGTTACTAATTATTTTGATGCTAAAGGCTATACTTGCAAAGGAGTAATAACAGGTTTAAAAGGAATCGAAGAATTAAATTATAACCTTCCAAAATTAATTTTGTTAGATATACTTTTGCCTGATATAAGTGGGTTTGAAATTTGTAAAAGAGTAAAATCTCATGAAAAACTCAGAAAGATACCAGTTATTTATTTAACAGCTGTTACAGATCATGAAGTAAAAGAAAAAATCCAAGAAACAAGAGCTGATGGATACATATTAAAACCTTTTGATCTATCGGATTTTGAGTTTGTGTTTAAATATTTATAATTCTCTTTCTATCGCAATTTAATGCTTTCCTACTTTATTCTTTTTTTAGTTTTTCTTAAGAAAAGGATATCTGTATTTACAATTTAAGTTCTTCAGATATATAAATTTAAAAAAAGAATTTATTTCAATCTACTACTATTTGATAAATAGCTATATGTCTTTGAAACAGAACCACTTTATTTTCTAAATTATTTAATCTTTATGGTCTGTTTACAAATGTTTAAAATCTTTGATATAGGATTATTTGTGTTAATTATTTCATATATTTTTTTATAAAGAACATACATCTGAGTGCAACTGTTTATAATATTGTTCTTTTTTTCCACATAAATTATTATCAAAATATTATCTAAGTTTAAAGTGAAAAAATGAATCTATATGCCAAAATCGTCGATTGTAGCAATTAAATTTCCTTGTTTTTTATTATAAATTTTGTCCATGTGTAATGTTAAAACTTTTTGAGTAAGAGAGAGTGCTATTCCTTTATGAAAAATAATGTCTAATCTTTCCCCAGATTTAGATACCTGTATTATTTCTAGACCTAGCATCTCCGCAGTTTTACCGGAAGGTTCTAAATCTTTATAAAATTCGCTTTGAACAATCATTTTTTTACCCTATTATTTAATAAATATTAACATAGATTTTATATAATACACTATTATGTACAATATTTTGTACAAATAAGATATATTTAAATGTTTGCATTATTCGAAATTAAGAAAAAGACTTTCTATTATTAAATCCTTAGATTTAATTAAATAGTGATAATGTTATTTAGATGATTTTTATTATGTTATTAAGTTTAGGGCATTCTAATTTAGATTTAATAGGAAACATCAAAAATTCTTTATTTGAGATTAAATTAGTATACACTATTCCTAATTTAGATAAAAAGGTTTGACATAAAAACTAAGATTTGTAGGACATAAAAATAGAGTTTTCTAACTATGATTAAGCAAATTTTATAACAACCCCTTGATCGATGAAAGAATAAAATTTTGACTTTTCTTTTAAATTAGGATACCTTTTTCCCAACAACCTTTTACAATTAAACAATTATTAAATGTGATTATAAACGCTTATGAGTCCTATAATTCCTAGCTTATATATTTTTATTGAAGTCAAATTCTTTTTTTTTTTGACTCAAAGTTTTAAAGCATATCATGTAATACTCGCGGTTATAGATAAGGGGTATGTATAGAAAATTCAAGCAAGAAAATAATGCTTTAAGAAGATCTAAGGGAGTTAAAATTCAATTTTATCTCCAAACTTTTTAATTGGCCACTGCCAGTAAAGTTCCGTCTTTATCACGCCTTTTTCTTCTAAGTCTTTAAAGAGCTTTTTCTTTAACTCGGAAAGAAAATTTTCAGGGTCGTAAAGAATCTTCCCTTCGTCAAAAGCGTCTAAAATCAGATAATATTTCGATTTTACATGACCTTCCATTTCTTTTGAAGTCCGCCAAAGTACTTGTTTACCCGTACATACGGATTTAGTTAAATTAAACACTAATTTTCTTCTTTCCCAATAATCCTCGGGTAAATCGTCACAGATTATAAATAAATCGATATCGCTTAAATACTCATCATCATCTCGGGCTTTACTCGTTGCGACCGACCCAAAGAGCAAGATTGCTCTTATATTTAGCTTTAATTTAAAAATGAATTGGAGATATTCTTTAAGTTCATTTTTGAAGTATTCTAATTTAATAAATGATAAATCAATATCCTTATTTTCACCCATTATTCCTCTAACTCTTCTATTTTTACAATGAATTCTGATAAGGTTGTTAATTCTAACTCAAAATCAGGATTTTCTTCAAATAAATCTTTAAAAATTATTAAAATCTTCTCTAGATCATCTAGCCTTTCGTCTGTTTTGGCTTTATCATATTTTTCCTCAGGAGAGATTAATTCACCATCTATAATTATCCCATATCGCGTTACAGTTCCCTCATCTTCAATGTTTTTTGATAAATCTGCTATTTTTTTTATCATTTCAAGAAATTTTTCTTCGATTTCAATATGCTCGTTCGATTCAATTGATTCTAATATTTTTGATGGTTCATGAGTTTTTCGAAATTGTAATCCTAATAGAACAATTAATGCTTTTTGTAATTGTTCCGTAGATAATTGAATTCTAAAAACACACGCTGCGAATTCATTAATTTCATAGAATTTAATTACCTTATCTAAATTATTAAATGCCAAACTTAACCATTCTTTAGACCTTTTATAATTGGTTGACAAAGATATCTTCTATTTTTAATCATTCACTCTATACAATTTATATGACTTTTAATTTTAAAATATTTATCTCAAATAATTATGATTTCCTTTTTTTAAATCTTGATCTCCACTTAGTAAAGAGTTGTACGAATAGTATGAAAAACTAAGCAAATTTTAGTTCAGCAATGAAATAAATAATGTTTTGCACTTTATCTATATTTCAATCTAAATTTAATTTAAACAATAAGAAATAATTTATTTTCTTTTAATATCTAATTTTCCCAACGATTTTTAGTAAACAAGACATTTTTTTGAGTGTTACAATTTATATCGAGTCTCTCCCAATTAACATTATCATTATATGCTACGGAATCCATCCAATGCATATATCCTGTATATTTATGTTTATTTAAAAGTAAATCAGTAATATATTTTGACTTACTAGGGTTCATTTCTATAATAAAATCAATGGAACATTTTCCAATTAACCATGTATCCAATCCCTTTAACACATATTCTTCATATCCTTCTGTATCTATCTTTATTAATTTGATTTTATCTAAAGGTTCATTTATTAACGTATCTAATCTTCTTTGTTTTACTTTGATTAATTGAACCATACCTGGTATTTTAGACAATAGAGTCGTCATAATATTTTCAGCACCGCCTAACATATTGTTTATTTTTATATCAAAAAATGATACATCTTTATTTTCGTCTCCAGCGGCTACATCATAGATTATAACATTATTCAAATTATTAATTCGTATATTTTTTTTTAAAATAGAGATATTCCTTGGTAAAGGTTCGATACAATAAACCTTACCAGTTTGACCAACAAGTTTTCCTGCAAGGACACCAAACATTCCTTCATTAGCTCCAACATCTATAAATATATCACCTTTTTTTAATGTTTTTTTTAAATATTCAGTAACAGAGGGCTCATAATTATTATTCAAGTACAGACATTTACAAAGCGTGCTGTCAAATACATCTCCGCAATATTTAAGATTATCTCTTGTTGTTATTTTTAGTTCATATTTAGAACCTAAAGTTAAACTTGCCATTTTAACTATAAATTTCAGAGTATTTTTGATATAAGTTATATCTGATAACTTTGCTTTATGATTATAATAAAAGAAATTAAAATTTATATTAATAAAAATAAGAATAAAAACAAAACTAAGAATAATTGAAATAGAGGCAAGAAATAGAACGAAAAAAATTAATAAAATAAATAAAAATGATAGAACAAACATATTTTTTTATTTGTAACTCGCTATTCTGGTATTAAATATATGATAAGGAAAACGATTAATATAAAACTACTTTGCTATTATTTTTATTTATTTTTGATTTCATAATTTAAGAAATTTAGGAAAAGATAAGTATTTAAAATTGATTCGATAAATTCAGTTATATACCGAATTTTTTATAGTAATTAAGTAAGCTTTCCATGTTTTTAATAGGTTAATAATAAAATAAATGAATTTTAAAATAAATATAATATAAAATAATTATGGTTGATATCATAACCGCTATAACTGGAATTGTTTTAGTTTTAATAGCACTCCTATGTTTTAATTTTGCAATTATTTTTCAAAAAATTGGATTAAAAGAAGGTCCTGAAATTACATTTGATAAAGGTATAAAGGGGATATTAAAATCCTTTAAGGAAATAATTAAAAACAAATGGTGGGCATTAGGAGCCGTCTTAGGGGTTATAGCTTGGTTTCCTTACATAATGTCAATAGGGTTAGTTGGAGTAATGGTTTCATTACCCATAAACAGTCTGGGAATAATCATTATGGTTCTTGCAGCAAACCGTCTTTTAGGTGAAAAAATAAAATGGTACGAATTTCTGGCAATAATTGTATTAGCAATCTCACCAGTTTTGATTGTTTTAGCTGGAATTTCAAATATTGTAATAGATTTGCATCTTTTTGTCTTCCCTTTAATAATTTTCTTAGCAATAACGTTTTCCATCACTATTTTTTGCTTAATACTATCTTTAAAAAAGAGAGGTACTAATTCAGAAGGATTTTTTATAATGCTCACGGGCTCCTTTTTACTTGCTCTTGGTAATGTTTTTACAAATATTTTAGCCCAAGCGGTAATTCAAGCAAATATCCAACTAACTTGGTATATATGGGCTGAAATTTTTTTTGGAATCTTTTGGTTTGATTATAATCATTTATGGGTGTTTATAGGATGGTGGGGGTTAGCTATATGTAATATGAGTAGTTTTGCCTTCTATCAAAGTGCTTTTCAAAAAAGTAGAGTAGCGGTGGTTTTTCCAGTATTTAATTCAATAGGGTTAATGGTTCCCCTCATAGCAGGAATATTTGTTTTCCAACAAACATTTAATAATTATTTTCTTTTCTTTCTAGCTATATTTATAATCTTTATAGGAACCTCCGCTCTTGGTAGATTTCAATATCTTGAACAAGAGCTTGAACAAAAGCTTTGAGTAAGATTATTATTAGTATGATTGGAAAAAAGATCTTATCTTAAACCAATATTAAGAAAAATTGGATTTAATTAAAAATCTGAGCTAAACAATCAACCGTTTGCATTTCGTCTGTAGCCAAGTAGTTTTGCTTGAAAATAGATGCGAAAAACGCGCGATCTTTTGGGTTGAAATATTTATATCCAAACTTATTCCACCCTGCCTTTTTGTTTAAGGGCGCAAACAAAGCGATTTGATCTGTTACCAATTGAGTTAGCATGATTGGAACTTCTTCTTTGGTAGTTGGTGTGAAAGCGTTCAATAAAATATCGTCGTTAAAGTTATCCCAGGTATCTTTGAATTGTATACAGAATCTTTTAATATCGACCTTGTTTTCTACGATTAATTTTGCTAAAGCTTTTATAGCAATTTCATAAGAAGTAGGATTACTATTTAATGGGGTTGATATTAAAGTAGATGGTAAACTACTTCCATTGTTTTTATTTTGAGGTAAGTTATACTCAGGAAGAATTTTTATCTGGTTTAACCCCATGATATTTCTGACGTCTTTAATAGTTCCACCTGTGTCAAAAAACCGTTTATTTATAATGTATATCAGAAGCTTTTGAGCGTGAATATCTCCAAAGTAAGGGTAATCTGAGGCGTAAAGAAGGTATTCCGACCAATCTCGATTATCAACTCTTATTTTATTTTGTGCCCTAAACCATTTTCGAAAATCTTCTAAAAAGTTCCCAGCCCCCTCTCCATGAAGCATTGATAAATCGCCATAAGTATTCGGTTGGACAATCGCATTATAGACTTCGTAATCGCCAATATTTCCTTGAGCAAAATGTGCGATTATAACCTTGAAATGAGGTAATAACTCTGGATAATGTTGAGCTATCATTGTTCTAGTTGATTTAATTAATTCGGCGATGTCTAATATTGAGCCTCTTCCCCGAGTGTCGAATAATACGGGCATGGAATGACTTGCGGCTTCAATTAAAACATTAAGTGGTTTGCCCGTTTTAATATCATCGATCCATCTTTCTGATCGAGGATGCAACTTTAAACCCCGGAGTCCTAATACTTGTCGAGCGTATGTTACCTCCTTAATTGCCTTTTCTCCTTCCATAGGATCGCAGCGAGCGTATCCAATTAGTTTCATAGAAAATGGGAAGCGCGTAGTAAATCTGGAAACATTAATATTACTAGCTCGATATAAAGCTTCTGGATGCTTATCTCTAAAAACATCTTGAAAAGGAAAAACAACGCCTTGATCGATGAAAGAATAAAATTTTGACTTCTCTTTTAAATCAGAATACCTTTTTCCCAACGCTTCTAATGCAACATACAATTTATCTGTAAAAGGATAAGGATTGAAGGACCAAGTAATTTTAGTCGATTTCCCGTCCATTGAAGTTCTAAAGGATTGTTCTCCCGTTTTTATCCATTCTGATTTTAATCTTCCTTGAACATTACCCCAAAAATCAAAGGTTCCTGTACCTGGTGCTAGCGGATTCATCATTTTTGCTCCATCCACATCTTCTCCTAAATGCGAGTGGGCATCGATTACAAATATATTTTCTATTCGCGTTTTTCCTTCTTGTTCGATAGTTGCTGTTAACATTTTCTTCAGTCTTAATGTTTTTAACTTTTTATTTCTATCTTATTTCTTTAGAAGAAATTTTGATTACTTTAGATTAAATCAAGTTGTTTCCTTATATATTCTTATGTAATAGTTATTCCTTAAATATTATGGCGTTTAGATTGTTTTAGAGGATTATTTAAAAATAAGGGAAATTAAAAAATTACAACTTTAAATACCTTTGTTTCACGAAATTTAACTATATCCTTAAAATCAGAATAAATTATGTTAAAATAAAATCTAACTATCTATTTTAGGAATTATTAATTCGATATTATATTTTTGAAGTAAATTAATAAGCTCGCCTTTTATCCTATCATCTATTTTAAAGCAAAATAAAAATCTTTTAAAATTATCTTTGTATGTCTTCTCAAGGAACTCAATTTTTTTTATGAAAGTGCGAACTTTATCCAAATTAAATATCTTTAGTGAGGCTTCTCCTATAATGTTTGGTTTAATATGAAAGATATCGACTTCTACATCTTGAGTATCAGGGTGAACAGTATAATTTTCGTCGGTAAAGTGTTGCCTTATTTTGAGATCTAAATCAAGATCTCTCTGTTTAAATTCTCGTTTTATAATAGAGTATGCCATTCCCTCAACAACATATCCATATCCTAGATCTATACTATCAAGACGCTCATATACTTTATCAAATCTTTTATCAATTTGTTTTTGCAATGCTTCAAACCGTTGATTCATTTCTCTTTGGGATGCTTCAAATCGTTTATCAATTTGTTTTTGCATTGCTTCAAATCGTAGATTCATGTGCTTAATTAATTCTTCAAATCTTTTGTCCATTCTATCCATAGAGTCCAAAAAATCCTGACGTGTTAAAAATTCTTTCCTGAGTTGAGCTAATTGAATCGTTTCTAAAGATTCTACAACTTTTTTCTCTATCGTTTTTTCAATTTCTTTAAGTAGTTCAGGGTCTATAGTCATTTTCATTAATGATAGTAATTCTCTAGTTATAAAAATATATCGAAATTCGTGTTTAGTAATAATGATTGGCAGCTTAATTAATTTAGTAATAAATTTCAGTATGATTTAAATTCATAAATTTCTTCAGCGATAATTAATTTATTATTCTTGATCGTTCCATATCGAGTTTGCGAGTGGGCATCGATTACAAATATATTTTCTATTCGCGTTTTTCCTTCTTGTTCAATAGTTGCTGTTAACATTTTCTTCAGTCTTAATGTTTTTAACTTTTTTTTTATTCTCTCATTTCTTTTGGAAGAGATAATACGCCTGTAAGCGGATTATTTAACGGATCTTGACAATATTCTATTGTGAAATAAATTAAATCATAGAGAATATTCGGATCTTCATTGTTATCTAATTTATATTGATATAGGCTTAATTGGTACTCCGCTTCAGTTATTGGAGGCTCTGCATAGCTTACATTTCCAAAAACCGATTGAAGTATAGGTTTCAAAAAGGGCGAGTAAAGAAAACCAAGCTCTTTTAATTCATCCTTAAAGTAGAAGAACATCCTCTGAACTGCCTGAGTCATATACCTTATAGGTTGATTCTCAGGTCCCAAATATTGTTCTGCAAAATTTGGGTCATATTGAGCGAGATGTTCTCGAGTAAGATTTTGAGGGCGGAATAACGATATTAACCCTCTTTCGATGGTAGTCTTTCGGTTATATGCGATCGTCTCGCTACCCGCGTCTGGCACCCATAGTCCCTGTTCTAATAACTTTCGAGTTTTATAACACATCGCTTGTAGTAATAAGGCGATTCCTATTCTACGGCATATTGAAATTTGAGCGTCGCTAACCCTTATTTCAATCGTTCCCCAATCTGTGAAAGGAAACACGTCTTGGAAGCGTCCATCCTCTAAACTCGCCTTTTGGACAACCTGAAGAAAATAATTGATAGTATCTTGGTCTCCCGAATTTAAATAAGGGGGAAAATGCTTAGGGTCGTTATTACTTAACATTGTAGTGTTATATTTCAACCTTAAAGAACGCACGCAATTTGGTGCTGTAATTCGGTTGTTAACGATTTTTACTACATCTGTAGGTTTGTTATTTATAATTGGAGAATTACATGTAAGAGCAATTATATGCGGAATAAAGTTGCGAATCATACAATATGCTTGTGCTTTTTCTAAATCAGATTTGAAGGACCCGATATGCGAATGATCTGCTTGACTCAATCCACGCATGTATTCTTTAGCAGCTGGATTTATGGCCGAAGCTATGATGTGTAAATCTCTTGGTAAGGTTATTTTTGCGAGAAGAAATAAGGTGCTTGCCCAATAAGCTAGTTCTTCAGCGTATTCACATGGAGGAGTTACGAGTTCTAATATGTAAGTAACTGCTGTAACATTACCGTCACGAGCAAAAGTATCTATGTCAACGACATTTCCATCTGGAAGAGAATATCGAATAACCATAGCAAAACCCTTCTCAATGTCATCCTTCCCATAAGGCCTTGACAATACTTTTTTCCGAATATAATCGGGAACAGGTAAGAAATCGCTTCTCCCTTCGTATAAAATCTGGTCCATGATTTTTATAGCATCTTTTACGATCTCTTTCATCCGATAAACCATTTCATCACCAGGGGGGTAGTTACCGTTATCATCTGCGATAATTAATTCCATTTCAATTCCATGCGTGAAGGGCAATGGGGTCCAATGCTCGATATCGGCTAAGATTTCACCCCAAGGTCTTTCGGGAATAAGAACTTCTCTGTATTCCGTTCCAAGAAACAATTGATCCGAAGATCTATCTACGGGTTCTCCAATATAAACGCCTGAAGGAAGTCCCGTATCTTTCCCTATTAATTGTGAGAATGTGCCATAATCATCTCCACCTGATCTTTTCTTCTTTTTCTTTTTTTTATCCTTAGCCATAAATTTATTCACTTTTGAATTTTAGTTTGAAAACTTATTAAATTACATTATTGATTGGATAAACGCTTTAAACATATCGTAATTGTTAATGAATTCATACGATAAAACTAAATTGACTATTTTAAAATTACTACCATAGAATATGCGATTTAGGTTGTCCACAGTTTCGCCCCCCTTAAATAACGAGTCATCTATTATTAAATTAACGCGATCTCCAAGGTGCTTTATAATTTTGGTTTTAATTGAATTCGTCTCATCTAATTCAGAAGAGAGAATAACTGTAGGTTTTCCTAAATAGGGAATAAAGTCAAAATTAAAAACTACAACTTGTTTTGAAATTTTTTCTGGTTGAAAGAACTTTTTTAATGTGGATTGTATTACTATTAATTCTTCTTGATCGTGATTGTTGATTGAGGGATAGATGTAATACGCAAATAATTTGTCCGAACTGTACTTTAACTCTGAATAAACTCTATCAATGATTGGAAATATGCTAAAATTAAAACTAAATAGCGATATGAGAGCGATGTTGAAGTTATAATCGCCCATTAGAATATTACTGCTTGCATTTCCTCCAACGAGGGAAAAATTTTGTATTTCGTTAGAGATTTTTGAAGCGTAAGTATTTAATAGAAAGAATTGAGAAAAGGTTCCTATAGGTTCAACTTTAGTTTTTTTCTCTTTAACCATCTCGTAAATTTCATTAAATAAGTCTTTAGCAACTCTTTCTCTTAGCTCTACCGAACCTATTCCCCCTATGACCGTATCGGCAGCCTCTGGACAATCTAATTCCGCTAAAATGCATATGGTTTCTCTAAAAAATCCGTAAGCAGGATTTTGATAATCTTTATCTGATAAAACAATTTTATTGGAATTGAGTATAATTTGATTGATTTGATTAATAATTTTAAGAATTATTGCATTATTATTTTTTTCATGTAATTTTTTTATAACATTAAATAAAACTTTGATTTTAACGATCTCATCTTCAATAGACTCGGAAAATTTAAGAGCTAAATTAAATCCTTTATCCAGAGTCCTGCTAATGACATTAATGAGCACTTTTTCTTTTAATGAAGCGTCGTCGATAAAAGAAAGAACCGTCAGAACTTGATCTTGATTAGTATTTAGTAAGTCAAGCGCTATTTTTTCTATTACTTGATTTTTTTTATTTCTATCGTTTAATTTTTTAATAACTTCTAATGTGGCGTCTAAATTAGCTGTTGCATTAGCTCTAATTAAACTATAATAAAACCTTATTTTTTCTCCTTCATCGGATAGTTTTAACGAGCTTTCTAACGCCTTAAAAAAATCACCTATCGAGAGATATGATTTTGCTAGAACCCTTAATTGGCTATCAATTTCAATAAGCCTAACCCCAGTATCTCCCTTTAATAAAGGTGTGTCGGAAGTTTGTGAGTTTTTTTGTATCTCGCTATAATTTTTTATTAACTCTTTAATTTCCTTCTCAATTTTTTTAACTTCACTCTTACTAGAGGTTATAAAAAAGTCTTTTGAGTTAAAACCATCGCCATCATCGAATTCGAGAACTTGTATATTTTTTAAAATTTTATTTATTTTACTCGCGGAAATAGTCTCTCTAACTTTTTGTACATCTACCATATATTCGACCAATTTCATCCAATAGGCATTAATTGTTAATTTTCCGTACCCATCAGCGGTTGGTTTCAACGCTAAATCAATTTTCTTAGTTTCTCCCGGTTTAAATAGAATTTCTTTGTTGAACTCGTCTGGTTTAACCTCAATATCTAGATTTTCTCCCTCAAAAACAAATTTAAAATGTTCCTCCTTTTTAGAATAGTTCATAACTTCTAAGGAAACAGAATTTTTTAAATTAGGAATTAGAAGATTTTGAGGAAATTTTTTTATAGTTATGGAGATTACTTGATTAGGGTCTGAGATCGCCATATTACTGTATATTATTTAAATTTAATATTTCTATTAGTTGCGCATAACAGATATTTATTACGAATTAATAATGTATGCGTAAAAGTGCTATTTTACCTTAATATCAACAATATAAAATTAATTGATTTTAAATTTTTACAAAAATAAAACTTTATTTCTTTTTCATTTACCTTTTCTTCGATTTCTCTTCAAATAATCTTTAATATCTTCAATTATCATTTCTTTATTATAATCAGGCCATAGGTCAGTTCTAAATTTGAACTCTGCATAAGATGCGTCCCATAACAGAAATCCCGAGATTCTAGCGCCATCGCTCATGCCAGTGCGAATTATGTAATCTACCTCAGGAAAACTTTTCGTATATAAATAACTCTTGATTAAATCTCGCGTAATATCTTCGGATTTTATATTATCCTCCGTTATCTTTTTCATAGCGTCTACGATTTCTTCTTGGCCGTCATACATAATGCACAAGTTAATGAAATTTTGGTTATGGTCCTTTGTAAATTCAATTAATTCTTTGATTTTCTCCTGGACATCTTCAGGTAGCAAATGTATTCGGCCAATTACGTTAAATTTGACTTTCTCTTCTCTTACAGTTGATTCATTTATTACCGTGTCCACTGCTTTTAAAATTATCTTAAAAATATATCTAAGTTCGTTAACACTTCTTTTCCGTGCGTTTTCAAGCGACAAGGCGTAAATGCTCAAATAATGAATTCCTGCGTCAAAAAAGTCAAATAACCTCTCTTTTAAATTCTCGTACCCTATTAAATGGCCCACATTTGCTTCAAGCAAATTTTTTTTTGCCCATCTACGATTACCATCTAGAATTAAACCAATGTGTTTAGGCAATTTATTTGCGGGTATGTCCTTTAATTCTTCCAAGAAAATTTAACCCTTAGAGAAATTACTACAATTGATACTACTATTAATAGGAATATGAGATTTATTTATTATAAATTTTTATTATTTGAATTACAATTCAAATTCTTGGATCATTACCACATTTAAGAATTTGAACTGTTGCTAATATTAATTCCCTCATTTAATTTATATAAGAACCTCATATATTAAGAAATGTTTAACTAGATAAGTTTTTGAATAAATAAACATTACATTTATAAATTCAATTTAATAATCGAACTAATTAGAACCAGCGATAAAAGAGAGATCCCTAATGATAAACAACGATTATTTGTTTTGTGACATCGGTATCGATAGTGTAGGGTTTTATGCCCCAAAATATTACATCAAATTAAAGGACCTCGCTGTTGAGCGGAATGTTGATCCTGGGAAATTTAAGAAAGGATTGATGGTTCACGAAATGAGAATACCAGAGGTTAACGAGGATATCATTTCTCTAGGAATAAAGGCAGGATATCAAGCGTTAGTAAAGGGAGGCATATCTCCTAAAAGCATTGACGCGTTATTCGTAGGAACAGAAACGATTACCTATGCTGTGAAGTCTGTTTCGAACATCTTCGCCGAATTGTTAGGGATTTCAACAAATTCTGTTTGTCAAGATGTTTATAATGCGTGTGCTGGTGGGACTTTAGCCCTTCTCAACGCGATTGCTTTAGTAGAAAAAGATATTATAAAAAAAGCTCTTGTTATAAGTGTTGATATTTCTTCGTATCAAGTAGGCAGTCCAAGTGAGGCTACTCAAGGTTCAGGAGCAATTGCTTTAGTTATTTCAAAAAATCCTAGGGTTGCGACCTTTGGTGAAAAATTTGGAAAGGTTTCGGGAAATGTAGACGATTTTTTCCGCCCCGCTAATGAAAAAAATGCTAAAGTTTTTGGTCATTATTCAGTAAATACTTATCTCAATTTTCAATTAAAAGCATACGACGATTTAATTAATAATATAGGGGATTTTCACGCTGATTACTACACATTTCACGCACCATTTTCTAAACTACCAATAAAAATTATGCAACAGATAATCCAAAAACGCTGGATAAAACATATTCAGAACCTTCCAAAGGTTAAAAAAAATCAAATAAAATCGTCCATCCTTAAGAAGCTTGATTATCTTATGCACGATATTACTGTTTTACCAGAGTGGTTATATTTGAAACTGAAAGAGAGGGGTTATTCCTCCGAAACATTAGAAACCATATCAAACAAACTTATAGCAAATGTTAAAAGTAAAGTACTTCCACAATTAAGAGTGCCTTCGCATTTTGGGAACAGCTACAACGCGAGCATCTGGAGTCAAATAGTCTTCATAATGGAAGAATATAGTCACGTTAACGACGTCATCTATTTCGGCTCTTACGGCTCAGGAGCTACTTGCATTTCTGGATTACTAAAAGTACAGAAAAGATTTAAAGAAATTGTAAGCAAACATCCCAAGATTAATGATTTCATAGAAAATAAAGAACGTAAGACTATACAAGAGTACGAGAAGATAAAGGCAGGTAAATTCTTACCGAAAACAGTTTTAGGAGAAATAGTCGAACACGAAAAGAATAATAAGAGAGGTTTTACTCTTCATTTTTGCGACGAAGGATGCATTCTTCCTAATATAGAAGGTTTAAACCATTGTCCGAAAGGTCACTCTGGCTTACACGAGAAGTTTTTTCCTCTATATGCGGTGTTAAAGTCAGAACCTATAGTAAATCCTAACGAAAACAATCTTAATTACCTTTATAACGGTTTAGTAAGGATTGCTGGTAACGTTAAACAGGGAGCTAGTTTAGAGTACGAGATAAGACGCCTTGAAAATAAAGAAGAAACAAACTTCAACGCAATCGGGTTGTTAAATTGGAGTCCTTTGTATTATCCCGTTCAAAAAATTTATTAAATTTATGTTTTAGAATTATAGTTAATAATGACATCTTCTATTTTTCACCTTCCTATCCTATCAACTAAAAGTTCAAAATTATCTAAGGCAAAACAATTAGAAGATGATATAAATAATTTCAAATTAAGATTAATGTGAATAAAAAGATGCAAGAAATTCGTTCAGATATTTCGGGTTTTTATAAGCTATCCTTAGAAGAACGCCAACATCAATTAGCTAAATTAATTAACTTAAAACAGGAAGAAGTTAAACTATTGCAAGCTTTGGGGTATTTTACGCCCAGTCAAATTGACACGCTAATAGAAAATGTAATTGGGAGTTACCAATTGCCCTTGGGTATTGCTTTAAACTTTAGGATCAATGGAAAAGATTATATTTTGCCCATGGTGATTGAAGAACCTTCAGTTGTGGCCGCTGCTTCTAACGCAGCTAAGATAGCAAGAAAAAACGGGGGTTTTCAGTCTGAAGAAGTTAAATCAATCATGATTTCTCAAATACAAATAACTCAATTAAAAGATATTGTTGCTGCTAAGGAAATTTTAGTGAGAAATAAGGAAAAAATCTTAAAAATTGCAAATGAGCAAGACCCCTTACTAAATAAGTTAGGTGGCGGTGCTCTAGATATAGAGGTTCGAGAAATAGAAACCAAAAAAGGCAAAATGGTAATCCTTCACCTTCTGGTTAATGTATTAGACGCTATGGGTGCTAATGTAGTAAATACGATGGCTGAAGCCGTAAGTCCTTATATAGAAGAAATTAGTGAAGGGAAGATATATTTGCGAATCGTATCCAACTTGGCTACACATCGAATTGCGAAATGTAAAGCAGTATTTGATAAGAACTTGTTGGGTGGAGAAGAAGTAGTTGAGGGCATTTTAAACGCTTATGAATTTGCGCTTGCCGATCCCTATAGGGCAACGACCCATAATAAAGGGATAATGAATGGAATAATAGCGTTAACTTTAGCAACAGGAAACGACACTCGTGCTATTGAAGCAGGAGCTCACGCTTATGCTTCTTTGAGTGGCAAATACAAACCTCTTACGAAATTTAAATCTGACTCAGACGGTAATTTAGTTGGCGAGATAGAAGTCCCTCTAGCTCTTGGAATTGTTGGAGGAATGACAAAAATCCATCCAATGGCACGTCTAGCATTGAAAATTTTAGGTGTTAAGAGTGCAGAAGAGTTATCTCAAATTGCTGCAGCGTTAGGTTTAGCCCAGAATGTAGCCGCCTTAAGAGCCTTAGCATCAGAAGGTATCCAAAAAGGTCATATGACACTTCACTCTCGTAATATTGCGAAATTAGCAGGTGTACCTGATAATTTGATTGAAGAGGTTGCAAATAAAATAGTAGAAGATAAAAAAATAAGAGTAGATTACGCAAAGGAAGTTTTAAAGGAAATAGTTAAAAGTAAAAACCTTTAGTTTTATAAAAAGTGTTTCATAAACTCCTCTAATAAAAAGTAATATAATTGATAACTGCATCACGATAAATAAAATTTTGAGACGATATTTATGGGATTTAGAGATTATATAAATAAAATTGATGAGAAAGGACTCCTTCAAAAGGTAGATGTCGAGACTTCGAAGAAATTAGAGATTTCTGGTATATTAAAAGAGAAAGAACCAACCCCCTTAATGTTTAATAATGTAAAAGAATCTGAATTCAGGTTGGTTGGCAACATGTTCTGTACTAAGAATGTAATTGCTTCGTATTTCAATGTAACTCCCGCAGACATCATACCAATGCTTTCAAAAGCAATAAATGAACGCTCAGAACCAGAAATCGTATCAAACGCTCTTTGTCAAGAAGTTATAGAATCAAGCGTAGATTTAGATAAATTACCAATTTTATTTCATTGCGAAAAGGACGGCGGGAATTACGTAAGTTCTGCTGTCGTAATCACAAGAGACCCCGATTATGGACAAAACATGGATTTCCATCGGGCTATGCAATTTTCCAAAGACAAATTTTCTACTCGAATAGTTAGAGGTCGACATTTTCATACGTTTTTAGAAAAAAATAGCGAATTAGATGTTGCTTTTTGTATAGGTAACACTCCTAACATTTTAATTGCCGGTGCTACTTCTGTGGATATTGGAGTTGATGAATTACATATTGCAAATGCATTAGAGCCAATAAAAGTTGTTAAAGCAAATTCAGTTGATCTTTTAATCCCTGCAGAAGCAGAATTTGTATTAGAAGGGCGAGTCTATTTAGAAGAAAAACACGCTGAAGGGCCTTTTGTCGACTTAACAGAAACTTATGATGTTGTAAGAGAAGAACCAGTTTTTGAAGTTAAAAAAATAACTCATAGAAAGGACGCGATTTGGCAAGCTTTATTACCTGGTGCGCTTGAGCATAAAATATTGATGGGTATGCCAAGAGAACCCACTATTTTCAATAAAGTGAACGAATCTGGAGTTAAGTGCTTAGATGTTAATATAAATCCTGGAGGATGTTCATGGCTACATGCAATTGTACAAATTGATAAAAATTCAGAAGAAGATGGTAAAAAAGCTATTCATGGTGCATTTATTGGCCATAGTAGTTGCAAACACATATTTATTGTAGATAAAGATATTGATATTTACGACCCGTTATCTGTGGAATGGGCAATGGCAACTCGCTTTCAAGGGAATGTTAATATGATAATTAAAGATAAGGAACCCGGAAGTAGTTTAGATCCTAGCGCAGAACCGGGAACGAAAATGACAACTAAAATGGGATTTGATTTAACAAAACCACTTATAACTAAAGGAAAGAGTTTTGATAGAGCTGATTTCCCAAGAGTAGATTTGAACAAATATTTTTAATAAAATGCAATTGAGGATTATGAGATTAGAACAAATAGAAAAAGATATGCTTGATGGAAAGCATGGAAAGTCCGTCCAGAAATCCATGGAAATATTAACCACATTAGGCGAAATATTTGGTGCTGAATGTATGGTTGATGTTCATGGAGTTCAAATAGCAGGAGTTTCCTACGCTAATCTTGGCGAAGCAGGGTTGGAATTCTTAAACGAAATGGCAGAAGATGGGAAGGTCAGAGTTTTAACTACTTTAAATCCCGCTGGAATGGATCGGGAAAATTGGAGAGCGTTAGGAATTGACGAAGAATTTGCTAAAAATCAGAATCGTGCTATAGATGTTTTTGCAAAAATGGGAATAATTACGACGTGTTCTTGTACACCTTATTTAATTGGAAACGCGCCTCATTATGGCCAACACATTGCTTGGGCCGAAAGTAGCGCTGTTTGTTATTCCAACTCCGTTATTGGGGCTCGAACGAATCGAGAGGGGGGACCAAGCGCATTGGCAGCGGCTTTAACCGGTAAAACGCCTAAATACGGTTATCATTTGGACGAAAATCGTCACGCCCAAGTCTTGTTTAAGATAAACGCTTCGATTAAAAATACTGACGAATTTGGCGTGCTGGGAAAATTGATTGGCGATAAACTAGTAAAACTAGGAAAAAAAGTCCCTTATATTGCGGGAATCCCTTCTGCTACCGTTGAAGAGCTTAAGTCTTTTTGCGCTTCCGTCGCTACCTATGGTGGAACAGCATTATTCCATATGGAAGGAATTACTCCCGAGTATAATAAATACACTAAACCAAGTGAAATTGTTATTGAAATTAATCAGGACGATTTAGATAAGACTCGTGCTGAGCTTATTGACGATGATCTTGAGATAGATTTTGTAAGTCTAGGTTGTCCTCACGCTTCAATTCACGAAATCGCTAAAATTGCAAAATTGTTAGAAGGAAAAAAAGTAAAGAAAGAATTTTGGATTACTACTGCTCGACCTACAAAGAAAATCGCAGACGAAGCTGGTTATTCTAAAATTATTGAAGATGCTGGAGCAAAATTTGCTGCAGATACCTGTTGCGTTGTTGCTCCAATTAAGGGGCGCTTCAAGGGAATCATGGTAGATTCAGCAAAGGCGTGTTATTACGGACGCGCAAAGAATAAATTCAAAGTAAAAATTGGCTCAATGGAACAATGCGTTGAGGAGGCGATTAAATGAAGCTAAAAGGAAGAAAAATCTATAAAGGAATTGCTGAGGCAGAAGCGATAGTAACTAAAGATGGGATTTCATTTTATGGTGGCATAGATCCGGACACCGGTATGGTTGTTGAGGTTGGGCACGATCTTGAGGGACAATCCATTACAGGAAAAGTTCTAGTCTTTCCTACTGGTAAAGGCTCGACTGTAGGGTCGTATACGATGTACCGGATGAAAAAAAACAACATGGCTCCAGTAGCAATCGTAAACGAAGAGATCGATACTATAATAGCGGTGGGTTGCATAATTAGTGAAATTCCATGCGTAGATAAAATTGATATTAATTGTATTAAAACTGGACAAAAAATAATTGTAAATGGTTCAAAAGGTACTGTGGAGGTGAAATAAACGGGAACTGGAAAAGGATATGGTAAGACCATTCTTTTTGGCGAAATTTACTTCCAACTTCGGAAGTAGACGCAATCATTTTGTAGTTTATGGTCTTCCCGCTATTGCTTCGGCATTAGGTTCCTATACAACCGCAGATGTTAAAGTTGTTAATGGACAAAACTGGACTGTCGACGATCAGAGACCCGCTACACCGGGTTATAAAAAAAAGAAATACGATGAGGCAATGCAATCTATTCGCAATGTAGTCCATTATTTAAAAATAGATACAGAGAGTCAAAAACTTGAAATCACTTTCACAGGAGATTTAATCGCTACGAGTGGAGTTGGTGCTTCTGCCGCTCAATGTACTTCTCTCGCTCGTGCAATCAACGATAGCTTTAATCTAAAGTTAGACGATGAAAAGATAAACGAAGCCGCTTACGAAGGAGAGAAGGCTTATCACGGAACCCCTTCTGGTATTGATAACACGGCTTCGACTTATGGTGGTTTGATTTGGTTTGTGAAAAATTTAAGTGGTGGAAAAAATACGATGGACTTCCTTCAATCGCCAAGAAAGATGCTCTTGACAATCGCAAATTCAGGAATAACAGCTTCAACAACGGAAGTAGTTGCTGATGTTCGGCGTTTAAAGGAAACTAATTCAGAAGAATTTGAGAAGATACTAAACGAATATAAGGATTTATCAGAAAAAGCAAAAAAAGCATTGCTTGAAGGTGATATTACCACTATAGGCAAATTAATGAATCAAAACCACAAATTACTTCAAAGAATCACAGTTTCAGGAGAAATAAACGATAAATTGGTAGAAATAGCACTAAAAAATGGAGCGGTTGGAGCTAAAATGACGGGGACGGGTCGGGGTGGTTTAGTAATCGCTTTAGCAGAAAATGAAGAAATACAAGAATCTATCGCCAAGGCTATCGAAAAAGAAGGCTATGACGCCTGGAGAACAATGATAGGATGAGTGTTAATTAAAATTGAAAAATAGTAACGAAATATTTCTGTTAAAATTGGGTGGAAGTTTATTAACTGATAAAAATATTCCTTTTTCTATCAGAAAAGAAGTTGTAAAAAGCGCAATTCAACAAATAATAGATGCTAATAAAAAGTTAATCTTAATCCATGGAGGAGGTTCCTTTGGACACCCGATTGCTAAAAAATATAACATTTCTCAAGGACTCAATATTTCTATTAAGAATCAGATATTTGGGCTAACTAAAACGCACGAAGCGATGATTAAATTCAATTCGCAAATAATTGAAGAGTTTTTAGAAAATAAGTATCCCGCTCTTTCCATTCAACCTTCAAGTATTTTTATCAAACATTTAAACGAGATTTTTTTTGAATCTATTGAGCCAATTGAAACTTCGCTTGATCTTGGAATTCTACCCGTTTTATATGGGGATATTATTCTTGATAAAGAAGGCAATTTTTCAATAATTTCTGGAGATCGCATAATTTTAGAATTGTGTAAAAACTTGAAAAAATATTGTATTTCTAAAGTTATTTTTGCTGTTGACAAAGATGGAATTTTTGTTGAAGATATTAAAAATGATAAAAAAAATATAAAATTAGCCTCAGAAATTAGTCTTGAAGAGTTAGATAAAATTAAATTAGCCGATTTAGGAAATAAGATTGATGTTACTGGAAGTATTAGAGGAAAAATTCATGCGATTAAAGAAATTTGTAGATTAAATATTCCAGTTCAGGTTATAAACGGTCTGACTGACGGTAACATCTTTAAGGCCTTAAGCAATCAAAAATTAATCTGTACGAACATTAGTGGAATTCATGACGAAAAAAGGTTATCAGAGATTTATATGAGAAAGTTAGAACACCTCAAGATTCCAATCATATCTAATGTCCAACACGTAAAAAACTATTTTGATGACATAAAATTAATTCATCATTCGCTTCCGGAAGTCGAATTAGATGATATTGACATCGCAACAATGTTTTTTAATAAAAAGATTTCCGCTCCAATTTGTATTTCCGCTATAACCGGTGGGCATCCAATCTCTAAAGCAATAAACAGAATTTTAGCTAAAGCTGCAGAAGAAGAAAACATTATAATGAGCGTAGGAAGTCAACGCATAGGCTTGGAAGATCCCTCTACCCTTGAGTCTTTTGAGATTGTTCGTGAAGTTGCGCCTAACATTCCAATAATTGGAAATATAGGAATCGGCCAAATCAATTCTTCCACTTTTAAAAAAGAAGACTTTATTGAATGTATTGAAATGGTAAAAGCAGATGTAATGGCCATTCATTTTAATGCTTTACACGAATTAGTCCAAAGCAACGGAAACATATCTTATAAAAATTTCTTTGAAAAATTTCAAAAAATTCGAAAAGAAATTAACATTCCAATAATCGCCAAAGAAGTGGGAACTGGCTTCAATAAGGAATTAGCTTTGAGTCTTGATTCAATAGGTTTCGATGGATTTGATGTCGGAGGCACTGGAGGTACTAGTTTTGCTGCAATTGAATCTCACCGAGATAATTTTAGTTTTGAAAAATATACGAGAAGACTCGCAGATTCTTTTAGAGAATGGGGTATCCCCACACCTCTAACCATTATTTATGTAAGAGAAGTTACTAAAAAATTGATTATAGCAACTGGTGGTCTAAGGAATGGAGTAGATATCGCTAAAAGCATCGCATTAGGCGCTGATATCGGAGGATTTGCTTATAAATTTCTATTATCCGCTTGGAAAGATTACAACAACAGTACTTCTATTCACACAATTAAAGAAATAAAAACATTGAAAGACGAGTTGCGTTCTTCCTTATGGTTAACGAATATAACAAACGTAGAAAATCTTAAGGACAATAAGGACAAGCGAGTTCTGCTTGGAGAACTATATCAATGGGTAAATCAATAGCTCCCCCATCTCTTTATCCCGCTTTCAATACCTATATGATCAAGTATTCTTCCTACGAAATATTCGTTAAGTTGATTAATACTCTCAGGTTTGATATAATAAGAAGGAATTGGAGGCGCGATTATAACTCCAATTCTTGCTAATTTAAGCATATTTTCAAGGTGAATCGCACTGAAAGGAGTTTCTCGAACTACTAAGATGAGTTTTCTTCGTTCTTTAATTGTTACATCTGCGGCTCTGGTTATTAAGTTATCTGCATAACCATTAGCAATAGAAGCCAAGGATTTCATCGAGCACGGAATAATTACCATTGCATCAATTTTATAAGAACCACTGGCGGGGTTTGCCGTTAAATCATCAACATCATAATACTTTGTTGATAAATCAATTATTTCAGTTAGTTTATAATCAGTTTCAATGTCAATGATTTTCTCAGCTACTTTTGATATTATTAATTCAGTTTCAACTTCTTTTTTCTTCAGTTGTTGTAGCAAGATAATCGCTAGGTTAGCACCACTAGCGCCCGTAATAGCAACCAATAAAACCAAATTTTTCACCAATGGAGTTTAAGTTATTTTAATTAATTAGAGTTATAATATAATTCTTTAATTATTTTTAGATATTATCTATTTTTCTCTAAATTATGTTAAAAAAAAAATGATGAAAAAGTTAAATTGGGATGGTTCATTTAATTTATAAAATATTAATTATTTTAAATATAATTCATCTTATTAAATTTTTTTTGAGTCATAATACATCAGTTTAATACAAATATATAGAGGAGATAAAATATTAGCGAAGAAAACCTTGAGGATAAGCTTACAATTGGAGATTTGGGGAGTAATCATCGCGGTGATAAGCTTGAAATCTCATATAAAGTTGTAAATGTTGTAGCTACAGTTATTACCGAAATTGAATGTGCGCTTGATTTAAATCAAATAATTCAAGGGACCTCCAATGTGGAATATAATCCTGATCGTTTTCCAGGGCTTATTATGAGACTTGAAAATCCACATGCTACTTTATTAATTTTTTCTTCGGGTAAAATGGTAATTACTGGTCTTAAAAAAACCACAGATGCTAACTTAGCAGCTCAACAAGCGATTGAAAAGATACAAAACATTGGATTCAAAATAAAAAATCCAAAAATTATCATTCAAAATATTGTAGCAACTAGTAGTTTGAATATGAATGTTGATTTGAATATGTTAACTATTATGATGGACAATGTTATGTACGAACCTGAAGTATTTCCCGCAGCAATTTACAAAATGCAGGAGCCAAAGGTAGTTTTTTTAATTTTTTCTTCAGGAAAAATAGTATGTTTAGGTGCTAAAGTTAAAGAAACGATTGATGAAGCTATACCGATATTAATTAAACAACTTAGTGAATCTGAGGTTACTGATTAATTTTAAAAGAACATTAGAGCTATTACAAAAAAGAAATCATATCTTTTATTGCTCGACTCACTAAATAGAGTTGTATATTTCTAGCCCCACCAATAATCTCTTGCACTTTTGCAACCTCTAAGGCTTTATCGATTCGCAGGTTATCTGTGAAAGCAATTCCTCCGCATAATTGCTGAGTTTCATACGAGATTTTGTGAGCCAAGCTCGAAGCAAGGAATTTTGCTCCTGAACTAAACGATGCGTTGTACTTAATGTATTTCTGTTGTTCAAATTGTTGACGTTTTATAGTTTTATCGTATTCTGTCGCGCTTGTGAAACCTAACTCCGTAGCGGCCATTAATTCAATAATTAACTGGGTAATGGGAAAGGAAACACCTTGAAAGTCGTATATTAGGCGATTAAATTGAGACCTAATGTTTGTATATATAAGAGCTGTAATTGCCGTAAGCCAAGCGATACCAAGGCTAGAACCTATGATGGCGCACCTTTCGGCAACTAGCCCAGAAAAAAGGTTTTTATATCCTTGACCTTTGGCTCCAAGTACATTTTCTTTGGGAATTTTAACGGAATTAAAAATTGTTTGTCCAATTTCTACCCGGGGAACGGATTGAATACCGAGTCTGTTAGTTTCTAAACCTTCAAAATCTCGCTCAACAATGACTTGGTACATTGTGCCTCGAGGATCTGATGTGTCTGATACGCCATAAACTATAAAATAGTCCGCGTTAGGTCCATTTGTGGTGTATAGTTTTTCCCCATCCATAATTAGATGATCTCCCTTGTCCTGAATTTTAGTTTTCATGTTAACTGCATCAGACCCTTGGTACTTTTCCGTTATACATATACATCCGATCTTTTTACCCGTTACGATTTGATGTAAAACTTCAGTGATACGATCGCTTTTACCAAATTGGAATAAAGGATTTGCAAATATTACGCCAGTTACTACTCTAGCCAAGTCTAGTTCAGGATCGACAATCGATGTAGCCATAGCTAGTAGCATCTCGTATCGCATATTGCACCTTTTACAATCACCAAAATTATTTAATCTTTGAATATAATTTTTTTTTCCAAGAATAGGAAAAAGTTCGTATACTTCAGTATTGAGGTCTATATTAGGTTCAATATTTTTGAGCAAAAAAAGTTCTAATTCTTCCAAAAAATCTCTCTCTTCTTCGGTAATGAGGGGCATGATAAAATTATTAAAAATTTTATAGATATTTTTAGTTGTCAATTTTTCCTTTACCTCTTCGTCTAAAATATCTACTCCAGTTATTTTTTTCATTCTAAGCTCAATTCTTTTTTATTTCATTTATTTATTTTTTTATTATTAAAGAGTATGAATCTAAAATGTTAACTAAATATTAAATCTATCTCATTTAGAACGACAGAATTAGTGGTTTTTGTATCTCTCTTTGATATTCTTGCAAATCTTCGCCGGAACCTCAATATCCATCTTTTTATTTCTATAAATCTCATAGGGCTCCATGTTATTGCTGTAGATGGCATCGTAGAAAAAATCAATTTTGCAAAATAACAAAAATTACATGAAATTAAACAATTTTCTCGTTTTATTAACTGTACTGGAATCAAATTTCTTAAATAAGGCATAAGCAGCAATTGGCACGATACATCCACAATTGTCACATAAAAGTGGTGAATTTCCCATGACACAAAACTTTTGTTTTCCATCAGGATAGAAACTTTTTATTTGACCAGTTTTAAATATACAATGCGGCACAAATTCTTTTGACAGGTATACTTCTAACATTTTTTTGGAATAACAAATAAAATTTCCGTATTCACGCATTACTTTTAAAATGTCTTTTATTGTCTTTTTTAATATATTACCTTTTATTAAAAGTGGGCTGTCAGGATAGTCGGTATAAAATAGAAAAACTAATCCAGAAGCACCATTATCGTGAGCAATCTTAACAATATCTTCAATTTCCTTATAATTTAATGTCATGATGGTTGATACAACGACCGGATTGTTCTCCCGAATATTTTGTATGACTTTATCAAAAACCCTTGCTCCTCTTATCTTGTCATGAGTTTCCTTGGTACCATCTATACTTACCCAGTATTTCGGTTGTTTATATTCATTAAATCGAGGTATTTTTATAACTCCATTTGATACAACCTGAACTGAGGGAAAAATTTTAATCGCTTCTTTTATAACATCCATTCTTAAAGTAGGTTCTCCACCGGTTAAAACAGCTATTTTTGTGCCTAAATTTCTATGGTATTTAAAAACCCTAATCCATTCTTCGTCCGATAATTCCGTTCTTTTATTTTTTAATTTCGCTGTTGATGAGAAAAAATAACAATGCTTACATTTTAAGTTACATTGCCAAGTTAAATCATAATTTACATATAACGGAACATTTCTTACAATTGACTGTAATAATGATGGGCCCATGGAAACAAAACTTATTATGTTTTTCGCGGTAAATAGTCCCATAATCAATATAAGATTCGATATTTTAAAAATAAATCTTTAATAAAATAAGAAGAGAACGCCTTCTTGACCAAATAGAAGAGTGGAGGTTACTCTTTTTAAAAAAAAAATAAAATTTTTAAACACCTCAAATAAGATTAAAAACTTAAAATTTTCTTTCTAATACAAATTTTAATAGGTTTTCGTAAAACTCTAACTCTGAATTGTGAATTACTGGCTTTAATTTTTCAAGGGCAATTTGAGCTTCTTTATAATAAGTCTCTGCTAGCTTTTTACTATGATTAATGACTTCTGCTTTAAGAAACAATTCTCTTACTTCTTGAACTTCATCTTGAGTCATATTAATGCTTTCGATTAATTCATTGAGTCTGATTTTTTCGTTTCCTTTTAACATATTATTGGCTTCTATCAATAAACATGTCTTTTTAGATTCTCTAATATCTCCGTCTATTGGTTTTCCCGTTGTTGTTTCGTCACCAAAGGTCCCTAAAATATCGTCTATTATCTGGAATATAATTCCTAAGTTTTTTCCATAAATCGATAAATATGACTTATATTTTTCTTCCACTTTAGCGTAATTAGCACCGATTAATATTGATTTTTCTAGTAAAGCTCCCGTTTTAAGAGAAACCATATGAATATAATCTTCCATTTTTAGATTTTTCTTGTTTACCATATCAATTTCAATCAAAACTCCATTTACTATTTCTCTAAAAGCATGTTCGTAATATTGAATTGCTCTGAGATTAAAGTTATTATCAAAATTGTTAAAAAAAAAAGCTTCAAGACCTAGAAAAAATGCGGAATCTCCCCCAATAATGCCTATCGAATTACCATAATCTTCAGCTGATATTTTTTTAAGGCTATTTTCTATGTGAAATTGCCTAAATCTATAATGAAACGCGGGTTTTCCTCGTCTAAAATTATCCTTATCAATAATGTCATCGTGGACTAAAGTAGCGTTATGTAGAAATTCGACACCAACGCTTGGAAAGATAATGTCGTCATTTTGTTTTCCACTAAAAGCGTTATAAGTAGCGATACAAAGCAAAGGACGGATTCTCTTTCCTCCCGTTAAAAAATAGTCGCGTAATTCTGAATAATAGACTTTTAAGAACGAATTTTTTACTTCTTTTAATTGTCTATTATAGATTAATGCTATTGCATCGTTTATCTTAGGTTTATAAAAACTCAAATATTCAGTAAATTTCATATAGACTCACTTGATCCATTAAATTTTTCATGGCAATTTCTGAACTACGATGGTTTTCCCACAACGATAAGAATTTCTTCAAATTTTCATCACTTTGAAAAATGGTGTCTCTTAAAATCCGTTTTGCCTTTAATATTTTTAAAAACTTTCTATCTAAAGATCTTTCATAATAACTTCCTAACCTATCCATTCTATCTTTTTCTTCGCACATTTTAATAGTTTCAATAGCAAACTGACCAGACATCATGGCATAGGGAATTCCCTTTCCGCTTATAGGATCAACGATTCCCCCTGAATCACCCACAGCAAACAGATTCTCCTCATAAAGCTTCGATCTAAGTCCTACTGGGATTAGATGAGGTTTAAAGGTTTCCATCGTTGAATTGTTTAACGCTAGTTTAACAAGTGGGAGCTTTAGAAATTTTTTAAATTCTTCTCTTGAATTTTTTACTAAATTAATTTGATTACCCCATCCTACTGTAATCCTCTCAGTTTTTGGAAACAACCAAGCATAACCAACACGAATAAGGCTTTCAATACCAAAAAACAAATGAACTGTATCATGTCCAAGAACTTTATCTATATTGGACTTAGTAGTTTTCATCTCTTTAGTAATAGTTAAAATTAAGTCTTCACTTTTGAAAAAAGGCCAATTTAGCAATTTTAAAGTAGGTGAAGTAACGCCATCAGCGGCAATTATATATTTTGCAGTATATTTATCTTTATTAGTACTGATTTTGTAAAAATCATCAACTTTTTCAATGTTAATCATAAGCTCTTTCTCTTTTAATAAGGCTCCACTATCGACAGCCATGTCAGTTAAAAACTTATCAAAAGTGCTTCGCCAAACGACAGCGCCTTTACCTTTTTTAGAATAAGTTTCTCCATCAACATGGTGCAATTCTAAAGATTCAATTACCCTACCAATTTTTTCTTCTGGGTAATCAATTTCTTCTATTAGTTCCCACGCAGTAGCTCCTCCACATGCCTTATATCTTCCTTTCTCACCAAGCATTTCTTTTTCAATGATACAAGTCGAATATCCGTTTTCAGAGGCTACTTTAGCTGCAACAGAACCTCCTGGTCCTGCGCCTATAACAATAATATCAAAATTTTTCACAAGTTTTTCGACCTTTTATTTTATTAAGAAGTTAGCTAAAAAGTTGATGATACTTTAAAAAGAGTATCACATATTTAAAATTATTAAAAATAGATATATTTTAAACTGGATTTTAGGATTTTTAAAAAATAAAAGAAAATTTTTTTTATTTAATAATTATTATCAAGCTCAAGTTTTATCGTTACTATTATGTGCGGTTCCAGAGTTAGATCAAGATGATTCCCTTTACTTGAAACAATTTTCGCCTTAATTTCGTTTTCTGGCTTTTCTTCCAAAAAGTTTACAATATCCGCACTTTTGATGGAAGTTTTCTCGTGTAACGTTAACCTTGCTTTTTGAGTGGTTGAAGAGATGTTATAAACTCTAACGATTAAAGATTCTCCCTTTTCCGATTTTTTCAAAGCACTAAGCATTATTTTTGTGTTATCGATTTCAAGGAAGCTTAATTTGGTAGGTAAATAAGGTTTTAAAGGTTGACGAGTTGATGGTTTAAAATATGAAATTAGTCCAAAAGGGGCTAAAACGACTTTATTCGAAGCTCTTATTGAGGTTCTAACTATCGAGGGAACCACAACCTCAAAAGGATTGTTAAATTCTTTACCTTTTATGTGAGCGTTCGAATCTAACCAATTAGGTTTGTTTCCTTCGATAACGAGAGAAAGTTCGAAAGTATGCTTTCCAAGACATTGAGCTTCGGGAGTATTTAGGTCCGGACCTGCGTTACTTCTTCTCGAGGTAAAATCGTGTCTTGAAAGCCATTCAATACACCGCAGTAAGGTAATAGCTAGCGAAATCGTTCCATCTTTATTTATAACTGCCTCATATTCGGGTAATCCTTTGTTTATAACCGAAAAAGTTCTTGATGTATCGTTAACAGAGACAAAATCTTTCTGATGGTTAGTAGGTACGGGTTGTTGAGCCCATTTCTCAGATTTTGGCATCTCAACATCTCGCGAAATGACATAAAAATGACCATCGGAATCTACATTTTTAGATTTAATTTTTGAAGGAAAAAGTACTCGTATTCGGTGGTCTTTACTATTGTTTTCTAATTCAATCTTAAAATCAACTCGTTTAATGTCCTTATATACCGTTATATAGATATCGATTAAGTTTGAAATCAGATATTCGTCTCTACTATATCTATCCTCGGTTAAAGAAGTAGGTAAATTGAGATTTGCTCTTATTCTAATCGTTTTTTGGGTGACCCCGTCTAAAAACGGTGCTATTTCTAGAATATTCAGATCTTCTGAGGTGAATTTTAAATCAGTTTGATTTTCATATGGCCCCGAAAAGTCATATTCATCCCCCCAATCTCCTATATCCTCAAAATAACAAATATTTTCGTACAAAACTTTACTTTCCTTATCTAAAACGTCGATTTGTCCCTTAAAACTTATGTTGATTTTGTAGAACTGATTTTCTAAGCTATTTATACCTAACTTCAATTTTTTACTCTTTACTACAGGTTCTTCGGGTTTTTCTCCTGGTACGATATAATAACACTTATATCCACAAGCAGGAACCTCGGCTAAAAACGAGCAATAATAACTAACCGATCCAATTAATCTATATCTTGGCTCTTCGCTGATTTGAACGTATTGGTATGCGATCTCGTTTCCTTCGGAGTCGAGAATTTTGAAAGCGTCTGGATTTTTAAAACCAGCTTTTTTAGTGTTGGATATTATGTGGAAATTTGCGATATCTTTACGTTTCCAAGGAAGAGGATTAAATACTACGATCGGAATTTTTTTCTCGTCTTCCTCAACTGTAATCAGATTGTATAGATACAATATTGAATTTTTAAACACTTCATTACCGATTTGCTCCGCCCAATCAAACCTAGTCTCCATTTCTTTGTGAACCTGATCAATAGAACAGCCACATATGCTATCGTGAGGGTGGTTTTTGATAAGCCATTTCAAACCTGTGAGCATATAAGCTTGAGGGTAATTAAATTCCTTATATTTATCGAGAGACCATATAATTGTTGATAAGGGTTCCGTATATTTTTCGTACAGATATTCGATTGCCGTGTTTCTCTGCTTGATCCACATACGAGCTGAAAATACCCCTGAAAGTAGATGTGCGTACTTTCCACCTCTTAATTCGCCTTTAAACTGTTTTAACTGTGGATTACTATGTAATACTTTATCGACATAATATTCAAAATCGTTTTGTTCTAAAAGTTTCTCGGGATACATTTCGTTCCATTGTCTAACTATTTCAGGAATCTCCGATCGAGCTTCGTGATGATCTGAACCGCTATTCAAAAGAACATAGGATGTAGCTGTGAATTTTTCGAACTCAGAAACAACCCTTTTTATCTTATGAAGCGCCAGTTTATATTTTCCGCTTCTTTTTGATAAATTAAGATCAGCAACCGAACCGTAGCTCTGCTTCAAAAATATTCCCAAAATAGAATTAGAATCTCCGGGGGAATTCCAAATAAATTCAATGTTTAGGTTATTTTCTACGAATTCGTTACCAAACCCTCGCCAGAATAAAATCGAAGGGATTTCAAATCCTTGAAGTATTTGAGGTAATTGAGCAATGTGGCCAAAAGGATCAGGGATGTAACCTGCTTTCATAACCCTTCCAAATCTCTTAGCAATTTGGTGTCCAATTATTAAGTTCCTAATCAAAGATTCGCCGCTTACCAAAAATTCATCTGGTAAAATATACATAGGCCCAATCGAAAGCCGCCTTTCTTTTACATACTTTTTAATCTCATCTTCAAATTCAGGTCGGACTTCAAGATAGTCCTCTATCGGAATAGTTTGTCCATCAAGAGTGAAATTTTTATAATCTGGATCGCTTCTTAGGATATCCAAGAGCTTATCCATCATGAGAACTAGTTTTGCTCTATACTCTTGAAACGGGAGATACCAATCGTGCTTTGTATATTAATTATACAAAGTTTCACGGTCCCAGTGGGTCTCAGGAACAATTATTATATGATTTGCTCTCACCATAGTCTTTTATCATCTTTTTTTCTTTTTCATAGTTTAATACTCATAATTTTTGATGTTTTATATTGCTTACTTGCTGAAAAGAGAGGAATAATACAATATTTAAGCTGCCCAAGAGGGTGAATATCAACTAAATAAGTTTTCTAATTTCTATGTATAAAAGACCTTGAATGCGTGATTGGAGCCCTAATTCTTATTGGAATGAATATTAGAAACGATATTAGAAAAAATTATGGATGTTATTCAGTTTATAAAGATCAATTCCATATTCAAATTATGACTGTTAAAAAAGAAAGTGTTTATAGCACTTTGAATTTAATAGACGATTTGGTAAATGAGTTAGGACCTTTACCCAAAGCTAGTATACTTTTAGGACATGGATCGACTTATTTATCAGATCTAAAACAAAGAATCACCAACTCGAAAGTTCGTGGATATAATCCAAATTACAAATTTTCAGAGCAAAATTTAGAAAAATTCCAAAATAACCTAAAGAAAAGCTTAGGAAATAAAGTAATTAATTGTTTATTATTTATTAAAAGATATCAAGAGTTAAATAAAAACTTGAAAGAATACTCAAATCAGCAATATAGCGATGATCTTAGAGCTGATTTTTTTAGGAAAGTAGATACACTTGAAAAAGCTTATTGGTTAGGTTTTTTATACGCAGACGGTTCTGTAGTAATGGATTATCGGGGAAAACCTTGGTATTTGATATCTATGGAGCTTTCAATTAAGGATAAAGATCAAATAATAAGATTTTGTAAAGCCCTAAATCTTGATCCTATACTTATTAAAGAACGAGATAGAACAAAGAAAAATAAAGAAGAATGGAGAACATATCAATTGGCTTATTTGCGTTTTAGATGTAAACCAATGGTTGAAGATTTAATGAATATTGGGTTCTCAAGTTCAAAGTCTTTAAGAAAATCGATTCCTATAATTTTTAATAAAAAAACTCCTATTAATCATAAGTTATTTTTGGCCTGGGTTCTTGGTTATTATGATGGGGATGGCAATGCTAACAGTACTAGAATAACAAGTGGCTCTAAAGAATTTCTCGAACAAATAAGGTTGAAATTAAATATTCAATATGAAGTTAAAATTCAATATGAGAAAGGTAAAATAAGTAATTTTGATAATATTATTGCCACTAAATCACATTGGAGATTATCATTAGGGGCATTATTATTTAATGAAATGATGAGGAACTATAAAAACAGTATGCCCAGAAAGAGGAGAACATTTAATGAGAGAGATATGAATGTGATTCCATGCCTAAAAGAAGCAGTAGTAAATAAGGAGAATCTACAATGTTTAATTGATAAGTATCCAATTTCCCATTTAATTAAAAAATTTAAAGTATCCATTGGTTCCTTTTATAAACTCTGTGAGGAATGGGATATAAAAACCTCTCGATCTCAACAAAAATAGTTCTATTCGCGATCCCAATGAGTTTCAGGGACTATAATTATGTTATTAGCTTTCACTTTAATTACTTGGTTTTATAATTTAATATTAATTGAAATAATTTTTACTTAATATTTAATTTCTTTTTGAAATTATATTTCAAAATATATTTGGTAAATTTCTTTAGTTTAAATGGCTCAGGTCTTCATGGAATTAAATATTAATAAGGTTAATACTTAAATACAGATTTTCCAACAACGCTGAAATGTGGTTTTTCTCCTAATAAATCTAAGAGCGTTGGAACCATATCCGTCGTTTTACAATACGATAGCTCCGTAGAAGGAATGTTTAGAGACCCTCCAATGATGAATGGCACAGTCATCGACTTTTTAAGTCCTATATCGTGAGAGTATGGAGAATGAGGCATTGACATCCCATGTTCATAACCAAATCCATATTCGCCAATCGTGGATATCATAATATCGCAAGAACGGGGATTTTTAAAATATCGAGGAATTTGGTCTACTATCATTGGAAAATCTATTTTATTCGTTCCTTCTAACCACTCATCAATATTATGAGCCTTATTATCTAAAAGCACAGCGGATTCTTCGTAGTCTTCGTATTTGTATAAATCTTTTTCATCAATGATATATTTCGTTCGTTGATTTTTTCCATGACCCTCATATTCAATAATGTTTTTTGAAATTTTTCCTGATTTCTCGTTCCGCTGTTCCAGATATATTATCCCTTTGTCAGGCGTGTTATTGTCGTCCCGGTAGTACATCAATTTCACGCCTGGAATCTTCCATAAAGTCTCAAATAAATTCAATTTCGACTTTCCTGAACCGCTTGGAATAAATTCTTTTAATTGTTTAGTAGTTGGATGATGATGCCAATCTTTCCCTGGAAAGTTAAAAAATCCAACTGAACCAAAACTAGCATCGAAATCACCAATTCCTTTTCTAGGTAAGTACTGCATTAGACCTTTTTCTTTAAAATAAGGTTCAATGTCATACAATTTTTCTGTTTTATAATTTCCATGATCCGAAATAATTCCAATAGCAGTCGAGTCAAAATACCCCTTTTCCTTTAACATTTTAATTATTAAGCCAATAGATTCATCGCATTTAATAATTTCATTAATGTATTTTGGATGAGAGAACCCTTTTTTATGCATAAGGTCGTCTGTTTTAGGTATATAAGCAACTGTTACTTTTGGCACTTCTTTGTTTGAAAAGATTTTTTTAGGATCTTTATATATTTCTTCAACTCCCTTTAATATCGATTGAGTGGTGTATTCGATTGGGGGAATCATTACAGATCCTCGATTAAGAAGATTTAGTGAGCTTAAAAAATTTCCTTCTCCTGCCTGTTCAAAAATAGTTTGACAATTTGGTCCGAAATCACTATTAAACTTTCTAATATGACTTCCCTTCCCACAATTTCGAATAATAGGAAATCTTTTCCCTTCCGATGGTGGGTCGGTTCTTCCAACCCAATGATACATCGGAATACCACTTCCTTCTATAGAGAAGTATCCTGAATATGATCCAATAACTATATTACTATAACAAGGAAATGTAATACTCGGAAAAGAAGTAATACAATTTTGGCACGAGATTCCACTCTCAGCAAGCTGAGCTATATTAGGTAGCTTTTTTTGCTTAATTAAATCAAAAAGATGGGATGCTCGAACATCATCGATAATAATTAAAATAACTTGATTAACTAAACTATTTCGAGGCATAATAAATTTAAAAATATTATTTTAGTGAATAAATGTGCAATATATTAATAAATTATTTTTAATGGAATGTGATTATTGTTACTTTTATTCAAGCGTGATTCCAAAAAGTTTTTGATGGCTAAAATATTTAATAAGACAAATGAGTGAAGCAATTGAAAGAAATTTTATTGTGGGAATCTTAGGGGATAATTTTGATATTAATAATCTAATAGGACAAGCGTTAGGTTCCCCTGGGACAAAGTCAGATATTCTATTTTACAATCGCTTGGATGTAAGCCTAAATCAAGTGTTTTGTGGGTTAACTCCAATCGACTATCCAGAAAAAATTAAACCGCTTTTACAAACTCTAACTATATCTAATATTCATATTCTTGTTATAGACTTAAATGCGGGGTTAAATGCCTCTATTGGAGAAATATTAGTTGGGATGGATTTATTTTACCAACTCTTTAAAACTAAAGCTTTAATAGTGATAGCTGGGATAAATTCGAAAACGGAGTGGAAACTGCCTGAGATAAGAAAGAAGCTCGAAACAATTTTAAAGAGCACCAGTTTGAACAATACAGAAATATTCGAGTTAAAAATCAAAGAGGATTACGAAAAGTTAAAGAAGAAAATTATAGATCTAGGCATTGAACTTCTGGAAAAAGAGCCAAATTCCGAAGAAAATACTAAGATACTAATTGATCATGTATTTCCAGTCAAGGGAATTGGAACTGTGATACTTGGAATTGTAAAGCAAGGAAAGGTTCAAAGCGGTCAAATGCTCGAAATAGTAGGTTATGAAGCAGCAGTAAAAAAAGTAATAATTCGAAGCATACAAAAACACGATAGAACCTTTAAGGTTGCCTATGAGGGCGATAGAGTCGGTCTTGCTTTAAAAGGGAATATTTCACCTCATGATGTTAGTCGAGATAACCTTTTAGTGAGTCCTGGAGTTTTTAAACAAGAACTTGAAATAAAAGCTAAGGTTTTTATTAATCAATACTATGCGCCCAAAGGGGGAATAATAAAACCCGGCGACGGAGTTCAGTATTATGGTTTAGTAGGCTTAAAATTATCTCCTCTCAAATTTATTGAAGGTCAAGAATTAACTCCCGGTAAGAGTGGAATCGTTAAAATTCTTTTTGATAAAACAGTAGTTCACGACGACGAGGGACTTAAAGGAATTATTACAGAATTAAATCGCTTCAATAATAAGCTGCGTATTTTAGGATATTTTTTGCAGACCGAGGACTAAGTTTTAATAAGTCTGAAGAGCTAATTATAAGCAACAAAATTATAGAGTTGTTAGGAAAAATAATAAAATCTCAAAAAACAAAAGAAAGAATATTAACTCTAATTGGTGTATATTTCTGTCTTACGCTACTACTTCCCTTAGGATATTATAAGATTGAACCACCATCTGGTCATGTGGGCACTTTTTGGGGATTCCTCAATGCATCAACATATCTTATATTTATAATAGGAATCTTAGTTATTTTCCGATCTCAAATTCAAAAGCACATAAATTTGAGCACGGATATAATAGTTATTCTGTCTGGAATTATAATAATAGCAACTGGCTTTTTGGGAAGTATTTTTTATCCAATAACACAAACATTAATTGAAAGATTCCATCAAATTATTAATCAAACAGGAAATATAACTTATCTCGATGTGGAAACTGGTGGACCATTCTTTTATTTATTATTTGGCGTTGGCTTCTTTGGCATAATATTAGGAATCAATAATTATAACTATAATGGATTAAATCCTACTAACTCTGAAAAATAATCATCTATTAAAATATTTATTGATTAAGTAAGAAATGGAGAAAAAAAATACTATTTTAAATGACTAAATATCAAAAGGTTAAACTTCCAAAAGAAGAAGTAAACATTCCATCAGACTCAGAATATAAGTAAGTCCTATATTAATTAATTTTTAAATTTTCTAAAATTTTTTTCATGAGTTTATACAATACTCCTTCTTCGAACGTTTCTGTAGCGACTACTAGTGATTTAAGATTTAAATTAGGGGCATCATTAGCTTTTTATATCAATCTCTTTTGGGATTGAGAAGTAAAAAGTTGAACCATTCCCAACTTCAGATTCCACCCATATTTTACCCCCGTATTGTTCAACAATTTTCTTACATATAGCTAATCCTATTCCAGTTCCACCATACTCATCTTTCGTATGTAAACGCTTAAAAATTATGAAAATTCGCTCATAGTCTTTTGAATCAATCCCTATCCCATTATCGCGAACAGAAAAAACCCAATGTTTATTATCAGGTCTTGCTGAAACATGAATAAGAGGAGGACTTTCTCCGTGGAATTTTATAGCGTTAGAAATTAAATTTTGAAATACTTGGAGTAATTGATATTTATCAACAAATAAACTAGGTAAAGAATCGTAAATAACTTCAGCATTAGTTTCATTAATTATTTTTTTTAGATTATCAATAGCATCCTTTAAAACATTATTTAAGTCAACCTTTTCAAATTCCCTACTTGACTTTCCAATTTTTGAATACTTCAATAAATTATTTATTAAATCTTGCATTCTTACGACTCCTTCAATAATAAACCTAATGAAATCGTTAGCACCTTCATCTAATTTATCTTTATATTGTTTTTCTAAAAGCTGAGCAAAACTTGAAATCATTCGGAGAGGTTCTTTTAGATCGTGAGATGCGACATAAGTGAATTGCTCGAGTTCGGTATTAATTCTAGCTAAATCTTTCATAGATTCTTGAAGTAACTGTTCTGAACGCTTACGCTCGGTAATATCTTGCATAATGAACTGAACGAATTTTTGCTTTTCGATTTCTATTAAAGTAGCTTCAACATATAGCCACAAATGGCCTCCAATAGCCCTACTTAAACGAAAATCAAACATTTCTTGATTAGCACCTTCGAATACACTTTTTATAAATTTTTCGAACATAGGGATAAGATGTTTGTTTTTCTCATTTAATAAAATAATTTCGATAAAATTTTTACCTTTTACATCCTCTATAGTATGGATAGATTGAAGATCCTTTATAGCGTCATTGCAATCTATTAAAATTCCTTCTGTATTCAGCAAACCTATAAAATATGGAGATGTTTCGAACAAGTGACGATATTTTACTTCAGATTCTTTTAAGCGTTGTTCTGACAATTTTCGCTCAGTAATATCCAAAACAAAACTCACACCGCCATGTGTAGAACCAGGTAATGCCGATCCACCCACAAGAATGGGAAAGCGGCTTCCATCTTTACGAATGTATTCTTTTTCGATGGGGGTCATTACACCCGTAGTAGCAATCTCCTCTAAAGCTTTATTATCAAGATCTGTATATTCCGAGGGTGTTAAATCCCTCCAGCGTACAGCTCCAGAAAGAACTTCGTCCTTAGAATATCCTACCATCTTAAGATAGACATCATTGGCGTCGATAATATCGCCATTTGCATCCCAGAAAAATGTACCAATCAATTTAGACTCAAAAATCCCCTTGAATCTGGCTTCACTCTCCTTAAGCTTTTTCTCCACTTTCTTACGGTTAGTTACATCCCTTCCAATTAAAAGAGCTTTCCTTTTTTCATCTTTATCTATATATACCGATCCGCTAACTTCAATCCAACGATAAGTGCCATTTTTATGTCTTAATCTCAATTCAAGGCTTCCTTTACCCCTTTTAAAACCCCCTCTTAGCTCTTTACTAGCTCTTTTTAAATCTGCTGGATGAATAAATTCTAACCCCGATTTACCAATTAAATCATCCTTTAAATATCCCATAAATTTCATAAAAGCTTGTTCATTGATGTATTCAAACTCAAACTTTTCGTTAAAAATGTGAATCATATCATTTGCGTTTTCAGAGATTAATCTGTATTTTTCCTCCGAATCTTTCAATTTCTGATCGATTTCTTTACCTGTTGCGATTAAATTTTCAAGTTTGAGATTCTTATATAAAAGAGTAAGATGGGCTTCAATAGTTTCTTTGAAAAGTAAAATCAAATCCTTATAATCTTTGCTGTATTTATTTTCTTTTGAATCAAGTACACAAATTGTACCAAAAACTTCATCATTAGGCCAAAGTAAAGGAAAGCCTAAGTAGGAGATCATTCCTAATTTGATGTCTGGGTTTTTTTTCCAGTGTTTATCCTTCAAAGCATTGGGAATCAAAAGTTTTTCTCTTGTTTTTATGACGGTTTCACAATAAAGACCAGCTAAATGCTCTCTGTCTCTTACTTTATAAGGATTGTTTGCAGATTCGCTGGATCGAAAGACTTCTATGTAAGGTGGATCGATTTTCATAATTAAAGCAGCAGGAACATTAATAATCTTAGCTATAAGATTTACAATTCCTTGCCATTTTTGACGTATTTCCTCTGGTATAGTAATTTCTCTTTTTGGTTTAGAATTATTCATAACCACATATTTCAATTATTTATATGCAAGTAATATATTACACTATAAGTAGTATAATTATATATATAAATTAAAAAAAAAAGGAAAATGACAAATATTCATTAATTAAAAGTTTTAATAAGTCCGAAGAGCTAATTATAAGCAACAAAATGCATATTGAAGACTAATAATTTGATAATGGAAACTATTCACAAATTTTTTTTTAAGAATTCTTCTGATATGAGCGAAGTAAAATCAGACACAGTTGATTTGGTAATAACTTCTCCCCCTTACCCCATGATAGAAATGTGGGATGCATTATTTTCAACGCTAAACGAAAATATCCAACAATATCTTCAAAAGGGAGACGGTAATAGCGCTTTTAATCTTATGCATGAAGAATTAGAAAAGATTTGGAATGAAGTTGTGAGAGTGGTAAAACCGGGGGGAATTGTATGTATTAATGTTGGAGATGCTACAAGAAATATTAATAAAAGTTTTCAACTATTTGCTAACCATGTTAGAATAACTACTTTTTTTCAAAACAATGGATTTATAGTTTTACCATGCATTCTATGGCGAAAACCAACAAATAGTCCTAATAAATTCTTAGGATCAGGTATGTTGCCAACAAATGCATATATAACCCTTGAACACGAGTATGTATTAATTTTTAGAAAAGGGGATAAAAAAAGGAAGCTACCTCCTGGGTTTGAGCATAGATATAATAGTGCTTATTTTTGGGAAGAAAGAAATAAATGGTTTTCAGATTTGTGGGTAGATATTAGAGGGATGTCCCAAAAATTGAATAATCAAAATGGAAATAAAAAAAAAATAAGAGAAAGATCAGCAGCTTTTCCCCTAAAATTGCCATATAGATTGATCAATATGTTTTCTATTTATGGAGACATAGTTTTAGATCCTTTTTGGGGGACAGGTACAACGACTCTCGCTGCGATGGTTTCTAGGAGAAATTCTATAGGGTACGAGATTAATTCTGAATTTTTGGAAGGCTTTAAACTTAATCTGAAAGAACTAAAAAATACTACTCAATCGATTAACAATAACCGAATTAAAAGTCATATTGAATTTATAGAAAAATATAAGAAATCAGGAAAGGAACCTAAATATCAAGCGAAAAATTATAAGTTTCCGGTTATTACAAAACAAGAAATTGAAATTTTATTATTTTCCATAAAAAATTATAGCGAAGAAGGTAAAAAATTTACTGTAAATTATAGTAAATTTGAGTTTGAGCAAAGTAATAATTGATATAGTCAAACATCGCATATCTATCCTTAAATAAATTCTATAATCAATAATTTAATTATAGTAAATCCCAACTCTCGCGGAGCATTCATCAAATAACTTCCCTAATTGGACTTTTTTATTTGAATCATTAAATAGGACTTATTCATTACAATCAACTGATTTTTGGAGATTGATTTTAATGAAAGCTTCTTCTTGTCTGTTTCTTTGCTCTGATTTTACTGATCTGTTTACTTGCGACAAAAATTTCATCGCATTGGTTTTGCCTTCGTTAATGTTTTCAATTAATTCTTCTTTGCTTAAAGCTCCAGAAATAATTAAAGCAGTCTGAAACGATTGGTCTGGCTTTAAAGTTTTGAACTCAATTTGCAAAGCCGATAAGATTTCTCCAGCCTCTCCATATAAAGTATTTGACAGATTCAATCTTTCGTTATTAATTTCAAAGTCTTTCGTTAAACAAGTTTCGTAATTCGTCGATTTTGATATAGGAGAGAAGCCACCATATAAACCTGTATGATCGTATTGGTAAAGTATGTCGTTTTCTTCGTCATAACCAGATAAGTCGTTATCGAAACCTTCTAATCCGTTGATATCAAAGTCAAACACAAAGTACATTGAGAAGTCAATTAAGCTGAAATCGGAAATATTCTTTAATGTGAAAAATGTGTTGACATAAGGAACTTTTGGACGATTAAAGACGTCAATATATAACCGAATCGAAGAATTTTCTTTTTTAAATCTAATCGGTTGAATTTTCTTTTCTCTTATTAATTTTTTTAAGTATTCTTTTATGTCAAAATCTAGCGTTATACGGTCGATCACAGTTCCCGTCCGACTGTTTACCATTTTATAGATCGGCGTTGGTTCAATATTTTTCAACACAACAGGAATAGTGCCCACTTTTTTGCCTATCAATTTAAAACTGAACCATGGCCCGGCAAACTGCTGTTCTGTCAAAAAGAGCAAATATTTTCCCTGATATGTCAATTCTTTTATCGAAAATCCCATTAAATAGCCTGATTGATTTCAAGTCGCCAAAATGTCGTTGAATAAAACCTTTAATACTATTTTTTTATAACCTCCTTTATTTATTTCTATACAAATATTTAACAAACTTGATGCTAATCTTACAATAATAAGAATATATATGAGAATTAAAAAAGTTTCTATCGATTAATCTACGCTTTCTCAATATCTCTGTAGGCAATATAAAGGAAAGCCTCGTTGACATTTTCACCTGTTCGAGCAGAAGTCAAAATGTGGTGAAAACCTAGTTGTTTAGCAACAACCTTTATCTCGTCTTCGCTAATTACTATCTCTTCTAGTAAATCCGATTTATTTCCAACTATCACAACGGGTATACTTTTCGATACAGAAGTTTTTATGTCCTCATACCATTTCTTAACGCTTTCTAAATTATTTGGACGGGTTCTGTCAATCACTATAAAAGCTGCGCTTGCCCCTTCGTAAAATCTTCGTCTATAAGGTGTCATTGAGCCTATTTGACCTCCAATATCCCAGAGGACGAAGTTAATGCTTGTATCTTCGTCCATTACAATGGATTTCTTAGAAATCTCAACGCCAATCGTTGAGATATATGTTTCACTGAATACATTTTCGACAAATCTCTTAATTAAAGAAGTTTTTCCAACTTTAAAATCGCCAGTTAGAAGGAGTTTTGCCGTAAATTCACCCTTCGGTAGCTTACCTTCTCTTCTTTTTGATAAAACGCGGATAATTTCGGGTATATCTGTAGACACATTATCGAAACCATCAAGAATCAGTTCAACCTTACTGGCAATATATTCCGAATAAATCCTTAGTTCTGTATTTGATGTAGTTGGATCAGCGATCGTAGTTAATATACAATGTGGTCCCATGGAACAATAAGCAAATTTTTTATCTTGCATTGAGGTTATATTAAAAAAATTGCTCTGGGTTTTATATTCACTTTTAATTCTATCAATATAAATATCAAGAAATGCTGAAATTGCTCCAATTACTAAAGTTGATTCGTGACTTCCTTTCTCTTTACTTTCTGAAGCGATAATAAAACCGTCTCTATCACAAATTGTCACCGCTGCGGCACCATCTACATCGAACATGTAGTTTTCTAATAAGGATTGAATTAAATCGATATTGGGCAAACCTTCCATAGAATTCAACTTTGTTGGGTTTTCTTAAAAATATATTAGTTTTAAAAGATATAAATATAGCTATTAGAAAATTGTAAAACGATATTTACCCGCAATTGAAATTAAAACTCAAGTAATTTTTAAACTCTGATTATCTCCATAACATAAACCTATTTATTTCTAAATTTGTATTGATTTCTGTAGAATGGAAGAAAATTTTTTAAAGCACGAGGAAAACATAGCAAAAATTCTAGGTCGCATAGTTTCCCTCTGCAAACAAACAGATCTTACTAACCTAGCAAAAAAAGGAGAACAAGTTCTAAAGAACTACGACAAAGCAAAAACATTACGAAAATAATTAAACGGTTCAGAATTACTTTTTGTCGATTCTTAAGGAAGTTCTCTCGTTTTATTCCAAAAACAATATTTTTATAGTTATATCACAATATTATTCTTCTTTTTATTCGAAATGTTTCTTCTATATTTTATGATAGACAATATACATTTGAAAAACGACTTGATTGAAGAAAAGCAAATTGAAAAAATGTTATTTAGAGCTGTTGATCTCTTTAAAAAAACCGGACTAACAGAATTAGCCGAAAAATGGGACAGAATTCTAAAAAATTATGTAGCAAAAAGAGAATTAGTTTAATATTAATTTTCTTAATTACTCATTTCAAATATCTATCAAATTTTATAGAAGCTTGAACGATCATAAATTCTTCAAAACATCAGATATATAATTGCGTTGCTCATTTGTTATACGATAGAGATCAAAAACAAGTGAATTAATTTTATTTTGTAAACTAGTATAGTGTTCTGTATCAAATTTATCTAATTTCAAGATGGTTTTGACGAGTATTATAATTTCTCTTGAAAATTTCTTTTCAATGTCGATTTCAGGAACTACTATAGGCATACTTTTTAAATTCTCTATAAGAATCCTTGGGAATAGTTTTTTATAAGAGCCAAATGATTTAATAAAGTAAAACGCTAATAATTGCGAATTTAAAAGCCCTAGAAGGTAATAATTATTAAATTCTGTAATAGGTGATTTAAGTATTTTTATATTGTAAAGCGATTGCGAAGTCAATGAATCCTTATCATAAGTAGCACATATTAAGCTATTTTGTGCTAATTGTCTTACTATTACGCGATTTTCGTAGCGATTTAACTCCTTGTAATTAATGCCTTGTTTAGTTGTATTAATATATTTTAATTCCTTTACTTGATATCGATTAATAGAATAGAGAAATGGTTTATAATTTTTTTTTAAATCGCCTTTTATACTTTTTATTATTATACTTTCTATAGAATCATTGCTTAATTCTGATTTACATTCTTTGCATATATAATTATTTTTTGGAAGAGGAAAATATTTATTACAAATATTACAGAATATAACCTTTCCATTTTTGCCTAATTCAACGCCCCTCCATATATCTATTCTAAAATTTGGATTAACACTTAAATCATTTAATTCAGGAAAATTTATGTTCAAAAACTCGATAATTTCTCTATCCTGGTCATTTAAATTAATTAGAAATCGATAATTCCATTTTTCAATTACATTTTGAAGAATTGTATTATCATCTTGAGATTGCTCTAATGGAAATTTTAATATGATTTGATTATTTTTCCTCTTTATTTCATCTGATTCTTTTTCTAAAACAAGAATAATATTTGAAACGACTGGTTCATCGAATTGCGGGCCGCTATAATAAATCTCCTTTATCTTAGTTGAGTTGTATATATATTTTCTAAGTATTTTACGATTTGATAACACGAGCAAAGAATCAGGGATTATATAACCAAGTAAACCATTTTGCTTTAATATTTGAATTCCTATTTCGATAAACAGTTGATAGTAGTCATATTGACCCTTATTTGTTTCCAATGGGAGTTTTTCAATTAATTTTCTATAATCATGTGGAATCGCTCGAATAAATAAATATGGGGGATTTCCAACTACATAGTCGTATTTATTATTAAAATTAAATTGAAGAGTATCTTTATTGAAAATATTAAATACGGGTATTTGGTAATCTTTATTTGTTTCTAAAATAATTTTTATGAGTTCGAAAAGTGTATAATAAAAGTTGATTTGGCATAATATACAAGCCATTGGATTTATATCAATGCCAGAGATATTTACTTTAATTTTGTTGATAATTTCTTCAGCTTGTTTAGGAGTTAACTCTGAGTTCTCTTTCGATTTAATTTGCTTTCTTAATTTTTCTAAGAGAACCTTTACAGCTTTAATTAAAAAACTCCCTGAACCACAACTTAAATCTATTAATTTTTTATTTTCAATATCTTGCTGTTCTATATACCCCACTCTCTTTAGTATGTAATTAACTATTTGAATGGGGGTAAAAAACTCACCCATTGTTTTTCTTTGGGAATGGGGAATAATCTTTTCGTAAGATTTAGCTAGGATATCCAAATCAAAACTGTGATCATCCCCTTGTTTATTATCATGAATTTCTTTCGATTCAATCTTAGTTAAATCTTCGACCATTTTATTGATGAAATCGTTTATTTCTTTATCTATTAAATCGATTCCATATCGTGTTATTAAGTCTGAAATTATTCCCTTATCTATTAGGAATTTTTGAAAATCGCTCATAAAGTTCGGTTTTAGGTATTATAAATCAAATTATGTTTTATCAAATTAAATTTCTATTTAACCAGAATAAAGTTTTATATTTAATTAGAGTTCTTTAAAATTATGGAGATCACTATTCACATAAAACTTCTTATAGGTTGTTGAACCAATATTTATATAAAATTATTCAATATCTTCTTTGATACAAAAAGGAAGAAATTAAAAATAATAAAGAAATCCGTTAAAATTAATGATTGCAAGTATATTTATTACTGTTTACTTTACGATATTTTCTATTGGTATAATTTACATATTATTTCACAGAGAAGATTACAAGCCTGAAGTAGATTTTTTTATTGTAATTATGTTATATTTCGTCAGTGAAAGTATTTACTTCATTTTATTTAATCTATCAGTCGAAACCTTTTTTGATATAAATTCAGCCTTGATATTATGGAATATATCAATTTTTGCTAGAATAATATCAAATGGGATATGGTCTGCTGTTCATAGTACGGAATTAAACAAATCTAGCCGAGTTAGATTTTTACCTGTTATGATATCCATCTTAATAGGAGGGATTATCCTTAGCTTATTGTTCAATCCCGTTTCGTTTTTAGTTACCCAGACTGGATTTGAGTTCTCCTACTTTTTCAGTAACCTTCCCTTATTAATTTCGATTGTTACATTCAATGTTTTTATTGTAGTTATTTCCTGGATTACACAAATAAAAGGATACAAGGATTTTAACGACAGAAAGTTAGGTAATTTCTATTTCTTTTTTGTATTTCTCTTAAGCTTAAAAATTTTATGGTATACACTCTATATATTAACTTTAAATTCATTTTTTAAAATTCTACATCAAATGTTTTACATTATTTTTATGGGATTTGTAATCTTTCTTGCAGTTAAGAGACCAGATTTATTTGTAGTTTTCACTAATAAAATATACGATTTTATTATTTTCCATAAGTCTGGCATCTTACTATATTCTTTTAATTTCGAAAAACAATCAGAAATTGATGAAACGCTTCTAAAAGGGAGCATACTAATTGGAATTAATCACATTTTAGCTAATTTGTCAAATGTAGAAGATCAGATAACCCTTATTAAGATGAGCGATCGAGCAATTGTTTTTAACTATAACAACCAATTAGGTTACGCAGTTTTACTAATCGCAAAACACAAAAATAAAATTCTCGAAAACGCAGTAGATAATTTTACGAAGAAATTTGCCGAAATCAATAAAGATAACTTAAAAAAGCTAGGTGGCTTAATTGATGTATCAACTTTTAAAAATGCTAACGATTTAATCGAAGAATATTTTAGCCATTATTTAACTGGAAAATAAGTAAAGCACCTACATTTCTACGTAGAATTGTATCGTAATTTACATTTTTAAAAGATTTTCTCACATTTTTTTAGAAAAACCTTCAGTAATTCTTAAAAATCAATAATTCTTCTCTATTTATAAGAATATTTTTTGATATTTCCAAGAAATCTCATAGTTTTTCTCGTTTGAATTTTAAACCATTATAAATTATGAATTATACTACTTCCATATCGCTCATCATTGGCTATATTATTATATTATGTTTAAGTATTATAACAATAATTCACATCATCCGATATCGAAAGAAATATGGAACGGAATTAATAGCATTTTTGCTTGCGGCAACAGTTCTTACCGCGGGTGTTATTTATTCAACATTATTCGTCTTTTCAGTTACTTTTTTCATTAGTTATGAAATCAACATTTTATTTTGGAAACTATCAATTATTGCCGGGGTTATTTCATTAATGATAGCTTCATTCATATATTCATTTTTTAATGAATATAAAAAAATAAAACCCTTTCCATTTTTATACTACACGCTCCTTATTGGCATGTTGATTGGGGCTTTAATAGCTCCTGATTCAATCGAATTAACTCTTAGTATCCCCCCTCCTTCGTCGTTTTCAGTTATAGATCCTGCTATAATTAATTTTCGCTTTAACTTTATAACTGGAGCAATAATTATATTATTTCAAAGTTTAATTACGAGTTATTATCTTTATATTGCTTCAATAATTAATATCAGATCAAAAAAAAAGGAAGAAAGTTTGCCTTTAATATTAAATACCATTGTTTTTACGATTCCTATATTAATGAATATTTATTACGTAATATTACAACAGACCGTCTATAGAGAGTTATACATAACTCTTATTTGGATAACAAACTTTGCCGTCAATATCATGTTAATTAAAAAACCAGAGATGTTTTTCGTTTTACCAAATAGAATTTACTCAATTAACATTTATCACAAATCAGGTATCTTATTATATTCTTTTAATTTCGATAAAAAATTAGATAGTAAAGATGAATCACCCATCTGGGGGAATATCCTTATAGGTCTAAATCATATTCTAAGCGAGTTTGTTGGCAAAAAAAATAAAATTGATGTTATCCAAACAAAAAACTCTGATATTGTGGTTAGGTATGAAATTGACTATGGTTTTGCTTTAGTAGTTATCACTAATAAAAAAAATAGTATAATAGAAGACCTTATGCAAAACTTTTCGATTGAATTTAAAAGAAAATATGAGGATGAGCTAACCGATCTTCAAGATATAAATCGGTTAATTAACGTTTCAGAATTCAGCGGCGTAAAAGAAATCGTGGAAAAAAACTTTCAATTGTATTTATAATCCAGAATAAAATTACAAAATTAATCTTCTCTAAAATTGATAAATCGTATTCAAATTTCGCGATATATTGAAATTACTAAATCATAGATATCTAAACATTTTTTAATGGGTGTAACTATAGGATTCATAAAGAAGTTATAATTCAATTAAAAAACATTAAAATTTACAATTTCATAAAATGAATCAATTAGAAATTCAAGATAAGGAATGGGCGAGCGATTGGAAGGTTATCGTAGAAGTTTTTAACGCAATAGATCACCTTAAAGGATTATTTGAAAGTTTTGATGTATCGTACTTAAGAGAAATACAACAAAAAGTTTTAATTCTAAATCTCGAAAAGTATGCTTGGTCTTTGCAAAATTATATTATAGAGAAATATTCTAGAGAGTAAAGCACGATAACCCTTTTCTACTTGACTTTTCTTAGTTTGTAGAGATATACAGCAATATTAAACATATAATTATAATAATAAATTTTAAATTTACCATAATCTACTTCTTTATATTTATAATCTGAATTAGAAATAGTCTAAAATTGCTTATTTTTATATGTGAAAAAATCTAATACCTTATATAAATTTCAAAAATAAACAATTAAATAATTAAATTTTTGGATTAAAAAGATGAATCAAAATAAAAATAGAAGTACTCAAGAATTTGGGGCGCTACAAAAGTGGAGTTTCGGGACAATTTCGTTTGGACTATTTTTTATTAATAGTGCATTTAATACATGGGTTTTTTCTTTTTACTATGTCGCTGTTGGCTTGGAAATACCGTATATAATGTTAGCATATGTTTTATGGACAATTTGGAACGCAGTAAATGACCCCCTAATTGGTTACCTTTCAGATCGTACACATACTCGCTGGGGTCGACGAAAACCATATATAATGATTGGATTAATACCTGTTCTCATAATTGAGATAATCTTATGGTTGCCCCCTGTTGGTAATCAAATATTAGGATTTTTCTATCTTCTTATCATGCTTATATGTTATGATACCTTCTATACCATGTTAGCCTTACCTTCAGATTCATTATTTCCTGAATTGTATACGTCTGTAGAAGACCGAGCCCAAGTAAATACTATTAGACAAATTTTATCTACAGTGGGGTTGATATTAGCTTTCTTAGTTCCAGGGTTCTTAATTATAGACTTGACAAAGATGTCTGGTTACTTAACAAATGGTATTGTTACATCAATAATCGTAGGAATAACAATGCTTATTTTTCTAAAATGGGGTGCTGTTGAACGTGTAGAATTTAAAGAAGATTATAAGCAGGCCTTTTCCTTTTTTGGAGGATTAAAATATACTTTAAAGAACAAAGGTTTTGTACTCTATACACTTATGTTTTTCTTATATGAGTATGTCCTACTTGTGCTCGCAACAACCGTACCGTTGTATAGTTTGCATGTTCTAAATCAAGAAAGTACATTTCTCACATCGATAATGTTAGGGTTGTTGTTTATCGTAGGAATTGCCACGGTATTAATTTGGAAGAAGTTAGATGTTAAACTTGGAAGCAAAAAAGGATATTTTATCTCAATTGTCGCTTATTTTGTTGCTTCAATCCCATTGTTATTTCTAGAGACATATGAACTAGCATTAATTGTAGTATCCTTAATGGGTTTTGGATTTGGAGGCATGCTGTATTTCATTTACCTGATTATTGCAGATGTTATTGACGAGGATGAATTAAAAACCGGTGTACGACACGAGGGAATCTTCTTTGGAATTACAAATTTCTTCATGCGGCTTTCAATGGTTCTTTCTATTGTAACTGTGGGGTTCATATTCACAGCGACGGGTTGGGGAGATTACCAACCTTCACCTGATGTAGATATAATTCTTGGGCTCAGATTATTAGTATTTTTGTTCCCCGCCATTGCACTAGGTCTAAACCTGATTTGTTTAAAATTTTATCCCTTCTCAAAATCTAGAGTTGAAGAGATTAAGCAACAAATAACGGAGCTTCATAACCAGAAGAAAGAAAAAGTTACTTAAATGTATTAACTATATAAAATTTTTTAACACTCTTTTTTTTATTTTAGGTTCAAATTCTAATCTTAATTCACTTATGAATTTTTTAATGCCTGATCTAAATCCGTAATTAAATCCTTAGGATCTTCTAAACCAACCGAAAATCTAAAGTGAGTATCAGACATTCCCATAGTTCGCTTTTCCCACGAAGCTAGATCAATTCCCGTCATAACAGCAGTATATTCGATTAAAGAAGTCGTGTCTCCTAACGATACTCCGACTTTGATTAGTTTTAATAAATCGATAAACCTGTAACTAGCATCCATCGACTCTAATTCGAAACCAATCATGCCACCAAAATCCGTCATTTGCATTTTAGCGATTTCGTGTCCCAAATCTGATTCTAATCCCGGGTAAACAACATTTGTCACTTTTGGATGTTTACTCAAGAATTCTGCTATTTTCATTGCACTTGAACTATGTCTTTTCATTCGCAAGCTAAGAGTTCTACATCCGCGCAAAATGAGCCATGCGCTAAACGGACTTAAAACGGCTCCTTGAGTCTCTAACTAGAAATACCGAATATTTTGTAACTCGTTTTTGGGACCAATTATTGCCCCACCAAGGCAATCACCGTGTCCATTAATATATTTAGTTAAACTCTCAATCACTAAATCAGCGCCTAATTTTATTGGTTTTTGTAAAGCTGGACTTGCGAATGTGTTATCCACAATACATTTTCCTCCTATTTCGTGAATAAGTTCAGCGCATTTCTGAATGTTTATTACGTCAATTGTGGGGTTTGCAGGTGTCTCAACAAATACAAACTTAGTCTGTTCGTCAATAGCCTTTTTGACAGCGTTTAAATCCCGCATATCAATTATTTTCGGTTTGTATCCAATTTGTGGATATAAATTTGTAAAAAGGCGATATGTTCCAGTGTATTGGTTTTTATGCATAATAAAGTTTGGAATATGATCTGGTTTACTTTGAGGGTAATACTTGGATAAATTTTTCGGTTTGACTCTCTTAATCCGTTTTTGGAGGACGCTCGAACAAGCAAGATGAACTGCTGCCATCCCAGAAGCAACGGATATAGCATCGTCTCCCCCATGCAATGTTGCGAGCTTCTTATCCAAAGCAAACAATGTAGGGTTTTCTGTTCTTGAATAAAAGTAATGGTGCTTTAAAAGTTCTGTTAAGGAGGAGTATACGTATGATTTAGTAGCATATAAGGGTACGCGTAAACTATGAGTAGTGCTAGGGTATGGGTCTTCTCCAGCTCTAATTAGTTGTGAATCGAATTCTAGCTCATCCCACTTTTCTCTTAATTCTTTATTGATTTGATCCTGTGGTTTTTTTTCTGCCATTTTTATCCCTCTAAACCAGTAATTACTTGTTCAATTTCATCCTTCGTTAAAACTTCAATTTGATTCATTCTCATTGTTATTTCAAACCAGATAAGATATTTAAATTCTCTTAACAAGATATTATTTCAATATTTTAGTTCTAGAAAGCATTAATTTATCTACTTTTTGAAAAACTTTTTCTTTCATAAAGGTTAGTAATAAATAAAAACTATATATTAAATTCTATTATTCAGAGGAATCAAAATGTCATTAGAAGAACAAGTGAAAGAACTTGTTGAAGAATGGGATGAGGATGGTTTGAAAAATCTATGTAATTCCGTGTTAGATAACCAAGAAGCGTCTGCGGAAGAACTCTTGGAAATTATTGGTAATCTTATGAAATTTATAGGTTCTCAATTTGAAAATGAAGAAATTTTTCTACCTGACTTAATTGGTGCTGCGGGAGTCGTTAAAACCGTAATCGACGATGTATTAGACCCGGCAATTAGAGCTTCTGGTAGTGAAAAGAAAACGCTCGGAAAAATCGTTATTGGAACCGTTGAAAGCGATGTACATAGTATTGGGAAGGATTTAGTAGCGTCTTTTCTTTTTTCTAATGGGTTTGATGTCTATAATTTAGGAGTAGAGGTTACTGCTGACGAGTTTATTAATAAAGCAGAAGAAATTGGCGCCAAAATTATAGGAATGTCTTCGTTATTAACGATGTCTATGGATTTTCAACGACAAGTTATAGAAGAATTGAAAAAGAGGGGATTGAGGGAGAAATATAAGGTTATCGTTGGCGGTGCTCCTACAACAGATGAATGGTCTGAGCAAATTGGAGCCGATGGTTGGGCAGACGATGCTATTGAAACGGTAAACTTAGTAAAGAAATTAATTGAATAGATAAAAATAAGAGTGTAAGTCTGATTAACTATGAAAATGAATCAAATTGAGGTTTTAACGAAGGATGAAATTGAATTAATTCATTCCGCATCTATGGAATTACTATCAACAGTCGGTATTAAAATTGATACTCAAGATGTTAGGGAGTTACTTCAGGAAAAAGGCGCTATTATTAATGATAATACCAAATTTGTAAAATTCCCTGAAAATTTTATTGAAGAGCAGATAAAAAAAGTCCCTAGTTCTTTTAAATTACACGGACCTGATGGCTCTTTTAATTTTAAAGTAAATACGCACGATACCATTTTTGCAACTATAGGAACTCCAGTTAAAATATACGATCCCGAGAATAAGAGTGGCATACGAAAATCTTTATTAGATGATACGATTAAACAGATACGAGTCGTAGATAGTCTGGAAAACATCGTATGTTCACATGTAGATGTGTGGCCGGGAGATATACAATACACAACAATCCACGTACGTTGTATCTATGAATGGGCTAAAAATACCAGAAAACCTTACGGCCTAGGCGTTTACGGGAAGCTTGCAAGTACAGATATGATGAACATGGTCTCTATAGTTGTAGGAGGAAATGATGAATTAATTAACAGACCTCGCCTTGTTGGGTTTTTTAGCCCTACTAGCCCGCTTCATTTCCCCCAAATCATGACAAATGGATTACAAATCTTTGCGAAATACAAGCAGCCAACAATAGTTGCTCCTGAAGCTCTTGCTGGATCCTCAGCACCAGTTACCTTAGCGGGATTATTAGCCCAAACCAACGCTGAAATTCTTGGTGGTGCTATTCTTGCTCAAATCTTTAACCCGGGAGCTCCAATTTTTTATGGAACCGTATCTCACATAACTGACATGCGATCTGGGAACTCAGCTATTGGGAGTATTGAAACTGGACTTATCACTGTGGGTATTGCACAACTTGCGCGATTTTACAATATTCCTTCAAGAGGTCCTGGTTTGGTAACCGATTCTAAATGTTTCGACCTACAAAATGGTTTTGAACGATTTCAGACGCTTTTACTTGCAGCACAGGCTGGAATAAATTACATTACGTGCGCTGGGACTTACGAAGCTACTTTAGTCGAAGCTTTGGAGCTTCTTGTAATTGATGACGAGTTAGCTGGCATGGTAAAAAGAGCAACTGAGGGTATTATTGTAAATGATGATACAATAGGGTTAGAAACTATTAAAAAAATAGCATTGAATGAAAAGCCTGGTGCTACTTTCTTGGCTGAAAAACACACGCGTAAACATATGAAGCAAGAATTATATATGCCAATTCATAAACTTATTAATAGGAATAGAAGAAGTACTTGGCGAAAGAAGGGTTCAAAAGATATTATGGAGTCAGCTCGCGAAAAAGTCGAGGAAATATTGCGGGATTATAACCCTCCTGAACTTTCTCAAGATATCCATTCTGAACTACAAGAATATATTAAAGAAGTAGAAGAAAGAACGATCGACGATTATATGAAAGCCGAAGGGATGACATCGGGGAGCGTTTCTTTACCAGGTACGGAAATCTCAATTAAGGAAAAGTAAATTAAAAATCCATAACTTTTTATTTATTTGATTTTCTTTTTACATATTTTTTTACTAAGTCTAGAAAATTTATTTTCAACATAGCATATAAGAAGATTACCATAACATATAATGAAACTACGCTTAGAATCCAACTTTCTCCTCCCAATAAACTGCAAATATTTAAGAAGTTATAAGAGAAAATTAACATCAAACCTAATTTCCCAAGCCAACACCAAAATATTGTCTTTTTCAAAGAATATTTTATTAATCCAAGGGGAATTGTGATAAGATCGTCAGATATGGGAGTTAAAGCGGCAAAAAATATAGCAAAAGGAGCAATTTTTGGATGTTCTACTAAGAACTGTTGATAATTCTTTAATTTTTTTCTCTGTTCTTCAGAAATGAACTCTGAAACGCCTCTACCAACAAAATAACCCCCCAATTCGCCAAATAAACAACCTAAACTTGCTTTAAAGCGACAATTAAAGGGATGATCAAATTTAATTGTAAAAATGGAAGCGAACTAAAGCAAACTACAAATGTATATGGTGTAGGAATAGGTAATAGGTTTCCTATTAAACAAACAAGAAAGGTTATTAGAAGCCCAGATGCTAAATTTTGAAAGGGGGGATATTTGGAAAGGTTTTCTATAGCTTCTCTATGAGCTTCATTTAATAGGAAATCAATTGAAATAATCGTAAGCACGATTAACAGAATTATAAAGACGTAATCTATTCGTTTTAACTTCATTTAATTAATACTTCATGATGTTATTATGTAAAATAAAAAGAAGTTCATTAAATAGTTGATCGTTTAGAAACATTAAGGGATTTAAACTATCGCAATAATAACACTTACTAAAATACTAACTAGAAATATCGATATTAGCGCTAATGTTATCCATGCCTTTTTATTCTGCTTTTTTCGTATATACTTCTTTCTTTTTTGGTACCGTTTTGATTTTAATGAACTCATTTTATTCATTATTTTACTTTAAGTGGCTTTTTTTTTATGATATCATCGCCTTCTCCTCCTTCTTCCACTTCTACCCTCTGCAACAGCTCGGTTAGCACAACCTTATTATACGAAAAAAGCATTCTGGGGATATATTTATCAGCTAAATAGGTTCCATCTTCGATTTCTTCTTTTAAAGGGAATAACTGCTTTTCTTTAATTACAGAACCTAGATAATTTCGTTCATATTCGCGATACCCAAAGATATCATTTTTTACAATAACAATTTTTCGTTCAAATCCTTCAGGAATTCCCGCTTTTTCAAGTATTAGGATTATTTTTTCCCTCGATAAAGACTCAAGAAGCTCAAGATCTTCAGCTGTACCTTCATAAGCAGGTCCAGTTTGAGTAAGTTCATAATCGATCGCTTTCTCTAACCCCATCATTTCTTTAAAACCATGTGTTTCGTCATCTTGGTCAACAGCAGTAATTTTAAAGGCAACTCCGTGTTTGTCTCTTATAGCTGGAGAAATCTTTGCAGCGATGAATTTCATTCTTGTAGTACAATTATAGCCGTACCACAGCCAGACTCTATAATGCTGCGGATCTACAAAAAGAAGAACAAAATCATCATCTAACAACTCTGATAATCGTAGGTCAGGATCAATAATCAATTCCTGGAATTCACCGATTTCGTCATTGAATTGATAAACGATAATCTCTTGAACTTGTCTTTCAGGAATATTTTCTTCTTCTTTCGTGTTATTTTTAGCTGGGGGTTGCTCGTCTGGCATTTTATTTAATTTAAATTGCTTTCTTTACTTAATAACTCTAGTTAGGATTAATAATATATTATTATTTTTGCTTTAAAAATAGATGTAGAATTTATTTCAGAAATTCAATTATAGCATTTAAGACCAAATATGGTTCTTCGACAAAAGGAGCATGTGCGCTTTTATTAAACCAAGTGATTTGGGAATTTACTATTAATTCAGCGAGGATTTTGGCGTTTTGAGGTGGAACTAAAATGTCCTTCTTTCCATGCATGATTAAGGTAGATTTCTTTAATTCTTTTAATTTATCGCATGTGTTGAACGATTCAATTGCCTTTGTTTGACGTTCGTAATTTTCGGGCGACATTGGCGTTTTTCCCATGTTTTGAATCGCATATCCAATAAGCATAGGGTTGTTTTTTATGAATTCGTTTGAATAGAATATAGTCAAAGTTTCTTTTGCTATTTCTTCTATAGTTCGGCCCTCTCTTGGCTTCCCTACAATTTGTAATACTTCTGGAGATGCTAAAATAGATTTAGGGCCGCCACAACTTGTGGAACATAAAATTAACTTATTTACCCTATCATAGTTTAGAACCAACTCTTGGGCAATACCACCTCCCATTGAGTGCCCGAAAAGATGAGCATAATCAATGTTTAAGGCATCCATTAAACCAATTGTGTCATCTGCTAATGATTTTATTTTGTAATCCAGTTTGGGATCGTCAGATTGTCCTGTTCCTCTATTATCGAACACAATAACTTTAAAATGTTTTGCTAACTCTTTAAGAAAATATCTCCCCCACCAGCTAGTATTTGCCCCCAAACCTAAGATCATTAATAGAGGATGGCCTTCGCCGTAAACTTCGTAGTATAAATTAAAATTATTAATTTTAACCTTAGGCATTATTTAAATTCCCCTTTCGATTAGTTATCGATGTATAAGATTTTAATTTATTTTAATATTAGGTTTTTCTTAATTTTAGTATTTTAAAAACTGGACTTTAACAACTGCAAAGTTCACAAGATATAAAAATTTCGTGTAATTATATTCCTCAGTCTCTAATATTATTGGCAAAGGAAACTTTCGAAAATTAATTCAATGCGGGAATTGCCAAGCTTGGTCAAAGGCGCTGGACTCAGAATCCAGTCCCGTAGGGGTTCGGGAGTTCGAATCTCCCTTCCCGCATTTAAACATTCTTACTTTTAAAATAATTGGGAAAGAATCTTTATGTTTAGACAATAAAAGATATCATTAGGTTTCTTTTTTACATTGTATATCAGATTATTACTTGGGTTTGAAAAAGAGTTATTTTTATTCTTTTAAATGAGAAAGAAAGAAGATTTTTTAAAAAATCGCAGATTTAAATTACATGTAACTCATTATTACATTTAGGGCAAAATAAAGGTAATTCCTCTTGACATGGTTCTAAATCTTCGCTACTTAGTAATTTTCTCCAACAAATTAGTTTTCCATCTTTTTCGATCATATCTCGACCATGGTGTTGAGGTATAATTTTTTTAGTTTCGCAACTTTGACAAAGAATTAATTTTGCATTGCTTTCTAAGTTCTCTAAAGAGAGTTCTTTAAACTTTATTTTATACCTGAAAATGGTCATTCCATTGATTAAAACGAGTAATGACACGCCCATATCGGCTATTCCAACCGCAAGCCACAGCGTCATAAAACCTAAGACTGTGAGAATCGCGAAAGCAACTTTGACAATTATCGAAGTCCAAATGTTTTGTCTTATGATTCTATTGGTCCTTTTTGTAATATCAAAGAAGGTTATAATTTTCTTTAAATCGTCGCTCATTATAATAACATCCGCTGTTTCTAAAGTTAAATCCGTTGCCGAAGCACCGATCGCAATTCCTAAATCTGATAATGCTAAGGCTGGAGCATCGTTTATTCCGTCACCAACCATAGCCACTCCGTTAAATTTCTTTTTAAAATTTTCAATTTCCTCTAATTTTTGGTCGGGTAACAATTCACCGTAGTAAGAATCTATATCTAAACATTCCCCTATTGTGTTACATACTAGCTGATTATCTCCCGAAATAAGGACTGACTTATAACCTCGTTTTTTCAAACCGTCGACTAAGAGGGGTGCTGAAACTCTTAACACATCTCTGATTGTAATTATACCCATAATAGTTTTATTGTTTCCAAGTAATATAGGAATAGTTCCAGATAATTCGGTTTCTTCAAAGATATCATCAGGAAGGTCAATCTTTAATTCTTCAAGGTAATTCTTACTTCCTACATAATATACTTCCCCTTGAATTACTCCTTTAATACCTTTACCTTTAGTAATTCTAAAGTCTTCCACATTATATAACGGTAATTGCATTTGTTTCGCTTGATAAACGATAGCTTTTCCAATTGGGTGCTCTGAAAGAATTTCTAAGCTAGCAGCTATTTTAAGAATCTCTTGTTTATTATTATTATTGCTGGAATAATTAATAATATTAAAAACTTTTAAATTTCCTTCCGTAAGAGTTCCGGTCTTATCAAACGCAATTAACTCGATATTTTTCGCTATTTCAATAAATTTGTTTCCTTTAACCAGTATTCCTTCCTTTGCCAATTTTGTGAGCGCGGCTATATTAGCTAAAGGAGTTGACAATGTGAGAGCACAAGGACAAGAAACTACTAATAAAATTAAACCTCGGTAAAACCACACGTTAAAATCAAGGCTAAATACGACCGTGGGTATAATCATAACAAGGAGCGCGCTAATCAATATAATTGGCGTATAATATTTAGCAAACTTTTCAATAAATCGTTCGCTATCGCTTTTGTTTTGTTGAGCTAATTTAATACTTTCGGCTATTTTGGCCACAACTGTGTTTGAACTCTCTCTTATTACTTCTATATCCACAAAACTATCGTTATTAATACTTGCGGCAAAGATTTCATCGTTTTCTTCTTTGAAAATAGGTAAGGACTCGCCTGTTATTGCACTTTCGTCGAAATAAGATTTCCCTTTTACAATTATTCCATCCAGAGGGGCTTTCATTCCTGGTTTAATACCGATTATTTCACCGATTTTTACAGTTTCAGTCGGTACTTTCTCGTAGCTATCTTCAATCTTTAATAGAGCGTCATCTGGAGCTAATTCAAGTAATTCTTTGATCGCATTTTTAGATTTTTCAGTAGTTAATTCCTCTAAATATTCAGCTATTGCATAAAGTAAAATCGCCATAGCGCCTTCCTGACCATGCAATATAAAGAAAGACGCAATACCAGCGACTAACATTAGAATATTAGCTGTAATCTTTTTAGATAAGACATCTTCTATAGCCTCTTTTAATATTCCATAACCTGAGAGTAGAATTGAAGCAGCAGCTAAAACCTGACTTAATAAAACAGAGTCAGTTAGAAGTTCTAAAGTGATTGATAATCCAAGCAAGATCAATGATGGAATTATGAAATACCAAAATTTTTTTTCAAAAAGAGATTCTTTTTCTACTTCAAAACCTTCGTCGAGACACAGCGTTTTTGTACATTGAGTTATATGACTCACCATGATTAATGAATTTAATTACGTCTAAAAAGGTTCATATTATATAATAAAAACGAGCTAACTTCCGTTAAAAATGTGAATATATTAGTGTTAGCTGTTAAACTATTAAAAGATTAACAGATTTAATTTTAGCTACTAATTTTATTGATCAAAACTCAAGTTCTTTTTATAAAATATAAATTGCCATATTAAATATTATTACGAAGCGTGAATTATGTTTTAAAAATAGTAAAAATGGTTAAAATTAAGGGGCGACATATGCCATTTTACGACCTTCATGTTCTTTAAGCCCCAATTCGTTTCTAACCGCGTTTCTTACGAGAATTCCACCTATATGGAGTATTGAATCTTTTAATATTAAATCTTTATCCATTGATGCATTGCAAGGATAGGAATGATGAGCTTTACTAATTCTTTCGTTTAAACTTAATTCATCGTCATCAATATATTTAGCTTTCAATTGTTGGAGGATATAGAATGTAGAGCCGCATGGTGCGCTTTGTAAAACGCATGTATCCAAAATTGCTTTTCCATCGTCGCTCAAAATGAATGAAACAATGGGTTCTCCAATTTTGTAATAATCAATAAATTCAATAATATAATCGTGGTTTTTAGTGAGATTAAACCCTACTTTGATGTATTCGTTCAGTTCTTTACTCAATGAACAAAAAGGTTTTGGAAACGCTGCTTGAATTCCCAATCTTTCAAAATCTTCTAATACTTGTACTTGTAATCCTGGGGGCACCCATTTAGGATTCTCAATAGGGATAATTACCGCTTTAATTTTTTTATCTTTCAAATACTCTGGTAATTCTGAAAGTAAGTCTTGATGAATTCCAACTACCATCAAAAAATCTACTGGGGGTATAGTTTTTGGCAAAAACTCTTCAGGGTTTTCAATAAAATCTGGGATATTTTCTCCTATTTTATCCTAAAAATAAACCGAACTTGAAAAGTTTCTTAAATGTTCTCTACAGTGATCGCATTTAACTTTTTGCTCGAGCAATTCACATGCTTTACAAAATTCATCGTCGTTGATAAGGTTGCCAACAAATTTTTGGGCTAACATTTCTGTATCTGGAGCCGGTCCGTAAAAAATCCCAATTTTATATTGTTTTTCCATATCTCATCAAGGAATAAATTTAATCTAGACTTTAATTTATTACTATGATATTTCATAAATCATATAATATTTGCCTTGAACATCTTCACTTATTATTCTAATAATAATATTTTAATAAAGTTTCAAAAAACTAATACAGAAATTTAATATAAATATTTGATATTTATTATTAAATTACAGCGTTCCATAAATCAGAATATATTAATCACCGTTTTATTTTCGTTTTATCAAGATGGAGCTTTTAAAAATTAGAAAGGAAATCATTACCGATCTTAGAGAAGAACTTCCTGAATTGGTTGATAAATTTAATCATTTTGTTATATCTCCCTTACAAAGTAAGCAAAATACAGTTATCAGCTTAATTTTTAACAAAGAAACGGAAAGACTACCTAAAGAAACGATAGTTAAAATATTTAGAACTAAAAATGCCGATAATGAATATAATACTTTAAAACGATTGAAGAAACAAAAGTTATTAATCCCCGATATATTATTTTATAAAAAACCTTATTTATTCCTTGGAAAAGCGGAAGGGGTTAATTTATGCGATTACATTAACGATAAGTTAGTTGATGTTGCTGATTTAAACGAGTTAGACGCTGCTGTTAAAAAAGAGATTATTATTTGTGTTGAAAAATTAGCAGATTGGTTTACTCAATTACATACAAATAATACGATTGGGAAGAACGAGCTTTCAGAAATTATAGTTCTAAATAAAGGCGACACTCGTCTAAGAGATTTCATATATAATCCTTCAAATAACGAATTGTATGGTATGGATTTCGAAGAATCTTACGAAGGAAATCACATTGACGACATCGCATGGGTTTGCTGCTCTTTACTTGATACCAATCCCGGAATTTTTGAAATGGATAATCCTAAATCCAAAATTGAGCTATTAAACCTCTTTTTAAAAAGCTATTACCGGAAAAACCCTACATTTCATTTTAATTTTAAATATTTCACAGAGAAACTTATTGAGAATTTAAATATAGTAATGAGAAGAAGAGGGATCAATTTAAATCTCAAAAAGGAAAACTTCATAAAAAATATCTCAAAAGAAATGTAATTTTTCAATTTAATTATATAAAGTTTTGGGAAAATGCAAATTTAATAATGCATACTCTATAAATAAATTATAATTTAGTTTAAAATATCTAGGAGAAATTAGTATGAGTGAGGTACCAATATTAGATGCTAAAACATCTTTAAAGAAAATGACTTCGATAATTGTAGATATTAGCGGATTAAATAGCGATTATATACCGAAATTAAGAATGCAACCCGAAAGCATTCTTGAAGGGTTAGAAAAATACGAAGATGAAAAAAACAACCTAATGAAAACTATAGAATCTAACAATGAAGAAATTAATTCTTTCAAGAATGAGATTTCTCAAAATCAACGAGATATCGTAAAGTTTGAAGAAGATAATGCTGAATTAACGAAAAAGCGCCAAGAATTATTACAAAAAATTCAGGAAAAACAAAATGAGTTGAATGAGACACAACAGATCATTAAATTGAAACAAGAAGAATTAATAAGTCGGGATCAGCGTCTAAGAGAACTTGAGGATAGATTGTTTACTTTATATAAAGAAATTGAAAAATTTGAAGTAGAATTAAACGCATTAGAAGCTGAGCTTGAAAATACTTTTATAAAGAAGGAAAAATTCGTTCAATCGTACGAAAATAGAGTAGCTGCCATGAAAATTTTAATTAATAAGAAATACATAAACTCTTCATTATTTCAGTTTATCAAAGCCTTACAATTAGGAAGTGCTTTAGATTTAAAAAATATATTAGTTGCAATTGATATGAGAGAAGACCAAGCCAAAAAAATTATAGTAAAAATGCTTGAAGATAACGGACCAATCGAATATAATCCAACGGATGGAACGATAACCCTAAAAGAGGAGGTTGATTTCTAATGAGTTCAAGTTTAAAAGATATTTTAGGATCAATTGAACAACTTGAAAAATATTTTGACGAATATCAGCAAGCCTTTCAAAAAAATTGCGAAAATATTATTCAAAATTTAAGCTCAACATGGAAATTGATGAAATTAGAGCATGATGATCTCCAAAAAATAGAAAGAAATATTGAAATTCAAAAGAATGAATTAACTGGATTAAAAATTAAAGCAGATGATTTAAATAAAAAACTTGAAAGCTTAAAATCTACAAAGGACGAATCCTTATCAAAAGTTTCGGAATTAAAAGGCACTTTAGAGAGTATAAATGACGATCTCAAGACACCTAAAGTTGAGCTTGAAAACAATTTATCGAAGTTAAATACCATAAACGAAAAAATCGCTTCAAAAGAGTTAGAAAAGTCACAGTTAGACCAGAAAAAGATCGATAACGAAAACAAGGAAAATCAACTAAAAACAACATATACAGGGCAAAAGATGGAAGATTTAAATAAAAAACTAACTTATTTAAAAAGGGATAGCTACTTTACATCGTTTTTAATAGAAAATTCTAAAGAAGATTTTCCTGAGGTTGATATAATAGCCACTATTATGGCTCAAGGTAGCTGTAATCTTAATGACTTGAAAAAACTGCTTGATGTTCCTCCAATTATGGCTGTTAGAACTATTAAACAGCTTGCAGTAAAGGGTATAATAAATCTTGACGAAGATACTAACATTATAACAATGCCTTAACTTTTTTTCTTATTTTTAATGTTCTTTTTTAAATTTTAAAGCGTTTTCGTATTTTTAAAAGAGAGAAATCCTAAAAAAGAAAATAAAAAAAAATTTACGCTTAAAATCAATTTTCTCTGTGATCTCATTCTCAATTATTCTAGATTTAAAGGTTTTTCTAAGAAATACGAAAATGATTTTTTTTTACAATTTATACAATTCGCACCATTTAATCTCTAAAAAATATCAAACCATTTTCTGAACATATAATCAATCGAGATGATTAAAAGAGAAAAGAAGATATTTATAATTTTTGTTATCTTAATATTTCTATTGTATAAAAAAAACTAATCCAAGTTTATTTATCAAATCTATTAAGTAAAGATGATTAAATGTCTCATTCAGACCCTAAAGAATTAGCTAAACTCATTTAAAAACTATATGTTGAACATGTCTGTTCCCTATCACAAGTTCGGTCAGATAACCATAGCGAAAGTAAGCAACTCCGATGAATTAAAGCAGCTATTGATTGACCCTTGGCTCGAATCCGAGACCATCATCATCAAACCAAACTGGGTATCAACAGAACCAGCACATTTCATCGATTCCAAGACTTTGAGAACGATATTGGAGGCACTTGACGCCCATATCGTGGTCACGGAATCCTCCACACACGTGGTTAATGAACTCCTAAAGGAGGGGATGAGCTTCGTCGTCGAGGACAAGGAGGTGAACTTAAAGTGGATAATAGATGGCGGCGGTTGGAACTGGTTTATCGAAAACCCGGATTGGGACTGGTTTAAGAAAGGTGGATACTGGGATCAGATCAAGAAGGAGGATAAAGCCTTCCTTGGCAGATATGGGTTCACAGATCTCTTCAAGGAGTTCAATGTCAGTTACATCTGCGTGACCGATGAAGTTTGGAGTGGAAGGATAGCAGATCCAACAGAAGTAAAGAGGATAGTGGAGACACGTTTCAAACCGGTTCAAATAGACAAGCTTTATAGTATGATACCGAAAAGACTTTACGACCTGCGTGGATCGACGTTCATCAGCTTAGCTAAACTGAAACACTTCAACACATTCACTTTGAAGAACCTTTTCGGAATGATACCCGATCCATGGAGGCCATGGTGGCATGGACCAGAAAATAGCATGCTTGCAAAGAGTATCGTCGACATTAACAAAATTTACCACTCTCTCTTCAACATTTACGGGATTTGTGAAGCGTTGAACAACACGGCCGTCCTCCATCCTGAAGGTAAGTTTGAAGATATGTTCAAGCGCAAATACAACATTATAGAGGGCTTGGGGGTTGTGGCCTTTGGCAGAGACCTCGTGTCCCTAGACGCTATCCTCTGCAACCTCGCCGGATTCGATTTCAAGGGATTTAATGCTTACATCAACAGGGCCGAGGAAGAATTCGGTGCCTATGATAGAGAGGTCCTCAAAGAATCAAAAATGAAGGGGGGAAATTGGTTCTCACCCTAGCCCCACTAATGAAGTCCTGTTGTATTTTTATTTTTATAGAATTGATAAGTCTTATTTTATTGTTTCTCAAAATTTTAAAAATGATCATCATCTAATTCTTCATTATTTTCTGGGACTATAATTTTTTTAATTCTTTTTTTCTATTTCACCAACAACTCATTAACCTTAATTACATTTAAAATAGTAATTACCCTTATATATTAATTGTATTTAAAAATTTATAATCTAAACAAATCAAATCTTTATATAGAGAGGTCTTAGTTGGATCCTGAAGAATTGCTTCAAGCAAAACATCTTAAGGAAGAAGGTAAATTTATTGAAGCCTTTAAGATAATCAAAGAAATAGAGAAAAATGAAGGTATTACATCTCAAGATCAACTTTCCAACAATATCATTAAGTGTACTCTCCTAAACAAGCTAGGGTTCCATGAAGATGCTCTCAAACTTGCCAAAAAAACTTATAAAGACGCTGAAAAATTAGGAACTCCTATCCAATCAATTGATGTATCCATTGAAATGGCTGAGGCTTTTATGTATCTTGAGAGATATAACGAGAGTCTTGAGGTGATTATGAAATGTGAAAAATTTTTTAAAACTATTACTCTAGAAACGACAATTGAACACAACAGGATAGAATCTGCTATTGCTCTTATAAAAGGTTATATTAATGTGGATAATTATCTTGAAAGGGATTTAGAGCTTAGTTTAAAATATCTTAAATATGGATTAGCACTGCAAAAAAAACTAGGTAATAAGCATGAAATTGCACGATTTTATCAATATATTGGGTTAAATTACTTATCTCAAGGTGATTGGGAACAAGCTCTGAAATACTATGATAAAGCTCTTGCACTTGAAGAAAAAGGTTTTAATGCGTTTCTTACATGGCTTTTCTATCATATGGGATTTTTTTATAATCAAAGAGGTGAATTGGATCATGCCCTCATCTACTATAAACGAGGTTTAGCGCTTGCTGAGAAACTTAATAGCGGTAAAATAAATATCGCATATTTTTTAGACTGCATTGGCAATATTTATTATAGCCAAGGTGATTTTGATCAAGCTTTAATATTTAGTGAACGGGGTTTGACATTGTATAGGCAAGTCGGTCATAATATTCCTTTTCTCGCTTCATTTATGTACACATTATTACGAATAACTATAAGTAAAAATGAGATTAACCAAGCAGAGGAATACTTACAACAGATAAAAGAAATTTCCGATCAAACACAAAATAAAGGGGTTAATAGACTATATCGTGTAAGCAAAGCTTTATTGTTGAAAACTAAACCGCGAATTAGCAATTTAGCTAAGGCTCAAAAATTATTAAAAGAGGTAATTGAAGAGGATGCTGGGCAAAAAATTGCTATAATTAATCTTTGTGACATACTCTTAGTAGATTTACGTAATACCAACGATATGGAAATCGTGGATGAAATAAAAGATTATATTGGTCGACTATTAAATATTGCCGAAAAAACACATTCATACTCGCTTCAAGCCGAAGCGTATCTATTACAAGCAAAAATGGTTTTAATATCATCTAACCTGGAAGAAGCTAGACGATTATTGGCTAAAGGACAGCAAATTGCTGAAAAATTTGGTCTTAATAGGTTAGCTATGAGTATTTCAGAAGAACATGATAAATTATTAAATGAATTGAGTGTGTGGGAGGGATTAAGAGAATCAAATGCCCCTATGGGAGAACGTATAGAATTAGCTCGTTTGGCTAATCAAATAAAACACATGACCAAGAAACGTGTGATGGAATATCCAAAATTGGAAGCAGAACAGCCTATATTATTTGCTATAATGACAAAAGAGGGTGAGATGGTGTTATCCTGCCCCTTTACTGCGGATATGACTATTGATGAGACCCACTTCGGTGAGTTTTTAACCTCTTGTATGACTTTTTGTGATCAAATTTTTTCAGAATCGTTTGATCGTGTGAAATTTGGTCAATACACAATCCTTATATCAGCAATAGAACATATTTGCATCTATTATATGTTCCAAGGACATTCATATAGTGCTCAGCAGAAATTAACCCATTTCTGTGATGCAATTAAAAAAGATCCCACTTTAATGAAATTTCTGGGAAATATTGTTAACGAGAATAAGATTATATCAATAAATGAACATCCTTCTCTTGAGGAATTAATTGTTGAGAGTTTTCTATCTGATCCACACAAATTTCAAATGCCATTTAAAGCATATGAAGGAGATGAGGCATTTGTTTTTGCTAGCTACTCTCATACAGACAAACTCCAAGTCTATCCTATTATAGATTATCTTAATAAAATTGGATTAAATATCTGGTATGATGAAGGGATTCCTATTAGCGAGAATTGGAAGAAATCCATAGTAGAAAACTTAGATAAGTGTAATGCTTTTTTGGTGTTTGTAACCCCTCATATAATAGATTCAGAATATGTGAGGAAAGAAATTAATTATGCAATGAAAATGCATAAGCCATTTTTCACGATTTATTTGAAAGAAACAGAATTACCTCATGAGCTAATGTTTGATATGGATGAAATTCAAGCAATGAAAAAATACCTCATGCCAGAAACCGAATTTTATGATAAGTTAAGAAATACACTGTTTCCTGTGCTTCATGGATGAATGATTTGCAAAATCGAATAATAATTATTAAAGAATAAATTAATAATCAGTTGAAAGAAGGATATAAAAATTGAAAAAAAGAAAATGATATAAATAACTGGAGAAAACAAATTGTATTATATTTAAAATTGTAATTGACTTAATTACTTAATATATTAATTGTATTTTTAAAGTATAAATCCAAGTTTTTAAACCGATAATTTATGGAAAAACATATGACTTATTTAGAACCTAAGGAATTAATTCGAGCAAAACAACTCATTGATGAATATAAGCTTGATGAAGCAGAGCAATTAATAAAGAGCTTTGAGGAAAAAGGAGGACACACTCTTCACGATATAGTTTTATGTTATTTCCTCAAATGTGAGCTCTTATGTGAGCGAGGTTTATATGAAGATAGTGTAAAACTTGCCGAACAAACATATAAAGAGAGTTTAGGATTAGGAAATAACCTTCTATCAGTTGATATCTTACTAATAATGGCTTTAGCTCTATTACGTATGGGTCAAGGTCCAACGGATAAAGCTCACGATATCATTAAGCAGGGAGAAGAACTGCTAAAAACTTTAACACTAGAATTACCCGCAGAGTACAAGCAAAGAGAGGCGTATATAGCTTTTCTGAAAGGATGGGCTTACGAACAAAAAAGTGAGGCTGATCATGCAGTAAAACAGTTTGAGCTCAGTATATCATTGCGAGAAGAACTTAGTGCTAAAAAAGAAATTGCGCGTTCCCTTGTAGGAATTGCCCATGTATTTACGTATCTAAAAGGTGATTTTGACCGTGCTTTAAAATACTTGAAGCAAGGCTTGGCTCTTGCCGAGGAAAGTGGTAATAAAAATGTTATTGGATATTGTCTTTACTATATGGCAGGGGTACATCTGGTTAAAGGTGAATTGGATCGTAGTATTATGCTTTTTGAGCAAAGCTTGATAATTTACAATGAACTTAACAATAAATTTATGATAGCAAGGGTTCTTAGCGATTTGGGAGATAGTTATGCAATGAGAGGTGAATTGGATCGTAGTATTATGCTTTTTGAGCAAAGCTTGATAATTTACAATGAACTTAACTATAAATACTTAATGATTTATGTTTTTAACAATTTATCTGAAAGTTATCGAATGAAAGGAGAATTGGATCGTGCTTTAGAGCGTATAGAACAATCTATGGGATTAAGCCGTGAGTTAGGAGTTTTAAGAGAACTAGCTCTTAACCTTAACATTTTAATTCAGATATTAATTGATATGGGCGATCTTGAACGAGCACGGAATTCTCTTCGTGATTTGGAGCAATTGAACAGTCAATTAAAAGACAAATTTATTAATTTAGTGTATCTTTTTGATAAGGCTTTGCTATTGAAAACCAGTCCTCGAGCCCGCAATCGGGTAAAAGCTGAAGAATTATTAAGGCAAATTCTTGAAGAAAAGGATTTACAAATTGGTATTTTACTAAAAACATTACTTAACTTATGTGAATTGCTCCTCGCTGAATTACAAATGACTAATGAAGTAGAAATTTTAGAAGAGATCAAGCCTTTTATTACCCAACTATTAAATTTATCCGATAAATCACATTCATTTTGGATTTTGGGGGAAACTTATCTTCTACAAGCTAAATTAGCATTAATCTCATTGAATCTAGAAGAAGCCCGAAGATTATTGGCTAAAGCTCAAGAAATAGCTGAAAAATATGGTCTTACTCGTTTAGCTATGAGGATATCAAGTGAACACGATCAATTGCTTAATCAACTAAACTTATGGGAGCACTTAAGAGATTCAAAAGCGCCTTTAGAGGAGCGTATAGAATTAGCTCGTTTAAACGATCAAATGGGACAAATGCTCAGAAAACGTGTAGTAAAACCTCCGAAGTTAGATGCAGAACAGCCTATATTATTTGCTATAATGACAAAAGAGGGAGATGTTTTATTATCCAGTCCATTTACAGCAGATATGACTATCGACGAGTCCCACTTCGGTGAGTTTCTTTCTTCTTGTAATGCATTTTGCGATCAAATTTTTTCCGAATCTTTTGATCGTGTGAAATTTGGTCAATACACAATCCTTATATCAGCAATAGAAAATATTTGCATCTATTATATGTTCCAAGGTCATTCATATAGTGCTAAGCAGAAATTAGATCATTTTTGTGAGAATTTAAAAAAGGATTCTAGTCTTATGGAGACCCTGAAAAATGTTGTAAATGTAAATGAGGTTATAGAAATAAATAAGCATCCTTCTCTTGAAAACCTGATAGTTGAGAGCTTTCTTTCCGATCCACAGAAATTTCAAATGCCATTTGAAGCATATGAAGGAGATGAGCCATTTGTTTTTGTTAGTTATTCTCACACAGACAAACTCCAAGTATATCCAATAATAGACTATCTTAATAAAAAGGGTATACATATTTGGTATGATGAAGGAATTCCTATTAGCGAGAATTGGAAAAGATCAATCGTGGAAAATTTAGAGCGATGTAAAGCTTTTTTACTATTTATTACACCGCATATACTCGATTCAGATTATGTAATGAAGGAAATTAGCTTCGCTTCGAAAAGACAGAAGAGATTTTTTGGTGTTTATCTGAAGGAGACTGAATTACCCAGTGAATTAGAGTTTGATATTGCTGATATTCAATCTATGAAGAAATATCTCATGTCTGATTCCGATTTTTACCCTAAATTACGAGAAGTAATATTACCAACTCTTTATGAACATGATAAAGTGTAAATAAATAGATTGTAAAATGTAAACTAACTTAAAAATTAAATGAGTTAAAATGAAAAAAGATCGAGATGAGCTTATAAGAGAAATTAATAATTACAAAGAATGTCGTAAAGATTTTGTTAAATATGCAGAAATACTTGAATTGATTCTTAAAAAAATTGCGAAAAATATTTCTCCTGAAAGCATAGTTCAAACACGTGCTAAAGCGGTAACGAGTTATGCAGAAAAAATACAACGCCCTGGGAAAGCAGAGAAGTATGGACCAAATCCTGTTGAAGATTTAACCGATCTGTGCGGTGGACGTATTATTTTACCAACTCTAGATGATGTAAAGAAATGTTGCCAAATAATAGAAGAGAATTTCAAAATACAATGGGAAGATAGCGAGGACAAACTCGATACTTTAGATGAGGATCAATTTGGATATTTATCTCATCATTATATTGTACAATTAATTCCAGATTCCATATATCTACAAGATCTTGATGTTCCTGATGAGATTTATCAACTTAAAGCGGAACTTCAAATAAGAACTCTTCTTCAACATTGTTGGAGTGTTATTCAACATGATAATTTATATAAACCAAGTATTAAAATTCCAGATAAAATTAAGCGGCAATTCTATCGAATTGCGGCAATTCTTGAAGATGCTGACTATGAATTTAAGAATAGCTTAGAATTTTTGAGCATATATGAGGCGAATTATGGAGCATATATGACTGCTCAAGAAATAAACAATAAAATTAATAGTTTGGAATTGGTATATGATACTGCCCCTGATAAATCAAAAGAACTTAATTTAATATTAAGAATTGTAAAACTAGCAAGAGCTGTAGAAAAATGGGATCTTAATATAAAACTACTAACTGATTTTGTCAATTCCAATAATTCTTCAGCATTAAGAGAACTTGGTCTTGCTTTATACAAATATTATGCTAATAATCCTAATGGCACTGAATATCAACAAGGACAAAAATATTTAGAAGAAGCAATTAAATTGGATCCTGAAGATACCGATGCTTTAACATGCTTAGGCGGTTCATGGAAGAAACTAAATCTTAAAAGGTCGCTTGACTGTTATAACCAATCTTATAATGTTAATCCTGATGATACCTATACTGGTGTTAATTACTTTATTACTAATATTACTCTTAATAAAAATATCGATATCCTTGATTATTCATTACCAGCTATAAAAAACATAATTAAAATGAGTGAAGAGCAAATTTCAGTTGGAATTAACATGCCTTGGGCATATTTCAATAATGGGCTGTTTAAATTATTTTCTAAAGAGATAAATGAAAGTTTACATAATTATTTATTGGGGATAAGGTTTAGTACAGCAGGATGGATGATCTCTTCTCATTTAAATGATCTGGATAGTCTTAGCATTGTAGATGATAAGTTACAAGGAATTAAATTAGTAAGACATTTACTAATACTTGGTTTAGCTATTCGATTCAAGGATAAAGATGCAATAAATCGATTGAAAAAAGAGTATGACGTAAAGGAGGGTGGTTTGAGCATACCACTTGTCATTATTACAGGAAGTACGAAACTAAGTAAGGAAGAACTCGGGCAAGATTTACAAAGAAATTTATTAGAAGCATTAAAATCTTTTGAAGGAACAATTATCTCTGGAAGCACAGTTGCTGGTGTCTGTGACCTTGTAGGTGATATCCAGAAGGCGTATCCGAATTCAATTAAAACTGTTGGCTACATTCCTAAAAATTTTCCCGGAGATGTTAAGGTTGATGAAAGGTATTTAAAAATACATCAGACTGATGGGAATGATTTTAGTTTTTTAGAGGCACTCCACTATTGGACGGATATTGTATTAAACGAACTTACTTCTAGTAAAATTAAACTTTTTGGAATTGGAGGGGGAAAAATTTCTGCTTTTGAATATCGATTAGCTTTAGTTTTTGGAGCATTTGTTGGCCTTTTAGAAAAAATTGGCGGCTCTAGTACAGAATTACTCCAAGATCCTACCTGGAAATGCGAGAACTTAACAAATGTGGAAAATAATTCTGATCATATTAAAAAATTTCTCTCTCAATAAAATTAGACGAAGATACTAACATTATAACAATGCCCTAACTAACTTTTATTTATTAATTTTTAAATTAACTTTTTATCTTAAACTGATGGATATTATTTTCTCCCTATTATCTCCCTCCCCCGTGGTAACCCCCTACTAAAAAAGAAATGTAACATCCTTTAACTTCCAAGTGCTTTTCCAGAGTCTATAATAATTTAAATTAAGTAAAGCTTTTAAGTATGTAATACATACTTACATATATGAGGACTAATATTGTAATTGATGATGAGTTAAAAGAGAAGTGGTGGGAGATTAAAAAGGAAGCAGATCATCTCAACATGAAAATTGGTGATTATTTTATTTTCTGTCATGATCTTAGAAAAAAGATGGTTAATAAAGATAAAATTCTCGAGATTTTAGAGAATCCATTATCAGAGGGTTTAAAAAACGTAGATGTAATAAAGGCAAGTAAGAGTATGTGGAAATCATGAAGGGGATCGATTCGAACATTCTTGTGTATGCATTAAATAAAGATCTTCCTGAACATTTACCTTGTAAAGAACTTTTAATTAATATAGTTAATGGAAAAGAACTCGTAAGCATTCCTTCAATTGTATTTATGGAATGTTTTCATGCGTTAGTTAAAGCATTTAAATATAAAGAGGTTGAGGTTAAGAAGCGGTTAATTGCTATTATCGATTCTAAAAATATCAATGTATTAGACATTTCTACATCTTCAATATTATTTGCATTTGAGATAGCTGAAAAGTATAGGACTGGGGGGAGGGATTCCTTAATTGCGGCAAGCTTACTAGAGAATAAGATTCAAGAAATCTATTCTCATGATTCAGATTTTGATAAAATAATGCTCATAAAACGGATTGATCCAATATAAATTACCGGATATTGATAAACTAGCTAATTATCACAAGCTGGATGCTTATTCTAATTTAATCAAAGCAATCAAGGATACTGATTTGGAGAACGAGACTGTTTTTAAGAAATGGAAGGAAAAAAATCCAACTTTTTAAGATTTTTTAAATTAATTGATAAAAGCCCTGAAAGAATCTTTTAATAAAGAAATCTAAAATATTGCTGAATTTTCCTAAGCAGTTCTGTTCCTTTAATATTTAAGCCCTCTGGGTAGATATATCGCAACATTACTTGAACGGCTCGTTATTACTCCGATATGTTTGGTCAGACCAAACGAGATCTTTTTTAAATAATAAAAAATTGAATTATAATATAAATTTTTAAAGAAAATAATAGAATGAATTTAAGATGGAAAATAAAGACATGATTATTGGAATCTTATTAATTATTAACGTAAGTTTAGCGGGAGGATAAAAAAAGTGCCACATCAAAAATCATTAAAAATATTAATAAGTGAACATAAAACCGCCTTTATTTTAATGCTTTTAATAATAATTGGGGGTTCATTTGGAACTTATTTTATATTTGACATACTAACTGCACGAAATCCTAATCGAATTACTTTAGCAACTACAACTTCTACCTATGATTCTGGATTATTAGATTATTTGCTACCTAAATTTACTCAAAAAACAGGAATCGAAGTTTCAGTTTTATCAGTTGGAACTGGACAAGCTTTATTATATGGTGAGAATGGCGATGTAGATGTAATACTTGTTCATTCTAGATCAAGAGAAGATGCATTTGTAAACGATAGCGATGGGCAAACTCCCTTTGGGATTAATAGAGCATGTGTCATGTACAATGATTTTATTATAGTTGGTCATGAAAACAATCCTGTAGAATTACTACCAAATGATAACATCACTACTGTTATGATAAAATTGAAAGACAGCATAGATGCTGGCAATTCAGCGTTCTACTCTCGAGGAGATGGATCAGGTACTTATTTCAAAGAATTGTCTTTATGGGGAAATATCAATGTTACTCCGGATGTGGAGTGGTTTGGACAGCCTGATAAATACACCGAAACTGGACAAGGTATGGCAGCTACTTTACAAATGACTTACCAAGATGCGAATAATAAGGGTTATACTTTAGTAGATCGAGGTACTTGGCTCTCTTTTAACGATACCTATACAACTTTAAAAATTTTAGCTGAATCAGTTGTAGGGGAGGATAATTTACTTAATCCTTATGGTGTAATCCCCGTGAACCCCGATATGCATTCACATGTTAAATATAGTAGCGTATTGAGGTTTGTTGGATTTCTTACTTCTGATTATGGGCAAAACTTAATTAACTCTTATACAAAAAACGGAGAAACACTATTTCATGGTGCCTTTGGAATGTGTAATTCAACACATAATTGCCCAACTACTAAAGAAGAAGTTTCTTTTTGGGCAAGTTACCAACAAGAATTTAATTAAATAGATAACAAAAGAAAGATGTCAAATGAAATTATAGAAGGAATATTAGAAGCGATTTTTTTAATTTTTACTTTAAATCCAGAAGTCTGGAGCGTGATTGAAGTTTCATTTCGCGTCTCTTTAACTTCTACGTTTCTTGCAGCTTTAGTTTCTTTACCAATTGGCTCTTTCATTGGATTAAGAGAATTCCGTGGAAAAAGATTTCTCAGCAATTTAATAAATACTTTTATGGGATTTCCACCAGTAGTTATGGGACTGATAGTGTTTTTACTACTTTCTGCTGGAGGAATATTTGGATCGCTAGGGTTATTATATTCGACGACTGCCATGATTATCGCTCAATTTCTTTTAGCGGTACCAATCATAATTGGAACTGGAAAGGCAGCAATAGAAAGCGTAGATCCCGCCTTGAAAGAAACGGTTCTTTCTTTGGGGGCCAATGAACGGCAACTTTGGTGGGAATTAATCAAACATTCTAAAAAATCAATTATTGCGGGTTTTCTAGTAGCTTTTGGTCAAGCAATATCTGAAGTTGGGGCTGTTATGATCGTCGGTGGAAACATTCGTTGGGCAACCAGAACATTTACTACCTCAATTGTATTAGAAACGCGTATGGGCGAATTTGGTATGGCAATAGCGTTAGGTATTATCCTAATATCAATAGCTTTTATATTAAATTACGGTTTAACGCGATTACAAGGGAGTGATAAATAGAATGAGCCTTCTTGAGGTTAAAAACCTCTCAAAAGATTACTATAAAAAAGATGGTAATGTAATCTCAGTACTATCAAATATTAATTTTTCAATTAATAAGGGAGAAACTTTTGCCATAATCGGCCCAAATGGAAGTGGGAAGACCACTTTATTGAGAATTTTAGGCTTACTTGAATCTCCAACGAAAGGGGAAATAAGATATTTAGGTAAAGAGATAACAAATTTATCAAGAAAAGAAAAAACACTATATCGAAGAAAATTATCATTCGTAAGGCAAAAACCCTTAGTAAGAGCTGCTTCGGTTTTTGACAATATCGCTTATGGATTGAAAGTTAGAGGTTTGCAATATAAACAGTACAAACATCTAGTAGAAGAAATAATTGAATCCGTAGGACTCTCTGGTATGGAAAACAAAAACGCTAGAACATTATCAGGAGGAGAAATGCAGAGAGTTGTAATCGCTATGAATTTTATAATCAACCCGGAAATTTACTTACTTGATGAGGTTTCAGCAAATTTGGATCCAATCAACATTAAAATTCTAGATAGTTTTATTAAATTAATCAAACAAGATAAAGAAAAAACAATCATAATAAGCACTCACGATCGATATGAAGCAATAAAGTTAGCGGATAGAATAGCGGTTTTAAATCAAGGGAAAATTAATCAAATTAATTCTCCAAGCATAATATTTCAATCTCCTAAAGATGAATTCACAGCATATTTTGTAGGTTACGAAAATATTTTTTCAGGTAACGCCCAAGTAGATCCAACATCAAATCTTAATCAAATAAAAATAAATGATATTGTTATCACTTCATCGGATCAAAAAGAAGGAAAAGTGAAAGTTTGTATCCATCCTGAGAGTATTATTCTCGCTAAAAATCCACCTCAAAATGTTAGCTCATTGAATTTATTTAAAGGTAAAGTTGATGAAATTCGAGATCTTGGTAATTTAATCCATGTTATTATTAAAACTAATTCAGAAAGATTTTTAGTAAGCGTTACAAAATTATCTCAACAAAAATTAGGTATTAAATTTGGAAAAGAAGTTTATATCAATTTCAAGGCGACTGATGTTAAACTCCTATAATCCTAAATTTTTTAATAATAGCGAAATTTATCGATATGTATGAGAAATGAAAACGAAAAAAACGAAAAAAAAAAGTTCCTTATGAAAAAATGATTGATATTTCAGAAAAAAAGTCAATATTAAGAATAGCAACAGCATCTGGGAAAATCTATCTAAAGAAAGAAACAATTGAACGGATTAAAAATAAAAATGTTAAAAAAGGGGATGTTTTTACAATTGCAAAAATCGCAGCGATTAATGCCGTTAAAAAAGTTCCTGATTTAATTCCATTATGTCACCCAATTCCTATAAGTAATGTTGTTATTGATTTTAATTATGAAGGCGATAATATTATTAAAGTGACATGTACTGTCAAAAGCATTTCAAAAACTGGAGTAGAAATGGAAGCTCTCATGGGTGTTAACATTGCATTATTAAATATTTGGGATGTTGTAAAGATGTATGAGAAAGATAGTAAAGGACAGTATCCGATAACAGTTATTAATGAAGTGAAAGTTGATGAAAAAATAAAAAAAATGTAAGAAAATATTATGAAAGACAATTGCAACAGAGAAATAAAGCACATTAGATTTTCGGTCACTTCTGATTGTAATTACAATTGCATTTACTGCGATCGAGAAGGTTTCATTCCCAAAACGACGGACCTAAGCGTTAATGAAATTACTCAACTTTGTAGGATATTAGCACAAATATTAAAAGTAACCAAAATTAAATTTACTGGCGGAGAGCCTTTACTCAGAGAAGAAATAGTCGAGATTATTAGAAATGTTTCTGATCTGCAACTTTACAAAGATATATCTATGACAACAAACGGTTTTTATTTAATTGAAAAAGCTCAAGACCTTCATGATGCTGGTTTAAACCGTGTTAATGTATCGTTAGGAACATTAAAACCAGGTATTTATAAGAAGATATATGGGTCTGATTCCTTAGAAACAGTTCTAAAAGGATTGATGAGAGCAAAAGAAGTAGGACTTACTCCTATTAAATTGAATTACGTAGTCCTTAAAGGCATAAATGATCAGGAAGTAGATGATTTGATTAATTTTTGTGCTGAAAATGAGTTTATTTTGCAATTAATTGAATTACATAAAGTGTCTAGATCAATCAGTCAAGATAATGGATTTTATAAAAAGTATTATTTCGATGTAACGCCCTTAATAGAAGAATTTGAAAGAAAAGCAACAAATATAGAAGTAAGGGGCAATATGCAAAACCGAAAGGTGTTTACACTACCAAACTCAGCAAAAGTTGAAACTATTACTCCCGGGCATGAATTTTGTATGGGATGCACAAAATTAAGAGTTGGCTGCGATGGAAATCTGTTTGGTTGTCTGTTTCGGTCTGATTTAGGTACAAACATTAAAGAGGCATTGAAGAATAATCACACACTATCTATGTATGAAAAAATCGTTAAACAAGTTGTAGATACCAGAGAACCTTATTATTAACTAAAATTTTAGATATCACGATAATGAAAGTCGAAATACTTTACTTTGCTGATTTTAAGGATATAACCGGAAAAGATAGGGAGTTTTTAGAATTAAAGGAAAACACTATTGAAGGACTTACTTCAAAGATCTTTAGCAAGTATAATCCAATAAAAAATCTAATATGGGACGACGAAATAAAAAATTTGAAGGGAAATATCTCTATCGTCATAAACGATAAATTGATCACAGATAAAAACAAAGGAATAAAGAAGTTGATAGATGGAGATAAAGTAGCTTTTTTATTACCCTTTGCGGGGGGTTAACTAAAGTGGATAATAATAACTTTACTCAAGTTAAATCTGGTATCTATGAAAAAGATGAAATTAACTTAAGTAATATCATATTTTCACTAAAAAACCATCCTAAAATTAAAGATGCTGGTTCGATTCTAACCTTCACAGGAATTGTAAGAAAAGATTCCAAGGATGGCAAACTAATTCGCAATTTAGAAATTGATGCCTATGAAGAGCTTGCAAATAAAAGCATTAACAAAATATGTAAGGAAATAAAAGAAATACCCGGAATAGTTGATGTCATCATAATTCATTTCAAAGGAGTTTTTGACATAAAAGACGAATTAGTTCATGTTATAGTCACATCTTCTCATAGAGAAGAAGGATTCAAAGCTTTAAGACTCGCTGTAGAAAAATATAAAAAAGAAATAGCCGTCTGGAAGAAAGAAGTTTTTTTAGATGGAACTTCAGAATGGGTTCATTAAATTAAAAATAATCATTATTAGGATATCTTCAAATGAAATTTTTACAAACAATTAAAGTAGAAGAATTTAAAGAGATATTAAGCGCTATACCAAAGATAAAAATTAAAGAAGAAATCATCCTCCTTGAAGAAGCCTATAATAGGGTATTGTTCAGAGACATTATAAGTCCTATCGATGTCCCTCATTTCCGTAAATCAAGAATGGACGGTTATGCTGTTATTGCTGAGGATACTTTTCTTGCTGAAGAAGACAACCTCATAGAATTCGAATTAATCGAAACAATTCCTGCGGGAGAGAAACCTCAAAAAAAAATATCCAGAGGTCAATGTTCGTACGTTGCAACGGGTGCAGCCATTCCGGAAAACGCTGATAGTGTAGTAATGGTTGAATTTACTGAAAGAATTGAAGAAAAGATTCTAATTTCAAAAGCTATAACTCCTGGAACATATATAATAAAAATTGGGCATGATATTCAAAAAGAACAAATTATCGTTAAAAAAGATCGATTAATCGATTTAGCAACTCTCGGAATTCTAGCTTCATGTGGAATTAGGGAAGTGCCCGTTTACAAGAAACTAAGGGTAGGGCTCATGAGTACTGGAAACGAGCTCGTCAGCGATAATGTTGTAGAATTAGAAATTGGGAAAATTTACGATGTAAATTCTATAATATTGAAAAAAGCGATTGAAAACACAGGAGCGTCAGTGGAATTCTATGGAATTCTAATGGACGATTTTAATGAAATGAAGTGTGTAATTGACGATGTTTTGAAATATTCTGACATTGTTATTCTTTCTGGCGGAACTTCTAAAGGTGAGGGGGATTTGGGACCTAAAGTTTTAGAACAATACAATGATATAGAAATTCTGGTGCATGGTGTAAGAATTAAACCTGGTAAGCCAATAATTTTTACCAAGTTTGGAAACAAGATGATTTTTATACTACCAGGATACCCAACTTCAGCATTAAGTTGTTTTTATGTTTTTATCGATAATTTTCTTAGAAAAAATTCTGGTTATCCTTTAAAAGAATCTTATTCTAAGCTATTCGAAGTTGGAGAAAGAATATACAGCACGATCGGTCGTCACGAATTCAAAACTGTAAAAATTCAAGATGTGGATGGTGTTAAAAAGATTTTTCCAATAAAAACAGGTTCTGAAGCTATTAGCACTATGTTTTATGCGGATGGTTATGTTGAAATCGATGAATTAGAGTCACTAATTGAAAAAGGAGAAAAAAAACGGGTGTATTTTTTTTAATGAAAGTTCATGAACAACATAAGAAAAAAGGACCTGATATTGTTAACCTTGCCTTAGTTATCGTAAGCACATCCAAATTTAATGAGTTAAAAGAAAAAGAAAGTAGCTCAGATAAGACGATTCCTTTGGTACAACAAATTTTAGGTCAAAATCCTAGAGTATTCCTAACATATTCAGAGATAGTGTCCGATAGCCAAGTTCAAATCGTAGAAATGTTAGAAAGATTATTAAGTGATTCTTCCCTACACGCCATCGTATTTAGTGGAGGGACAGGATTAACACCTAAAGATGTAACGTACGAAGCAATTCAACCTTTATTAGAAAAAACTATAGATGGTTTCGGAGAATTATTCCGATATCTCTCTTACAAAGATATTGGTACATCGGCGATGTTATCACGCGCAATAGCAGGTAAAATCAAAAATAAAGCAGTATTTTTACTTCCAGGATCTCCTAATGCTGTAAAATTAGCTTTAAATGAAATAATTTTGCCCGAAATCAAGCATATGATTTATATGATAAATAAAAAAGAGTGAGCATTCTGAAAAATTTAAACAAAATTGGTTTTTCGAGATTAACTTTATTAGATGATGCTCTAAAAAAGATGCAAGCTTATATCACACCAGCTTCTCTTGATGAAGTAGAAACATCTAAAGCATTAAACCGAGTATTAGCGACTGATATTATCAGTGAACTCGATATTCCCCCTTTTAATAGATCTGCTATGGATGGATACGCTGTTAAAGCGGAAGACACATTTAGTGCATCTCCTAGCAATCCAAAAGTAATAAAGAAAATTGGAACAGTTGAGATTGGAGAACATACTGATCTTGTTCTCACATCTGGAGAAGCTGTTAGAATATCCACTGGAGCTGCAATACCACAAGGCTCTGATTCCGTTATTAAAATAGAAGATACTGATATTGATGGCGATAAAGTTTCTCTTTATACATCAATAGTTCCGGGAAAAAATATTTCTAAAAGAGGCGAAGATATTCCTCGAGGAACAGAAATATTAAGATCTGGTATTACAATTAAAGCTTCTCACATCGCTCTTTTGTCTTCATTAGGGATTAAACATGTCAAAATAAAAACAAAACCCAAAGTTAGTGTTTTCGCTGTAGGAGACGAATTAATTGAAGTAGGTAATCCCCTTCCACCAAATAAAATCTATAATTCAAATAGTCCAATGGTATCAAGTCTTGTAGAAACATATGGAGGAAGCGTGGTAAGAGAATTAAATCTTAAAGACAGTAAAGACGAAATTAGAAATAAATTAATTAAATCTTCTGCAGACTCTAAAATTATTATATTTACGGGGGGAACATCGGTGGGAACTAAAGACTTCTTACCCGAAATAATGCATAAAAACGGTGAGGTGTTGGTTCATGGAATTGCGATGCGACCCGGTTCACCTGTATTAATTGGATTAATGGATCAATCGTTAGTTTTTTGCCTACCCGGTACTCCTGTAGCAGCGTATATTTGTTTTTTATTAATTGTTGGAACCACCATCAAGAAGATGTTAGGATGCATGAACATAGATCCTAGAGTAGAAATCATAGCAACCATTAGTAAAGATGTACCTGTCTCGCGAATGGGATATAGACATTTCTTGAGAGTTAAACTTGAAAAGAAAGAAAATCATTTTCTTGCTCTCCCAGTTAGATTAAAAGGCTCTGGAATCATAAGCTCATTAACTCAGTCTGATGGGATTGTAGAAATATCAGAAGATAAAGAAGGATTGAAAAAAGGAGAAAAAGTGTTGGTATATTTGCATCCTTAAAATGAATGGATTTTTATATAAAAAATAAAAATAAAAAAAAAAAGGTTAAATAAGATTTCTTAAATTCTATGGTATGTACGTTTGAACTAATAAAGTACTTTGGCGAATAAGATTTGAACTAATAGTTTTCAATCCGATAACAGAGACAGTATGGTTACCTGCTGCTAAAGAATCTGTCGAGTATTGAAGAGCAACAGGAATATATGAATACCATTCGTCTACATCCAAACCACCTGCTATGGTAAAGGGCGCATATAAAATTGTACCATCAATACTGAAAGTAAAACGTAAATATGTATGACCAGAATAGGGATAAATAATTGCTCTAGATATAAATAAAAAATAAACAGATTCGCCTTCTTTTACTTGAAAAGTAATGGAAAGATTAGGTATCGTTTCATTTGTATCTATGACGGTTGGAGACCAATCTTCCAAAGATTCTTCGTACCATATACCCTTAATAGACCTCTCTTCTAAATCGGCAATTCGCGTACCAAATGTAAAGTAACTATACGCTCCAATTCCTAATCCTCCTGCCCCAATAAGCAAACTTATAAAGGCTAATGCCACTCCTGATGATTTTCCCATTTTTAATACCTTATATTATTTTGTGAAATTAAATTGTTTTTAGATTAAAAGTAAACTTCACTAAACCATTTAAGTTAAAAAAGATTATGCTTTAGGTTCATAAATAGTTCAAAATCTTTATAGTAAGTATCTGATAGTGCATTAGAGAAAATATGATCACAAAACTATATCCATAAAACGAGGTTAATTCCATTTAAATCTTAGCTTTAACGATTCCCAGCGTTCATTCCTCTTTTTTAATCCAATTCTAATTTTGTTCTTTCTTTCCCAATTACCAACAAAAAACAGAGATATTGCCGAAATTATCATTAAAAAAGGACCGACTCCAGGAAATATTAATCCAAAATTGGATATTAACTTTGAAGGGTCTAGTACACCAGAAAGAATTGGCATTACGCAAATAAAAATTAACCCAATAGTCGGATATATTAATTTAAGTATAGCGGAACTCATTGGGCTAATGAAGTTTAAATTCGAGTTAATTATAGCTGATATAAAAAAGATAATTGTTAATAGAGATGCTATTTCGCCAAAAAATGTTTCCAAAGTGTATAAATTGTTAAAGAAATATATATGCGAAAGAGTAACCCCTCCGCTTTCGTATACCATCCAAGGCATTATAAGAGCAAAGTAATAAATCAAATCTAAGATAAATATTAAAACGACTTCAATAAGTAACCACCGTTTCGCGACGAGTTTATCCTCAATATCTGATTCTGAAATTTTGTTAAACTTTCTCCAGATTGATAACGCGAAAGGAACAATAATAAAAAATGAAATTAGAATTACGAATGGGATTGTGTAATTACTGATCATTACTCCAACCGAGAAAATATTAGAAGAAAACCATACATCACTCTTATTTTTTAAATTTACGATGATGTAATAATCTAGCCGTGAATTAACTATTGCAGGATTTAGTTCTCCTTCCCAATTGTTTACACCCGTTTTTTGAAGATTAAACCTTTGCCAAACAAATCCAACTATATCTATATATTTGTAAACGATTTGAACCGAATCGATTTCCACCGTTGAATTTACTCTTAAAGAAATTTTTAAACTATCCCCAAGTAAACCATAATTCTTACGATCGCTATTGATGTTAATTTTAGGCGGAGCAGAACCGTTGTTAAGTATATAATCGATGAAAAATTTTGTTGAATTTTCAAATCTTGGAAAACCGTGATGGTCGTTAGGAAAAATCTGAAGAAATTTCTTATAGTGCCGGACAGTTTCATAAGTGCTTTTAATTGAGCTATAATGAAAGAAATCGTCGTTTGTTCCTATTTGCCACATGATCGGAGGAAGTTTAGAAGATTTTAAGTAGAATATTGGGTCAAACCTTAAAAGCTGGTTTGTTAAATAAGAACCAGATATTTCTTCGGCACTTTTCCCTAGAATCCAAAAAATTAATTTATCTGGATACTGTAAGTTTTTAGCGATGTCTCCAATCGAAATATAAGCTAAAATCCCCGCAATTCTTTCCCCCGCAATACTTGCGAGCCACATAGCGTTTAATCCGCCATAAGACTTGCCTGTAACCATTATTTGAGAATTATTTACAAATGAAAGATTTTCAAGCACTCTTAATCCTTGTATTGCCCCACATAAAGTTAGATAGAAATGTGCTGATTCGTTATAGGCTCCAGTATAAAAAATGTTATTTGGTTCTGGTTCAGCCCCTTCAGAATTGCCGTGACCTGGGTGCGAATGGCATAAGACTACAAAACCTTTTTCTAAATATGGAATCGCCAATTCAAACGCATCTTCAATTTCTGCATTCAAACCGTGCATGCATAAACATCCTGGATTAGAACTTTTAATAATTTTGGGATAAAGTATAATACCTCGTAATGTTATGTTCTGTTGCAGTGCTCCAACCCAATTTGGTGAAGTAAAATTAATATCTTGGGCTTTGAATTTAAATATTTTGTTAGAAATGGGGTTAACATGCTCTATGGTACGATTCTCGCCAAAAACAATATTTAATGGTGTATTATTTACTCTCTCAATTTCAGTTTCCCAAAAATCTAATATGTCAAAACTAACACCATTATCTGATATCGAAAAAGACGGTTCGTAATTTTGCTTTGATGTACTAATAAAATTTGTTATAAAATTCGCTGCTAACAAAATTAAAATTAATGTAATAAAAACAAGACACACATTTTTCGTTTCCTTTCTATTAAACCCAAAATTTAGAGGCATTATTAACTTAAGTTAAAATCCTTCGTTAATTAAAAAATTCTTCTTATTTTTTATAAACCTTTTACTTTGTTAAGTTTAGTTTTTTAGAAATGAAATATTAATAATTTCATGGTAAATGCTTCTGAGATTGTGAAAGAGATACAAAGTAAATACAAAATCATTGGAAGAACTGAAGAATTAAAAAAAATTATTCTGGCAAGAACAGTTAGAAAAAATATTATAATTGAAGGTTCTGTAGGTGTTGGTAAGACCAGGATCGCAAAAGCTATTGCTTCTTATTACGATATTGGTTTTGCTCGAATAGACTGTTCAGAAGAAACGCTTGCTCATAATTTAGTTGGCTATTGGGATCCACCAATGGTGATTTCAAAGGGTTATATAGAAGACGCTTACGTTTATGGGCCACTCACTTCATCGATGCTCAAAGGGGGCTGTCTTTTTATTAATGAAATCAACAGAATGCCTGAGAGCACTCAAAACTCTCTTTTAACTGCATTAGACGAAGGCACGATAGAAATACCTAAACTAAAAACAATTAAAGCTCATAAAAAGTTTTTTGTCATTGCCACACAAAATCCTGCTGCTCATATAGGCGTGACCGTTATAGGAGAGGCTTTAAAAGATAGATTTATTTGGGTAAAACTAGATTTCCAACCTCCTGAAGAAGAAATTCTCATTATTAAACAAGAAGCCAATCTGAGTAATCCTAGTAGCGATAAAATCGCAATGATTTCACAACAAATAGTTCAAATTTCAAGAAATATTACTTCAATTCGCAGGGGTAGTTCGATAAGAGGCGCTATTGATTTGGCAGAGTTAATTTCTAAATCGGAAAATGAAAACAGTTCAAAAAATTGGGTCGAAGCGGCAATCATGGCTTTGTATAACAAGATTGACCTTGAAGATGGCGTAACCAGTTCTAAAACCGAAATTATCACAGATATTGTACTATCAGTTTTAAACAAAATGGATTTTCAATAATCGATGATTTCTCTGCGGAGGATTCCGAGGAGATTGAGAGTAAAAGACTTCATGTTAGACTTACTGAAAGGATTCCCGACGGAGAGATCTTAAGATTTGAAATAATTCGGAAAAAAAGGAAAAAACCAGATTATTACCAGCATTTGGCAAATACATTAGACTACAAACAAATTAAGGAACTGACTTACTTAGCTATTCAATACAAGAATCTCGAAGCAATATTAGGCTTACTTAAGTCAAATGTATACGCCTCAACCGACGCTTTGGATTGTGACGAAGGCGTGAAGTTCTTCACAGAAAAAGCAAAAAATTCTGAAACCTCTATGGCAGAAGTCTACTTTTTTATAAGACGCCCAATTTCAGAAAAATACAAAAAAATTTTTAGAAGGCTAGCCAGACAGAGCATATTGAAAACTTCTTTAAAAATAACAAGTAAGGGAATTAGAGGAAATTATAAGAAAACTGTCCCTTATTATCATATTGGGATGCCAGAGTTTGACTTGGATGAAACTATCCAGCACAATCCATTGAACATTTACAAAAAAAGCTTAACTTATAAAGACATCTACGGAATAAGAAGACAACGACAGAAAAGGAAAATTATTCTGATTCTTGACACAAGTGGAAGCATGTACGGCAAACTTTTGCTTAATGCCGCTCTCACTACTTCCGTTTTAGCCTATAATATGGAAAAAGAAGATTATGGTATAGTTTTATTCAACTCTACCGCAATGGTTCTAAAAAAAATTGACGAAAAAAAGCCAATTATAACAATAATCGACGAAATCTTGGATTCTGAGGCGGTTGGGTTTACTAATATAAATATTGGTTTAGAGAAAGGATTGAAAGAATTAGATAAAATTAAAGAAAGAACAAGAAACAAATTTGGAATTTTAATTAGTGACGGTAACTATAATAGAGGGGATAACCCAATCGAATTAGCGAAAAAATATCCTAAACTACATGTAATAGGGATACCTGCCAAAAATGATGCCGCAAGCGGCATCGATACGTGCAGAGAAATTGCTAAAGCGGGGCAAGGTAAGTTTTTTGCCGTAAATAATTACAGAGAAATTCCGAGGGCATTAATTGAACTATTGTCCCAAATTTAATTAAAATAAACGATTTATTGAATGAATGAAGGTGATTTTTTGGATAAAATAATAAGAAACGCTACAGAAAAAGACATGGATATACTCGTAAAGATGTATTTAGACGAAGTTGAAAACCATCAACAGCGCGCTCAACAGTTTGCTAAAGATTTAATTTATCGGTTTAAAACAAATATTTGCGTAAGCGATAAAAACATCCGTGGAACTATTACATGGGATACTCGTGGTGGTTTGGATGACGGTGTTATAGAATTAGTTGGATTAGGCACATCTTCCAATTTTAAACGACAAGGAATAGCAAGAGATTTAGTATTATCGTTAATAAATGAAGTAAAAAAATATTTCTCTAAAGCTGGATATAAATTGCGAGTTATTTATCTCTTTATGGAAAAAAGCAACAATATGGGAGAACTATTCTATAACCATATGGGTTTTCGCAAAGTTTCAGAGATCCCATCGTTCTATCCTAATAATGATGCGGTAATGTGGATTAAATATTTTTAAGATATTTATTATTTTGTTGGGATATAGAAATCTCAAGCGGTTCTTTGGGATCCTTTTTCAGTAAATCTATTTCTGCTGGCGAGAAAGGACCTATAATATAAGGCAAAGTACCTACATAATTAAAATCTGAAATATACTTCTGTAGTGCTTCTCTTATTAATTGGCTTCTACTCTTAAATAAACCTTTTTCTATGAAATTATCTATTTTATTCAACAAACCTTCAGGTAACCTAATTTGTAATGTTTTCATAATTTCACATCACTAATAATTACATCTGTAATTATAAATATTAATTTTATTGCTCAAACAAATTATTTTTACATTAAGGATAAGATATAAAAAAAGATATAAATCTTTAAAGAATTTTTGTTTCTGAAGTAGGAGTTGGAGTTTTAATAACTAAGAATCGAAATATATCGTCAGATTCGTTTGCCAATATATGAGATATTTTAGCAGGACTGAAGATCAATTGATCTTTTTGAATTTCTTTTCTTTCTTTTCCAATCTCAACAATACCGTTTCCTTCAAGAACGTAGAAAAATGCGTCTACAGGAGTTAAGTGCCTTTTAAGAGCCTCTCCCGGTTTAAGTTCAATATGAACGATTGTTGCGTGCTCAAAATTAAATAATTTTTTAACTGCTACTTTATGAGGCGTATCAGCAATTTGAACGTCTTTAACATCTACTATTTTCATTTATTTTTCATCTTAACTTTTTATTTTTTACTAATGAACTAAGCTGTCTAAAATTTGATAGGATATAAATTTTAAAGCGAACATCTTCAAGATAAAATTGTATATTATATTTTGGTTCAATTGTTAGATTTAAGATAATTATCAGAAAGTCTTTTAAAAATTCTTCTCAAAGTTTCAGAAAGAGCAGATTTAGATATATTTAGATTATTAGCAAATTCGGTTAATGAAATTTTTCTTGGAATATCAAAATATCCGTTTTTATAAGCAACATTTAATATTTCATTTTGTCTTTGGGTGAGTAAAGTAGGTTTAAAGCCGTATCCTATACTTCCTATGGACGCTTTTATGCCTTTTTTTTCTAATTCTGTTAAGAAATCATCAACTTTAGAACGATTAGTAATAGCTTCTATTCTTATTTTACCTTCTTTTACTAGTATTGGATATAATATTAAAAGCTCAGTTTTTATCAATGTGTTTAAAATCCATGGATCAACCACTCTAATGTTCATAATTACAAGATCACTTCCTTCAAATAAGATTTGGGAAGAATTCTTGGTTAATTGTTCCTTAAAATCTGAAATAAATTGTTTAACAGATAGCCCTCTTATTTGGAATAAAGTTATCCCAGCGTTATCTTCTATAAGAAATTTAGATAGGATATAAAAATTTAATTCGGGATATTTTTCGTTAAATTTGAATAGCCATTTATCATGAGGAATGTCTATTTCAAGCCTAATTTGAACAATATCTTGAGGCATAATAAAAGAAAATTATCTTTTTAGAAAAACCTTACCCGTAAAGTGAAAAAATAAAAAAAAAAAATTTAAGGTGTTGGTAACGCTGCAAGTACGCTAACATATGAACTGAGGAACAGAACCGATAATCCCGCAAGAATATTCAGCAATAGTGTAAGCATATTGAGCTTCTGCTTCTGTTCTGGTGTGAATTTCTTAACTCTATCCACAATCTGACTGCGGAACAAACTTAAGAATACCATCACGAAGTATAACAAATGTTTGATACTCATAAGGGTCGAGTATTCATTTCCAAAGCTCAAAAAGCCCGTGGATAACCCAGATAATACAGCTCTATTAGACATAAGTAACCCGGTAATTATCAATCCAACTATACTGATGTAGGTTAACACACTAAGTTTTTTCTTTATCATAGAATTCAATGCTTGAGTTTCTTTGGATTTACCAAGAACCTTCCTCATTGCAGGTAAAACGGTAAATGCAAGCGTCAACATACCCCCAATCCACAAAGCAGTAAATACATTGTGGAGGAAGTTTATTAATATTGGAGCAATTATAACAGATATAGGAGCCATAAGGATCACATCTATAGTTAATTAAAATGTATAGTTAATTAAAATGGATAATTAAGTAATATAATTATTACTTTACCCGTAAAGGGAAACTCTTTTCTCCATTTAATTATTCTAATCCAAAAAATAGTTATAATTTTAAGTAAAAAATAGTATTATAATAACGATGACTACTATTAATGAGAAAAAGAAGTTAGAAAAAGAAAAGGAACGACTTAAAGAAAACTTATTCTTTCATTTAGATGAAGATCTAATTGAAACTGAGGATGATATAAACAGATTGAAAGAAATCTTGGAAAATGAAGAAATTAGCGATAAAACTAAAGCTGCATTTAGATCAGCGAATGAGTTCTATGAAAGACTTATGAAAAATAATTTTTCTATTTCATTAGAAGAAATAGCAAGAGAAAATAAGCCTTGAGTAAACTGTTATTAAAAATAATTGATGAATCTGACAAGATCGATAATTTCAATTGTGGAGACGATGATATCAATTACTTCCTAAAAAATTTGGCAATTCCAAATCAATATAGAAAACTTTCAAATACATATCTCTTTTACAATGAAGAAGATAAAAGAGTAGTTGCTTATTTCTCTATATTGGCGTCCCAATTAAATACTGGAGATGCTCGTATCTATGGAATTGATAAAATACCAATTGTACTATTAGGGAGAATGGGCGTAGATAAAAATTTTAGGGGAAGTAATATCGGACGCACAATGATAACCATTGCTATTAAGAAAGCGCTTGAAGCTAGTAAATTAATCGCTTGCCGATTTTTATTAATTGAAACTTCACTAGATAAGAAGTCTTATTATTTAGAAAAAATAAATTTAGGATTTGAATGGTTTAAAGATAGAAAGACCTTCTCCATATTAGTTTTAGATTTGTTAAAATATGAAAATAGTCTGAAATAAATAATCATTTAGAAGTTCATAGTACGCAAAATTATTTTAGAGGACAGTTGTTAATTGTATATACAACATATATACAACTTGTGGTAATACGAAGATATTACGATAATTATTATGAATTGCTTATATACATTAACATTTTGAAATAAAAAAAATTTTAAAAAAAATAATTATTTAGTATTAGCTATTTCTCTACCGAATTCTACGCATTTTTCAATACTTTCATCATCAGGGTTCCACATAGCGCGTATACCGTCGTTAATTATAGAAAAACCGCTCTTTTCTAAATGTTCCTTTATAATCTTTATTGATTCTCCACTCCAGCCATAACAGCCGAATGACGCCGCTTTCTTGTTTTTAAAACGCATTTCTTTAATCATCTCCAAAATTGCGGCAACACCAGTTAGAACGCCTCCACCAATAGTAGGTGATCCTACAAGAATAATCCTAGATTTAAAGATCTCTGTAATTAAGTCGTTTTTATCGGATTTTGCTATGTTATACAATTTAACATTAACTTTCTTATCAATTTCACGGATTCCTTTTGTAATTGCTTCGGCCATTCTTTTTGTTCCATCCCACATTGTACCGTATAATATTGTAATTTGGTCTTCTTGGTAATCGTTAGCCCAAGTTAAATATTTTTCTACGATTTGAGTTGGATTGTCTCTCCAAATAACACCATGACTTGTTGCAATAATATCAATAGGGATTTTAAGATCTAAAACCTCTTTGATTTTTTTATCAACAAACATACTAAAAGGCGTGAGAATATTAGCATAATATTTTAAGCACTCCGCATAAAGTTCCTCTTGATCAACAAGATCGTTATACATAAATTCACTGGCGTAATGTTGACCAAAAGCATCGTTACTGAACAGGATGTTGTCTCCCGTTAGATAACACGCCATACTATCAGGCCAATGAAGCATCCTCATTTCTACAAAGATTAATTGTTTACCATTTCCTAGATCTAACGTATCCCCCGTTTTTACTACTTGAAAATTCCAATCTTTATGATAATGTCCCTTTATGGACTTTACGCCATTTGCAGTACAATATATTGGCGTCTCTGGTATTTTTTCCATGAGTTCCGGAAGTGCTCCACTATGATCACTCTCCGCATGATTTGTAATAACGTAATCAATTTTATTTAAGTCAACTTCTTTAGATAGATTCTCAACAAATTCTTTCGAAAAGGGCTTCCAAACAGTATCAATTAGTACAATTTTTTCTTCCTTAATTAAGTAGGAATTGTAAGTAGAGCCCCGATTCGTGGAATATTCGTCTCCATGGAATTTTTGGAGTTCCCAATCTACTTTACCTACCCAATAAACGTTATTTTTTACTTTAAAGCTCGTATACATCACCCATATAATTTATTATTATTAATTTAATTAACATTATTTTTCTTCCTTTAAAAATAGCGTTTCTCTAAAATATTACCGGTTTTAGTTAGAAACGATCTTTTATTTTTTGCCTTGAAAAGTAATCTGCTAAATAAAGAGGTTCTGGTTGTCTATGATTTCTAGTTGTTTTTAACGCAACTTTTATAGATAAATCTAAAATTGTTTTGTACCCAACGCTAATAAAGATAGGTTTCATACTATCGTTTAAACATACAGCATTTCCTATTATTTCTTGAGGTGAATCAGTTGCTTTTTTTGGATCATAAGCCCAGACTGGCACTTTTTTCCCTTTTTCTCTCTTTAATGTTTTCCACTCTGAATATCCAATAAACGGATTTTTTGCTACACCAAAAGTTGGGACATCTAAAGCTAAACCTAACTGTACCGCCTCTCCAAATCGTTTAGGATGGATAATTCCGTGACCATCACACATAATAATATCTGGCGTTTTTGAAAGCTTGTTTATAGCTTGTGCAAGCAAGTTACACTCTCTAAAACCCAAAAAACCGGTTTTATAAGGGAATTTAATAATACCTTCCGCGAGACAATGATTTTCCATCTTATTATTAGTCAAATTCCAGAGAACCGCACATGAAACCCCCCACTCTTCATTTTCTTTGTTATAATAAGAAATATCTACCCCTACAACCCATTCAATATCTTTAATTTTTGTATTAATTACACTTTTTTGATTCTTTTTTTTAAAAATTAAACTGTATTTCTTTTGAAGTGCTTCTGCTTCATCTGAAGAAAAGTCCTTTTGAAGTAATTCATACGTCATTGATAATCAATATATTAATCGTTATATTTATTATAAATTAATATACTAATCAAGTGAAATAAAATGTTTCATAACATCCCAGAACTCGTAATAAGAAGAATGAGATATTTAGAGGGTCTTGATTCTAAAGATAGAGCTAATGGAACGCCTCGGATGGAAAGATTGCGACAAATACCGGCTGAAACTGGTAAATTTCTCGCGATTTTAGCAGCTTCTGCACCAGAAGGACAAATCTTAGAAATCGGAACCAGTGCTGGCTATTCCACACTATGGATAGCTTTAGCATGCATGAAAAGGAATATTAAAATTAAAACCTATGAAATTTTGGAGAAAAAAATACAAATTGCTAAAGAGACATTTCGAGAGAGTAAAATGGAGAAATATATTGAATTAATTGAGGGGGATGCTCTCAATTATTTGACAACTGAAAAAAATGTATCGTTTTGTTTTTTGGATGCTGAAAAAGAAATTTATGAAGAATGTTATGATTTAATAATACCAAAGTTGATACAAGGAGGATTGTTGGTAGCTGACAATGCAATAAATCACTATGAGACATTAAAGCCTATGATAAATAAAGCATTGTCTGACAAACGTGTAGACGCTATGATTTTACCAATTGGAAAAGGAGAATTATTATGTAGGAAAAATTAAATTAAACAAAAATTATTTTAGGAATTATTTACTAAATAAGTTGAGAAATTAAATTCAGGTTAGGACTAAACGAGGAAATGATTAGATTTAGTACCCCTACAACCCATTCAATATCTTTAATTAAGGATATAATCTTTTTTGACTTAATATTATAAAAAAAATCAAAGTTTAAGAAAAATACTTATCTTTTTGCTGTACTCATTAAACCAATAAAAAAGGTTTCAAAAGAAATGGCTGAACGAAAATTAAAGTGGGACAAGTTAATTGGGCTCTCAGAAGAAGAAATTAACCAAAAAGCACAAGAAATTCTTTCACATATGACTATAAAAGAAAAAACATGGCAGATGGTTGGAGATGGTGAACTTGGTATTCATGATGAGAGTTCGGAGAGTTCGGAAACAAGATATAATTATAAACCTGTCCCTGCTGGTGTTGATAAGAATCTTGGAATTCCCGGTATTGAATTCACTGATGGTCCTAGAGGTGTTGCATTGGGTAATTCCACTTGTTTTCCTGTTTCTATGGCAAGGGGGGCAACTTGGGATTTGGAACTAGAGAAAAATATAGGAAATGCGATCGGAATCGAAGCAAAAGCTCAAGGAGCTAATTATTTTGGTGGCGTTTGCATTAACCTTCTAAGACATCCCGCATGGGGTAGGGCTCAAGAAACTTATGGCGAAGATACTTTCCATCTTGGAGCCTTTGGAGTGGCCCTCATAAAAGGAACGCAGAAGCATGTAATGTCATGTGCAAAACATTACGCGTGTAATAGCATGGAGAACATGCGATTTGATGTTGATGTAAAAATAGATGAACGGACCTTAAGGGAAGTGTATCTTTGGCATTTTAAAAAATGCGTCGAAGCAGGTGTAACATCCATTATGAATGCATATAACAAGGTCAATGGAAAATACTGTGGCCACAATTCTCATCTTTTACGCGATATATTAAAAACTGATTGGAATTTCAAAGGTTTTGTAGTTACAGATTTTGTCCGGGGCATTCGAAACGGAATGGATGCAATAAATGCTGGAGTTGATATTGAGATGCCTTTTGGAATTCATATGAAACCAATAAAGCTGAAAAGGTTATTAGAGAAAGGGAAAATTTCGGAAGAGCAAATTAATGAGGCCGTTTTAAGAATATTGAGATTAAAACTCAAGTATGCACATGAAGGAGATCCTGCGATATATAATACAGATAAAGTTGCGTGTAAAGAGCATATCCAGCTTGCATTAGATGCCGCGAGGAAAAGTATAGTACTATTAAAAAATGAGAAAAATCTACTTCCACTAAATAAAAACAATATTAAAAAAATTGCAGTGATAGGAAAGCTTGCAGATGCGCCTAATATCGGAGACAATGGTAGTAGCAGGGTTTATCCGCCTTACGTAATAACTCCTCTCGAGGGAATCAAAAATTCTGCTGGAAATACTATAGAAATAATACACAACGATGGAAGAAACCTTGAGGACGTTGTAAAATTAGCTCGGCAAACTGATGTTGTAATCATTGTTGTAGGTAATACAAGCGATGACGAAGGCGAGTATATTCCTCCTTTAGGGGGAGATAGGGATTTGCTTGAATTGGCAGAGGAAGACGAAAAATTAATTTTAGTAGTTGCTTCAGCAAACAATAACTCTATTGTTGTATTAGAAGGGGGAAGTTCAATAATAGTAGAATCTTGGAAAGATAAAGTTCCAGCAATATTAATGGCGTGGTATCCTGGAATGGAGGGTGGTACAGCAATTGGGGAGATTATTTTCGGAAAATTTAATCCGTGTGGTAAACTTCCCATTGTATTCCCAAAATCAGAAGATCAACTCCCCTTTTTTGACAAATATGCAAAATATATTGAATATGGATATTATCATGGATACAAGTTAATGGATAAAAATGGGTATGAACCTGCTTTCCCTTTTGGATATGGACTAAGTTATACAACTTATACTTATAAAAATCTTCGCAAGAATAAAGAAACCATTTCTAAAAATGCTGAAATAGAATTTAATGTGGATATTACGAACGATGGACATATAGCAGGAGAAGAAATCGCACAATTATATATAAGTTATAATAATTCTTCAGTTGATCGCCCAATTAAAGAATTAAAAGGATTTGGGAAGGTATATTTGAACCCTGGAGAAACTAAAACATTAACATTAAAACTTAAAGCAGAAGACCTATCATATTACGATTCTCATAAAAAAGAATGGGTTATTGAACCAATTGAATATATTGCGAATGTTGGACCCTCTTCTAAAGAGGAGAATTTTATATCAACATCGTTTAGAATAACATAAATTGATGGAACACCTAAAAAGGAAAAATATCTTCATTAAAGTGATTTTCTACGATATCCAAATTTTCAGAGTGTTTGGAAAGGAATATTCCCTTTATTGAATTTTCTTAGAATTTTTTTGAAACCATTCTTTAAGTTCATCAAATTTACTTAATCCTTGTGCAACATTCATAGTCATACGATAAATTTCGCCTTTAGGCGGAAAAAATTCATATCCATTTTTATCTAAGAAGATATATGCTAATAAAGAACCTATTCTTTTATTTCCGTCAGAGAAATAATGATTCTCTACAATTTCTTTATATAAAGTAGCAAATTGATCCCAAATAGTCGGAGTGTTTTGGAAAGGAATGCCCCATTTTACTTTATCAAGTGTGGATATCAATCCTTGTCGATTCATTAAATGTCCTTTCTTAATTTGATCTTCGAATAAAGCTTCAATATATTCAACTGAAGGAATCCAAACCACTAATCTTCACCAAGTTTTCTCCATTCTTCACCATATTTTTCCATGAATGTCTTTACAATTTCTCGATCTCTTTCTAATTCTTCTATAGCTCCCTTTTTTTCACTTTCTAAAGATTCCTTAAAATAATTCTGAATTAAATAGCGAATAACTTCAGCGTCATTTTGTATCCCTAAAGAGGATTTAATTATATTGAAACGTGTTGAAAGATTGCCTTTTAACTCTGTATGTACCACTTTTGGTTTTTCTTTCTCCATTAAAACCACTTAAAAATTTAAAAATAATTTTATATTTACAATATATTACAATTTATTATAAATTAAAGGTTTTTGTAATAAATTATTTGTAAAATTTTATTTTCGAATTTTTAAAAGCAAAATATTGGTTCTTTAATATAAATATTAAAAATTTATTGATTACATAACTTATGTGAATTATACTTTAGAAGCTCTTAAGATTCAAAAATGGTTGGATATTCATCAATATCATATATTAAGTATCAAGATAACGATCAAACATTTTGGCATATGCATTTTTAAGTCCGATAATCTTAAATATAAGAGAATGTTTCGATACCTATGAAATCTCTATTGGTTTTGCTTTCATACCATCACAATAATACTGAGAAAATCGCTAATGTCTTCGCAAAAGTTCTTGATGCACAAATAAAAACGCCACAGCAAATAAACCCTGAAGAGCTTCAAGAGTATAGTCTAATAGGCTTTGGCTCAGGGATATATGGTGCAAAACACCATAAAGATCTGCTTGACCTTGCCGATAAACTACCACAAGTCACCAACAAGAAAGCATTCATTTTCTCAACCAGTGCAATGACAGGAGAAGCCAAAGTCGCCAAAGATCATTCGCTGCTTAGGGAAAAACTGCAATCGAAAGGTTACATGATCGTTGATGAATTTGCTTGTAAAGGTTTTAACACTAATAGTTTCATGAAATATTTTGGGGGAATGAATAAGGGTAGACCTAATGCTGAAGACCTCAAACATGCGGAAGAGTTTGCTCAGAACCTGAAGCAGAACCTGCAAAAGAAGTGAAACTTGAACACATGAATTACAAGTTTTATCCCTCTACCGAAGCCTAAGGAAACTCATTTTTCTTACTGTCAATAGTTATTACTAATTTTCCTTGGTGGTGTCCTTCTTCAAGGTACCGGAAAGCTTCAGCAACCTCACCTAACGGGTAACATCTATCTATAATAGGGACTATCTTGCCGGCTTCAAAAAGCTCAGTCAAAAAAACCAGATCTTCTTTTTTGTTTGGTTTCCACATCACGATACCCATTTTCTTACTCCTTGAAATCAATGATCCTAGGAACATAACTTTGAAAACTCGAGCCATTGAACCTCCGACCATGCGTAAAATTCCCTTGGGGTTCAAAGCACGCTTGTAATCGGAAATTGAACGAGATACCACAACATCAAGAATCAGGTCATAACGCTGCCCACTTTTGGTGAAATCTTCTTGAGTGTAATCAATGACCTGGTCAGCACCAATGGAGCGCACCATGTCCAATTTCTCCGTGCTGTCCACGCCAGTCACTTCAGCCCCGAATAATTTGGCAATCTGCACCGCAAACGTACCCACACCACCACCCGCACCATTAATCAAAACCTTTTGACCTGGCTGAATCTGACTTTTATCGCGAAGACCCTGCAAGGCGAGGATTGCTGCTTGAGGTAGGGTCGCTGCTTCCTCGAATGTCATGCTGGCCGATTTCAGCGCTAATGGTTTTTCAGGAACACATACATACTCTGCAAAACCGCCAAAACCACACACGGATAAGTCCACGAATATATCATCACCTGGTTGAAACTGCTTTACATTTCTGCCAACTGCTTCAACCCGCCCCGCTATGTCAGATCCGAGTATCTTATATCTTGGTTTTCGAAGCCCCCCGATGCGGACCATTGGCCTACCTCTGAGGTAATCCAAATCAGCGGCATTTAAGGATGCCGCATGAACTTTGACCAGTACTTCATTGTCCTTGGGAGTAGGTTTATCTACCTCTTTGAGCTGAAGTACATCCGGTGGTCCGTATTTTGTGCATACAATCGCTTTCATAAGTATTTATTATTATTATAATAAATCCTTATTAGAAGGCATTCTATATAAATTGATGATCAATAATATAAACATCAACAACACATACATTCAATAAAAAATTTATATTAATTCTTTTATAAATATTAAAAATTTATACTCGTCTACCTTTTTAATAATAAATATAATCTTTTCTAATAAAGATAATAATTTTTAAAGAGACACAAGATTGGTTCGACCCCCAACTGAAAAAAACATCTGCTTACGCTGTAAAGGAGCGAGATTATTATGTGGTAAGAAAACATGCCCAATCTTATTAAAAAAATCTGTTTTAAAATCGCTGGTTCCATTTGAATTTGATAAAACATTACGAAATGTAGAGCTTTCTGGACCTAGCCCTCCAGGATTTTTCGTCGGTCATTTCAATTATCCTAACGTGTATTTAGGACCATTGGTTCCTTTCCAAAAATTTGAAATAGATCAAAGAATTTCGGATTACCACATCTTAGACGCTCCAGAACTGTGGTTTGGAAAAAGTATGCTTGATATTATTCGATATAGAAGTAGTTTGGTAAGAAATAATTTTAAAATCAATGTTAATATTGGCAAAAGGAGCCGTAAAAACACGCCCCCCATGAAGGCACAAAAATTGCTCGAAACTTCTCAAGAATTATCGATGGCAGCTCGTCCTGTAGATACAGAAACAAAGCTACCAAAAATAAATTTAAGAATGTTGCTGGATAATCATTCGTTACCTATGGGTCCTACTGGCATGACTGAGAAAATAAGAATCACAGAGAATACAAAGGTCCATCCAAAAGTAGATTATTGCGTTGCAGATACCGATTTAAAAGCAACGGAAGCAGTATCAAAATACCTCTATTTTAAAGGACGCGTCCCAGAATCGACAATTAAAAGGGTTTTTTCAGCTGGTTTGTTAGGCGAAAAGAATAAACGGCGAATTGTTCCGACTAGATGGAGTATAACCGCTGTTGATGACATCATCTCTAAGGCACTAATTAAAGAGATTAAAAAATTTCCTGAAATAAATGATTATCGCATTTTTGAAAGAACTTACTTAGATAATCACTTTAAAATACTTCTTTTTCCTGGTAAATTCACGTATGAGATGAACGAAGTTTGGGCGCCCAATACATTGTGGAACATTTCTCTCAATGGGAATATTGGCAGTTTAAAACCTCAAATAATGACTGATTTTGAATTTTATAGGGGGAGAAAGAGTTACGCAAGCAATATTACGGGTGCTTATTACGCTGCTCGAAAGGAAGTTTGCGAATATTTATACCGGATCGGAAGACAAGCAAGGATTCTAATCTTTCGCGAAGTACAAGGGGGTTATATTGTGCCATTAGGTGTTTGGGTTATCAGAGAGACTGTAAAAAACGCAATGGAACTAAACAATCCGCAAATCCTCGATAATTTTGACGATTCGATTAAAAGCATGGCGGAGGGTTTCATGGTTAGCTATAAATATTGGAAAAAGAGCAGTAAATTAATAAATTTCGTTAAAAATCAGAGAACTATAGATAATTTTTTATAAGTTATCTAATTTTAAAATTTATATTATACTTAACTTAATTTAAATCTATAAGGAACTGGGGAGTTATTAAGATGATTATTGATATGCATGTTCATCCTTTTTGTAAAGAGGCTGATTGGGGCGACGATCTTGATTTTGTAGCTAATGCTCTACTTGGTACAAATAAAAAAGGCCGTCGTGCGATGTTTAAATTTTATGAAGTTCTACAGACAAAAATATCTATTGATGATTATATTACTCAGATGGAAAAATACGGTATTGATAAAGCTGTAATTGTATCATATAATCTTACGACAGCCTACGGTGTATGTATAGTTACAAATGATAATGTCGCGGATTTTGTTGAGAAATATCCAGAGAAGTTTATTGGATTTGCGTGTATTGATATTCCCGCACATGACGCTATGGATCAACTTGAATATGCTATAACATCGTTAGGACTTAAAGGTGTCAAACTTGTACCTCCAGCGCAGAAGTTTGACATTTCTGATAATAAATATGACCCCTTATGGAAGAAAATGATAGATTTTAACATTCCTCTTTGGACTCACACAGCACATTTAGGATCAATAATAGGTTCAATAACAAAATACGGTCATCCAATGCTAGTAGATGTATTGGCATCTAAACATCAAGATTTAACAATTATAATGGGACACATGGGAACTCCATGGTTTTGGGATGCATGGAGCGTAGTTGTTAGACATCCCAAAGTCTATATTGATATTTCTGCATATCCTGAACTATATCAGTGGTTTCCTTTTGAAGCTTTTTCTAAAAGTAATGCTGAGGATAAAGTATTATTTGCTTCAGATCACCCAATTAAACATTGGAACAAGATTATTCCCGCAGTTAAAGAAATTCCTATTTCTGATGGGTTTCGAAGAAAAATTCTCGGTGAAAATGCAAAAAAGTTATTAGAATTATAACCTTGTATGATTTAGAAACCTTTCAATATTTTAAATACACATTAACAATTGAATAGTGTTACAATATGATTTGGAAAACTTCAATAAATAAAATGACGGGTACTAAGTACCCTTTAATTATGGCCGCTTTTGCCGGGTATGGTAGAACTGAATTTGCAGCATTGTTCTCAAATGCTGGTGGATTGGGGGTTATTACTGCCTTGAATTACCAGATCGGTGATTTTAGATCCGAATTGCAAAAAATGAAAGAATTAACGGACAAGCCTTTTGGTGTTAATTTAACTGTGCTACCTCCGGGCGTGAGAGCTATAAATGTTAAGGTATCAAAAGATGACTATTTAAAATATTTAGACATTGCTATAAATGAAGGTGTGAAAGTTTTTTTTACTTCTGCTTACCAAGCTACTCATTTGGGAAAAAGGATTCACGAAGCGGGTAACTATTGGATTCACAAATGTGCTTTGATTAGACACGCTATTTCGGCTGAAAGAGCGGGAGCTGACGCTATTACTTTAATTGGAATGGAAGCTTCAGGTTTTAAAAATCCCTATCAACACACAACTTTAGTAAATATAACCATAGCAAAACGGTTATTGAACGTTCCCATCATTGCCGCAGGTGGAATTGGAGACGCACGTGGATTCTTAGGGGCATTAGCTATGGGGGCAGATGGTGTTTGCCTTGGTTCAGCAATCCTTACAACAGCTGAAAGTCCCGTCCCTAAAGAGATGAAGAAGAAATGGTTAGACATGGATATATTTTCCGAAGATTACCATAAAAAACTGTACCATCGAGAATTAAAAGCAACTAGCGTATTATCAACAGCTATAGCGCATCAAAAAGAAATCATTCCTTTACGCGATTTCATCGAAGAAATTATGGACGAAGCGGGAGAGATTTTAAAATCATGGGGATTTAAAGAAAATCAATTAGATATTTCATCTAATTAATTATTTAATATCTACTAAAAAAAAATTAGATAAAAATAAAATAAAAAAAATATTTAAAGCTCTATTGGTTCGAATTCTTTTAAGTTCTTAACTTTTTTAACTTTAGGATTCTTAATTAAATATCCTTTAATCATTACCATAGATACTTGTCCTAAATAATCAATATTTTCTAGGGGATTTCCCGGAACAACTTGTATATCTGCTGATTTTCCAACCTCTATGCTTCCTGTTATTTCACCAATTCCAATATTTTCGGCATTACCTTTAGTGGCGAAATGAAGAGCTTCTTGTGCGGTCATATCTGTGTATTTCAAAAAGTTCTTTAATTCTTTCCACATATTATAGTGTGTAGAGTACGGAACTGCCGCATCTGTACCAACCGTTAAATTTATTCCTTCTTTGTACGCCTTTTGTAATCCATTGATCATTCCTACTTCTATCAAAATAGCATTTTCTTTTTTAACATCCGTTATTTTCGTCTCTTCTTTAGAGAGTACAGCTATACCCATACCTGCAGAAATAGTGGAAGTCAAAGTAGTAAATCCTCGGAGTGATTTAGGATTGTTTTTAAATAATGGTACTAAATCATCAGTTATTTTAGCACCATGTTCAATGCTGTCAACACCTCCCAAAAGTGCTTCCTTAATACCGTGAGTCGCTTCGCAATGAGTGGCAACTAATAATCCACCACGATGAGCCTCAAAACACGCAGTCTCGATCTCTTCTATGGTCATTTGAGGCCGTCCAGCTTCGCCGATTTTTCGCGAACTCATAACGCCTCCAGTCGATAGGATTTTTATAAAATCTACTTCCTTTCTTAGACTTTTTCTTATCGCTTTTTT
>JAHLWS010000064.1 GCA_019057795.1 Promethearchaeota archaeon | reverse complement strand
TATAGTGCCCAAATTGTTAAAAAAATTAAATGAGGTGTAATTTAACGTCGGAAGATGAAATTAAAAACCAAATTAATTCAAAAAAGGAAGAAATAAGTAAAATTGAAGAAGAATTTAAAGAGAGGAGCTCTTCTATTAAAAGCGAAGTTGAGCTGGAGCTCGACCCTAAACTAAACGAGATTAAGTCTAAACTAAATGCCGAACAAGAAAAGTTAAATGAAGCAGTAGAAAAAGCTGACGAATGGAGTTTAAAAAAGAAGGAATTAAAGCCTTCTCTAAAAGGATTAAAAAAAGAATCGGTAAAGTTAATTAATGAAAAAGAGAGAAAGTTAAACCTAAAATTGAAGGAACTAGATAGCGAAAAAAAGAAAAGAATAAAAGATGTAAACGCGGAAATAAAGGCGTTACAAAAAACGTTAACTGATTTGAAAAAGGCTTCCTCTAAGTAAAAAATTGAAAGTAATCCCCACCAAACGCTTGGTCTTCGTCTAAATTCCGTCAAGAAATAAGTTAGGTTTTACTTGATTACATCAATAATGTTCTAAAGTAGATATTTAAACAATTCGTCTAAAAACAAACGGTTTTCTTGTGAGTTATAAATAGCAAACAAATTAGCAAAAGGATTAAAGCTTAATTTTAAATAAATAAATTTTGACTATTAACACAAGATAATAAAAGAATTTTTAGAAAGTCTTTTTAGTGGTTGATTCAAAATTAATAAATTAATTTGTTTCAAATGTAAAAAATTTGTTCCTATCTATCCAGAAGAAAGTAAAAATATGGAACTATTAACCCTTTTTAAAAGTTTACACGAAGAGCATCCTATACAAATAGTCGAAGAATCTGAAATCCCAGAAGATTTTCAAGAAATATCTCTTGAAAGCCTTAAAAAAACGCAAAAAGAATTGGGAGAATAAGAACGTATATAGATACAACTTAGGTAAAGCTTACAAGAACTTTAGAATTATCCAAATCTAAAAATTTTTTAAAGTTTGCTCTTAATATTGAAAGAGTAAAAGATTTACCCGCAAAATTAAATAGATTGATTAAGTATCTTATATAATATCATATCTATAAATATGAATGTAGAACTTTAGTTATGAAGATGTTGAATAATGTCTAAATCTTTTATAATTGTATCAACAGGGAAAACGAATGATGATTGTCCAGAGTATAATAGAAAGAAAAGAAGGAAATATCAAATGACCTTCCTGATTATATCAATAAAATAATATAGAATTAATTTATTAATTTTTTTCCAATCTATCGAAAAAAATCTTATTATATCTTTCCTTAAGAAGACTTTATTTAGATGGTTTGAGAATTATTAGTTCATTTTTTTTCATTTATTTCCTAATTTGTTCTTGTCTTATTTTGGCAGGTATTTGTTATATTTTTATAATAAAAAGAATAGATAAATTCATAATTTTTATATTTTTTTATACTTTCTGTTATATTATTAACTGATTATATATTATTGGATAGAAATCTTAAATTATGTAAATTCTTTTAACTTTTCATAATAAAAAACTAAAGAGTTAAATATAATGGTTATTATTATTAAAATTAAATAATGTTTTATAAAGAATTGTAATAATTTCAATGGTATTATATTATAATAATAATTAATGGTGATTCAAATTAAAGATTTTTTTTTTTATCTAATATAGGGAACTCTGTAGGATTTACAATTCAAAAAAGTAAATTGGAAGCGCTTGATTTGAATTATGGAGACTTAATTGAAATAGAGATTTTAAAAGAGTATCAAGAGTATCCCTCTTTGATAATAACACGTTCTTTACGTAAGGTAGGATCTTCTCTAAGGGTGTCTCTTAATCCTCAACTACTTAATGCTCTAAATTTAAAAGAAGGAGATGGTATTCAAGTTGATATTAGAAAGTTTGAAAAAGTAGATAAGTCAGAAAAGCCGAAGGTACAAATTTTATTTGATGATTTGACTATGCTTTTTATTCGATTATATAGATCTAAAGCTAGTTCCTCACCTGTATTCGCTCGAACCATTCATAGTTCAATAGATATGCAGAAATATTTTGGTATCACCATAAAAGGATCGGCATCTCCAGGAAAGGACTTAGATGATTTTGAGATTTACTTTTTAGATAGACTATTTAAGGTAATCCCTAATAGTGCTCAACTTAGTTTTGATGATGAGCGAATGGGAAAATATGGAGTTCTAATAAACAAAAATAAAGCTTCTGGTGAGATAGAACATTTTTTAGAAAAATTTTTTAACTACATAATCAAATTTGTTAGTAGAGAATTTAGTATTAAATTAGAATTTAAAGGAAATATCTCTATTTAATATTTTCAAAACATTTATTATTTAAAAACCAAGGAAACTATTTAGTATGAATAAGAAAATAGGAATTATCGGTTCTAATAAACAAATAAAAATTATCAATGGTCTTAAAAATGCTTTTGAAATTTTAGAGCATTCTATTGCTATATATTTTATTGAGGATATACCACAAATCAATTTTCTTTCTTCTATTGGTTTTAGTCAAAATTTAGATTTAATAATAGTAATTGAAACCGAAGCAGCACATTTTAGGAATGATACAAACATACCTATAATATTATATCTACAAGATCCTGAACACTATTTGACCATAGAAAACCCCGACCTCATTGCTTTGAAGCATCCAAATACTAAATGTCCCATATTTAAAACTTTCTACTTGCCCCCTGCTATAGATCCAAGAAAATATAATCCAAATCAGGTAAAAGATGTTTTTATATCAGATATTTCAAGACACGACCCCAAAGAAGAGTATTTAAATACTTTAAGTAAATCGCAGCATATAATAATCAAGCCTGGCAACATTAGCGTTCGAGCGTTAGAAGCTTTAGCATTAAAAACAATTCCAATAATAATAGCAGAAAATGACTTGCGATTTCTCTATAGAAATTTGGGATTTAATGAGTCTAATTGCTATTTAATATCAATTGAACCTACGATCAAAACTGTGTTAATCCCAAATTATAATAAAGAGATTGCTAATAATGGATTTCAATTTGTATGTGGAAACCATACATGGAAGAATAGAGCAACAAAGATTTTAGAAAAAGCTTTAGAAAATAGTTTATTATAAAAAGAATATCATTGTAATAATTATTCTATTTTTTCAGTTTTCCTTGTAAATTCTATTATATCTTTATCTTATTCAAATTTTCAGAAGGAATAAAGCTATAAATTTTAAAAGGATTTGGAAATTTTTGATATTTTTTAATCAAAATATTGTACTGTTCGATGATTTCTTCTTCTATTTCTTTCATAGCTTCCAATCGGGATACCTTTTTGGAATAGATGATATTATATATATGTGTTTTAAGTTGGTCTGGATAAAATTTTCTCCATTCTCAGTATCAAAGGAAGTAGAACTCTAAATCCCCTTTAACTGAATCTTTTTCTATAAATATTTACTTCTAATTTTTATTATTTAACTATTTTTTTTTCCACTTGTTTCCAATGGAAGTCTACCTAAAGATTTATATGAGAAAAGTGGTTATATTTATGTATGGACATAAAATATTTATCTCCACTTTCAGATTTATCTGGCAAACTCCGTATATAAAGAATCTAATATTTGAGACAAAAATGACAATGAAATCAATTGTTTTAAAGAAGAAAAACAATGCTTTTTAGTGATTCCCAATATTACAGTCCCGTACTGTAAAAATTCAGTACTGTACTGTGAGAACAAGATTGTTCTTTCCTTCTCCTATGTTCGCCTAGACTACGACAGTAGGATACTGTCATTAAAGTGAGAAGAATTTTATGAGATAAGTAAAAGATTTATTTCTGTTGTATTTATTTTAACTTAAGACAATAATTAACTAATTAATCCATATGCAAATTGAAAAAAGAAAAAAAACGAGAAAAATAAAAAAATTTATTAGTAAGGTAGTGTTTTGGATATGTCAGAAGAATTTAGGGAAGATATAGATGATTTAGAGGATAAGATTAATGCCAATATGAATAGAATAATAGATCTTGAAGATAAAGAAATGAAAATAGAAAGTTATAAAATTTTCTTGTATCCAAAAACAATTTTAAATTATATTTCAAATCTAATGAATTTACAAGCTAAAGAAGATGGATACGACCAGTTTTATCCAGCTAATAATAGCGTTATATCTGATTTATTCAAAGATAAAAAAGTTAATCCTGGGAATATTCAACCTGATAAAATAAAATATAATCCACAAATAAACTATAAGAACTTGTTTAAAATTAGTGAAATTATTTCCTATCAAGGTTGGTCAGGTTTTAATTACTTAGAGAATTTAGAGAATAATATTGATTTAAATAAACCCTTGATATTGTATTATGGAATAATGCAATTAGGTGTGTTTTTTTCTAATCTTCATTTTAGTTTCACACCATTCAACAAAACACTTTCTTGTTTTCCAAATTTAAGCACGCATGGTATTCATCATAAGGAAATAACACGAATTAAATTCAATTTTACAGTAAAATCTATATTATCAAAAGAAATTCAATTAAAGAAAATGGGAGTTGGAACAAGATTTTTTTTATCATATAATTCTTATCTACTGAAATATTTTCTAAAAGAAACACAAATAAACCTTTTAGATTTGTTAAAAAATTATTTCTTTCAAACTGATATAAAAATTAAAAATCAATTTCAGCGAACTTTTGGTTATTTCCTCCCAAAAAATGATTTTAACTCTAAGATGCTAAGCATTTATCTAATAAGCTATTATTTTAGCATGCTAAGCAGATATAAAATGCACGCTTGGGTAATGCTCTTACAAGATCAAACAACTAATATTAGTTATTTTATCAGATATTTCTTAAAATTTGCAAAAATTGAATTTATCAATATGTTATTTGAGACTTTAGATGAAAGAAGACACGAAATCCCCGAATTAACGCATATGCAATCATTTTTTTAGTTTAAAATCATATCCCTAATTAACAAGATTCAGAGGGATTCAACATCCCCCTGTTCATCAGAACCGTGTATGCTTTAGAGTCCAGACCTTTTGGATATGAAATATCGCTACAGCTTATGCTGTAGCATAATTAAACCAAACAAACAAACAAAAAAAAAAGTTAATTGGTCCGCAAGCTTACCGAATCGACATACTCTTTCCACGGTGTGCTTAAAAGAGTGTTGATAGAAGTTCACCAGATTAAAGCAAATATTCACAACGTAACGAGAACTTTAAGAGAGAAAGTTTTTTATCGGGAAGAAATACTTATTCTCGTTACAGCCATTTACATCTCCTGCCCGTTTCTTAATAAAAGGGTAACAGAGCAGATTATCATAGGATCATTGAACAGAAAAGTAGAATTCGATCAAATTGCTTGGTTACAGAGAGACATTGCTGCTCAAGATGGATTTTCACTATTGGAGCAGTTAGGGGAGCTATTAGAAGAACAAGAATCCGATGTTCTCTGCGTTAAGTGCGGGAATTTTGTCTACTTGCAGGTATATCCAAATAATAAAAAATTACTCTCTAGCTGAATATATTATCCTATGAATAGGTGAATATAATAATTTGAATTTTTATTTTTTATTTAAATATTCAAATTTTATGATTATATTTGATTTAATTGTAGATTTATAATAATAATGGCTAAAAAAACAACTGTAAGGAAAAGACCTCCAGCTAAGAAGAGACCTCCAGCTAAGAAGAAGCCCACCACACCAAAAAAAGCTCCTGCTAAGAAAAGACCTCCAGCTAAGAAGAAGCCTACCACACCAAAAAAAACTCCCGCTAAGAAAAAGCCTCCAGCTAAGAAGAAGCATACCACACAAAAAAAAACACATCATAATCAAACGCCTCCAACGAATAAGAAGCTGACCAAAGACTAAGAAGCAAAAAAAAAAAAAAAAACGAAAGG
>JAHLWS010000063.1 GCA_019057795.1 Promethearchaeota archaeon | reverse complement strand
TTCTTGATTAACTATTTTTTGGCATATCGTTCGGTCCGTACCACTTTGCTACCCACCGATAAAAACAGCTAAAAACATCGAATTCAACAAATGTGAAAATTTCGAATTCAACGAATTGAAATATGAGATTCTAAAAATCATTACAGAAATTACAATATAAATTTTAAATATAATTCTAGATAGTAGTAATTCATGCCATTTTGCGGAAAATGTGGAGAAGAGATTTCGGACCATCAATTTAAGAAGTTCAATAAAATGTGCCCAAATTGTATAAGACTCGATAAAGCAGACCAAACTCAAAAGAAAGCTGCGCAGAAGACTGAGGAAAGACTGAAATACAAAAGGTTTTTGATAATCATGGTAATAGCATTAATAGGGATCACAGGTCGTGGGACGGCGATCGTAATGGGCGTTCATTACTGGTTTATAACTTCTTATATAGACTCAGATTTGTTATTTGGAACATTTTTCATATCGAATTTCATTCCCGATGTCATTATTGGATTTTTTGTAGGAGTCGTAATAGTTATCGTTATTGCGATTATAGTCGTAGTTAACGCTTAGTTATAAGAGTTAAGCAGGTCCACCTAAACTCTTTTTTTTATTTTTAAAAAATTTCAGACTTTCACAGTACAGTTGGAAATTGCATCTAATTAAGCAAGAATAAGGACAAAAAAAGGAGAAGGAAAAGACGACTCCTGCTGTCGCGACCTAATAAGAAGGTCAAAAATAAAATAGGGGGAGTATTAGATGAGTGCTTTACGCACTACCAAAAGACAAAAATCCAGGGTGACGCAGGAGTCATGGTTATGTTTTCCCTATCTTATTTCTATTAATTTTTTAATACTTTAATTTTTCAAAAGATATACTATGATCGAATTTTATCTTTCTGTGAAATAACAATGTTTCGAAAACATTTAAATCTTTCCACTTAGCCGGTTTATTGTAAAGCCGGAATTTTTCCTTTTTATATCGAGTGCTTGAACTTAAACTTCCCCTTCTTTTTATGGATTAAAATTTTTTTATGACCTCCTAATTATTTTTTATGTTAAAAGAAAAGTTCTTTCGAGCAAAGAATTTGATAAAAATTTTGAAGACTTATATATTTATAATAAGGAACTTTTATTTTTCGGAGCTAAATTTTTTAATAAGGAAGAGGTTTATACTTATTTCTTATTAGGAGAACAAACGAATCTTATGAAAATTGGGTTTTCAAAGGATCTTTTAAAAAGAATAAAAAAAATTCAAAGTAACTCACCTGAAAAATTAAATTTAATCGCTTATGTTAAAGGTAACTTTGAGAAGGAATTACACGACCAATTTGACGAATACAAAATTCATGGAGAATGGTACAAATCCGCACCAGAAATTCTTTTCACAATTATAAAGCTACTAATGCGTGAGATACATGACAATTAAAAAATCAGTTTCTTTTAGTTTCACAAATATAGAAAATTGATCATATCAGGACGATAAAGTCTAAGTATCGATGATGTTTGATCATATCAGGAAGAAAAAGTAGTAATTGTTTTTAAAAAAAAATTGTAAAGACCTTTAAAACAATTTTTAGCTTTGGGAAACGTTAAGAAATCTTTTACCCCCAACGATTTATATAACAAACTATCATTTTAGTTTATATGACAGAAATCAAAGATAAATACAACTGGAAAGAATTAGTTATAGGAACAGTTAAACCTTGTCCAAAATGTAGCAAGAGAGAAGTTCACGTATTTCACGTCGATAAGGAGATATTGTTTGACATGGATTTGCCTAAAGAACGCGACGTTTTTGACGCAGATTTTCACGTGTTTATGTGTAAAAATTGTTTGCATTTGTATCAATTTTCATCAGGAGTACTTCTAAGATTTTTTTCCAAAGTCGTAACCAAAATACAAGAATTAAACGCAAAGGTGAAAAAATATTAAGAAAGGTACTTGGATTAAAATTCCCTCTAAAGAAATTTTTAACGTTTGGAACACTCATAAGAAAGAGTATTTTATCGAAGTTATTTGTCCTTATTGTTTTGATCTAAATTCTATTTGGTTTAAGACTAAGGACAATCGACTACATTTAAAATGTTCTTGTGAAATTCCAGAAAACCCAACGCCTAAACTAATTGAAATTATATTGAATAGTTGCCAAACAAATTAACTTAAGATAAAAAAGGATAGTTAGTTTGGATTTAATATAAATATCAATTTCTTTTTTTCTTTTCTTTCTTTTTATTAAAGTCTTTGTTTAATAAGTTCTTAATTAGTTTTTATGACTTTTCCAGATTACTACTCAAAATTCCAATTCAGTTCACTTAATTATTTAATAATTTCTACTTTTTCCTACTTTATTTTTTTTTACATTAATTTTCAGATAGAACCCAATCAATCTTTAACTATCGGAACTAAGGCTTCGCATAAACAACGGTATTCGGCTGTTAAATGCGTTTCCTTCGCTGATGATAAACTCCAACCCTCTATTTACTTATAACTAGAAGTTTCTTATAGAATATTATCATGACACAATTCAAACACAACAATTTAGATAGCATAACGTTTGAGAACAGAGCTTGGATTAATTCGGAACATCCTCGCCTACACATGAAAGAACCAGAGAAAATCGAGTTCACCAAGATCAAAAACTTCGAACCAGTAACGAGAGAAATTCACCTATCTATTGGCTACCATCACGGGAGAAGTCAGCGATCAGGCACAGATAAATGGTATTTGGAAATTGCCACGTATAAAGGCAACAACTGTTGCGGGAAAACTAAGGTTTTCGGTTCGATTGACGACATTAAGGAACACATAAAGGAAAGATACGGTAAAAACCCAATACTTCCAGAGCGTTGGAATTAAATAATTTTATTTTCAAATAATTAACCTTTTTTTTTCTTTGCTTACTTCTATTTTAATAATTAATAAATTTTATAAATTTAAACAAAAAACTCCCAAATTATTAATTTTATAATTAATAAAATAAGATTAAGGAAATAAATGATTAGGAAGATTTTTTGCTATCTAAAATATTTTTGTTAAAACATAAAAATTCCCATGAAAAAAAGGTAACAAAGATATCGTGAGAAAAGGTAACAAAGAGTTTCTTAAGACACAAGGTTGGCAACCAAGAGAGATTATTGATCCTACCTTACTTAAGCGATTATGTAGAGAGTAATTGAATTTTTATTTTTTTTTATTTTTTTTTCATTATTAAAAATTTAGAACACAGAATTTAAAATTGCATATTAATTTTTATTGATTAATTAAATTGTATATTGAATCTAATTGATTAATTTCAGGCTTAAAAAATATGGTTGATAAACAATTATTAAAGCTTTCAAAATTATGCGAGCATTGGGCAAATCACAACGCTTCTCATAAAGAAAGTTTTGTAAAATGGCGAGACATCGCAAAGGAAAAAAGTCTAACTTCAGTTGTGGAAAATTTAAACAACGCGATTGAAATGATGGATAAATGCACAGAATACTTACTTTCGGCAAAAGAAGCTTTGAACGAATAAAGAAAAGAATTTTAAATTTCTAAATTTTTTTATTTTCACAAACTTAAGGAATTCGGTATTTAATCGTTAGAATTAACGATTTAGAATTAAAAAGAAAAATAATTAAAGGAATAAATTAATTAAGGGTAAGAGTTGTTGCTTGAAGTAATCGATTTTTTCGTAAAGAAGCTCGACATTTTCTGATAAAATCCATAAATATACAGGGATGTTCAATTCTGAATATTCAAATAATTTTTCTCCTCGTATAGTGAACCCATTTAGTGGAAAATCGAGCGTTATCGAAGGCTCTCTAGTTAATCCAATTGAACTGTGGAAATTTGAGAGAGTTTGCATAATTAAAGCGGTATTATTTAACAATGCTGTGTCAATCTCTGAGTCTGTGAAGTTTCCAAAAATTAATCCATCCATGGAAATCAGACTTGCCGCTTTACCTTCAATTGTATGGGTGAAATCTTCGAGGATGTTTTCGATAATTTCAGATGTTTCAGAGACCTTTTTTAACGCCTCGCTGAACATTTGCATTATCGTTTCTTTTTGAAATATTGTTGTATCGGAATAGTTAATAGATATTTTCTCAAATTCCCCAACAATGTGATTAAATTTAGATTTTATAGTAGATACGTTATTCTGCCATTCGAGCGAGGTGCGAACATCTTGATCGCTTTTTGAAAGTACAACTAAAATGGGGGGAAACTCATTTAATTGTTTTAAGGCTTTCAATACTTGGCGGAAGTAATTTGCTGATTCTGTAAATCGTTCAGTCTCTTGTGTGTCAACAACGTACAAAATTATATCCGCTTCAGTAAAAAATAATTCAGGTTTATTAAAGTATAGTTTCTCTCTATACTGAACTTGACCGCCTAGATCCCATGAGAGTATTGGATAACCGAAAAAATCTAATTTTTCGCGTTTAACCCCCCTTGTTGGTAACAAGGACTTAATTATAGAATACTTATCCTGAAGCACTGCCAAAATACTGGTCTTTCCACCATTATCGAGCCCAATCATTAATATTTTTTTATGAGCTCTTAACTTTTCTCTAATCGCTTTCTCTAATACTTGAGCTATCTTGATCCATTTCGTAAGAACATTTATAGGAATTTCTTCTATCTTGGGAAGATTGTCTAATGGAACTTTGGCTAACGCTTCAATATTTTTTATATTATGTTCAATTAATTTTTCGCTAGAAATCTGATCAATCCCAATAAGACTATTTGGCTTGAACTTTAATGCTTCATCTAATTCATTAATAATAACAGAACTTTTAAAGAAGTCTTTAATTACAACCTTTTTTGTCTCCTCTTCAGACATTTTTTGTCAACGAACCTAATATCAATTATGCTTTTATGCAATTATGCTTATAGTAAAATATCTAATTAATAAAACTTTAGTTTTGTGAAGAACACATAAAACACATAAATATTTATTCTTAATGATTCATATAAAGTTTATAAAGTAATTAAGGGCATATTTAAAAGTAGTAAGGGTATTTGAACGTTGTCTGAACGGACTCCTGAGAACATTGTTGTTTGTATTGATACTTCTAGATCTATGTATCGAACAGATTATCAGCCAAACCGTATGAAATGTAGTATTGATGCCGTAAAGAAGCTAATCAGCGAAAGGTTTGCTGGAGATACTTCGACCGCCTTCGCGATTATTGCTTTTTCTGATAAACCAAAGAAAATCGTTGATTTTACGAACATTAAGGGTCAACTCTTTGACGCTATAGATTCTTTAAACATTTCAGGTAAGTCAGCAATGGGAGAAGCTTTAGGTCTTTCAATAAAACTTATTATTTCAGAATTACGTAAAATATCAGCTAAAATTCCTCGAATCCTTGTTATTTCTGACGGAAACTACACAAAAATGTCAATTGATCCTATGAAAATGGCTCGCCTTGCTCAAGGATTAAACATTAAAATAGATTCCTTTCGTTTAGGAGAACTCTCTACTCTTAATGATTTAAAAAGAATGTCAGATATAACAGGTGGTAATTATTACTACAATAACAATGCTCAAACTTTATTGCAATCAGCTCACGATCTAGCACATTCTAATGTCAAAACATATGGTGGCGGAGATAGTTCGCTGATTGAAAATCCTGCATTTCTAAGAAAAATAGCTGCTGATTTATTAAGAGTTCAAGATTTAACTAAAGATCAAGAACAGCGATTATTGCAAATTAGAGGTTTAGGAGATTACAAAAAATGTTCGATTTGTTTTTCCGACACAAACCCATATACAAAAAGTTCATTTTACATTAGCGGACGATATTGTCCTAACTGTCAGACCCCATTTCACATCCATTGTTTAAATTCATGGGCAGATGCCCAAAAAGATAAAAAAATGAGACTGGCTGGGACCGTACGGTGTCCACATTGTTTTTATCTATTAAAAATTCCTACTGAAGTTTCTCAGGCTCAAAAATTAACTTCTTTGATTAAACCACGCATAAAACAAAAACCTGCTCCTAAAGAACCAGAAATATCTCACACAGAAAAAGCGAATTTTAAGGATTTAGATTCTAACGAGCTGTTTAGCTCATGCCCCGTATGTCATTTCATATTTGAAGAAGGACAAGAAATTTTAAGGTGTGATAACTGCAAAACCTTGTACCATGAAAAATGCTTTAAAGATTTAAGAGATAATCGATGTAAAAATTGTGGTGTAAAATTACATCGTTACTAATTGCAGCTATCTTACTTAATTATATTTTTATAAATATTAGTTTTAAATAATGTTAGTGCTATAAAAGATATTATCTTATAATTGAATTTTTAATATGATCTTAATATGCCGCAAGAATATTTTTCATATGGTGATATCAAATTAGGTTATGGTGGTTATGATTTACCGCCCATAATGATTGGAACGATGTTTTATCAAAGTCAAACTTTGGTTGATCGTAAAAATGAGGAAATTTTTGACGAAGAAAAAGCTGTTAAAAGAATCAATACTCAAAAAGCTTTAGCTAAACAATATAAAATTCCTGATTTAATTGAGATTTCTGCAGTTACACCCAAAGCTATGGTAAAATATTTAGAGTTTTATTTTGATAAATTTGAGCCTCCTTTTGTTTTAGGGGGGACTTTTGGGGCTAGAGTTGCGGGTCTTGAATGGCTTTCAGAAAATGGGGTTAAGCCAAATGAATTTATATATAATGCCGTATCAAACCTAAAAAATAAGAAAGAAATTGAACTTCTTCAGGAGAACAAAATAACTTCTGCTGTGGTTTTAATCCTAGCCTCAAGTAATATGACCTCTACGCAAAGATATTCTTATATAACTGAAAACAACCAACCGGGAAATACAAATATTATTGATGGTTTGAAAAAAATTGGCATAGAGAACATTTGGGTCGATGGAGGGGTAATTGATATCGAAAGCTTAGCCCACATCCTTGAAACGCAACAATTAATTAGTAGCTCTCTTAAACTCCCTGTTGGTACCGCGCCTACGCTTTTTCTTTTTAAATATTCCTCTCCTAGACTAAATAAAAAATTCCATACTAAATATCGAAAAGCTAGTATAATGGCTATAGCATCGTGTTTTTCTAACTTTTTATTCTATGGAGCGATAGAGGATGCTAAAGAGTGCTTCGCGTCTGTTTATCAAGCATTAGAGTTTAAGAAAGTGTTGAAAAATAATAATATCAAGTTGTTAGATAAATTATAAAATACGGAAAAAGAGCCAAATATCACATAATCAAAATTTAAATAGACTTAATTTCTTACAATAACTATATTAATTACACATTTGGATAAAATTACTAATTCATTAAACAGCAAAAAAGATATACTATATGATAAACTCATAATAATTTACGAGTAAATAATAGAGTGCGAACATGTATAATAATGATGTTAATGAAGAAAAAGAAATTGAAGCAATTAAATTAATTGATTGGGCCGAAACCTTAGCTGATAAAGGAGAAGGAGATAAAGCTATAGACGAGTACGAGAAAGCAGCCCAAATTTATCTCGATATCGGAGGTTATATCAAATTAGATGAATTATATATAAGAATAACACAACTTATTTCCCAATTTAAAAACAATATTCAAGCATTATATCGCCTAAAATCGATAATCCGTAAAACTGAAGAATTAAAATTATACGAGATATCGGCAAAGTTACTAGTTCATTTAGGGAATTTATCTTTTAGAATGAAAGATTGGGAAACTGCTGGTGAAAGTTGGAATAAAGCTGGGGATTATTTATATGAAACAGATCCTGAAGATTATAATAGTTTAGCTTCGATCCTTTTATTAAAAGCGGGACAATCATTTGAGCGGTCTCATATAACAAAAGATTTAGGCAAACAATTAATTTTAAAGGCGGTAATGAGAATCAATAAGTTTGATGAACTTTATCAACAAGAAGAAAAACAAGCACAAAACTTAATTATCAATAAAGAATTTGAAGCTGCTGCAGATAAATTTTATACTGTTTCTACATATTTTAAACAATCACTGGATAACTTAGGAGATTTATTAGATGAGGAAGAATCTAAAGATACAGCGCTTAACGCTAAAGCTAGATTTATTCATTTTGTCGCGGAATATCAAACACTCTCAGCAATATGCCTAACAGCTACTAACAATCCGAATAAAAAAAAAAAAATCGAAGACCTTGGACGTAATTCAATTGAGCTCTTTAAAGAATCGATATCGTTGCTTAAAGAATATTTGAAAAATATAAAAAAGGATTTTGATAGGGAAATCATATTAAGAATTACATTCGACACAATGCTGTTAGCAATTATCCAAACCATTTTAGGTGTTGAGGAAATAAATTGTACTGAATATCTCCTAAAAAATATCGAGGAAAACAAAGCTTTAATTAAAGAGCTGAAGAAAAGTCCGTACTTCAAAATCGTAAGGAAAATTGAAAAAGCTGGTTTAACCGAGACTTTAAACGACATTCAAAAAGTAAATTTAGGACATTTTGAAAAAATCAAAAATACATTAGTTTCTCACTTCCGGTGAATGTATTTCTCATTTAAATGATTTCTTCGTGTAAAAGAAGAAAATAGGACAGTTAGAATTTTATTACTAATTGTTCGAATTTCAATTTGCTGATTTTTCTCACTCCATGCTGACCTGAACAATATTCACAGTAAATTAATTCCGCCTCCTGTAGTTTTTTAATTTGGGCAGAGATATTTGCTTCGGTCATGCCTAAAACTGAAGCGATATCAGAAACATCCAACCCTTCCGTTGAACTTTGGATTCGGTGCAGGATCAGGCGTCTCGTTTTTGAAGAGAGTGCTTTTGCAACCTTTTCGATCTTTTTGTCAGATCCTATTGCGATCAGATTATGATTTTTATCGAACAATTCTAATTCTAATGGTCCATGGATTTCTGATTTTTTTAAATCTGAATTTATTAATTCAGAACCTGATAAATTTGTTTCGCTCATTTCCATATAAATTTTTCAACCCTAAACAAATAATTAAGTCTTTTTTTATTTTGGAATACATTATTACAAAATCTATTTCGCCTTTTAAGTCTATTTCATTATTCATTTGATAACTTTTTACTAAAAAAGTTACTATTTACTACATTTTATACCATACACTTTAATTAAAATAAAATTTCTCAAAATCGCTTACTCTTCAAGGTGATAGTCAATTATTTAGATATCTTTTTTTATCTCTTTGAATCACGTTTATATTAAGATCCTATTTAAATTATCTTAAAATAATGACCATCCCTTTTAATCAAAAGGTTGTTTATTTAATTTATCACATTTTAAAACGATATTAAAAAATCAACTAATTGTTATTAATGTCAAAATAATATAACAAAATTTTAAAACAGCTAGTGGTTGTTTTAGGATCTGAACAATTAAGCGCTACTACATGGATAAAATGTTATATTTCTACCAAAATAAGCGAAGAAATAAGAGATAATAATTTACCAAAAATTTCCCACTTAATTATCACAAAAATACATTAATTAAAATACAAGAATTACAATATTAACATATAATGTTAAATGCATACAAAATCTACAATTCATTAAATAAAAGGCGATCTTAAATGGACGAAATTTATAAGTCAAAAAAACCAACTAAGGTAATTACAATTAGAATTGACGAAAAGTTGAACGAACATTTAGACAACATGAAAGAAAGGATGGGCATTTCTAAAACTAATTTAATTAAAAACTATTTAGAGCTTTCCAAATACTTAATTAAACATAAAACAGCACTTTCTTCGTTAAATGACCGGGATTTGGTTGTTGTTAAAAAAAGTTTTCTACGAAATATAATTGAACGACTAGAAGAAAAGGAACAATTAAATTCTGGAGATAAATTAGCGAGGTTCGTAAACGATATAGCAAGGATCTACGGTAAACAAGAAGATTTAAGATATAAGATTGATTTTTGTGAAAATCTTGGTTTTTTTAATAGTTTTTTTGACGATAATAATTACTTGTTGACTACTAAAAAATTTGGCCCGAAAAAATTCGTTGAAGCTTTTCTATGGCGGTTATTTAAGCAAAAAGAGTTAAATTCTAATTATATTGAAGAAGAAATGAAAAGCAATAAGAGTTTACGCCAAAAATATAAAAATGAAATTAAAGAGTTGGATATCTATTCGTCTCATTACTCTTTCGAATTTGCGCAATTAAAGAAAGATGCGTAAATTTAATCATTCTTTTATGTCATCTCCTTTTTTCCTTTCTTGAAAATCGATAACTCCTTTTCTAATCGAAATAAAATAAATAAAAAAAAATAAACTTGGTTTCTATGAGTCTCGTCGGTAAATTCTTCTAACGTGCCTATAGCCTTAACATTTTCAACAATTTTTGTTTTTTGTTTTTCCATACTTTTTTATCACCTTTTTTTTGTTTTATGGTTTAAGTTTTAATTTGTTTTGTTTGACAATTCTTTTGATTCGCGCTAATTGGCATTCCTTACAAATAAGGGCCCATCTAACCTCGATATGGCTTGGATTCCATTCCATGGAGCTTGGTTCTGCACTAAGTGTTATGAAAACCTTATCGAAGGAGATAAGATTCTTAGAAAGGAAAAACACCCAGATTACATGCACCTATTAAAGGAGCGCGGCTTTCTATGACATTATTCTTACGCATTCGCGCAATTAAAGAAAGAAAATTGACAATTCCCAAGATAGGAATAATTATTCTTACGCATTCGCGAAAATTCCTAAACAACAATAAAATAAAATAAAATAAAAAAAATCAATTTTTTTCAATAATTTCTTTTAAACCCAAGATCGGAATAATTATATTGTTTGGGCGAAAGAGAAGTTCATAATCTAATTCGTGTAATGCTCTTTCTATTGTAAAATAATTAATCAGAGTAAAATGAAGTTTAAGACTTTTGTCGAATATTTTTCCCATTAATTTATTCTCCCATAAATTAAGGAGGTTTAACGCAATTTCCAAAGTTTTATGTTTTTTACTAATTTTTGAAGACTTTCTAAAATAAAGACTAAAAAGGAATTCTGCGGGAACTTCAAATTTGTTTTTATCTACAATTTTCATTTCAATGAAATTAAGCAATGTATTAAATTTAATATAGCTTAATGATCTTAAGAAACTTGCTAAATCCTTTTCAATTGGGAATTTTCTGTCCTTTTCTTCAATAGATAGTTGAGGGTCTCCTTCAAAATCTATGAAATAGAAATTATATTGATCATTGCTTTTATTGTATAAAATTTGTTGCATATGCAAATCTTGGTGAACTGGTTGTATAGTGATCTGTTCAGCTTCAAATTCAGAACGAAATTTTTCGATAATATCCTTAATATCAAGTAAAATCGAAGTAATTTTAGGCGAATTATAAAACGCTCCTTCAGACTTTTTGTTCATATAACTCTGGATTTTACTTACTATAGAATTTAAATTATCTGTATAATTTTTCAAGTAACTTTTACTATCAACCATCTCTTTCGAATAAAGGGGATCATCTTTTAAGATTAAAGCTTTGTGTAATTTCTTAATCTGAAATCCAATTGTCTCAGAAACCTTTAATGATTCAACACAATGTTTTTTAATAATATTGGCCATATCCTCTTTATTATTAAGATAGGAATAGTCGTCATTTATTCTTTTAAAAACATCATTTATCATTTTATTAACCTCGTTCCAGTAAATGTCACCAAGGTTTCCAATATTTGAAACATCTTCCAGTATGCCAATTGTTTCTTTGCCTTGGAGTTTAATGGTTCCATATATTTTGGGCGCATTTGGAAAATTATTTTTAACTAACACAAACAAAGTTCTCGGTTCTAAACTCCCCGAATAATCTTTATATGATTTTAAAATATACGAAATAGGTTCTTTATTGGTGCTTTTCTTGTAAATCTTTAATGAAAATAGTAAATTTGTGGTATTTCCACCACCCAATTGTTCTAAGCCATATTCATATCTTTCAGGATACAAACTAGCTTCTATGAGGTTGCGTACTTTTGTCATGTTAATTTCATCTTCAAACTGTTCAGAATAAAGCGTAAGTTCCATAGACAAGGTGGGGAAGGTTTCAGTTATTTTCTTATCAAATAACATCTTTTTCCAAAAAAATAAGCAATATTCCGCCTCAACGAGGTTAAGAGCGATTATTTTTTCTTTTTGTTTATCATACACATTTAAAGCAACCATTTTACTATATGTATTTTCTGTTAATTTTACAATGTTGTCGCTTGTTTTTTCCCTTGGTTCAAGGATTTCTTGAATTTTTTCGTAAGATATCATAGGTAGAAAATAAGATTTTGTATATTCTTGAGTAGTAATTACGATTATTGTTAAAAAAATTCTTTCTGATACAATCTTGAAATAGGATAGTGTCACACTAAATGCTAAATTTGATAACGAAGATTTATCTCCAAACCATCTTCTTGAAAGAAGCCATCCTTTAAATTCGTTTGAGTTAAATACCTGTTGAATCAAATTTTTATCAAAATAATTTCTCATATTCATCATTAAGTTAATAATAATAATTAAAGATAAATTTCTAACTAGCCATCTTATATATATTTTCTAAATTAAATACTATCTTAAAATGTTTAAGATTTTTGGAGTTTAGAAAAAGCTATTTTCTAACGAGTTAATTTCAAATTATTTATTTTTGTTTTTAAAGAGTTATCAAAATCTGAGGGATTAAAAGTTTCTTTTCCAGATTTTAAATGGTAATAAATTAACTCGTTTAACAGCTCTAAAGTTTCAATAATGTTAACATTCTCTTTTACAGAGGTTTCGATATAAGCGGCAAATTTTTCTTTTTCAGCGAATTTTTTTGCTTCTTCATATGTAATAACGCGCTTGTAATTTAAATCAACTTTATTTCCCATTAAAATGATTGGGATATAATTTATATGTTTACGAACTGATAACACCCATAATTTTACTTCTTTGAAACTTTCAGGGTTAGTTATATCGAACAAAATAATTGCCCCTGAAGCTCCTCTAAAAAAATTAGACCAATAATGTTGAAACCTCTCTTGAGGAGCAAATGTCCAGCAAGTATTTGATATCTTTTCTCCATTTGGGAGCGTGAAATCCTTTACAGAGATATCAACGCCGATAGAATATTTAAAACTACATGTAAAACCATGTGTATATTTTAAACTTAATAAATGTTTCCCAGAATTAGCAGATCCTAAGATTAAAATCTTAACTTTGTACGAAATTGTGTTTTTTGTTTTGTACAGAGAAGAATGTTCCGGCTGTTTAAGAACCATATCTAATTACAAATTATGATTTTATTATTTTAATAATTATGTGAATTTATTAATAAGCGAAATTGAAATAGATATTGATTTTTCCAAATCTTTTTCTTTAATAATTTATAAAATATAAATTCCATCTTACTTTAGAACGATTCATACCTTAAACTTTTATATCTAATGAGAGTTTGTCAAATAAGGCTTTAAATTTCTTTAATAAAATATTAGAAATAATTTCAAATATATCAATTAATTATAAATTGTAGGAAATAGGGGATTCCTTTTTATCTATATTTTATTTACCAAATAAATTTAAAGTCATCAAATCTTAATTTTTTTATAATAAAAAAATTTATAATTTACTAATTATGAGCGAAATACGGATTCACCTAGCTGTAATTTTCCACTTTCATCAACCAGTGGATAATTTGGATTTTGTTATCGAGGATGCCTATGAAAAGTCATACAAACCCTTAATTGAGAATATTTTCATAAATCCTGAGGTAAAGTTTACTCTTCACTTTTCAGGAAATTTATTGGAGTGGTTCTTAAATAATAAGCCAAATTTTATAGAAATGTTAAAAGTTATGGCAAAAAGAGGGCAAATTGAAATAATTGGCGGAGGTTACTACGAACCTATTTTTGCAATTATACCTAATAGGGACAAAATCGCCCAATTAAAGAAGCTATCTGACCTAATAAAAAAAGAGTTTGGATTAGATGTAAAAGGGGCTTGGATATCAGAAAGAGTTTGGGAACCAAATTATCCCTCGTTTTTAAGTGAAGTAGGATTGAAATATACAATCGTTGACGATAATCATTTCAGATCTACTGGAATTACGGAGAAAGATACCCTTTATTCTTATATTACTGAAGATGAGGGGAAAACGCTTAGAATCTTTCCGATTAATGAGGCGTTAAGATATCTAACGCCATGGAAACCCACTTACTTATCCTTTGATTATCTAAAAAACATGGCCGATGAAAAAGGAGATAGGATTGCTCTTTTAATTTCTGACGCTGAAAAAATGGGCGTTTGGGGCACTACACACGAGTTCTGTTATGTTGAGGGTAAGGGACATGAAGAAGGAGATAACGGCAAACCTTTTATTCCAGCGTTTTTTGAACAAATTGTAAACAATAAATGGATTAAATCGATTACTCTTTCGGAATATATGGAAAAATTTCAAGCAAGAGGGTTGGTATATCTACCTACAGCAAGTTACGATAAAATGGAAGAATGGGTTTTACCAACTAAAGAAAGGAAAGCTTTTGAGAAAATTAGAAAAATTCTTAGAGACGATCCCAATCGTCAGGACGAATACTTATTTTTGAAGGGAGGATTTTGGCGATATTTCTTGGTTAAATATCCAGAATCTAATAACATGCACAAGAAAATGCTTTATGTGCGAGAAAAACTCATTCAAGTTGAGAAGCAGGTAAATAAAATAAAGAACGAGGAAAGTAAAAGCGAAATTAAAACTAAGATAGCGGAAGCTTGGGAAGAAATATATAAATCGCAATGTAACGATAGTTACTGGCATGGATTATTCGGTGGTGTTTATTTACAATTTTTACGGTTTTCCGTGTATGCTCATCTTATTAACGCTGAAAACATTATAGATAGCTTGAATTCAGAAATCTTCTCGATCGCAAACAGATATATTTCAATTACTCCTATAGATTTCAATAAAGATAGTAAAATGGATGTTATAATCGAATCTGATATATTAAACCTATATATAAACCCCTCGGATGGAGGGACTATATTTGAATTAGACTATAAACCAAAATCTTATAATCTTTTAAATACTTTAACTAGGTGGCCTGAAGCGTATCACGACGACGACGAAATAGATAAATACGAGGTAATGGTTGATCGTTATAAGAAAAGCATGTTGCGAATGAGATTTTTTCAAAACGATATATCGCTTAAACAACTTGAAACTGACCAATACTACGAATTCGGAACGTTTACTGACGGGGAATTTAAAGTTATTAGAAATGAAAAAGATGGGAAATCCGCTATATTAGAATTAGAACTGTTTGGATCGGTAAAAGATCCAGAATCAGGTGAGCGCTACCCTTGTAGGATCCTTAAGATAATCAATGTTGAGGAAAATCAGATTGTTATTACAATAAAAGGTAATTTTCAAAAAATTTCTGGGCAAGAAGAGGTGTTAAAAAGTATACTAGAAAGATTATATCTAGGTGTAGACCTTCCTTTCTTTTTCAATGGTGATCCCAATAAATTTGAGTGGGAAAGTAACCAAGTGTTGTTTCTGGAAGGGAAAAAAAGTCCACTATTAAAACCATTTGAATACTCCGGTCACCACTTTAAAGCTTACGACGAATCTTATAAGTTGAACTTTGAATATTCGTTATCTAGTCAAATTAAAGCAGATACAGATTCCATAAAAATATATAGATTTCCGATAGTTGCATTCGCGTTCACTGACGAGGGTTATAAAAAGATATACCAAGGGATAAATGTTCTACCTCGATTTAAACTTAAGAAAATTTTTGAATATGAAATTATTATTAACATCAATTAAGATTTTTCTTTACCTATCCACAAATCTGTATAATAACTTATGAAAATGTAAGCTTTAAATATATTAATACCCTAATATCAAATATAATTCATGATCTTTACTCTGGTTCTGAATTTTATGGGATATTATAAAAATGGGAAAAAAAATGGCTATATCTCTTCAAATGGATCTTTAAAGAAAGAGATTGATAATAATGAATTTGTTAAAAATATCCGTAAAAAACTGATGGAGAAGAGATTAAAAGAACGGTCTTCTTAGTAGTGTTCTTTATATTATTCTTAATTCTAAAAACTGTAGGTAAACAGGGGTTAAATTAAAAAGTTCAATTTTATCTTTCGCTTTATTAATCACTGTTAACATGTTTTTGATAAAGTTTATTAAGATACATAAGTGATTTAGATTTGTATTATATTTGATGAGATGAATTAAAATAAAATCTCTAAAAAAAAGAAATAGGTATTTTATACTCAGTTTGATTATCTCCATGTTAGCATTAATCTCCTTCACACCAATTGTTTTTAACTTTAGTAATGTTTTTGGTATTGGCGTTTACAATGTAAAAGACGATTATTTTAACTCCTATAGCGATGGTACTGCAGGTATTAATCTGCATCTACGTTTTAATCGTGAATATAATAATCGATATTGTATTAACACTTTCATTGAACCGATCTCAACTGGAGATGTTGTTAATTATGGAATTTTATCGATTAATATTCTATATTTAAACGATACTAAACCAGTATATGGAATATCAGTCCAATTTGGGACTCCAAGAAGCAGTTATTCCGTGAATAGTATCTTTCTCAATCTCTTCAAAAATAAAAATTTTACTTGTTATGGAACGATAGAAATATCTCTTGAAACGGGAGGGATTCCTATAAACGATACTATTAATTTTCAATTGACCTTTACTGTTCCTTTAAGTATAAAAGACTATTGGAATATTGATTTAGGGATTTATTCATTATTTTTCTTTCACTTCTTTCTCTATATTATTATTCCAGTTATATTAATTTGGATATTTAAACCTGTATTCGGATTAAAATACAGTGAGGAGGATATAATAAAGGATGAAAAATATCTGAAATATATTCAAAACCAAGCTAACGAAAAAAGAAAAGAATCATAAAATTAATCAAATCCATATTTACCAATTAAAGGAACAAATCTAACTCCAGTAATCTTCTCTTGTTCAAAATCTTTTCCTTTTTTAGAAATTACATAGAGATCTTGACCCCATTCTTTCGAACCTGCAGGAATGCATAGAATACCTCCATCTTTTAATTGTTTTTTTAAGGGAGGAGGTACTTTTTTAGGAGATGATGCAGTTACTAAAATCTTATCATAGGGTGCTTCTTGAGGGTGTCCTAAGGTTCCATCTCCATGGATGACTGTAACAGAATCACCGTAACCCGCATTAATTAATCTAATTTTAGCTCTATCTGCTAACTCTAAGTGTCGTTCTATTGTGTATACATGTCCAGGATTTTGTGAATTCTTTGGAGCTATGATCTCAGCACACAAAGCGGCGTGATATCCTGAACCGGTTCCAATCTCTAGAACTTTATCACCTTCCTTTAGTTTTAACAACTCACACATCATTGCGTTCATGTGTGGAGCGCTAATAGTTTGCGACATACCTATGGAAAGTGGTGAATCTATATAAGCCGAAGATATAGCTCCTTCAGCTAAAAATTTATGGCGGGGGACTTTTAACATTGCCTTAATTACATTCGGTTTGGTCAAAATATTTCGCTTTTTAAGGCTTTCTACTAAATTTTTCCTTTTTTCTTCAAATTCCATAAAAAATCTCCGCCTTAATACATTATTTATTATTGATTCTTAATTTAAAACATTTGATTTATGTCCGATACATGATATAAATTTTATCTTCTTTCCTAACTTTCTTACTTAAGCGCATGTTTACTTTAAAAGGGTTATCGTATCTTTTTTTATAAATGTTTTTAATTTTTTCACCCTTAAAGACCATATGTTTAATTTTTTGATGATGATAAGTGTTATCACCCACAATAATGATTTCGTTTCCTAGTTCTAGATTAAATTCTTTGATTTCAATTAATACATTTGCTGTCATGCTATTTTCGTTAAACGATAATATCTTTCCAAGATAGTGTTTTTTATATGGGGATATATTTCCTCTGCTTTCTAATTCAACATCTTCAATTGTTGGTCTGTGAAAATAAAATCCTGTGTGAAACCCGCGATTATAGACTTTAGCTAACCTTTCTAACCAGTCGCGAACCTTTTCTTTTGAGAAAGTATTTTCAAAATAGCTGTCTATTGCTTCTCGGTAACACTTAGTTACCGTTTCTATATATAGTGGATCTTTCATTCTACCTTCAATTTTGAAAACATTAATATTAGCTTCAATTAATTCTGGAATATATTCAATCATACAGAGATCTTTTGCGTTCAAGAACATTTGCCCGTCGTATATGAATTCATTATTTTCATAGTCAATTACTCGCCACTCTCTTCTACACGGCTGAACACAATTACCTCGGTTTGCCGAAAACTCTTCAGAATCACAGATTGTAGCTGATAGATAGCATCGACCTGAAATCGAAGTACACATCGAGCCGTGAACAAAGCATTCAATTTGCGTCTTAGCTAAATGATGTTTAATAAGCTTTATTTGTTTAAGAGATAGCTCTCTGGCTAAAATTATTCTCTCAGCGCCCACATCTTCAAAAAATTTAGCAGATTCAACGTTAGATACGTTTGCTTGGGTTGAGATGTGAAATCTTAGTTTTTCGCGTTTAGCAAACTTTATTACCGCTAAATCGTGAGCAATTATAGCGTCTATACCCGCTTTCTTTGCTTCTAATATCAATTTCTCTAAATCTTGCAATTCAGAATCGTAGATTAAGATGTTTGTCGCCAAATATGCTTTCAATGGTGGTTTTTGATTATGACAGAATTTTACTATCTCTTTAAGTTCACCTCTTTCGAAATTTTTAGCTTTAGCTCTCATATTATATTTCTTGACGCCAAAATAAATAGCATCAGCTAATCCAGTAACATTTCTTAAGGAAGTCCAATCTTGTGCTGGAGCGAGTAATTCTGGTTTTTTTAACGACTTTTTTGCCATGATTATTGAAAATTTCTATTGTTCTATTGAAAAATAACAGTCTTCGTATTAAAATAATATCTCTTTTTTACATAAATTGTTTTTTGATATGTTCTTTAATATAGTAGCAATTATGAGCCCTAAAAATTGAGAAAAATTAAACTAAAATAAATATAATAAATAAAGAGTGTCTTTTTTGTTCAACAAATAATTGGAGAAATTTATACATCAAACATTTAAATAGATGATTTTATATGATATGTAAAAAGACATAAGGAATTTATTGTTCGTTTATTACGAAATTAAAAATCTTTAATTAAATTTTTAGAAGATACTATTATCTCTAAGAAGACAATAAAAAAAATATTACAATTTAGTATAAAAAATATGGGATTAATATTGAGGAAAGCAAAAGTTTTAATCATTATTAACATGATGTTGCTAGTTTTTTTACTAGGGTTAAATTTACACCTGAATAACGCTAACGCTCAAAGTAATGGAGATTCTTTAACTATTGATGTTAATTATAGCATACAAGAATTTACAAACTTTTCTAGTATTCAAACAAATACAAATAATATAAACATAAGTCTCCCTAGTACGAAATGGAATATTACTAATTTAGAACTTGACTTTACCGATATTAAATTAGGAGAAGAACTAATTTCAATTGAAGAAGGAGGGTCAAGTTTTAGATCAATATATAAAAGTATGAAAGGTTATGGGGTTCAACTCAACATCACAGAAGATATTACGCTCTTAGGAGTTCATATATATGGGTATTTAGAAGGGAAATCGATTAGCCCTGTGTATGTCCAAATTAATGGATATGACCAATTAAGCGATTGCCCGAATAATACGGTATATGGTGAACCAGTGCCAATTAATATATCAAGCATTCCCAATTGGTACGTTCAATCGTTTCCAGAACCAATACATCTTTCGAAAGGAAGCTATTATTTAGTAGTCAATGGTTCTGCATATGCAACAAATGATAATTCCGATCATTATTGGTATTTAAACGAGGATGATTCAATCCATACAAACCTGAATACATCTAAATACGATGGTAGTGTTTGGTCCATTGAAGGGCAGGGTAAACCTTTTAGGCATAAATTAATACAAAGAACCGAACAATCATATAATCCGGAAGCTATTAATATGACTATAGTAGTCAATGGTAATTTATATAATGTAACTAACGATTTACCTGGAAGCGGAAAAGTGGAAATATCTAATATTAACCTACATCTAAATCAAACTGATTTATTTATCCCGGTTTATCATAATCAATCTGTTGAAATAATGTTTAATGCAAGTTACATCCTTGAATTAGAAAATTACTTACCTTCTCCAGGAACTCTTCAGATATCAGAAACCCATAATAACAACTGGAGCGTAATTCCTTTGATCAACCCCGAATTTTCTAATTATATCGTGAAATTTAACTTTCCTCAAAATTGGTTTAATATTAATGTGTTAAGGAATGATATTAATATCACGGGTATAGTTGATATTAATTATATTGAAAACGATATCTTCATTTCTACTAACCTAATTTCAGAAGGTGATTTATGGGAAATAACCGCTCGTTCATCAAAAATTGATTTTGGTCTCGATGTAAGTAGAACCGAATTTTTAGCAGGTCAAGAATTAAAATTCTTTATCTCAGAGCCCTTGTTGAATGGAAATTATACTTTTATTTTAAACGACCCATTTCACGATAAAATTTACACGAGTAATAATACTATAACCTCAGAATCAAATTCGTTTACTTACATTATCCCATCAAGTGCTTTAGACGGAGATTATAAAGCTTACATTTATTGGTTCAACGGTACCGACGCTGGAGTTACAACTCAGATATTTGTAATCACTCTACCTTTTGAAATAGATTGGTTTTTAGTAGTTTCAGTCGGTATAGTTATTGGTTTAACTTCTGCGGTATCAGCATCGTCTTACATGCTAATTAAAAAAAGCAGGAAAAAAAGCGCTGCTCGGAAAGAAGCTATTTACAATAGATGCTTGGATATTTTGAATTTGAACTATTTGCTTATTATAGAGAAGCAATCTTCTTTAAATATATACGATCAAGTCTTCACTGACAAAAAATTGAATACAACGTTAATATCTGGGTTTTTAGAAGCAATAAGAACCTTCGGATTAGATATTACTGGTTCTGATGAACACTCACAAACTATTAAACTCGAATATAAAAATTCTAAAATTATAATGTCAGATTTTAAAAACTTTAGAATAATCTTTATAATGAAAGATCTTCCTTCCCAACAATTTTTTGGTTCAATAGAGGCTTTATCTTACGAAATAGAAGAAAAATATGGGACTCATCTAAAGGAATTTAAAGGAAACTTACAACCATTCAAAAATATGGAAGATTTAATTAAGAAACATTTTGGAACTTCCTTTTTATACCCATTAAAAGTTGTAGGAACGGGTAAAACTAAAATTTCTTCTACTGAGAAGGCAATGATAGGTAGAGCTATGATTTCAATGAAAAAAAACAAGTCAAAATATTGTTTCACTACTCAACTAATGCAAGAAAAAGGATTTAATTCAAAGGATGTCGAAACAATATTCTCTTTAATAGATAAGAAAATTTTTCAACCTATAATTTAAATCAAAATTTCTTTTCTTCTTTTTTATAGGCTAACTTTATATTTCTAAACATCGAAATCTAAATTATACATTAAAACATAACTTTATAAGAAAAATTCTTCTGCCTGATTATTATGAGCGAAAAAATGAATGTATTATTTATAATAACTGATGCCCAAAGAGCTGATCATTTAGGATGTGCTGGAAACCCTATTCTAAAAACGCCAAACCTCGATAGATTAGCAAGCGAAGGAGTGAGATTTACTAATTATTATTGTACTAATCCAATTTGCATGCCTAATAGAGCAACTTTACTCACGGGACTATATCCAAATGTGCATGGCGTTAGAAGCAACGGAATTAATTTACCAGAAGACCTTCCTACCATTACAAAAACGCTTCAAAAAAGAGGGTGGCATACTGCGGCTATTGGAAAAATACACCATCAATTTTGGCTAGGTCCATTTAAGCACAAAACAAAATCTGCCGAAAGTTTAATTAGTTGGGCGGTTGATAAAGGTAAAAACGATCCTGTGGGAAAGAATTTTCCCCTCCCCTATTATGGTTACGACGAAGTGGAAATGATTTCTGGAAATGGTACTGTGTGCGCTGGCCATTATACAGAATGGTTGGAAGAGAGAGCCCCCAAAATTGCAGATGAAATGAAAAAAAGAGTTCAGAATTACGACAATCTTTTCAGTTTATATTGCGACGGAATACCAGAAGATTTATACAATACTACCTATGTTCAAGAACGAACAATTGCTTTCCTCGAAAGATATGCCAAGGGTGATTATGGAGATAAGCCGTTTTATTTGCATTGTTCTTTTCCAGATCCACACTATCCTCTATATCCACCTAAGAGATTTCGAGACTTGTATAAATCAGAAGATATAGAACTCCCCGCAAGTTTTCAAGATGCAAAGAATTTATATCGCCATAAATATTTAGGATATCATTTAAAAAATCCGCCGTTTAAAAAAGCGTTCATACGAGAATCAACGGAAGAAGAGGTTCGCAAGATTACTGCTTTAACTTACGCAGCTATTGCGTATGTAGATTATTGCGTAGGCAAAATATTAGCGTCTTTGGAAAAATATGGGAATTCAGAAAATACAATGGTTATTTTTACCAGCGACCACGGCGATTTAATGGGTGATCATGGCTTGCTATTCAAAGGACCATGTCCTTTCATAGGACCTTGCCACATCCCTTTAATTTGGAAAGTACCCGGATTAACAAAGCCAGGAGTGTCTCAATCTTTAGTTAGTACTATTGATCTTCCTAAAACGATTCTTAACCTTTTAAATGTAAAAGAACGACACCACCCACCTTATATGCAAGGTTTTGATATGTCTCAAGTCTTAGAAAATCCAGCCAAGAAAATTAGAGATTGCGTTTTAATAGAGAACGACGAAGAAGTCGGTCCTCTGGAAGCCCGGATAAGGCATTTAATTACTGAAGATTATAAGTTAACTGTTTACGAAGGGTTAGACAATTTTGGCGATATTTACGATCGTAAAAACGACCCTCATGAATTGAATAATTTATGGGAAAAAAAAGATTTCCGAGAAAAAAGATTCAAGTTGGTAAATAAATTATTGCATGAAAATCTTAAGGCACAATCCAAATTTCCTAAGAGAGTTGCTGCTACCTAAATAGAATAACAATTATTCATTAGATGTTGGGTTTTTATCCATACAAGGAACCCCAAATTGACAAAATGCGCAACCAACGGGGTAAACTGGAGGTCTTAACTTTCCATTAACTCGACGGATGGTAGGTTTAAGGAGCGATTCATGGCGAATTTTCATTTTTCTTGCTATTTTTTGACCATAATTGTAGCATTTTGTTTTATCGTGCCCATTTTCGGTTATTGCATTAGCGGGACATTTTTCTATACATGTCTTGCAAGTACCTTCTGTAAAGTATAGACAATTGGAATACGGCTCTTTATATTTTCGTGGTGTTATTTCAAGTGACGCGTTAGTGATTACTGAAGCTAACCGTATGTTACACCCGACCTCAGTTATAAGACCTTCGTGTAAACTGAAAGTTCCTAACCCAGTTGCGAATGCAATATGCCGTTCAGACCAAGTTGAATAAAAAGTTCCTTTTGTAACAATAGTATAGACTTCATTAAGCACTCCAGCTGCAGCCATAAATCCTATTTCTTGAAAATATGAAATACATTGTTTTAAAATATAAACCATAAATTCGTTAGCATAGTTCCGCCCTACAGAATAGATATCAGCTGGTAAAGTTACACGGGGTAATTGAATAATATTTTTGCTCTCGTCACGAATCTTTTTAACGTATGGGAAAACTATAGATACTATGCGAAGTTGTTCAGCGAGTAATTCTTCCTGACCACATTCTTTCCACATCTCAGGAGGTGTAAAATGTTCTGGTCCTACTACTTCCTTGAATTTTAAAAATATTGGGTCATCTCCAGCAACAACCCCAATTAAAGGAGATGTAAAAATTCTTCCTCCCCCAAATTTCTCGGGAAGGCGGTTGAGTTCACTGTCGGCAAAAGCATTTTCTAAAAAGTGTAGCAATTGTTCATTCATATTTCGATCAATTATTTATTTTTTTCATTTAAAATAAAAGTTATACAGATACGCAAAGCGTTCTCCAAAGTTCCCTTCCTAATTTTGTCAGGAGTATCCGTAGATTGGTGATAATAGCTAGACCTTGTTTTCCAATCTGCCGAATTTAAAAATGCAGCTTTAATGTTAGATTTTGAAAAAGCAGCAGCGTCAGAGCCTCCGCTTAATTTACCAACCGTCTTTTCTAATTTACCTGCACCAAATTTTTTAGCTTTAATGTCGTTCATTTCCGCAGCTTTTAATATTTTTTGAACGACCTCTTCTGAATGCTTAGTTCGAGTTGTAGGTTCGTACTCAATAACTAAAAATTTATCCGGTGTTTCCAATCCGTCCATATTAAAAACCATAGCATCGAATTTTTTCAGTTCTTCTAAGTGAGCAGCAACATAACGGTAGGAGCCTCGTAATCCGCTCTCTTCACTACCAAAACTAATCAACCTAATTTCAGTGTTTTCCGGGATTATATCTCTATGGGTTTTGAGATATCTTCCAAGCCCCACTATAACTGAGCAACTACTAAGGTTATCCACTGAGCCTGGAACAACGTTTCCTTTTTCTCCCAATGGAACGAAAAAAAACAAGCCTATAAAGCAAGGACTACCAACGATTAGTAACCAAAAAACTGTTGGAAAAAATATAGCCTTAAGTCCAATGAACCCAATAACCATAAATGTTAAAGATATAGCCGAAAGAACTAACCATATTAATATTATGATTATAGCAACAAAAGCGAGTGGAATAAAACCCCATTTTAAAACCTTAAGTAAATTGAATTGTAAAGCAGAGTCAATGTGACTCGAGAATATAATAATTTTTTTTACTTCCCCTTTAGATTTAAATTTACCAACAACATTTTGAGACGATTTTTTACGGAAAATTACATCGATAAACTCTTTGTAGTTGAAAAACTCTTCCCACATGATCAATAAAGATAATAGTACCAAAACAAAAGAGATTGCAGCAAAAATAATTAACCATATCATTTCTGAAGCGAATAGCATAAGCAAATGGAGTATCATAGAAATAGGGACCATAATTACAATCATTTTAATCCACCCAAGAAAAGCTTTTGGATGGCATTCAAAGGGTTCTAAAACGACCTCGTCGCAACTTTTTTCCAGCTCGCTCTTAATTATATTTGCTCCTTCAGCTTCTTGCGGGCTACAGGGCATTCTAGGACCAACTTCGTCAACTATTCTTTGAACAAGATTATACATATAGTCAGAATCTTCTTTTGAGATTTCTATATTCATATTTATTACTTCTTCAATAAATTTTAATTATAAAAAAATTAACGCTAAATGATTTAAAGGTATGCTTTTAGCTATTAACGATAGTTATAAATATATCATAATTTAACAATAATTATTATTTAATTATTTTTAAATTAAAGAGTAAAAGGTGTGAATACAATAGCTTTGGAAATATATCAAATCGCAATGTTAATATCTATAGGTGCTCTTGTAGGAATCAGTATAAGCTTTATTGGTCAAACGGGTATGGGAATTGTGTTTCCTATTATTCTGTTATTCACTGGAGATGTGTTTTTAGCTATTGCAATAAATCTGTTAAATGATTTGATTACAGCCGCTGCCGTGTCAATAGGCTATCTCAGGAAAAAACAATTTAAAATTAGAGTAGATATTTTCATAATAATAATTATAGCCGTATTTATATCCCTTTTAGGCGTTTTTACATTGATGACAACTCCTTTAGGTAGCATTTTTGGATGGTTCATTCCGATATTTACTATGATTTTAGGGCTTACATTTCTCAAGCGGGGTTTTCCCACTTACGAATCAGTTAAAAAAATGGCTCAGAACTGGGCACGCAAAACTGTAAAAAGAGGAAAAAGCGAAGAAGAACTTGCCGAATTAAATAAAAAGATCGAAGAACAGTTAGCTTCTGAAACAGATACTATTCAAGGATTTATAACGCGCGGTTCGCGATTGTTTTATCTATTAGCTATATTTTTTGGAATATTTGTTGGTTTAAATTCGGGATTATTTGGAGCGAGTTCTGGTCTAATTTTTGTGTTAGCGTTAGTTATACTTTACGGATACCCACTTAAAAAAGGGGTTGGCACAGCTCTAATTCTGAGCATAATAATTGGCTTATGTACTTTCTCATTTTACCAAATTTTTGGCATTACAATTAAAGGACGATTCTTTTTTAATTTCGAACTTTCTTTTTATCTAGCAATCGGTTCGATTATATCTGGCATAATAGCCTCAACATATATTCAAAAATTATCTGCTAAAACAATGGGACGGGCTGTTGGACTTGTAATTTTCGTATTAGGAGCCTTGGCGCTGATTTTTTACTTTATAACTTAAATTAGTCAAACTACAATTAAATGCAATAGTTTTATATTCAAAAATGTACAAATAAGTTATATTAATTTATTAGAATTTTTAATTAAAATAAAATCAATCAAATAAAACTAAGATAGGTAAAGAAGTTGCCAGAAATCGGACATTTTATAATTGCCTTCGGCATAATGGTACCCATTCTATACTTTTGCAAAGATAAATTTAATTATAAAGTAGCAGCGATATTTATACTAGCCAATTGGATCGGTCCCGACTCTGCTCAGCCGTTTGGTTTTTTACCAGTTGATTTTCACTATATGATTCCATATCTTATATGGGCATTACCACTAGCCTTATTCTTTTCTTATTTCTCCCGATTTTCAGTTAAACGAAGCGAGAATTTTGTCAAATTTGTGGATGACGGTAAGAGAGATGTATCTTGGAGGAATGCTTACTTGCTTTTAGTCTCTGGCGGATTGATCCATACTGCGTCTGACGCTATCTTTAGAAATAACCTAAAATTTAAATTTCTCGAATTTATTTTTGAGCCAAAACTTCCAGAAATTAATCGTTATGGTTTTATAATTGATTTGGATATACCAGTATTGCAATTAATAGGTTATGTTGTATTGGTTACGGTTACTCTCTTAGCGGTCTTTATTGTAGATCGAAAATTTAAGGACATTTTAATATTTTTCTTTACGTTAATTGGCGTAACTACTTTAATCGTGTTCAGTTTTGGAGAGCGAGTAGTTGGTGGAGAATTTGATGTTGGAGTAAGCTTTATGACAATAATCTTTATATTCATACCTTTAATGCTACTTTTTTATGTCGCTAAGGATGTCAATGAACATCCCACTCCTACGCCGGAGAGACCGCGGATAAAACCCGAAATTGGATTAAAAATTGTTGCAGGATTTTCGGGAATTGTTACGCTATTTTTCTTGCTTATTGGAACGTTAGGTATTTTAGCTCCCAATATAGTTCAACAATTAATCGATTTTAGCGAAGGAGCATTCTTTGTAATAGGAATTATATTCATCGCCCTTGGAGCACTAGGTTTATTAGGGACCATTGGTCTGTTTTTCAAATTAAAGATTAGTCGCTATATCATCATGTATATGTGCATATTTATGACCCTCTTTGTGTATCCATTGACAATCGTACTATATCTAAGCCAAGATAACGTAAAAGTTCTTTTCGATAAAAACTCCAGCGAATAAAGTTACTTTTTTTTTTGTAACTAGATTTATATTAACTTTAGTTTAAATCTTATTTAGGTTTAAAATGAAAGAAAAAATGAATGTTTTATTCATCATTAGCGACCAGCATAGATATGACCACATGAGTTGTTCTGGAAACAAATTATTAAAAACTCCGAACTTGGATAGATTGGCAAGCGAAGGAGTTCGATTTACGAACGCATTTTGTACAAACCCCATGTGTATGCCAAACAGAGCAACACTATTAACGGGATATTACCCTAATGTACACGGTGTTAGAAGCAACGGTATGATTCTCTCTCAAGATGTCCCAACAATTACTCAAACATTAGTTGATAGAGGCTGGCATACAGCAGCTTTTGGAAAATTGCATCATCAATTTAACACGGCTCCATATAGAATCAACGATAAATCTGCTGAATCTTTTTACGATTGGGTTTTTCCAAAAGAAGGGTGGTATCCCGTACGTGAAAATTTTCCTATTCCTTACTACGGATACCAAGAAGTGGAAACCGTGATAGGGCATGGAGCTTGCTTGGCGGGTCATTATTTAGATTGGTTGGAGGAAAGATCTCCAAGACTAGCTGAGAACATGCGGAAAAGATGGAAAAAAATTGAGAATTTCTTTTCTGTGTTTTCTGAACACGAATTACCCGTCGACTTATATTCGAGCGCTTATGTAACTGAGCGTACTATCGCTTTTCTGGAAAGGCACGCCAATGGAGATTACGGGAATAAACCGTTCTATGTACATTGTTCATTTCCCGACCCTCATCAGCCTGTTTTCCCCCCTGGAAGATATAGGAGTATTTATAAGCCTGAAGATGTTGAATTGCCAAAAAGTTTCAAGGATCTCGAGAATTTGAGGAACCACCCGTATCTAGCACCGTTTATTAATGTCATGCCTGGGGCGATGTTAAGAGAGACAAATGAAGATGAGCTTAGAAATTTCATTGCTTATACATACGGTACTTTAGCACTACTTGACGCTAGTATTGGACAGCTTTTAGCCTCATTAGAGAAGTTAGGTTACGCTGATAATACAATAGTAGTGTACACTAGCGACCATGGCGATTTAATGGGAGAACATGGAATGCTTTTCAAAGGCCCCTCGGCGTATATGGGCGTGTTTCGTATTCCTATGATTTGGAGAGTTCCTGGAATAACAAAATCTGCGGTAACAGATGCTTTAATGAGCTCTATAGACTACCCAAAGACGCTCCTAAACATCTTAGGGATATCAAAAAGAAAGCAACCACCAGATATGCAAGGCTTTGATATGTCAGCTGTTTTAAGAGACCCTGAGAATTCTGCCGGCCAACCACGAGATTGTTGTTATATTGAGAATGATGAGGAAGTTGGGCCTCTACACGAGAGATTAAGACATTTGATAACAAAGGAATTTAAGTTAACGATATACGAAGGTCATAGAGATTATGGAGATCTGTTTGACAGAAAAAATGATTTGGACGAGTTAAATAACTTATGGTACGATGAACAATACAACGGGGTTAAATTTAAATTGGTTAACAAGCTACTCCACGAAAATCTCAACGCACAAACTCGATATCCAAAAAGAATAGCTGGTACCTAAAATAATATAAAATAAAATTTTTAATTTAAATTTTTTTTCAATTCTTTCAATCTTTCTTTTATTTGATAAGCTGCATTACCGATAATGTTCCCTGCTATGAAAGAAGGCTCATTTTTTACTTTTTCTTTTAATATCTTAACTTTTAACTTTAAAGCTTCAACTAGAGTTTCTACATTTTTCTCATCAGTTCCCTTTACAACTATATCAAGAACATGTAAAGCAAGCTGTCTTTTACCTTCAGAAAAAAGCTTTTTAGCGTGTTCCAGGTATTTTTCTTCGCTATTTAATTTTAAGAATTCTCGGGCGATATCATCCGTTTTGGCTGGAAAAAGATCGGTAGGGTTTCCACTGTTATACCACCCGTGATAAAGTCTGTAAGTGGCATGAATAGCGAAGCGATAACAACCATAAATGGGTCTTAAAATATCGTGTTTTTTGAACTTTTCTGGAAAGATTTCAAGCATTTCGTAGTAAATTTGTTCGAACCATTTTCCTTCGTTTAATCTTTTGACAACTTCATCGTGAACAAAATTCATAGCTTCTGCTGTAATCGATAAAATGTCTTTTACTTTCTCTTTACCTTCGATGAGCCTTCCATGGCCGGGAACTAAATATTCTGCGTTTTTATCTCGCATTCTTTCCATAGCTATTGCCCAATCTTTAGGATACCGCTGAACTTTATAAGGATTCCCTATGTTAGGAAACGACGAAACCATCAAATCACCGGAACAAATTGCCTTCTTTTCTGGCACCCACAACCAAATTGAATCGTCGGTTTCCCCCTTATCGTGGTAAATCTCAAAATCGACCTTTCCTAATTTAAACGAATACGAATCCTCATTACCCCTAAGAATAATTGTTGGGTCTAATGTTTCGTGGGCAGATACGAGCGACTCTTGTTCCTTCCCCCTTACTGAAGCAAATTGTTGCTTATTTATCCAATCGTGATATTTATCGAGAGTTCTATATTTCTCAAATCGCTTAATACAGTTTTCGTGAGCAATTACTTCAGGCATATCCCAACCTTTCTTTTTTATCTCTTCTATAAAAGGACCGTAACCAAAAGCGTGATCAAAATGCCCATGCGAATAGATTATGTATTTAACAGGTTTATTCGTTAGTTGCCTTATTTGGTTAAAAGTTTTATGAGCGTACTGTTTTATAGGCACATCGAAAATAACTAAACCCTCATCTGTTTCGAATACTCCGGTATTTCCCATACCTGGGACTATATAACACCTTCCGTCTCCAAATGTAGATAACGGAAACATGCCAAACCAAGCACTCATTCCATCAGTTGTTTTTCTTACCATAAATTGCCCCTCCTTCTTAGCATAATTTTTTTTATATTATTCTCATTTTTAACTTTTAAAAATATTATGTATTCGATTCGTTATAGTTTTTTTATAATATGATTACATTTATTTTCTATTTAAAATCAATTCTTATTCTTTCTGTATTATTCAAGCTCGATTTGTATGTATTTCTTTTGAAGTTTTAACATTGATTCGAAGATATTTTTTGCTTGCGACGAGCTATTTATAACGGGATCGGCAAGAAGCGCTTGTAGAGCAACTTTCTTTGATTTGGTAAGAATTGCCTCGACGACAAGGTCTTGAACAGAGGCCTGAGTTCTTAATAACGCAGCTAGACCTTTGGGATAGTCTCCAAGCGGTACTCCGTGAAGACCATCTTTATTAACGATAGCAGGGCATTCTACTACTAGGTCTTGCGGAAGATTCATAATAATACCATCATTAGGAATGTTTACCGAGGATTCTTCGTGATTGCCATTAGTTATTATGCCTTCAATAATAGGAATAGCTCTTTCAGCATCAGCTCTCACGAGTTTAGCGCCTTTTCCGCGTTCTATAGTTCTTTTTATTCGATTAAAACTTTTAGCCAACATAACTTCGTAGGATTCCCAGAATTCACGGCCATGGGGCAAGTCTGCAACTTCCCACGCCCATGACATGTATTCCCCATAGTGATTGTCCGTCGTGTATGCATAATAATCATATGTTTCTAAAATGAATTTAATTAGAGAAAGGTCTGTTTTTTCAGCTAATCTCCCTAAAACTGCAGGACCTTTCTGACGAATATCTGGATAAGCGTTTCTACCAGTATCGCGATATTTTGCTTCTAGAACAACTCCAAAATGATTCAATCCTCCTGCTTTTATTTCAATATTTGACATCGGCGTATCAAGAATTTTTGGGAGGATTTGAGGGGCATTATTTCCTAATTCGTGGCATAAGCCTACAAATTTTTGATTTGGAAATTTTCGTTTTATTGCCAGACAAATTCGACTCATGGGATTGGAGTAATTTATAAAAAACGCATTAGGGCAAATCTTCTGAATATCCTCACAAATGTCTAAAATGGGAGGTATCACTCTCAATGAATGGAAGAAACCTCCAGGTCCACCATTCTCACCAGTAATTTGCGTACTACCCCACATCATTGGAAACTCAAAATCCCACCTTAAGAGTTTAAATCGTGGAGGTATTTCTATTGCGTTGATAACAAATGTTGCGTTTTTTAAGGCTTCTTTTCGATCTAAAGATGATTCAACGGTATAATTTAATTTACCACTCTCAACAGCAGATTGACATGCTTGAGTTGCTAAACCTAAAGTTTCTTCGTTTATATCGTGAAGGCATATAGTAGAACCATCTAAAATTTCACTATGTATTACACTGCCCACGGAACCTAATCCAAATTGAAGAGACCCGGCACCAATCACTACTATTTTTTCTTTACTCATTATTAATCAATTATTTCTAAATTTAATTTCTATAAATAAATTGTTTTTTTTATTAAATAATAATTTTCACTGGTGATATTATTTATTTCTCTCGATATTTTCTTCGACATTAAAGAATATAATTTTATCATACATCACCAAGTTGTGCGCAACCTTCATCTGTTTCGAATACTCCAGTATTTCCCATACCTGGAACAATATAACACCTTCCGTCTCCAAATGTAGATAACGGCAACAAGCCAAACCAATCCATCATTCCATTAGTTGTTTTTCTTACAATAATTAATCACATTTTAGTTTTTCTATATCTCTTTCTATCTATAACAATAGATTGCTTTGATAGATTTATCAAAAAAATATTTCTAAAGTATTTATAACCAACAAAAGAGTAATTTTTAGAGTATATTTCTGTTTTTTTCTTTCTAAATTTTTAAACATAAAAAAAAAAATTTGTAGATTTATTCGGATTTTTTTGTAACCCAGTCGGTTTCTTTTGTAACCCAGTAAAGAAAAAGAATCACTGCAGGTATGCTCGCAATTATACACACCCAAATAAAGCCAATAAGGTAAGCTTGGATCAAATAGCTATACGTAAGACTACCAAATGGAGTTAACCATTGACCATCGATAAATACTACAATTAAAAATGCGATTGTAAATAAGAAACTAACGCCACCACCTTCTTTTGTACGTTTCTTTTTTTTATCTTTACTTTCTCTCGCTTTAATTGCTTCTTTATCTTCTTCGGGTAGTATTACAAACCAATATATTGCTAAAATAAGACAAAATATTCCACCAAATGGAAGGAATCCTAATAATAGTTCCCATCCAATTAATGATAGTAACCATAATATAGATGTTCCAACTGAAAAATAATCAAGAGTCCACAGGCCATTACCGCCAATATCAGAATTTGCAATATAAGTTAACAGTATAGTAAAAAACCAGATAAAAAATCCTACACAAACTAGCAATAATATTAAAAAGCCCACCCAATGCTTCTTTATCATTCCTTTCCAAAAAGCTTCTTCGCTTAATTCTTCACTCATAATGTTTAACCTCTAAATTTTGGAATTTTCTTTTTTTTGTTATATTTTTTTTTATTATTTAAATTTTATTAAATAATAGTTTAATTGTGTTATATATAAAAGTTTGGGATTGAAACATCAAATGAATAAACATTCATAATAAGAATAGGTCTTTAAATATAAGACGACATCCTAAAATTAATCCAAACAAAGTTAATAGGTCGACTACCGCTCTAAATAGAAAAATCACTCCAAATACAATAATTAAAATATTTAAAATCGAACTAGAAGATTTTACTTAACTTGAACTCATACTTTTTTTCGCTTTAAATTTATTTGTTAAAAATTTTAGATAATACTGAAATAAAAGTATTGGTGTAAAAATTGCTTATAATCGATGAATATAGTAATAAACAAAATAGAAAAACCCTTAGAGCCACTGAATTCTTGAGGGTTTTCGCGCGGGAATTCTTTTATACTTTACGTTAGGGTACCCCATTGTTAAAGAATAACCTACAAAATGACCCTCCGGAATCTTTATCAATTCTCTTATCGTTTTAGATTGGTTTATGTGAAATGTTAAATATCCTAAAGAGCATGTTCCTAACCCTAAGGTTTCAGCAGCGAGTATAATGTGGGCAGCAGCTAGAGAACAATTTTCTGGTATTCCTCCTATGACTTTATCCCCGTGAATAACGATTAACTCTCCATTCCAACACCAAAAATCAATTCCTTGTTCAATCGATTTTAGAATTCTTTTTGTAGTCGGAAGATTTTCTTCAGCAAGGTTGAATTCTTCTTCAGACATTCGCCCCTTCAAAAAAGCACGCCCCTGTGGGGTCTCAATCGCCTTGACAAATCCAATTGTTTTTTTCGTTATGTGATTTGATATAGCGGTTACAATTTTTTTATCTTGAACTATAGTATAGTAAACATTTTCTGAATTACTTCCAGTGGGAGAATACCTAGCCATTTCTAACAATTTTTCTATTAAATCTTTAGAGATTGCCTTATCCTTAAATTGCCGGATTGACCTTCTGGTTAAAGCAAGGTTTAAAAAAGAATCAAACGATGGAACTTTTTCCTTTATTGAATTATCTGCTAAAACCTCCTGTTTATGAAATAGTAACCTAATTACATCAACAGGACATACAGCTTCACAGTGACCGCATAATATACAAGAATCCTCAAAAGAATCCACTATTTGGAGTAAACCTGCTTCAAAATAAAACAAACTAACAACGCATTCCTTAACGCACGCTTTACATCCTGTACAATTTTCAATATCAATTTCTATTATAGAATTTTTTATAGTATTTAGCATATTAAACAAACCATTTTAAGAATTATTTTATAAAACTGTTTTGTGTTCTATTAAAATATAATAATTAAATTAGAGTTTTTTCAGCTCTGGCTAATTCTGCTTTTTTATCCATAATTGTCATGTAGGTTGTCACTGTATTCTTTGGAGGAAGTGTTTCCTCTTCTTTCTTAATAAGCTTCATTGCTTCTGAGGTACAAGTAGGAACGCATACTCCACAGCCAATACACCTTCCTTTATCTACTTGCGCGATATTGTCTTCAATATTAATAGCATCCAAATTACATCTATCTTCACAAATTCCACACCCTACACATAGATCTGGATCCACTTCAGCGTAATAATTAGTGGCGAAAAAATGTGATAATTCAGGTAGTTGTTTTTGGGCTGTGAGTACTCCACAACAACAACCACAACAGGTACATATACTCATTGGCCTCTGAGAATTTCCAGGTTGAAGCACTAATCCATCTTCTTCTGCTTTTTCTAAGATTTTAAATGCTTCTTCTTTCGTAATCTCTCGAGCTAGACCTTTTTCTATAAAACTCCTAGCAGCACTTCTAAATGAAAAGCATGATTCGCGCAATTTTGTCTTGGTACATGTTTCTCCTATGAGATCCGCCCCCTTTCGACAGATACATTCCATAACAGCAATTGGTTCTCCGATATTTTCAATAACTGCTTTTAAATCGTCGTATTGAGCAATTGACTGTTCATAATTAACAGTCTGATCTATTGGGATCACGCGTAATTGAGGAATGCCCGTACTATTATACTCTTCATTAAAAAAGGTATTTTTTATGTATTCATGAGCATCTTTAAAAAATTCAGGTGTTAATCTATTCAATTGATATTCAAACATGCCTACTACTAAAGGAGCACTACCATAATACTTAACGTCTGTTTCTCCTTCTTTTACAATCCCCCGATTAATTAAACCCTTGAAATACATATCGTCTAGTTTGCTCTCTAATTCTTCTAAAGAGAAACCACTTTTTTTCAATCTCCTAAAAATTTTTCTTAACGGATCTGCCATAAAATTCAATTTCAGTGCGATTTTGACTTGTTCGGGAGTGAAGAGATGCTTCAAAATCTTAATTTCAATACCAGATTCTGTAGCTGGATAACCAACCGGCATCTTATCAAGATACTTCTGTAATTCTCTGTATAAATCTATTCTTTCTATTGCCATATTATACTCCAATATTTATTAATTTAAAAAGTTGATAATTGAGTTTTATAAGACGGAAGTAATTGAATTTAATTAAACCAAATAACATGTTCGAATTTAGTTTTATAAGCGCCTTACAATTATTAAGATTAAATATAAAATGTTAAAACTTAAAAGTGAAAATTATGAGTGAAACCAACCAAAATAAAGAACATACCGAAATCCTAGATTTAGAAAGTTTACTTGATTATCAAGAGGGCTCTGTTGTCAGCAGAATGTTAGTTAATAAAAAGGTAGGCTCAGTAACTTTATTTTCGTTCGATAAAGATCAAGGTTTAAGTGAACATACTGCTCCATTTGATGCGTTAGTATATGTTTTTAATGGAAAAGCTGAAATTATAATTTCTAAAAAGTCTTACATATTACAAGAAGGGCAGATGATCACTATGCCAGCTAACGAACCGCACGCTCTCAAAGCTCTTGAACGATTTAAAATGATGCTAATCATGGTTAAAGCGTAATTATTAAACTTACGCTCTTTTATTTAATTTTTAAATCATAACCAAATTATTTTAATTCTTAAGCATAATTATATATTACATCTATAAACCTAAGAACATTAAACCCGAGATTAAAATGACTAAAAATAAAATTAAACTTGGAGCATATCTATACCCCATGCCAGTTGTAGTCGTAGGAGCAAACATAGAGGGAAAGCCAAACTTTATGCCAATTGGTTGGGTTAGTATTGTAGAACATAAACCACCCATGGTTTCTATTTCTGCTAATCAGGGTCATTACACTAATATAGGTATAAGGGAAAACAAAACATTTAGCGTCAACACACCTTCTGAAGATATTTTATTACCAACTGATTATTGTGGAATAAAATCTGGCAAAGAAGTAGATAAATCTGATGTATTTGATGTTTTTTATGGAGAATTAAAAACCGCACCTATGATTAAGGATGCACCGTTAAATCTAGAGTGTAAAGTTGTCCAGATCGTAGAAACTGGAAAAGGACAAGATATCTTTCTTGGAGAAATCATCCAAGCTTACGCCGAAGAGAAATTCTTAACAAATGGAATTCCCGACATCACAAAAATGAAACCTGTGTTTTTTTCTATGAGTGATTATAACTATTGGAAAATCGGGGAACCTATAGGAAAAGCTTGGAACATAGGACGAGATTACAAAAAGGAATAAAACAAATCAAGACTTATTTAAGTTTTTTAATTAAACTCTCTTTTTTCTTGTTCAAGATAATGTAGCTCGATTAAAAGGTCCATCTCAGCGTTCAACCAGCACAACTCATCGTATGTACTTGACGAATTAAATACTTCCTCTGCCTTCTTCCTAATCTCCTCAAGCGAGGGCATCCCAAGATTTATCTTTTGAATAGTTTCTGCTAAAAGCCAGCATAAATCATTGTATGAGTATTTCTTCAAAGAAAGATAATAAGCCCCTTCTCTAATTTGAGATTCAAGACCAATTTCCTCCTTATCTTCTTCATCAATATCCTCTAAAACTACTTCTTCAACTTCTAGCGTCTCCAGTATTATTACTGGTTCATCTGGTTTGTCTACTGGTGCTTCAATTTCTAATTGGTAATATTCTTTATACTGTGCTAACCACGCCGATATCCTCGCTCCAGATTCATCTTCCTTTTCTTCTTGAACTTCAGTATCGAACACGGGTTTTGGAGATTCAGTAGGTTCTTTTAATATTAATTCGGGTCTACGTTCGATTGTTTCACCTGGAATTAAACCCTTTTTTAATTCGTTCATCATAGATAGAAATGAACCATATTCTCTATTTTGTTTCATTATTAGTATTTTACAACTACCGCCTCGGTCTTTATCGAATTTTCTAGCCCACGCTGCCGTTATATCTTTTTTGTATTGAGGAACATCAAGTCCTACCCAGATAAATACTGTATTTTTCTTTTCATCGTCAATAAGATACACGCTCTGGGTATCAAATTCCAACTTATTTAATTCGATTAAATCGCCTTTTTCATTAATACTAAATAATTTCATTTAACAATCACTTGTACAAAGATATGAGATTATAAAAATAGATTCAATTAAAGCTTAAAAATCTTTATTTAATATGTCATTGCTTTATCTCGATCAAACATATTAACAGATTAACACTTATTAATAAGTTAATATATAAAATTTTCTTCAAATCTAAATGAATTATTAATATACTCTATTTCCCAAAAACACTTAGATAGGTGAACATCGGATAAAAAAAATAGAATTATTTTCTGAAAGTGGAAAATCACGCGGTTTTTACGATGTAGGAAATCAGCTTAACGATTTGACAGGCAAAGAATGGGTATTTTCAACTAAGTCTGTGATTCCAAAAGGATTTCCTCCTAGCTTTCAACTTAAGCTTAGAAATAAACACGGTGGACAAAAACCTCCAGAATTATGTGAAATGATTATTAAAACCTTTACAAAAGAAGGAGAACTAGTGTTAGACCCTTTTTGTGGCGTTGGAGGGACGTTATTTGGTTGTTCTTTGAGCAAACGAAACGGTATTGGCGTTGAAATAAATAAGGAATGGATTGATATTTATCGTAATATATGCCATTTAGAAGCCGTGAAGCCTCATAAAGTGATTCATGGAGATTCTCGTGAAGTGCTTCATAATTTAATCGAAAAAAATAACGATAAATTTAATTTTATCTTAACAGATGTCCCTTATTGGAAGATGGACATCGTTGAGAAATCGAAGGGAGTGTACAAAAAAGTAGGGGAAGAGTCAAAAGGTGTGTATTCAGATAAATCGAAATTATCTAGATTTAGCGATGATTCTGAACATGTTAAGCGAACTAAAGAAGAATGGGAGTTGTTGATCAAAGGTGTTTTTACTAAATGTTTTACTCTTTTAAAGCCAGGACGATATTGTGCTGTTTTTATCGGAAATATGTACCATAATGGTCAATATTTTCTTTTAAACGCCGATATCGCACGAATATTAAGCCAGATTGGTTTTGTTTTAAAAGGAGAAATCGTATGGTACGATGTAAATAAAAAACTTCATCTCTATGGGATTAATTATTCTTGGATACCAAGTATCTCTCACCAATTTATTTTGGTTTTCAGGAAAGAAAGGACTATAAAGCTGACTAAAGAGGAAAAAGAAAAAATTCAGAATGATAATATTAAAATGATAAAAGCTAAGCAATCATCTCCATTATGAATTAAAACTTTAATTCATTTTTTAATGCTAATAAACATCCAAGCGAGAAATGTTTTAACCTTAGGAATTTGGAAACTAGTTTGAGAAATGAGCTGAAAAATCTCATTATACGCATAACTGGATTGAATTGATCCCAAAGGTTCGTGTACTTCTTTTAAAGCTTTTGGAGCAACGACTTTAGTTACAAATGTTAAAAAACCATAAAAAAATCTTCGTGAATCACGTCGAAAATCAAAGATTAATAAAGTACCGTCTCTTTTTAAAACACGATGTATCTCATTAAATCCTTTTACGGGATTCACCCAATGATGAAGTGAAAGAGTACTTATGATAAAATCAATTGATTCATTTGAAAAAGGTAATTTTTCAACATTTCCAATTTTAAATTCAATCCTTTTACCCAACCCTCTATCAAGTGCTCGCTTTTTTGCAAATTCAAGAATTTCAGAGGAAATATCAATCCCAATTAAATTAAGATCTGGAAAACTCTTTGCAATTTGAATTATCAAATTTCCAGAACCGCATCCAATGTCAACTAATGTCCCTATTGGGTTAAAATCCTTCAGTTTAGATAATACTTTTTTTCGTAACAATCTAAATGGAAGAATGTTTGTCATTTTTTCAAATGCTTTAGCAACCTCAGGATTATCAAGACCCTCAATATTGGGTTTTCGTGGACTTTTTTTTTTTCGAGGAAATCCAAAAATAATAATTAAAATTACAGCAATTCCAATAATTGCGAAAAATATATACCAGAAACTCATAATTTCAAGTAAAATGTTGAGTAATTAGCAAAATATTTAGAAAATTAATATAATTAATAAGTATAAAAAGAAATATGCTTAAATAAATCTGAGTTTTACATTTTACTTTAATAAGAGAAATTGAGCCTTAAAACTTCTCTATAAAATAATTTAAATACCATGGTTCTATAAAGATGTTAATACTCTCTTAAGATATAATTGAATTGACATGAAGTTTACGAGCAACGTAAAATGTCCTTTTTGCGGACATCTAAACGAAGTTAAAATACCAGATAAAATGTGAATTGTACGCTTGGAATGTCAAAACTGTAAGAAAATTATTACAGGGCACGAAAACCCTCACGGTTGAACCTGAGTACTTTGTACTTACGGTGATGTTCCTTGATTATTGGTTCAAGAACAAGAAGGTTTTACTTAAAAAATATTTAAAAATGATCTATGAGATCGGTAAAAAAACGCTAGTTATCGATTGAGACGAGAAAGCTCTCTCGAATATTTTTAAAAACAATTTACTTTTATTAAATACCAATTTTTCTATCAATTGAAATCTGATACTTCTTACTTAAAGGTTTGAAAAAAAATAAATGAATTAAACTATAAAAATGATGGCGAACCAGATATTTTCATGTACAATTTTTATATTTAATTAAAAAATATTTTTGATAAAAAATGCCGAGATACCAAAACCTAAGTTCAATTTTCCTTGTTGGAATTATATTCTACCTTTTTATAGAATCATTTTATAACGTGATAGTAGATATTAATGCGTATATTTTTATGAATTTCTCAGAGATCCTTACTATAATGCCTACCATAATAATAGCAGCATCTATCTTAATCGTGGAGTTCTTCTTATTCATGTTAGCAAAGATAAAAAAATCTTACAAACCTTTTATCTTGCTTTATCTTATTTGCGGATTGCGAATAAGTTCCCAGTTTATTATCATTCCAAGTGCGATATTTATCGTCAATTTTTTAATGCTTTTTACAATTCTGCTTTTTTTCATGTCATTTATTATTTTAATCGAAGTAAATGACGATTACATGCTCTTTTCGCAATTTATGGGAAGTGTGATAATTGGATTAGGAATTTACTTTACATTATTAGTCGTTAATATATCGTCAAATCTTACATCAGATGTTATTAAAATTATTCCTACTTTTATCTTTGTTGGAATAATAATTTTCGTCAATCACAGTCTTTTTAACCCTAAAAATGTTGAGAAATTGCTCTCTGATGTTGGTGATAAAAATGCACGCGATCCGAATAAAAAAAGCATATCGTTATTCCATTTTATTACCTTAGGAGTTCTTTTTACTTTTTCAACGATGTGGATCTTTAATCCAATGGCTCTTTCTGCGTATGACATAATCAACTTAAATATTAATGGGTTAATTTCAAACTCAATTAATATCTGGCCTGCTTACGGATTTACTTATTATACCCTTTTGATATTAATAACTGCCATATTCAGTTATGTTTTAATTGTGAAGTGTTTATTTTCGTTAAATCAAAAACTATTAAGGATTATTATTGTTGCTTCCATCGGACTTACCTGCATCTTAACAATCCTCGCGATTATTGTAATTCAAAACGATCTTACTATCGTATCTTCGATATACACATCAATAATGACGATTATTGGAGTATTTTCTATTGTACTATATCTTTCTTATTTATTTAATTTTTATACTTTTGATTCTTCGAAAAAATTGTTTGTAGGAATTATACTTTTCTTTGTCTCTGCCGTCGTCTTTCTCGTTCTCCACATGACAATTATGTGGTACGAGTATATGTCTTTATTGAATCATCTTATTATTCAAATAATCACTTGCGTTGCTTTAATTTTAATATGTGAGGTAAAAAATTTGAAACATTCATTTAAGCTAAAAGAGCGCCCCTTACACTTGAGTAAAACAATAATTATCATGTTTACAGCTATTCTGATATTAAATATAATTTCAATAGGAGTTGTGGTTCAGAATAGCAAAGTTGAATCAACACAAAATCCTGACGCGACTCTAATGATTTGGAACATTCATACCGCAATTGGAGACGATGATATAATAAGCTTAGATCGTATTGTTCAAGACATAAAGAAATATTCGCCAGAAATATTAGCATTAAATGAAGTGGATTTAGGAGCGTTAAAAACTTCTTCTATAGATATGCCCTCTTACTTTGCTCATAATCTAAACATGTATTACTTTTACGGTTATACGTTCTATAAACATTATGGAAATGTTATTTTGAGTAAATATCCCATTTTAGAAGCAGAAATTATTCCATTACCGCTCGCTGTCTCGTCTGCCGAACCAAGATCCTTGATAAGAGCGAGACTCCAAGTAAATACATCAATTTGGACCGTTTTTATTACTCATTTATCAACTAAAGAGGAAGACCGATTAATTCAAGTTCCTTTCATAGTCTCCGAGATTGAAAAAGAAACAACTTTCGAGAGAATCGTTTGGATGGGTGATTTTAATTTTGAACCATCATCTACTGAATACTCTTTAATCAATACTACTTCAATTCTGAATTTTACTGATACTTATAGATTTCTATACTCTGATCCGGGATATACTGGCCATTTGGATGAAGATCATATTCCACACAAAAGGATTGATTATATAATGTGTTCTCCAGACCTATTACCAAAAACTAGCGAAGTTTTCTGCTCGCTTAGTTCTGACCATTGTTCTGTGATAACACAATTTTAAATTCAATTTTTATTTTTTTTTAACTATAAAAGTGATCCAGCCCTTCTTTTTGTTCAAATATTTGAATATCCAAAAATCCTGCCCTCGTTAAAAAATCCTTGTACTCCTCTGGAGAGTAAATTTTAAACTTTCTTAGTTTTATATTAAAAATTGGTCTATAGAAAATTTTTTATTAGGCGTGACTAATTTTGTTATATAAACATAAAATTTAACTGCAAAACATAGGTTAATAAAAAATGGGACATAACCATGAACATAGGTCGGGAATAGAAGCTCCACATTCTCATCTAATACAAGCACTCTCTCCGGTGATTTTTACGATAGTTTTGATGTTAGATTCATTAGTTTTCAAATTTTCAATTGTTCTAAATGATTTTGTACCTTGGATAGTTAGACTTATCTTGTTTATTGTTGTAATCGCCGTGGCATTCGCATTCATTCGCGCTTCACACAATATTTTATTTCGACGACCTGAAAATAAAGATGAACTTATAACTGATGGAATTCTTGGGCACGTAAGAAACCCAATGTATTTCGGTGTTCTATTGATTTATCTCGCATTTATTTTCTTATCGATTTCTCTGATTTCTATCGCGCTTTGGATCGTAATCATTGTAATTTACGATAAACTTGCTACTTTTGAAGAGAAACAACTTGAAAAGCTATTTGGAGAGAAATATTTAGAATACAAGAAAAAAACACCGAAATGGATTCCTAGATAATTTTGATTTTTTCTTTTTCTTTTTAATTTTTAATAGTTAAAGTTCGCTAATTTTTTATATTGGAATTTATCCATCTCTAATTTAAAAAAATAAAAAATATCTTGGCACTTTTTTCTTATACCCTAAATAGGAATCACCATATTGCTCAGTGAGTCTTTTTTCCTCACCTAAAATTCTAAAATGAAAGAAAATTATGGAAATAACTACAACTATTACTGCTGTCCAAGAACCTATCATTAAAGAAGTCCCAAGACTAACGAGAAATAATGTAATTACCTGAGGATTTCGTGAGATTTTATACAATCCTGAAATAATTGGCTCACCTAATGGTGCTTTCTTAAAATCTATAACAGCAATAACGAATCCTATTATACCTATTAAATAAATAATGATCCCAATCGTAAATTCAATAGATACTATGTTTAATGGCGTAAATATTACAAGGATTATATGAATTAAACCACACAATTTTCCTAATTTTGTAAAAATGTATTGTGATTTTGTCCATCCCTCATTATCGTAAAGTCTAGTAATCACTTCTTTTGGACAAGTTTTAAAAACTATACCAAATATTAAGAAAAATATAACCATAAAAATCCAACCGTTCAACAATCCAATCTCAAATGCGGGAAAAACCTCCAATATCTTCACTCCTTTTTTAGTTTGTTTTGTTTTGTTTCCTTTAAATTCTTCCTTATTTTCAGAAAAGGGATAATAAAGGAAAAATTCTTCTTATATTCCAAATATTGGCTGCCAAAACGTTTCTCTAAATTTTTTTCTTCCCAAAGCTTTACTACTAAAATCAGAAGTATTAATATTATTAATGAAAATCCTACCGTCAAAAAGAACGAATTTATTAAAATGCCTAAACCAATCCAGATCAATACATATCCAAAAATCATGGGATTTCTTGTATACTTATAGGGGCCACTACTAACTACATTGAGCGTGTGTGTGTCTTTAAATGGAACTGGACTTCCGTTCCCTCTCTTATATATTTCAATATTCGCCCATATTGCCCAGAAAAATCCAACAATTAAGAATATTGGCGCTACAACGAGATTATAAGGTGGGGGTATTATTTTTGGTAAATTTAAGAGATTATCCATCGCCATTGAAACAAGAATTCCAATAATTGGCAGCATAATCATAACATATATTCCGCTACCAATCAAAACAAAAATTCTTTTTTTTTTTCTTGAAAGCTTTTTATTTTCAGTTATATTTCTCACTTCTTGCTTTTCTTATAAATCAGATAATGATCGTATTAATAAAAACTCATAAAAAAAAGTTTTAGAATCATTGCTTATTAATTTCGTTTCTTTCTTAGCGTGAAAATAAATGCAAGCAGCAAGGGAATCGTTGTGAAAAACATAAGTAAACTCAAATGGAAAAGACCGAAAGCGAGACTAAAAATCATGTGGAAATAAGCGATAAATAATAGAATCGTTGGCGGGATTAGGTCAAACCATTTAGTATGTTTTAAGTTTTCATTCTTCCTTACGATCGTTCCTGCAGCAAATACGACGGTAAAAATCATCCAAATCAATAGAATTATCCAATGCAAGTCATATATAAATTCTATTCTACAAATCGTCCCTACAACGAATAGGATACCAATTGCTATAGGGACTACCACCAAGCATGTATATAATTTTCGCCCTAAGGAGTTATTTTCATCTATTTCATTAATCGTTAATAATTGAAATTTCTTGCTCTCTTTATTCCGGTTTAACCCATATGGTATTAAATAAGCGATTGGAATGAAAAACCAACCAATAAAATTAAACCCCGGAACGCCAAAATAGTCTCCACCTGTATACGACCAAGTCCACATTCCTAATTCAACAGCAATTGGGTCCATACCCCAATCTAAACTAAGGGCTATTAAAGTAGTGGTAAGTATTCGTTGCCATAAAGAAAGCTTTAAACGTTCGCCAATTATCATAGCACTATAAATAATCCCTACCCACGCAAAAGTAACTGATAAGGGAATATGCCCCAAAATCATGACAGCCTCCGCAGCGTATACATAATTCCCAGTAGTAACACCCATATATTCCAACAAGAATCCAAAAGCGAATAAAGTTATTAACATTAATAATCGTTGTACACGGTTTTCGCGCGCATCAAATAATGCGTGAATAATTGCCAATCCACACATGATATAACCAACAAAAGCGGGAAATATTTCGAAAAATGACATTTTAATATTGCACCCTATAAATATTTTATAACACGAATAATAGATTTCAAACTATATTTAAATGATTATAAAGATGGTTCCAATTATAATATTACTTTTGCTTAAAGAATTTAAAAAATTGCATTTAAAATTGAGTTCGAGCAATGATTTCATCTTGGGCATTTTTAGATAATTCTGTAAATAAAACTGAATAACCTGCAATCCTTACGACTAGTCCGCGGTAATTATCAGGATTTTCTTGAGCATTACATAGTATATCTTTGCCAACAACATTAAATTGTACTTGTTGACCACCGTGAGGTACAAAAAATGATCGAATCATAGGTATAAAAATATCAGGCTTTATTGTATTTGGGTGAAATGCTAATATTAGAGAATTACCATTAGTTAATAATTCATTATTTAGTTTTTTAACTGAATTAAGAATGGCAGTAGGCCCGTTCTTATCATTACCATGGGTAGGACCAACCCCATTAGAGAGGACTTCTCTTGATTTTCTACCATCAGCTGATGCCGCTGTAAAAAACCCCAATGCTAGGTGATAAGAAGTCGAATAAAGTCCAGGATTGAATTTTCCCCCACGATAATTTTTATACTTCGAAATTTCATCGCAATATAATTTTACTACATCTGCCGCGATTGAATCAACAAAATCAATATCATTTCCAAATTTTGGAACTTTATTAATAAAGGTTTGCCTCCATTCCTCTCCTTTTTTTCCTTGATAAGACCCTCTGTAATTTTTTTTTAGCATTTCAACTAAAACTTCAAAAGGAAGTATTTTTTCTTCAAACACCAGCTTCTTAATTACAGCGAGGCTATCTGCTACTGTAGCTAAACCAATTAACTGGGGCCCCGTAAAGTTGTAAATAGCACCTCCTTTTGTAATATCTAGTGCTTTTTCAATACAATCATCAGTAATTGCAGATAAGAATGGCTGTGGAGCAAGTTCAGCCGTTGCTTTATCAAGGGAGTTCATAATTAAAACCATATGTCTAATAAAATATTTCATTTCTTCTGCAAAAGCGTCCCATAAATCTTCATAAGACATAATTTTTGTTTCCTTAGTTACTCCATATTTCCTTCTAGTAAACATGTCAATTCCTGAGTTTAGTGCCAATTCTAAGCATTTTACAATATTTATTACATTCGAATTGGTTGACCCAAATGATTTATGTGGATGTTGCGGTTCCACACATCCCACCAAGGCATATTCTCGAGCATCTTCAAGAGTAAAACCACGATTGATAAGTCCGCTAATTATTACGTCATCATTAAATAAAGCAATACTGGTACCTGATTTTATACTTTCACTAACTTTAACAAGAAAATCTTCTGGTGTTTTCTTATGGATTCTAATAGAAAATGTTGGTTGTACAGTCTTAAGATTAGTGTATGCCTCTAATAATATAAAAGTCAACTCATTTGTTACGTCGTTTCCATTATCATCAACCCCCCCGATAGTTAAATTTGCAGCAATTGGTGGTCCTTCTGAAGCTACAACACCTTTAGTAGGCAGATAGTTCCATAAGCTTGCATGTTTTATGTAAAAAGCTTCAATTAAAAACTGGGCTTTTTCTGGCGAAATCCTTCCTTCCATCTTATCTTTACCATAATACGGATATAAATATTGGTCTAAACGCCCTATACTTATTGCGAAACCACCATCCTCTAAACCGCATATTAGATGTGTAAAATAAATGAGTTGTAATGCTTCATTAAACGAATTTGGTGGATGTTCGGAGATATTATAACATGCTTCAGATATTTCCAAAAGTTCTCTTTGGCGTTCTAGATTTGGCTCATTTGTTGCCAAAGTATTAGCTAATTTTGAAAATCTCTTAATAAATTCTTTTATTCCATTACATACAATAATAATGGATTCAAAAAACATTTTTTTATCAATTTCTTCTGATTTTAATTCTGTTAGACCTTTTAATTTTTCTTTTGCTTTTTGAATTAAGCCGTTGATTCCATACTTTAAAACATTTTCATGACCCGGGAAAAAATGACCCACACCATTTACAAGTTCCGCATCCACAATAAATAGTAATCTTTCCAGAAGGGTTTTTTCATCATCATTCAAATAACTATAATACCTATCTTGAACTGTTTGTTCCTCATTTTTCCAATACGGAATGATATCATCCTTTAAAATTTGTCTATCTTCATCGGACAAGAAAAGTGGTTGGACTGGACGTGTATCGTAAGAGTCACAATCTTGCTCTAAAGTATCCACTCTAATTTCAGGATATAATGGAGTCCCTACTAATTTTGAACACCGGTTCCCTACAATCACTTCATCATCCCAAATTTTAATCGTCATATTTTGCAAGATATGTTTGATAGCTTTTGCAAATCGAATTACAGGAAAATCTCTTTTTGTTTTTCTATAAGATTCTGTAATTAATATAGCTCTCTCGATACAAATTTCATGAGATTGCCTAATTACTTTTTGTTTCATGTTTAAAGTGCGTTTTTCCCATTCTGAATTTTGTTGCTGCTCTATTTGAATTTTTTATCCCCAGTTTTTTATTTTCTTAAATAATATCATTTAGATAAACAATAATATAATTTTTGTGTATTTTAAGTAAATCGATAATTTGTTTAAATTTAAAATATTAAAAGCTATAGTTGCTAACAATTGCCCTTTAAATTTGAAAGAATAATAATTTTACGATTACATAGATGCCATAAAAACCAATTAAGAACGCTCCTTCCCATTTTTTCAAAGTTTTGTGGGTCCATAGTAGATATAACGTAATTGATAACGCTAAAAAGAGAACAGGAAGATCGAAAATCAGAATTACCATTGGAACGTTAAAACTAATTATTATTGCTCCTGAACCTGTAGCTAATAAGATATCACATATATTGGAGCCTAATATATCACCGATAGCGATTCCATAAGACCCTCTCCTTATAGCTGTTAAATCAGCTACTAGTTCTGGCAAACTTGTGCCAAAGCCTACGATTAATATTCCTATTACATTTTCGGGAATGTTAAACTCCCTCGCTAAATCGTGAGAAGAGAGTAATGTGAATTCTGCTGCGACTAATAAAATTAGAAGACCAATTAAAGTAAAACTTATATCTTTAAAAAGGGACTTTGTTTTGTGAGGGCTCTCAATTGCGTCAAAACTCATAGGATCTAGGCGTTCTTTATCAGCAAAGCGAACTTCCGGTTTAGTTTTTGCCAAACGCGTTTCGCTCCAGATTATTAATATGAGGTATAAGAAATATGAAATTATCATTAATAGCGCTTCAAATTGAGTAATAATTCCATCAAGGGAAAAAATAAGAAAAATCAATAGAGAGATGAAAAGCATAGGACCTTCTCTTCTCAATTCCCACTTACTAACGATGAGCGGCTGGGTCAAAGCTAAAATTCCAATAATTAAAGTGATTTGAATTAAAAAAGAACCTACTTTATTTCCAATGACTATTCCATCAATATTTGGATCTATACCTAAAAGCTTATCAAAACCGCCCATTACGCTCACGGCAATTTCAGGTAAACTGGTCCCAATCGCTAAAATCGTGAGACCCACCATTATATGACTAATATGTAAGCGATCGGCAATATTTTCGAGTCCGATTATTATGAATTTTGATCCTATGGTCAGCCCTATAAAGCCTATTATCAAGAATAGAATTGAAATTAAAATCATTGCTAGTTTGTAAAAACTACATCATTTAAAAATCTTTAATATTTATTTAACAATAACTATAAATCGTTTTAAAGAGTTATTAATAAGAATAAAAAACTTTTAACTTTTTCTTCTATTAGTTATAAATTTTATACTATCCAAACTCAGAACTTTAGTATTTTAAAATTTTAAATTATATTTATAATAATGAACACCATATATTATTTGGAGGAACAAGATTGATGCCCTCAAAAAAGGTTAAATCAAACGAAGAAGAACTTTTACCAAGACCAGGTTCTCCGCTTTATAATTTAAATCACGAAGATGAGAATATTAGGAAAAAAACGCTTAGAAAGTGGAGAATTGCAAATAAATTTCTAGTCCTTCCTTTATACCGACTAAGAATTTTCCCACTTATTGGCTTTGGGAGAATATTTCTCGTTCTGACGACAAAAGGAAGAATAACTGGAAAAAAAAGGAGGACACCATTAGAATACCATTGGATTGAAGGCGCTATAACGATCTTCTCTAGTAGAGGAGAAGAGGCTGGGTGGATGAAAAATATGCGTGTTTATCCAGATGCTATATCGGTAAGACACGGCTTCCACCGTTTCCAACCACAATTAGAATATGTAACTGATGAGGATCAAAAGCTCAATGTTATGAAATGGTACGTGACAAACCACGGAAGGTCAGCAAAAATGCTTTTCGGTTGGAATCCGAAAATTGACGATCCAGAAACCACCGATTTCTCAAATATGTTGAATACGATTACAATTATTAGGTTGCATCCGAAATAAAAAGAGAACTTAGGTTAAGAATTTTTCATATGAAAAAAAAAGACTGATTTTGTTAATTATTACCAATAATTTTATATTTTTAGAGAATTAAATCATTTATTATGAAATGTTTATTGGTATTTTATTCAAGAACAGGTACAACTAAAAAAATTGCTGAATTGATTTCGACAGAGATGAACTGTGAATATGAAGAAATTATTGATACTAAAAAGCGAAAAGGATTTATTATTGGCTTTTTAAAATCAGGTTTTGCTGCTACAAGGGAAAAATTGACAATTATTAAAACAATCCAGAAAGATCCTAAATTATACGACGCAGTTATTCTCGGAACTCCTATTTGGAACAAGAGAATGACTCCTGCAATAAGAACATATATTACTGAAAATAAAAACCGATTTAAAAGCGTAGCTTTTTTTTGTGCAATGGGTGGTAGGGGTGGACCTGAAACTTTTGAAAGCATGGCAAAATTATGCGAGAAGACACCTGTATCAACGCTTGCAATAACTAAAAAAGATATTAAAAAAGAGCTTCATTCAGACGAAATCAAGAATTTTACTCGACAATTTAAGTCTTAAAGATTAGTGATATAAATTTTTAATTTTTACTCTAAACAATCGCTTATTATTTTCGCCATTCCGCTCCGCATTGACCGCATTTATACATTTTAGCGTATATCTTTGGATAAGTGTATATTATTCTGGTTTTATCGTCAACTTCACGAATTTGCGCTTTATTAGTATTTCCACAATTTGGACACTTTTTTTTGCGTATAACTATTTCCTCAGACGATTCTATTGGTATCTCGTCCTTAATCCCTAATTCTTCAGTTTCTGAAGTTTGGCTCAAATCCGTCTTAATATCAGTTGTAATCAAATCGCTTTTTATTTCTGGCTTTTGTAGTAAAACTTTTGATTGTTCTTTTGCCTTCTCTTGCTTTATTTCTTGCTTTACTTCTAAATCAACTTCTGAAACTTTTTCTGTTTTTGATGATATATCTTTTAAAACTGGTGTGTGTTTTTTTTGTTGCACATTTATCGCAGTTATAGTTTTAGCTAACAAAAGCGTATCTTTTTCTTTAAGATTTATGTTTTCTTTTTTTAGCTCTTCGATTTTATTCTTTAAATCGGATACTCTCTCTTCTTTTATGGAAAATTTAAATAGCTCTGTCTTTGCGGCTTTTATTTCTTTTTTTAATTGTTGTGTTTCTTCTTTTAATTCTATATTTCTGTTCTCTAAGCTCTCTAAAGCTTTCTCTAATTCAATAACTGAACTTTGCTTGCTTTTTAATGTATGAATGTTATCTTCGAGTAATTTTTTACTTCTTTCAAAATCGTTTAGTTGATTTTTTAGTCTGTATATTTCCGTTTCCAGATGTTCCACATTAGAGCTTTCAGCTTTTAAATTCGTTGAGCTTTCAGTCAGTAGTTTATTTTCTTTCTCTAATTCAGAGATTTTTTCGTTTAACGATTTAATATTACCCTCCAACCTACCGTAATCTTCAATCAGATTATTAAGCGAATTTTGAGTTTTTATTAAAACTTGGTCTTTAACAGAATCAGTAAGAGTCTCTCTGAAATTTTCTAATTCGAGATTTACTTCTTCCATCTTCTGTTGTAGGGTCTCATTCTCCCTAATTTTTCTTGTTAGCTCTTGCTTCTGTGAAGCTATTAAACCTTTTAAAATATATATTTCTTCAGATTCTTTAAATTCTTCAGCAGGCTTCACAGAATCAATTTTGACTAAAGACGTTTTCTCTTTTAACTTTTTATTTAACTTAGCGATCTCGCGCTTCAGGGTTTCAACATTTTCTTCCAACTGAGCTCGAGTTTTTTCGTCCTCTTCAGCCATCTCTATTAAATTTTTTAAATCCTTACTCATTGTAAAAAGTCGAAGTTTGTTGATTAATTACTTTATTCTATTTAAAATAAAAACTTACTCTTAAAATAAATTTATGCTTAAATATAAAATTATAAACTTTATATCACAATTAAAATTAGGCATATCTGTTAAGCAAGTCAAAAATGGTTGTGTACAACAAGTTATTTTATAAAGTTTGTATTGTCGGAGATTCTGAAGTAGGAAAAACTACTCTGCTAAATCAATATCTAAAGAGAAGGTTTGTTCCAGACGCCCAAAGAACGATTGGTTCTAACTTTTTTGTGAAATATGTCAAAATACCAAATGTTCAGAATGTATTGACATTACAAGTATGGGATTTAGCTGGACAACCTCGTTTTAGATGGGTTAGATACGCGTTTTATAAAGGTGCGAAAGGAATTGTATATACTTTCGATTTAACGCGTAGAGAAACTTTCGATAATTTACTAACATGGAAAGAAGAAGTAGAGAGTAAAATAGGCGTGCAACCAAATATTTTAGTAGGGAACAAGCTTGATTTGCTAAATTATGAAAATAGAGTTATTAAACTTGAAGATACCAATAACCTCAAACAAGCATTGACAGCTCGCGAATATTATGAAACAAGCGCGAAACTTGGCACTAAAGTAGACGATGCATTTTCTAAATTAGCTTTAGAAATGTATAAGGCATCTAATGAGAACGAATAACTACTAAATCAAGTTCAATACATCAGATTTCGCAGTTAAAATAAAATGATTACCATTTTCATTCAATTTGTTAAATTCTTCTTTAGTATAAACTAAAGGTTCAATATATTAATCGCTTGGGACTAAATCTAGTATTTTTCCGATTCTATCATAAAACCTTTTACTAAAATTACCTATAATAATTAAATCTATATCAATATTTTCATGATAATCTCCCCCGGAGAAACTTCCAAATAAAATAATCTTTTTTTTGACAAAAATGGAAAAATTTAAATAATAATTAAGAATAAATAAGCATTGTTTTGAAATTCAAAACATTTGAACTTTATTAATGAGGTGAAAAAAGAATGATCTATATGGTAGCTGTAAATTATCCCAATCACCAATCAATTGAAGTAGCGAAATTGTATTTTAAACAGCCGAGAAAAGTACCATATGTGAAAAAATGGCGTGTTTTCAATACTGCCGCCGGAACTGATGGTATGAAGCAATATCATTTAATTTATACTGAGAAGGAAAAAGCAGAAGATGCTTTTATGGAAATCTATAAATATTTTATGCCATTTAATCAAATTGAAGGTTATCGCATTCAAATTGAAGTCTTAATAGGTGTATCTGATAGTTATAACTTAATAGGGATGAAATGGGATTGAACTACCACTACTTAAAAGTAGTGGATTCGTAATTCATCGAGAATTGCTCTTGAATCTCTCGATCCAATAGGCTCACATTCTCTCCAAACGCATCGACCGTAGTCCCTACGGTAGTTTCATCGTTGTTAACGATCTTGATATTTTTTTCTTTTAGGCGTCTTATTCCTTCGGTTCTAAGATTTACGGAAGCGTTTACGTCCCTATCGTGATAGACTTGACATTTTGGGCAAACCCATTCACGTTCGCTTAATTCTAAGGCTTCTTTTCTGTATCCACATTCAGAACAGAGCTTAGAGCTGGGAAAATAACGATCGACTAAAATTAAATGCTTTCCTTTTTGTTCCATTTTATATTTCAAAATTGTCACGAATTGATTCCAAGAAAAATCCAAGCTCACGGACTTAGACAGCCCAGAATTAAATCGTTGCATTCCTCTAATATTTAGATTTTCCAAAATCACGCAATCAAAATGTTTGGATAAAAGATGAGTAATCTTATGAATCCAATCCCTTTTTCGATTCTCAATTTTCTCATAAAGTCTAGCTAAATTAATTCTTGCTCTATTTCGATTACTTGAGCCTTTCTCCTTTCTGGACGCTTCTCTATGAAATCCTTTAAGTTTAGACTCTTCCTTTCTATAAAATCGGGGACTTGAGAGTTTAAGTTCTTTGGCTATCAGAAACTTAGACGCACTCATGTCAAATCCTATTATTTTATCTTCTTCAACAACTTGTTTAAGAATTACATTAGATTCGATTTCAATTAAAATTGAAGCAAAATATATTCCACTCTTCGTTTTAGAGACAGTTATGTGTTTAGTATCTTCAATAAATACTCTATCATCTCTATATTTAATCCAAGTCTTAATCTTGGGGAGTTTTAGTTTCTTGTTTTCAAAATCGATCTTGCAATTATTATTTATGTTATAAGTCGTATAAGACTGTTTTGCTCTTTTTGATTTAAATCTTGGAAATCCTTTCTTGATCCCTTTCTTTATATTTTTAAAGAAATTATCATAGGCAGATTTGAGATGTCTCCATTCGGATTGTAATGCTTTTGAATCCACTTCCTTTAGAAAGGAATGATCTTGCTTGTATTGTCTTTCGGTTTTATATTTATGATCATAAAAAGCGTCCTTATCATCCTTTAGTTCTTGATATACATTCTTTCTCTCTTCCAGCATCTTGTTATAAATAAATCTACAACTACCAAAAGTCTTGTCCAATATTTCCTTCTGTTTTTGATTAGGATAAAGCCTAAATTTATACGCTCTATTCACTATTTTCAAAAGAGCAAATGAGTATTTAAATCAACATATTGAGGTCAATTAATGATTTCTTGCAAAATTCATCCCATACTTAAAGGAGTGAGCTTTTTTTGCTCCTAGCTAAGTAAAAATAAATCGTACTAAAAAATCTAAACATCTTTTTTTTTATATTTTTAAAGTATCATTAAGTTATTAACGAATTACTGTAGAGCATGAAGTGAATAAACTCAAGTTTTATAATTTTTAATTTTTACAATAAAATCTTTCGGTGGTATTTTATTGAATAGAAATACATCAGCCACGATCTTTTTAAATTCTGGATCTTGTTCAGCAATTTTGAATGTATTACTTAGATATAAACCGTTTTTTTCGTAAAAGAAATTTCCAAATGACTTCATTAATTTAAAGTTCCTAATTATTTTTTTGATGTTTGGATGTCGTTTATACTCCTGTAGAACCTTGGTAGAGAAATCGTTTCTTTCTAAAGCACCCACAGCCGTTTCAGCAGCAATTTGACCGGACACTACGCCTGCGTGAATTCCCTCCCCCGTTATGGGTGCAACGAAACCAGCTGCATCCCCAATAATCATTAAATTGTTATCGTATAGGCTTTTTTCAAGCACACCGCACGCAGGTTCAGGAAAAGCTCCAGACCATATCTCGCTATAATTTGATTTATATAAGAGCTGTTGGATATTTGGGTCTTTTAAAAACTTTTTAAAAAGAGTTATCGCATTAAATCTATAATTATCCTTATTATATGTAATAACTCCAACATTGAAGCGTTTATCAGAAATAGGAAAAATCCATCCGTATCCCATATGTGGACGGAAATAAAAATAAACCTTATTAACATCCAAATTATTATCTCCTTCTAAAATTGCACATTTTGCTAAGCCTAAATCTTCCACCTTCCAAATACGCCTTATGTTAGACTTTAATGCCAATTTGGAACTCATACCATCCGCAACTATTATTATTTTGCCATAAAATTCATTAACTCCGCTCGAACTTTTTGTTTTAACCCCTATTTTTTGTCCATTTTTATAAACAAAATCAAATGACATGTTTTTATCAAATAGTTCTGCTCCTGCGTCAATTGCAATATCTCTAATTACGTTATCAAATTTTAATCTGTCCATTACAAACGAATATTCATTATAATCTTTATAATTATATTCAAATTTAGTGTAGTCTGCCGAATACATCGCTATAGTGTGTTTATTAATAAGATCAAGTTTCTTTAATTGGGGAAAATATTTGAATAATCTTACACTACAACCTCCACCACCTGGCTTTCTCCAAGTTGTATCCCGTTCGATTAACGCCACTTTAAATCCTTTTTTAGCTAGATGCTCAGCACACTTTGACCCTGCGGGGCCGGCTCCAGAAATAATTACATCATACATAATTGTTTTTATTATTTTTATGGGATTGCAAAAATTATGTTAATTGCTTAAATAGTGTTTGAAATTCTTAATTTATATTTTTAATCATCAAACTAATTGATAATTATCCAATTATTTGAATAAGAAAAAAAAAAATTTAAGAAATTTTTAATTAGTAGTTTTTTTGGTTCTTAACCGAGTCCTATTAAAGCTAAAGCTTCTTTTGCAGTCAATAAAGACTCTACTGTGAATTTATATCCTTCAATTCCAAAATAAGCCGTAGATAACTTTGTAATTGCGACATATCCTTCGTGAGCTTTATCATCTGGAACTTCATATAGAGCGTAAGCTTTAATATCACTACTAGGCACTATGAAAATAAAGAGCCTTTTAACGAAATCGGGTAATTTAGGTAGATTCTGAAACGCTTTTCCCATCTCAGTCGCCTTATGGGGCGGAAATGAAGATGTAGTTAAAAAATATGCCATTAATTTCACTTTTTAAATTTATTTTTTATTATTTATTATTTAAATTAGATTTTAGAGCAAGACATTATTTAATAGACAAATATTTAAATTTTTCTCAATTTATACAAAGAAGTCAAATCAAAAATGTTAGATTTGATGTTGAATTTGGAATTGAATTAAAAATAGCAGAGGACAATATTAAAAGATAATTTTGTATTATTTTAAAGAGGTATTTTTTGTAATTTATTGATTGATTTAGCTACTGCGTAAGCCATTAATGGAGGAACTGCGTTTCCAACTTGCCTATATTTATCGCTCATGTTTCCGCAAAACCTATACCTGTCTGGGAATGATTGCAATCGCGCGGCTTCTCTAATGGAGATCGCTCTATTCTGTGTAGGATGGATAAACCTACCTGGGGCGCTTACGCAACCACAATTTCCCGTAATAGTATCTGCGGGTTTATTTAAATGAAGTCTACCATATATATTAGGATACCCTCCTTTAAGTTGGTACTCCTTCGGCAAAGAAATATGGTTCTCGCCTTGATTAATGTGAGAAATCCTTTTCATTACTAATTCGCTGTGATTTGGGGCAAAATGATCGTATAACTTATCCGACTCTCTCCTTAAATAATCTTGAAATTGCGTTTTTGGTGGATGTGAATATTCCTTAACTAAATTTTCTGTACGTTTTTTAACAAAAGGTTTTATGTCAAGAATATCGGAAATCGCGTCTTTTACCGTAAAATAAGAAGGTAGTGCGTCTTTCTCGAAAGATCCTTTCTGAATACCAGTCTTTCTATTTGTTTTTTGAATCTTTAACGAAAAGACCGAATCCTCTGGAGTTCCTATGAAAAACACCCTTCGTCTTAATTGTGGAACGCCATAATCTGCCGCTAATAACACTTCCATTTTACATGAATAACCTATTTCGCTATACAACTCAATAACTTTTTCTACTACCTTTCCTTTTGACATCGATAAAATTCCAGGAACATTTTCCATGACGAAAAATTGTGGTTTAAAGTAATTAACCCATTGAATAAAATAATAAATTAACGTGTTTCGAGGATCGTCTGGTCTTCGATTTCCAACAGTAGAAAATCCCATACAAGGGGGCCCTCCAATAATCCCGCTAATTTCTATGTTCTTAACGAATTTATCTAGGATTTCTCCGCAATCTAATTCTGTTATATCTCTATTTAAGCATAAAGTTTCGGGATGATTTAATTTATACGCATTATAATAATTTTCTTCTAATTCTATCGCTAATCCAACGTGAAAATTTGCCATTTCAAAACCTAGCGATAAACCTCCAGCTCCACTGAACAAATCTATTATGAAATTTTTTTTCTCAGACATTTTAATATTAAAAGAATCAGTACTAGGTGAAAAAATCTATAATAAGAATAAAATCTAATTAATATTTAATTAATAACAATAACGATAAGTTGAAAATTTATAGAATTCATAACTAAGTTTAAAACAAGATAAAAAATGGATAAAGAAGATAACTACATCTCAATTAGAAAGAAATTATTAGATTGGTACAACGAAAACAAACGCGAGTACCCGTGGAGAAAATCAAAAAACCTATATCAAATATTGATTACCGAAATTTTACTGCAGAAAACTATAGCTATAAACGTTTCTAATATGTATAACGATTTTTTTGCGAAATATAAAGGCTTCGCTGATATTTTTAAGGCTGAGATTAGTCAGCTACAATCAGACATTGAAGTTTTAGGGTTATCCAACAAACGCGCTAAAATATTGAAGGACTTAAGTGCGATGGTATTAACGGAATATAACGGAGAAATCCCTCGCGATCCTGAAATACTTAAAAAAATCAACGGAATTGCCGATTATGTAAGCAACGCATTTTTATGTTTTGGATTGGACAAACGAACCTTTTTTCTTGATGTAAATATTAATAGGTTTGTTTCGAGAGCGTTCGAATCTTCAAACTCAAAAGTAAAAATTGATGTTATTTACGCGAATTTAGATAGGTTATTGCCTAAGACGGTTTGCAAACGTATGTATTGGGCGATTCTTGATTTTGGAAACAAAATCTGCTCGAAAAAAAACCCTAAATGCGAGCTTTGCCCCATATCTGAAAATTGCTTGTACTATCAAAATCTTTAATAGATAAATAATGAGATTCTTAATAAAATAAAAAAAATAAAAAATAAAAATGATTAGATCTTTTAATTTAATTTTTTTAAAAGAAATATTATAAAAATTACGACACTAAAGCGTTATTACATTCACGATTTTCAATCTTCAAATTATTATAAGCTTAATAATCTGTTCTTTTTAATATTTAAAAAAAGCAAAATGAGCAAAATTATTAAATATTCGATCAACATTATCTTTTCATAATCCAGTTATAATATTGGAGATTTTAAAATGAAAAAAAAATTCTTACACAATAGGAAGTTAATTTATTTTCTTACAAGTTTTTTAGCCGTATTAATAGTGACTTCTTGTTCAGCTAATGGAAATTATGTTACCAATAATGTACTTGAAGATAAAATGGTTGAAGATGTGAATATCGATAATGTTGTTGAAACTCAACCACCAGATGTGGTAGAGCTAGATGTGGTAGAGCCAAATGTGGTAGAGCCCGATGTGGTAGAGCCCGATGTGGTAGAGCCCGATGTAATTTCTATAATAGATGACCTAATTGATTACATTAGTGAATCACCTGACGAGTGTTGGAGAAAACCCGCCCAAAATAGAAAAAATACAATAATTAATAAATTAACTTCATTACAAGTATTAATATCGCAAGGACTTTTCGAGGACGCATATAATAAAATGCTTCACGACATCAAACCAAAATTAACGGCTTTAAAAACTGATGAAAACGAGGAACCTTGGGGAAATGGGACCTTTAAACAAGCTTGGGTTGTCTGCGAAGACCTTAGAAATGAATTCCTAGTTGACTGTAATACAATTTTAAATGAATTAATCCCAACCCAACCAATGTAATATATCTGAATAATAATTAATTCTTTTTGTCCAGAAAATTCTTGCCATTTTTTTTTTTACTTTTTCTGGTTCATTATATCTTGAACTGTAATTTCAGGATGGTGATATCTTCCTGTTTCTAAAGATTTAGTATCAAATTGAATTGCTTTCTCAGGACAAAAATTAATGCACGCTAAACATTGCTGACATTTATGTTGCCATTGTGGTAAACCTTCTGTAAGAATGATATTATTAACAGGACACACATTTTCACATATACCACAACCTGTACAATTGTCCTCTGCGTAAAAGGATTTGTCACTAGCGTAAACTTTCTCACGGAACTTCTTATTCATTCTCTCGCTTGTTCGCATACCTTTTTGAAAAATTTCTCCGTTTTCCTTTATAATATTAGTGATTTTTTCAACCTGATTAATAGAATTCTCAAAAAACTCTTTTTGTACGGCTTCTGAGTCTGTGTTATAACCTATTATAAAATTACTCGGCATTCTGATAAAAAATCCGGCATTAAGCTTTTTCGTTTTCGTTTCAAGTATATTATCTAACTGTTGCAAAGGTGCGCCATCCGCATCTCCAGCCCTCGTAACCACGGCAAAAAAATAATTGGACTTAGCAAGTTCTATGTTATTTATAAAATCAAATACAATTTTGGGAAGACCATAATAATAAAGGGGAAAAATAAAACCAACTTTTTCACTAGTCGATGCGAGCTGATCTTGTTGCCAAACCTTTGCAATTGGTACTAATTCGCACTCTTCCAACCTTTCGGCAATATCTCTCGCAATCTTCAAAGAATTACCCGTTCCAGAAAAATAATAGATTGTAGTTTTCATATAATCTCAATTTTTACTAATTTTTCAGACTATAATAAATATTGTGATTGTTTAACAAATCACACAAATTGGACGATAAATTCCAATGACTTAATCTTGTAAGCTCAAATTTTTACAGAATAAATCTTTTTATTCGTTTTTACTTGTACCTATGTTTTTCCGAAAAAATTAAAGTTGGATTTAAAAATACATTTTGGCACATAGGACACGAGTTATACTTCGTTAACCAAGACGATGCACACGAATGATGATATTGGCTACCGCAGAAAGAACATTTAATAGTTCGATTTCTTCCATGCCAGATAAATTCGTGACAAACTGTGCATTGTATTTTGTCGTGTAAATATTCATTCTTGTTTTTAAATTCTCGCCCACAATAACAACAAAAATTAACCTTTCTGACAGTAGATTTTTGTATTTTCTTACCACAATTGGGACAATAATTAAAATTGGTGTCAGACATAATTTTTTAGGCAAATAATAAATCGAATTTAAACTATACAATAGTAAAACAACATTAACAGTTAAAAAAAGATTTTTAGTCCAATTTTTATTAATTGGTTTTGAGTGTAAATTTTATAAATATAATCAGTATAATTTAAATTATGAAAGAATTTTCTGATAAAGTAGCTGTAATTACCGGTGCTGCCAGCGGGATCGGGCGTGGCATAGCCGAAAAGTTTTTACGAGAGGGTATGAAAATTGTTTTAGCCGACATTGAGTTAGACGCGTTATCTCAAGCTGAAAAGGAATTGAAAGAAATAAGTCCAAATGTTTTAACTGTTCTGACAGATGTTTCGAAAATTGAAGATGTTAAAACCTTAGCCCAAAAAACTATCGATCATTTTGGCGCAATAGATATATTATGCAATAATGCAGGCGTTGGTTTTGCTAATAAATCATCAACAACTATTTGGGAAAACTCTTTATCTGAATGGAAATGGATTTTTGATGTAAATATCTGGGGGGTCATTCATGGGATTCACATTTTTGTTCCAATAATGCTCAAACAAGATTCTGAGTGCTATATCATCAATACAGCTTCTATGGCAGGATTAATGATTCCAACGATAGGAACAGGAATTTATAGTATAACTAAACACGCCATAATCGCGCTCTCTGAATCTTTAAAATATGAGTTAGAGCGTTTCGACGGGAAAATAAAAGTTCTAGCTCTATGTCCTGGACTCGCGTTTACGAAACTTACAGAAAGCGATAGAAATCGACCCAAAGAATTACATCATGACATAACAACTAATCCAGAATTAGAACAAATTATGAAAGCTTATCAACAATCGATTGAAAATGGAATATCTCCAAAAAAAGTGGCTGAAGTATTGTTTCAAGCTCTAAAGGGTGAAAAGTTCTATATACCAACTGATCATCATCGATATCTAAGAAGTAATGTAAAAAAACGAATGGAAGCAATCATTCAAGACTTACAATAATAGAAAATTTATATCAGATTATCATAGTCTAATTAATGTTAAAAAATTAAATTATAAAAAATGAAAGGAGAAGTTGTTAAAAATATATATCTGGTTTATTATTTCCATCTTAGGTATGTGTTCTATGGTACCACTTCATTTTTTATCAGTTGAACATTTAAAATTTCAAATAAAATATGGAAAGGATAAAGGTAATAAAATTACCGCAATACTCGGTCTCACTTCGGGATGGGGTTTTTTTATATTTTGGTTTGGAATTTGGATTTCACCTCAACCTATGTTTATTACTCCAATTTTTCAAAATTTCGTTATATCTATTCCAATAATTAATTTTTCAATACCATTATTCCATTTATTAGTTTCTATCCCTTTTATTTTAATAGGAGCTTGGTTTGGAATCGTAAGTGTAAAACTAACTACTCTTAAAGTAGCAGAAACACATAGGACAGAAAAGATCGTTTCAACCAAAATTTATTCCGTAATTAGGCATCCACAATACTTTGGCGGAATATTAGCACATATAGGAATCTCTTTTCTGTTATCTTCGTTCTTTTCTTTACTTATTACTCCTGTAATAATTCTATTAAATTTCCTCGTTGCATGGAAAGAGGAAAAAGAATTAGTTAAAGAATTTGGTAAAATTTATGAGGATTATAAGAAAAATGTCCATATGTTTGTACCAAAATTAAGAAAACAAAAACAATTGCCATAAATAACGAGGGATTTATCTCTTTTACTTTTTATTAATTAACATCAAAATATTTAGATTATTTGAACCTTATTTAATAATTTAAGAAAATATTTGAGCAAAGCACCATTTTTTTCGAAATATAAGAAAAAAATAGAAAAATTGTGCCAATCGCGAAAAATTCCCCCCTCTATCAAGACGAAAAAGCAGTAGTGAACCGATCTTCAGAAGATTATCGAGCTTGGCCAATATTTTGGCTTGCGTTTGTAAGGTTAATTTATTTTTCTATATTTGAAAGAGCATTGTCAAATTATCTATATTTTGTTGTAGACATTAATGAAAGCACTTTAGGGATAATAACCTCAGCAGGAGCAATTGCCTATATCTTTGCACCTATTATTGGGCAAGTAATTACTTCAAAAATAGGCGTTCGTAACGCTATCATATTATCATCGCTCGTTACACCGCTCTTGACCGGTGCACAGATGATTTATTTCGAGACTTGGTATTTAATCGTGTGTCGTGTAATTTTAGGGTTAACCTTAGGATTAGTTTGGCCAAATTTCCTCAATTTATTAAGCAAATGGCAAAACAATAGTAATATTGAACGGTCAAATAAGAATTTTAGAAATTTTAATTTTTCTTGGAACTTTGGATTCATTTTTGGCCTCCTTATTGGTTATATTTGGGCTTTTACTTGGAACGATTACTTTACCATGGTAATTTCATGGTCTTTATCGTTTCTGTTAATCCCAATTAGTTTCTTCTTAAAAAAAGAATCAAGAACGCAACATTTAGATGGAGCATCAGAAAGGCAATTAGAAATATTTACTTCTGAAGAAAACCTCAAAGTTAACTCATACCCAAAATCTATTACCCCCATGATCGTATATCCTATTTTGGTCTCATGGCTTGGAATATTATTCCTAGCTACTTCAAAATCGATTTTCTTATTTAGTTACCCCGTCTTTTTAAAGACTTTCTCACATCCTTCTTATCTAACATATCTCGTACAAGCGGGATTGCAATTAGCACAAGTTATAGGTTTAACTTGGATTAATGTGATGAAAATTTATAGACGCAAAATATCTATATTGGTAAGTACAATTGCAGTTATTATGATATCAATGTCAATTCTTTTTATTGGAAATATTTGGTATATCTCGATAATAACTATGATTGTTGGGCTATTCTTTGGTTTAATCCATGGTACTGCAATGAAAATTATGCTCGAGTATGGAACTGCAAAAAATACAGCAAAATATTCGACTATAAACGAAATATTAATAGGGATGGGCTTCGGTTTCACCCCTATCATAGCAGGATATGTTGTTGAAATTAATATTTACGCGATTTTTATATTTATCGTGATTTTTGGACTCTTAATTTTAATTATTTTAATTTATCTCTCCCGAAATATAAAAAAAGGAAAAATCAGATAGTTTAGGTTACCGCATAGCGTTAAGACATGCGATATTATCTATAGAAAAAGTACATAAGGCTTTTCAGAATAAAAATCAACACTTCCATCAAAGTTCCTTCTTATTCTTCTATGGATTCGTCTTTACTTGTTTCTTCTTCACTTTCTTCGGTTTTTTCTGATTCTGGCACTAGTTCAGGTTCAAGTTCTGGTGTAGGCTGATAATTTGGTTCTGGTTCCGGTTCTGGAGTAGGTTCAGAAACTGTTTCAGGTGGCCGTGCTCTAGATGCATATGAAGCTGGGGGGGGGGGGGGTGGGGTTGGTGGTTAATAGGGGGGGGGGGG
>JAHLWS010000062.1 GCA_019057795.1 Promethearchaeota archaeon | reverse complement strand
GCTTTATCCTGTCGAAGGATTGAGAATGACGGTTGCTGTTAGTGCTGATTTTGATCCAATTACTATTGCAATTAACGAAGCTGTATATACCTTTACTAAGGACGTCGATAAAACTATGTATGCTATGCACATCGAGTTTATAAAAAATATCGATTTAGATATTTTTGTAGATAAAAAGTCGCTTGATGAGCTTGGCCTTACAAAGGACGACCTAATAGACGCTGTAGAAATCAAAGAACATGGAGAAATATTAAAAATGATTGCGGATTCAACCGTAACCATACCATTTTAGGAGGATTGAAAAAAGATGGGTAAAAAAGTGTTGTATTTTCTTACAAGTGAAGATATTACTGGTGTAGAGCTTGCTTCAGAACATACTGAAGAGGACGCAGTAACAATTCTTTTGCTTCAAAACGCTGTCTATTTTGCGAACAAAACTAATAAAATGGTTTCAAATGCTCTTGATAAAAACGTAACTATTGTTGCAAATAAAGAAGACATAGAAGTACGTGGAATTAAAAACTTTATTTCTGATAAAATTAAATTAATTGCTTACGATGAAGTAGTCGATTTAATTTTTGCGAATGACACCATTATCAATATGTAATATGTAGTAGAGGAAATTTAGGAGATTTAATTAATATTATTTTTTTTTTCTATTTTTGATAAAATAAATTGATTCCCAAGGCTATTTATATAATAAACTTATCAACATTCAAAATTCAAGCTATTCTATTATTATTTTTTAACTGAAATTTTTCAGAATTATTAGCTAAAACCTAAATTCTTATAATTTTTACTTCGTATTTTCAATTATGAGTACGAAAAAAGTGAGCTCAGATCTTATTAGGTTAGCCCATGGAGCTGGTGGAGTATTACAAGAAGAACTTATCAATTTTATTACGAAAAATATTACTTATAAAAACATTAATAAAGGAATAGGGGTTGCAGAGTTGGACGATGGAGCCACGATCCCTTTAGAAGAGTACGAGCGTGAAATTGTGATTACTGCCGACGGACATACCGTTTATCCATTATTTTTTCCAGGGGGAAATTTGGGTAAACTAAGCGTTTGCGGTACCGTGAACGATTTAATAATGATGGGTGCTCAACCAATAGCGTTAACTTCAATTTTAATCATTGAAGAAGGATTTAAATTTGAAAAGTTGGAAAAAATAGTAAATTCGTTTAATTTTACTTCAAAAGAAGCAAACATGGCTATTATAGCTGGGGATACTAAAATAATGCCTAAGGGAACTCTGAACGAGATGGTAATGGCAACTACAGGGATTGGAATCAAAGATAAAAGTATAAAGGTTTTAGACAGTAACTTAAAACTCGGCGATAAAATAATCGTAACGGGAAGTATAGGGGATCATGGTACAGCATTAATCGGTAGTCGTGAAGGATTGAATATATCAAGCGATTTGGAATCAGATGTGGGGTTATTACTCGAAATATATAACATTCTTAAACAAGATATTAGTAATAATTATATTCACGCCATGAAAGATCCAACGAGAGGTGGAATAGCTGGAGCACTGAACGATTGGGCAAATAAATCAGATATAAGTATTGTTTTGGAAGAAGACAAGATTCCAATTAAAAAGCAAGTTAACGCAATCTGTGAGATGCTAGGTTTAGACCCTTACACAATAGCTTGCGAGGGTCGAGCTCTTATGTCAGTGGACCCAGTTAAAGCGGAGGAGATTTTAAGTAAAATAAAATCAACTGCAATTGGAAAAGATGCCGCTATAATTGGGGAAGTTAAAGCGGACAATCCAAAAAGAGTTTTATTAAAGACGATAGTTGGAGGCACTAGGTTTGTAGATATGCCATTAGGAGAACCTATCCCTAGAATTTGTTAATTTTCTTTATCAATTATATCTTCAATTTGCTTTTTTAAAACAGGAATATCATTAATTATTACATTCCAAACTCTTTCAACATCTACATTAAAGTATCCGTGTATCAATTTATCCCTCATCCCAACGATTTTTTTCCATGGGATATCTGAATATTTTTCTCTGAATTCATTAGATACATTTTTCACAGCCTCTCCAATTATTTCAATTCTCCTTATAATGGCATCTTGTATTAGCTCTTTAGAATTAAAACTTTTCTTATTAACATCTTTTGTGTACTCAAGAATTGACTTAATCGCATCTCTTATATGCTTTATATAAATAATATTTTTCTGCCTCAACTATAAATCACTTTTGCTTCTGCTAATACATCTTCTATCATATAAGGGCTTATCGATTTTTCAGTTAATAATTCTACTTTAATTCCTAATTGTTCAGACAAATCCATTTCAAAACCTACAATATCAAGAAGACTTATGTTTTCCTCCAACTCTACAATAATGTCTAAATCACTATCAGGAGTAGCTTCTCCTCTTACATATGATCCAAAAATGGAAATTTTTTTAGCCCCACATTCTTTTAAAAACGAAATGACTTTTTCTTCAATTTCATTAGTTAATATCAAATTATTCTTCATTATACATGCCGATTTATTATAGTAGGAATATTTTTATTATAATTTAGTATTTTTAAATTAATCCTAATTATTTAATATACTACTATGTGTTAAATTTTTTTTGATTTTAAACTTTAATTAATAAACAATTGATTAAATGAATATGGATATTCCTGGAATAGAAATGTTAAGAAGCAAAGAATTCACAGATAAAATAATTAAGTCAATAAATAGAACTGTAAAGGAAATAAAAAAACCAGTTAAGTTTATGCATGTTTGTGGCACTCACGAACATACTCTTTCTAAGTATGGGCTAAGACCGTTGTTACCTAAAGAGATTGAAATCCTTTCAGGTCCGGGCTGCCCTGTTTGCGTATGTCCCGCTGCAGATATCGACAAGGCAATCGAGCTTGGGAAACGAGACGACACCATAATAACTACTTTTGGGGATATGATACGCGTACCAGCCACCAACCTTTCCTTAGCAGAATTAAAAGCAATGGGAGCCGATGTAAGAATCGTTTATGGGCCTCACGAAGCGGTCGAAATTGCGAGAGAGAATCCCGATAAAGAAGTAATTTTTTTTGCTATTGGTTTTGAAACTACAGCCCCCTTAATCGGTTACGAAATAAAGAGCGGGCCCCCCTCTAATTTTTCGGTAATTTGCGCTCATAAACTCATTCCCGCAGCGTTGGAACTATTAATAAGTCAATCACAACTAAGGATTGATGGTTTTATTTCGCCAGGGCATGTATCTACTATAATTGGTTTAAAGCCGTTTAAAATATTTTCAGACGCTTATAAAGTGCCAAATGTAATCGCCGGGTTTGAGCCTAACGACGTTTTATTAGGTATTCTAATGCTACTCCAACAAATTAAGAACAAAAAATTCGAAACTTTAAACGAATATTCGAGAGTAGTAAAACCAGAAGGAAATAAAATCGCTCAAAATGTTATCTCAGAAGTTTTTGAATCCGTGTCCTCCCCTTGGAGAGGGATTGGAAGAATTCTTGACGGGGGATTAGCAATACGAGACAAGTACGAAGAATTTGATGCTGATAAAAAATTCGATATTAAAATTCAAAAGTCGCAAGATATTCCACCGGGATGTTCATGCCATCTAATAATGGTAGGTAAACTATACCCAAACGAGTGCGAGCTTTTTGGCGAAATGTGTACTCCACTCAATCCTATTGGACCATGTATGGTTTCTCAAGAGGGTACATGTGCGATATTTTATAATTATCATAGATAGCTTAAATTGACCATGGAAAAACTTTATCGTATTTTTCCTCGGCCCATGAATCTGTAGCAAAAAAGTTGGCTCTAAATCCACTTTCATAATTTTTCTCATAATAAGTTTTCACATGGCGCCCCCAATGTATTTTATCGAAATCGACTCTTGTGGATCGTTGTAATTTTACATTCTCTTCGTAATATTTGGTGCTATATTCTATACTGCATTTCCAAAATGTTGCTTTTTCTTTCATAAACAGTTTCTGTTTTCCACGATCTTCTTCGATCCAAGATACGAAGCAAATGTCATCCTCACCCTTCAGACAATTGTTTAAATATTGTAAACGAGACTCGAACCCACCTTCACTGGAAGCCCAGTAACCGCCCCAATAACTGGTTAATACAATAATTACGAGTCCTTTTAATTCTCCTACTGTTGGCCATTGGTATTCGTTTTTCCTAAAATCACCATGGGAATATAAGTATTTAGGTGATAATGTATCAAGAATCACCTTATTTAACCTTTTAATTCCATATAATTCGCTCGGATCATTATTCGCGTCAACAATACAATCTTTTAATTCAATAAAAAGCGTGATTGGAGCGTGTTCATTATTCTGGTCGTTGGACCAGTCCTTCAATAAAGTGAGCCAGCTCGATAACAATAGATCTCCTGGATTTCCATCTACATTAATTGCAACATCAACATGTTTGGGCAGGTGATATACTTCAAAATCACCAACTTCTTGAATCCTGTCGTCGTGTATGTCATATTCTATACCTCTAACACCATGATTGAGTTGTTTTCGAACAGAAATGCTGAAAGAATTATGACTGGTTTTGAAAAAAGCTCGATGATAAGGTACGTCCCATCCTAAATCGTTATTTGTCATAATAAATTAAAAAAGTGCTGTTACTTAGAGATTACATATTTATTCTATATTTCTTATTCTAATAAATTATTAATTTTATCTTTTAAGGATTCTTTAATATATTAGATTTAATTTGTAGAATGATAATGAGAGTCGACATTTGAAGCAAATTAATTATAATGTAGAGATCACAGGAATAGTTCAAGGGGTGGGATTTCGACCCTTCCTTTACAATTTGGCTCGAAAGTTTGACTTAAATGGTCAAATAGTAAATAGAGGCAATGCTGGGGTTAGATTAACCTTACAAGGTGAAGGGAAGAATCTTGAAGCATTTTTGGGGGAAATTGAGAAAGCAAAACCAAAAATAGCTTTTATTGAGAGTATTAAAGTTATTAAAGCTGAATCTGGTAAGATATTTTCTAGTTTAACTATAGGAAAAAGCGAAGAGGGGAGGGGTATAAGTTTGACTTTACCACCTGATATTGCAATTTGTGAAAATTGTATTAGAGACATGCGAAATCCAGATCTACAAAAGTATTACAATTATCCCTTTATTGCTTGTGCCGTTTGTGGACCACGATTTACGACAGTAAGAGAACTACCCTACGATAGAGAAAGGAGCACAATGATAAAATTTCCTTTCTGCAAAAAGGCAAAACCAGAATCGTGTATGGCAGAATATTCTGACTTTCAAAACAGGAGATTTCACGCTCAAACATTTGCTTGTTCCGTTTGCGGTCCTAATTATCAGCTTTACGATAAAGGAAAAAACTTCATTAAAACAGATTCGATTGACGAAATATTAAAGATAACTACAAAAAGGATAAAAGAAGGAGAAGTTGCGGCAATTAAGGGAATAGGTGGTGTCCATTTGGTTTGCCTTGCTAACGATGACAAAACAATTTTAAAACTACGTAAGAGGAAAGGCAAACGTAAGTATAAACCATTTGCTTTAATGGTTCCAAATTTGAATATTCTTGAAGATTATCTAAAAATTTCAAATAAAGAAAGAGAGCTTTTTACATCTTTTCGCAGACCAATTGTTGTTTTAGAGAAAAATAAAAACTTCGATAAATCTGACATTAGCGAATTCGTGGCGCCCGGTTTAAACAACATAGGGATTATGCTTCCATATTCAGGTATTCATCATTTACTTTTTGACCATATTGGAAAACAGCCATTAGTTTATACAAGTGGGAACAAATCGAATATTCCTATGGCAATAGAAAATGAAAAGATAATTGATCAACTCAACAATTTAGCCGATTTCTTTCTACTTCATAATAGACCCATATACCAAAGAGCAGACGATAGTGTATTAAGGGTTCATAACAACAAGGTGAAGCTGATTAGAAGGTCGCGAGGTTATGTACCAGAATATTTACCATTACCTTTTGAAGTTAAAATCCCAAGCGCTATAGCTACAGGCCCAGAATTAGCAGTGACAGGTGCCATATTACGAAGAAGTCGAATATTTCCGACTCAACATATTGGAAACGTAACGCACCTTGAAACATACGATTTTTTAAAAAATGCGCTTCATCATATGAAAAAATTGCTCCAGATAAAAGATTCTGAAATTAAATTTATCGCTTGCGACGCTCATCCAGCTTTCGTCACGACAAGATTAGCAAAGGAGTTATCTGAACTATTAAATATTAATTTATACGGTATCCAACACCATTACGCTCACGCTTTAAGTTTAATGGTGGAAAATAAAGTTGCATTAGACGAAAAAATCGTTTGCATCTGCACAGATGGAGTTGGTTACGGTGAAGATGGGAATGTTTGGGGCGGTGAAATTCTACTAAGTTCTTATCACGGTTATTCACGTCTTGGTCATTTAGAAAATCAACCTATGATTGGAGGAGACCGATGTACTAAATATCCCGCCAGAATGACGGCTTCCATCATCCTTAACGCTCTCGGTGTTGAAAAATCAGTAAAAATATTCAAACTAATTGCCTTAGAAAACGATTTGGAATATAAAACCACGGAATTGAAAACGATTATTTCTCAATTTGAGCGCGCTGATTATCAATTTCCTAACGAAAACATCCCATTAACAAGCTCCACAGGTAGGATTTTTGATGTCGTATCATATATTTTAGGAGCATCGAAATTAAAAAGTTATAGAGGAGAACCGGCAATGAGACTGGAGGGTTTGGCGTCGAAAGGAAATCCAGATAAGATTAATTTAGACATTACATATTCGAAGAAAAATGGAAGTTATCTTATTAATACTTCAGATTTAATTTTAGATATAATAAATTTACTAGAAATTAAAGATTCTAAAAGACAAGATATTGCCGCAAAATTTCAAAAAGAAATTGGATTAGTATTTGCGAAAGTTGCGATTAAAATTGCCAAAGAAAATGGTGTGGAAATAATAGGATTAACTGGGGGCGTTGCTTATAACGGTACTTTTTCAAAGGCGATAAAAGAACGAATCATTAAACGGGGATTTAATTTCATTGAACACAACTTAGTGCCACCTGGGGACGCGGGAATAAGTGTAGGACAATTAATAGGGGGAATATTCAAGTATAATAAAAATAATTAATAATTATTATTATTCAGTTAAGCTAGTTATCAACTTTACTGAATTCCGCTTAATAAATGAATCATCTTTTATTTGATTTTAGGCTTCTCTATGATGATTGAATCAGTAATTTAAAATTTGAACAGGAAAGAAAAAGTCTACCTATTTACTCTTTATTTGTTCTTTTAACTGCTTAATAATCTTGTCTTTCTCTTTTAACGCCTTATCTTTTTCTTTTAACGCCTTGTCTTTCTCTTCTAGCTCTCGTTCAAGCTTAATCTCATTAATCATGTTGCCGACGGCGTATAATTCTTCGTCGTCCATATCAATGCCGCTTTCTTTAGCTACTTCCTTGGTAAAGTCCATCTCCTCCTTTCTTACTTCCTTCAAAAGAGCTTTTAAATTTAGACGCTCGACATCTTTAGGAAATATTACGATTATTAAGTAATATATGCAACCTCGGGTTTTTATAATTTTTGTTTTGTCTTTCTTGAGCCTTCTTCGAAAGTACGCAAAATGGATTAAATCGTTGCGCTTGAAAATCTCCTCGGCACTTCTTAAAACGCCAGGTAATGATTCCAATGCGTTTGAACGGAATTTAAATTCTATAACACCTGAAGGCGTGGTTAGATCGTCGTGTTTCGAATCTTTTTCCCGCTTTTTGTGGTCCATTTCACCCGCGCCGCTCAGGTATTCTTTGTTAACGAATTTGACGAGCAGATCATGATGAGTCACATGAGCATTAGATCCCGTTTTTTCAATTAGATTAAAAAAATCGGTGATTTTTTTCGACCAAAAGGCGATAAACTCAAAATTTTTACATTTTTTCGAGCGAAACGAGCGGGAATTAGGGTCGTTTTTAGAATCACTCCATGATATATATTAGGAGAATAAGTATAAAAAAGGTTTCAAAAAGAAGGTATTTTAGTTATTTACTAGCGTAGCTTAATATTATTGTTAATAATTATTAATAAATAAAAAAAAATAAATTAAAAATGATAGCCTCAAAAGAACATCAGGAAAATTTAATTGAGTTTACTAAAAAATTAAAATATAAAGCTCAATCATTTCCTAAGGACGAGAATGGAGAGCCAACCGAAAAGTATCTTGAATATTTAAGTTTAATGTACGATCCAGAAATAATTAAGATTATTCTCCATTTAGAAGTTTTTCCAAAATCTACATCATTATCAAAACTTTCGAAAAAGATTGGTGTGGAAAAAGCAGAAATATCTGCCAAACTTGCAGAAACCTGTAAGAGAGGATTTCTAATAAAAATAGGGAATTATTACTCTTTACCAACGCCTTTGTTTATTTACGACATGCCTTTTATTATAAAAGAAAATTATTCCAGAGACGACATTGTTAAGTTTGCCCAATTAAGTAGAGAGTTTTACACCAACGATAAGTATTATAAGACATGGGAAAATAAAAGGGATGGCACGCCTCGCATGCGAGTTTTAACTGTTAGCGAACAAGTTGAACCTGGTCATCAGATAATTCCAATTGAAGAGGTTTATAATATTATTGAATCCAATACGGATTTTGCTGTAATTCCTTGCCCTTGCAGAAAAAGAGCGGAAGTTGAAGGGATTAGAGAGTGTAAAGATAAATATCCCATTCACAATTGTATTTTGCTGGGACCAAACGCTAAAGCAGTATTGGAAATGGGAGACCCAGATGTAAAAGCAGCTTCTAAAGAAGATATAATAAGACTAACTGAAGAGGCTGCACAAATTGGATTAGTTCACGCTACAGATAACGATGCGACTAACTGCAATATACTCTGTGCGTGTTGCGAATGTTGTTGTGGAATGTTAAAAGGAATTACTCGATTTGACAACCCTAGAGCTATCGCCAAAGCAAATTATATATCACTTATAAACGAAGAAAAATGTACGGGCTGCGAGACATGTTTAGAACGATGCAAATTTAATGCGATAACTGTAGATGGGGTTGCTCACATAGACAGGGATAAGTGCTTAGGCTGTGGATTATGTGCTGTTACTTGCCCCAATGACGCTATAACTATGGTAAGATTTAAACGTGAAAAAATTCCAGGTGAAATGGAATCCAATTGAAATATCAAAAAATTCATAAAAAGACTTAACTTCGATTTTTAGAAATAAATTCGCTGATTTCTGATATTTTATTTCTCGTTTCTTAGCTTTTTCTAACCTTCTCAGATTAATAATTTAATTTAAAAATATTGTTCCGATTTAATATATAGTGGATATATTATGGGAGGTCTTTTCGGGGTTTTTTCAGATAAAGATTGCGTCGATGATCTATTTTATGGTACAGACTATCATTCCCATTTAGGAACCAAAAGAGGTGGTTTAGCGGTAAAAAACTCTGGTGGTTTTCAAAGGTTCATTAAGGATATAACGAAGAGCCAATTTAGATCTAAATTCGATAAAGATATCAAGAAAATGCATGGAAATAAAGGGATAGGAGTAATAAGCGATTACGAAGATCAACCCTTAATAATAAGTTCGCGCTTAGGTGTTTTTGCCATTTCAACAGTAGGTAAAATTAATAACATAGAAGAACTCGCAAGCGAAGCGCTACAAAATGGAACTCATTTCTCAGAAATGCATGGAGGAGAAATTAACCCTACAGAAATGGTAGCAACAATAATTAGCCAAGCTGCTACATTTGAAGAAGGTATTCAAAAGGTTCAAGATATGATCGTTGGTTCGTGTACCATTCTTATCTTAACTGATGAAGGGATATTCGCTGCACGTGATTCACTAGGTAGAACGCCTCTCGTTATAGGTAAAAAGCCCGCTTCTTATGCTGTTGCAATGGAAACTTGTGCATTCCCAAATCTTGGTTATAAGATAACAAAATATCTAGGACCTGGAGAAATCGTTTTTCTAGGTGAAAAGGGTCTCGAACAAAAGGTTGCACCGGGTAGTAGATTGCAAATCTGTGCTTTCTTATGGGTCTATTATGGATATCCTGCTTCTAGTTATGAGGGAATAAATGTTGAATCTGTTCGATATAAATGTGGTGCTTATTTACGGAGAGAGGATGATCTGGAAATTGATCTCGTAGCAGGGATCCCAGATTCTGGTACAGCTCATGGATTAGGTTATGCTAACGAAGCACAAATTCCTTATGCCCGACCCTTTGTAAAGTATACGCCAACATGGCCTCGAAGTTTCATGCCTCAAGAACAATCCATTAGGGATACAGTCGCAAAGATGAAACTTATACCGATTGAAGAACTTATCGTGGACAAGCGTCTTCTTTTTTGCGAGGACTCAATCGTGAGAGGTACTCAATTGAGAAGGCAAGTTAAGAGGTTGTTTGAATCAGGAGCAAAAGAAGTACACATGAGACCTGCTTGTCCTCCACTTGTTTATGGATGTAAATTTTTAAACTTCTCTCGATCTCGTTCTGAGCTAGATTTAGCAGGAAGATGGGCCATTAAAGAATTAATTGGAGAAGATCTCGAAAATCCTGTGGATTATACCGATCCTGAGTCTGATAATTATAAAGCAATGGTCAATGTTATACGCGAAAAGTTGCATTTAACGACATTGAAATATCAGAGGCTAGAAAACCTAGTTAAAGCTATTGGATTACCTAAAGAAAAACTATGTACCTATTGTTGGGATGGTGTAGAATAGTAATAGAATAGTAATTTAAAAAAAAATACTAGTTTCTATCTGATGATATAGCTCTTTCCATTTCAATTATTTTATTTACAGATTTTAGGGGATATTCCCCCGTTAGGCACGCCATACACAACTGGTTTTTACTTTTTCCAATCGCACTGACGAGATCATCAATAGTTTGATATCGTAGAGAATCAGCTCCTATTTTCTTTCTAATCTCTTCGATATAGTTTTCCTCACCATAAAGATTTTTGAAGCGTCCTGCAATTAATTCTGAGGTTGTAGGAAAGTCAATACCCATGTAACATGGTCTTATTACAGGAGGACAGCTAATTCTTACATTAACAGTTATCGCACCAGCTTCTCTAATCAAGTTAATAATCTTTTCTGTGGTTGTTCCTCTTACGATCGAATCATCCAGTATGATTACATTCTTACCCTTGACAAAGGCTTTAATTGGATTTAATTTTTCTTTTACAGCCGCTTCCCTATTTTTTTGTCCAGGCATTATGAAAGTGCGCCACACATATCGATTCTTCATTAATCCCTCTACATAAGGTAATTTCGCTTCTTGTGCGTAACCTACAGCAACACTTCTCCCCGAATCAGGTACTGGAACTACGATTGTGTTTTCTTTAAACTTAGGGTCATCCAATAAGGGATCGTTTTTGGCTAAATTTATCCCTAATTGCAACCTTGTCTGAGCAACGGAAACTCCATCAATAATTGAATCAGGGCGAGAGAAATATACGAATTCAAACTGACATAGAGCTGTTCTTTCGCTTTTCAACACCATTTCTGAATGTATGCCTTTTTGGTGGCTCAAATGAAGAATTTCTCCGGGTTCTACATCTCTAATAATTTTTCCACCTAAAACATCAATACCGCAAGATTCAGAGGAAACGATGTAATGATGTCTTTCTTCAGTTTTTAATTCTCCTATACATAAGGGTTTAAATCCCAAGGGATCTCTAATGGCGTAAATATCTCCTTCAGCTGTTAATATTAAAAGCGAATAAGACCCATCTAAAGAACTACTTGCAGTCTTCAGAATGTTGGGCCAACCTTCAGTCCTTAAAGCTATAGATGCTATCAATTGGGCTATTACTTCTGTATCTGTATTTGTGACAAAAATTCTTCCCTTTTCTTCTAAGTTTTGTTTTATTTCTGTATAATTAGGTATGGTTCCATTAAAGGCTAAGGAAAACTCGATTTCATTGTTATTAAAGTGAAAAGGTTGCATGTAATCAGGAGATTCAAACTCTTGAGCTCCGGTTGTAGCGTACCTATTATGCCCAATGCCAACATTGCCCCATAACTTGGACAAAACTTTATCGTTCAACACTGTGGAAACTAATCCTTTTTTCTTATAAGTAAAAATTCTTCCGCCTGTTTTAAGAATAGAAATTCCCGTAGATTCTTGACCGCGATGTTGTTGAGAAATTAAACCGCTATATAATAATTTAGAAACAGAGTAGGTAATATCGTTGCAAGCTATACCAAAAACCGCACATTGTTCTAAAGGTTTATCTCTCTTAAGACTGGTTTTATGCTTTGGAGCCATAATATTACTTTAGTAAAGAAAAAGATTTTTAAAATCTACTATAACTATAACTAATTTAAATGATTTATAATTTTTAATAATTGGTTTAATAGATTATTTATTAATTTAAGAGAAAGTTGTTAGGAAATTAGCGATAAAAATAAATACATGGCTTTTTCAATTCTTATTGGTGGAAAAAGCACTCGATTCGGGACTGATAAGGGACTTTTTAAATTTAAAGGTAAACCTCTTATCTCGTATCAGTTAGAAACGTTATCTCGTTTTAATCACGATATTTTTCTTGTAGCTAATTCTCATCATCAAATTCAGAATTACATAAATGAAATTGATATAACTAAAATAATGGCTTTTGTTTTAGATGATTACGATATAATTTTAAACCAAAATGTACGTTCACCTATTTTAGGTTTATATTCTACGTTTAAAGAGTTAAAAAAACTCAAGTATCAAAAAGTTTTTGTATTATCTTGCGATAATCCCCTTTTTAGCTATGAAGTTATTGATTATATGATAAAGGAATGTGGTCGATATGATTGCTATATGCCCAAATGGAATAATGATTTTAGAGAGCCTTTATTTGCTATTTATCCCGTTGAAAAAGCTTATAAAACCTCATTAAGAAATTTAAAGCAGAAGCAATACAAATTAACGAAAATAATCGGTGAAGATTGGACAGTTAAATATGTCTCAATTGAACAGAATATCAAATATTTCGACCCAAATCTATTATCCTTTAAAAACATTAACAAACCAGATGATATTAAGACATTAGAATCGGTCTTTGACAAGAATCTATAAAAAATATAAAATAAAAAAGAAATATTTTAAAATTAAATTATTCTCGTGGAAGAAATGTACTGATCACTCCTAAAACGCCTCCACCAAGTAGCAGATAAGTTCCCAAAGCTAAGTCTCCGAGGTTTACAAGAATTGGGAAAAAGTCTCCTAATTGTTCACCTACAAAGAAAATTGTAAAAAAGAACGATTTAAGACCTAAAATATCTGTATAAAAGACAAGTATTAACATTATTCCTACACCAAGTGGAAAGAGAGAAAAGATCAAGCCAGCAACTCTGGATTTCACCCCTATTAATTGTAGTGCGCCAGCAGCAAGAAAGATCAGAAACACGCCCAAAAGAATGTAAAAAAGCCAAACTTCGATACCTAAGATAGTAGCATATGTACTTGAACCTGCAAATAACGTAGGATCCGCCAGACCCCCTCCAAATGTATTCAGAATGAATCCAATACCAGAACCTACAGAACCCGTAACACCATAAATAGCAAAAACATACGTACCAAGTATACTAAGGAGCGCTCCTAATATTATAAAAATTTTACCTAATGCCAAATTTTTTCACCTAAAAGTTATTTTTAATTTTTTTATAAAAAAAGTTTATTAATTTATAAATATATTTTTTCATTCTTAAAAAAATTTAGATTTTATTTGTTAATTTTTGGCTTATGAATTCAAAATTCACATCTTAATTTTTTATTAAAACGATCTTTTAATACCGATAATCCAATTCTCATATTAAATTAAATTAAATAATAAATCTTTATAAAAATAATAGATTTTTAATACTAATAGTACAATTTCAAATTTATTTGTCAATTTAAGATTAATCAAAACTAAACTTATAACTAAGGAAATTTACGATGAGTGATTTAATAATAAAAAATGGCTTAGTTTACGACCCTTTGAACAACATTGACGGCGAAAAGAAGGATATCTACATTAAAGATGGCGTGGTTGTTAATAAGGTTAATGGAGACGCAAAAGTTATCGATGCCAAGGGCATGATAATTATGCCGGGAGGAGTTGATATTCATTCACACATCGCCGGGGCAAAAGTAAATGCTGGACGAACATTACGACCGGAAGATAAAGTGCCAGAAAGTAACGAGAAAAAAACTAAAATAAGGCGATCTGGCACGGGATTTAGCGTACCAAGCACATGGGCTACGGGTTATAGATACGCTAAGTTAGGATATACGACCGTATGTGAGCCTGCTATGCCTTTATTGGAGGCCCGACATACTCACGAAGAGTTTCTAGAAATGCCTATTATCGATAAATTAGCGATGCCTATCCTTGGAAATAACTGGTATGTCCTCAAATTTGTAAGGGAGAACGATATCGATAAATTAGCAGCCTACGTAAATTGGATTTTAAAAGCTACGAAAGGTTATGCGATTAAAATTGTGAACCCAGGAGGCGTGGAAAACTGGGCATGGGGCAAGAATTGCGATAGTGTAGATTCACCCGTCTTGCATTGGGATGTTACACCAAGGCAGATTGTCGAAAGTTTAGCGAAAGCAAATGAACTATTAGAATTACCTCACTCCATTCATGTCCATTGTAATAATTTAGGTCACCCTGGAAATTACGAGCATTCAATAGAGACTTTTAAAATATGTGAAGGAATCGAACCCTATGGTGAGAGAGAGCGATCATTTCACGTTACTCATTGCCAATTCAATGCGTACGCCGGCACAAATTGGGGAAATTTCGAATCTGGAGCATCCCAAATAGCAGAGTATGTCAATTCGCACAAACACATGTCTCTGGATACTGGCCAAGTTGTATTTACAAAATACGCTACTACTACGATGACTGGAGACGGTCCGTGGGAGCACGCCCTCCACCATCTTGGAGGGATGAGTCCTTGGGGCGCAAAACCAGGTATGAAATGGATAAATGGTCAAATCGAAGCAGAGTCAGGATCGGGAGTAGTACCCTATTTCTTTTCTCCGAAGACGGGTGTAAACGCCGTCCAATGGGCAATTGCCCTCGAGTTAATGCTCTTAATCAAAGATCCTTGGCAGATTAGCCACACGACAGACCATCCCAACGGAGCGCCATTTACAACCTATCCAATTGTATTCAAATGGTTAATGGATCGCAAATCCCGGAAGGATATGCTAGAGAATGTGGTTTCAAAGAAAGCAAGTACAGCGTCAACGCTTCCAGATTTAGACCGAGAATACACTTTAAGTGAGTTGTGCATTGTTACAAGAGCAGGAAACGCAAAAACCTTGGGACTAAGAGATCGAGGTCATCTTGGAGTTGGAGCTATCGGCGACGTGGCGGTTTATAAGTTAGATCCGAACAAGATGGACGGTAAAGCAATAGAGAAGGCGTTTTCGAGCGCAGCGTATACGATAAAGGAAGGTCAAATAGTAGTGAAAAACGGTGAAATCATAGCGGCGCCTATGGGAACATTGATTCGCGCTGAAGGGAAATTCAAGGAAAGCGTCCACGAAGATATGATGGAAGACATGAAAGCATCCTGGCGGGACCACTATAGCATTAATTTTAACAACTACGCGGTACAAGACGCGTATGCTCCAAAAGAAAAGATTGTCAACGGAATATAAAACTTTTTTATTTCTTACTTTTTCTGAGAATATTTTAGACTTGATATTAGATTTCGATAGGCAACTGACATTTTTGAACTATTCTTTTGCGTACATTTTTGCATAGTATTTATTTATACAAAAATATTATTTTACACTTTACATCTAATAACTTAAAAAACTAAATAAGAGAAAAGATTTAAATAACAGAAAATTATTAGTTATGGTAAAGTAAGACAAAAGTAAGACAACACTTTTGAATTTAAATTTAAGTAATGTGAATTAAATAAAAAAATTAAATAGGGAAATACAACCATGACTCCTGCACCACCCTGGATTTTTGTCTTTTGGTAGTGCGTAAAGCACTCATCTAATACTCCCCCTATTTTATTTCTGACCTTCTTATTAGGTCTTGGTTGCAGGAGTCTCCTTTTTCACATTGAAACTTTCTAAAGTCATTCTTTATTAGATTTTAATTCAGGATTTTATGATCTCGATCAATTATCAGAAAGCACTTTGGCGATATAAGTAAAGAAAATTCCGGTATAGGCAGCAACGCAGGATTCGTTGATTTGGTTGATATTTTGGTAATTATTTTCACAACCCTTAAAATTAAAGCCGTAAAGGATTTCACTTCTTTTAACTATTTTAACGCTTAATCTTAAAGAGATATTAAGATTTATTAGACAAATATTAAGAATTTGTGCTAAAATTTATATTATAAAGGCTCTTTTTTAAGCAGTAAAGCTATTTCGAAAATATAATCGCATAATTATTAAATAAACGTCAAGTTCAATGAAAGGGTTAAAGAAAAGGCGGGAGTTTAAAACTTCGCTTGAAAACTTGTTAAAAGATATTATGGATAATATCGAAGGTGTGAAAGCAGCGCAGCTTACGGCGGATACCGGTCAACCACTCGCCTCTATACTACCCGCAAGCACAGATGATATGCGATTAGCAGCCATGACTGCGGCACTTTGTTCATTGAGTGAACGTGCTATTGGAGAAATGGGTCTTGGCGAATTTGAACAATCGTACATAAAAGGTAGTAAGGGATACCTATTGATTTTACATGCCGGGGAAGATAGAGTTTTAAGTGTGTCTACTACAAAAGACGTTAAGCTCGCACCAATCCTATACAAGCATTATAAACAACTAGAAGAGGGCGAAAAAATAGTAAGTAGTCCACCCCGTATTTAAAGCCAAAATTATGTATATTTAATTCCTTAACCCTAATTCTTCTGGTGTTATGTTATGAAATTTTTCATATCCAGGTACAGTCATTCTTGTAAAAAATAGATATTTTATATTATCCAAAAAATTATGTTTCTTTGGAAATTCGGGGTATCCGTCGTTAAATATTTGCTCCCGAAAATTTTCTGTGAAGTGGCCTGTACTAAAAAATCTCCTTAAGAAAAGGAGTTTTCTAAAAACTCCTATTAATTTAGCGCTTAATGGAGTTACTTGGCTTCTATGTTGAGACAATGCTTCAACGATGATTTGGATGTCTTTCCATCTGCATTTTAATTTGAAATTTGGTTTAAAAGAGTAGTAATAAAAAACACGAGTAGGTAGCTCGTTTTTGTTTATCTTCTTAAGAGCAAAGTAAGGCAATCTACCAGTGTTTATGTGATCTGGATGATAATCAAGAGCATACCAAGGGTCTGGTGCGAAAATAAGATCAGGTTTTTCAGTACGAATTATGTCTACAACTTTATTCAATGCCAATTTATTCATTGGAAGGTACCCATCGATATAACCTACTTTTAAAACTCGAACATGGTTTTTAGTATATTTAGCGTACACATTGTTTGCGTTTTCTAATTCTCTAGTTCGAATTCTTTTTAAACGAGCCCCCTTGAATTCAATGCGATGCGTTCCAAATTCACAATTAGTCATCAGCACTTCTACAACTTCATTTCCTAACCTTAACGATTCTAGAAATGTAAACGGCACGCCAAATTCGATGTCGTCGATATGAGGTGTAAAAAATAAAATTTTAAATCGCTTCATATTTTTAAAAAAATAATTTATAATTATGTCTTTTTATCTTCGATATCGATACCTAATTCTCTTAACCGTTCGCGTATTATATCGCTTAGATCGTAGATTTTTTTATCTCTTAATTTAGCGCGCATTTCGATTATTAAATTAACGAGACTTTTGATGAGTTTATCTTTCTCATCCATGCTTTCAAACGAAAACGGTGTCATTTTAGCGATTAAGGATGGAAAAATTCCGAAAATCTTTTCATTGAATTCTATAAATTTGAAAAATCGATCCTTAAATTCTTGGTTTATTTTCAAGCCATCTTGTAGTATAGCTTTGTTAATTTCTCTAAATAGCGTCAATAACTCTGCCAAAGCTACAGGAGTGTCAAAATCATCTTCCATAGCGTCAATAATTTTATTTTCCGCATTTTCAATTTTTGCAATTAAATCGTTAAGTTGCTTTGATTTCGCTTCAGCAAATTCAGCATCGTTTACTTTTTTAATCGTGTTTATTAGTCTGTTGTAAGTATTTTTAGCTTGCTCCATGCTATCAATAGTATAATTATTTGAACTTCGATAATGACTCGATATCAAATACCAACGAATAATCATTGGGTCATACTGTTTGGCAATATCTGCTACTGTGAAAAAGTTTCCGAGACTTTTAGACATCTTTTCATCTTTTACATTAACATAACCGTTATGAAGGAAATAATTTGCAATTTTTTTACCAGTGTAAGATTCTGATTGCGCGATTTCGTTCCTATGGTGTGGAAATTTCAAGTCTTGACCGCCCCCGTGTATGTCAATTGTTTCGCCTAAAAAGTTCAAGATCATAGCAGAACATTCAATGTGCCATCCAGGACGCCCTTCACCCCAGGGGCTTTCCCAAAAAGGCTCTCCTTCTTTCATTCTTTTCCACAACGCAAAATCTCGACTATCTAACTTATCTTCTCCAAATGCTGTATCTTGATCTACTATGTAATCTTCTTCTTCGCTCTCCTTTCCTTCACCTTTACTCTTTTGAAGAACGGAACTATATCCCGGAAATGATTTAACTGAAAAGTACACGGATCCATTTTTTTCGTAAGCGTGTCCCTTAGAAATCAATTCTTTAATAAAATTAATTATAAAATCTATTACTTCGGTTGCTCGTGGATTTCGTGTATCTTTCTCAACATTGAGCATTTCCATGATTTCCTCATATTCAGCAATATGTTGATCGCTTAAAGTTCTGAAATCGATGTTTCTTTCTTTAGAACTCTTAATTATTTTATCGTCAATATCAGTATAATTTTTAACGATATTAACTTTATAGCCCTTAAACTTTAAATATCTGTGAATTAAATCAAAAGCAACTGCGGACTTTGCGTGACCAAGGTGAGGCGAACCATACACTGTAACACCACAAACATACATTTTGACTTTTCCGGGTTCGATTGGCTTAAATTCTTCCTTTTTATATGTTAAGCTATTATAAACTTTCATGATAATTTATACACTTTAAAAGAGCGCATTATTAGTGATAAGATGGGTATAAGAGCCAGCGATGGGATTTGCACCCATGATGCTGAAAGCAACGGCTCTGCAGGCCGCCTCCTTACTATTTCCGTAATAGGATAAATCCTTTATTTATCTCGGATACGCTGGCGAGTTTGGCTTCAATTCTGATGAATCTGCTCTTCTGGGATTAAGTTCTGGCAGATAAGATTCCTTACTTTTCTATTTTTTTTATTTTTTTTAATTTATTTTTTTTAGAAAATCAATATATATTATTTTTAAAAGGTAAATTATGCTAAAAATTTGTTGTTAATGTAATAAAAATGTTTGTTCTAACTCTTTAATTATAATCATTAAAATTAGAAATTATATAAAAAAATTTAGATCAAATTGGCTATTTAAAACATTTTCCACAACATTGACCATTTGAATTTGAGTTTAAACTACAACTTTCGAAATTAAAATCAAATGGTAATACAAAATCATTTGTAACATCGGTAATTATATCCATATAAACCGAAGAGATGTTAGGATTCTTTCTAAAATGGCTATTAACCATCTCATCAATATGAGCTAGTTTAGAACCTATTACAAGAACACTAAGATTAAAAGTGCCACTCAATCGAAATGCGTTTAGCATGTATGGACATTTTTTAACTAATTCTATGGTTTCGTTTGGTTCTAAAGTTTGAATTTCGACTCGTGCAAGGATTAAATCCATAGTTTTTACATTTATACCCGCTTGAAATTTTAAGACTCCCGCTTTTTCGAGTTTCCGAATCCTCATTCCGATTGTGGGTTGGCTCCGATCAACTCTTTTTGCGATTTCTGTATGAGTAAGCGTAGGTTCCTTTTGAATTAATTCAATTATGTTCCGATCTATCTCGTCGATTTTAAAGACTTGACTTTCCATTATCTCCATCTTAAATTTTTTATTTTTTACTTATATTCATTAATAACGATATGCCGATATATAAATGTTACGATGGTTTATTAATAAAATCTTAATTAATATTAATAAATCATTAAAAATATCTTTAAAAGCGATTAAAATCAATATACCTAAAATACAATAGGATATTATTAAATGAGTGAAAATAAAATAGATTTTATTGAGTTTTTAAGAGTTTTAGCAGATCAGACTCGATTGGATATACTAGTTTTATTACGAGATGAGAAAAAGACTTCTTCTGAAATTCAAACAACCTTAGATAAGTCTCAATCTACGATTTCTCAACACTTAAAGGCTCTAAGTAACAAAAATCTCATTAATTTTGATAAAATTAATAATGTTAAATCCTATAAAATTAAGAATCCAAATATCTTTAAGCTCATAGAAGAAATTAAATCTTTTGTTGTGAAAATCAATCAAGAAAAACTCAAAGACTTGAGAGATTTAGATGTTATAGATACGTTATCATGATTAATCTATTTTTAATCCCTTATTAAAATGAATACAGCGATGAGAGAAAACACAACAATTAACGCAAAAAAAGTATTAATCATGGGGTTAGATAATTCCGGTAAAACATCTATCGTGTTATGTTTGAAGGGTGTGAAGAATCTTTCGTCGTTTTCCTCGCTAAATCCTACGAGAGGGTTTAAGATCAATAAATTCCAAGCGTTAGGGTCAGAATATAGCATCTGGGATTTCGGTGGGCAAGAACAATTTCGAGAGGGTTATTTAAACGACTTTCAAAACCACATAAAAAAAACCAATAAGTTTATTTATGTTTTGGACATCCAAGATCAGGAGCGGTTTGATATTTCGTTAGACTACTTAGATAAAATCGTTATCCTATTAAGGAAACATAAAGTAAATATTGATTTCTCTATATTTTTACATAAATACGATCCAGATTTGGAATTCACAAATAAAGAATTTAGCGACAAAGTGGTTCCTGATTTAATCAGAAATATAAAAGAGTTAATTCCAAACGATTTTACTTACCAAATTTACAAAACATCGATTTATACTGTTTTTCAAAAATTTGGAATATAAAAAATAAGAAAAGGAAGGGATATATTTTGCTTAGCAAAGAGAAAGATTCAGAAGTATCGATACTTCGGCGTGATTCAATCGAATATATGATATTAATTGTAGGGTTATTTCTTACTTATTTAGCAAGCCTCTACAGTTTCTTACTTTTTCATTCGATTATAGAAGTATTCAGTATTGTTATTGCAGGAGGTGTTTTTCTTATTGGCTGGCACTCAAGAAAATATATGAATAGCTCCTTCTTTTTGGTATTAGGTGTTTCTTTTCTCTTCATAAGTGTAATAGATTTAATTCACACCTTAGCTTACTCAGGAATGGGCGTATTCCTTGAATTTGACGCTAATCTTCCGACGCAATTGTGGATTGTAGCCCGATATTGGCAAGCTTTCTCCTATTTATTTGCTACTATGGTCATTAGAAAAAAGATTAAAGCTAATTATTTATTCGTAGGCTATATCTTTATAATTATTATTTTATTAACCACTATATTTCAAGGTTTCTTCCCTGTATGTTATATCGAAGGTTCGGGGTTAACTCCTTTTAAAATAATTAGTGAATACATAATTGATATAATTCTTTTCGTTACACTAATTGTGTTATACAAGCATAAAGACGAGTTTGCTGAGAAAATATTCTTTTTAATTGTAATATCCATTATTGCGACAATGATTTCAGAATTGGCGTTTACTTTCTATATTAGTGTATTTGGCTTCTCAAATTTTATTGGTCATATTTTTAAAGTAATTGCCTTTTTCTTTGTCTACAAGGCAGTAATTGAATTGGGCATAGAAACCCCCTTTGATTTATTATTTAGAAAGTTGAAGTTGAGTGAGGAATCTTCGATTGAAAAAGCGAACCAATTAGAACAAGCATACTCTGAATTTAACCAAATATTTAAAGCAGCTCTACCATTAAGGGTAATCAGTAATAACTGCGAAATTCTGCGCGTTAACGAGACATACACTTCTCTTTTCCGCTTATCCAAAGAAGACCTTATAGGTAAAAAATGTTACGACCTTCAATTAGGGTACGAACATCGATGTCATACCGAATCATGTTCAAGGAATCAAATACGAGAAGGAAAAGACCATTATGAATACGAATTAGTTACAAAATTCGATGACGGTACTAAGATTGTTAGTCTTGTAAGGACAGTTCCTCATAGAAACACAAATGGCGAATTCATTGGAATTATACAAAATTATACTAATATTACTGAGCGTAAGATCGCGCAAGAAAAAGTTGAGGATATGGCAAGGTTTCCATTAGAAAATCCTAACCCCGTGTTAAGAGTTAGTAACAAATATATTCTTTTAGCAAATAAAGTGAGTCAAGAATTATTCTTAATTGGAGAAGGAAGTATGATCCCAAAGGTTTTAGAGGAACACGTCAATAAGTCCTTTTCTGAGAACCTAAATTTAGAAATAGAGTTGAACGTTAAAGGTCAAATTTATACTCTTTTCATTGTACCAATGAAAGATAGGGGATATGCAAATATATATGGTATGAATACAACGGCTCGGAAAGAAGCTGAGGAAAGCTTGGAACGCTTTGTTTCAACGGTATCGCATGAATTACGAACACCAATTTCGGTTTTAATTATGTCGCTTGATTTTTTAAATAATCATTCTGATTCTGTTACTCCAGATGTAATTAAAAAATTGGAAGAAGGAATTAAAAGAAATATTTATCTTCTAAAAGAATTAGTTGACGATATTTTGACGCTATCAAGAATAGACGAGCGTAAAATAAAGTTAAAGTGGGAAGAATATAATCTACTTACTATTATTGATGATATATTAACTTTAATGGAGCCTATTGGAAATGCGAAAAATATTACTTTTAGCGTAGATGTAGATAAAAACATTAAATTATATGGGGATCCAACAAAAATTGACCAAATATTTCGTATTTTTATCGATAACGCCATAAAATATTCAAGGGAGAGTAATAAAATAGAGATTAGAGCTATTAATCATTACAAAGGGAAATACAACATAGATGAAAAAGACGGTGTTTTATTTCAGATTAAAGATTATGGAGTAGGAATTTCGGAAGAAGATTTGCCATCTATTTTTGAAAGATTTTTTAGATCTGAACAAGTAAGCGACATTCCAGGTACGGGTTTAGGATTATCTATAGCGAAAGAGCTATTAGATCTTCATGGTGGCGAAGTATGGGCTCAAAGCGATTATGGTAAAGGATCAACTTTTTCTATTTTTCTGCCGATAATTGAAAAAAGAATATAAGCTAAATTCTCCTTATTCTATTCTAATAGGTAATTAAAAAAACACAAATTCAGTCAGATTCGATTTGAAACCTCTAATTCTTGTTGTTGAGGATAATGTTGATTTGTTGTATAATTTAAATTTAATGTTAGAATCGAATAATTATAAAACAGTTACAGCAAGAAATGGAAAAGTAGCTCTAAAAATTCTTTCGGAACTTGGACAGGTTCCTGATATTATCATTAGCGATATAATGATGCCTGAAATGGATGGTTATGAATTTTTTAGAGCGATATCCAGCGAACCACGATGGAATCGAATTCCTTTCGTGTTTCTTTCCGCCCGCACTACTCCTAAAGATATTAGGCTTGGAAAGTTGCTAGGAGTAGACGATTATTTAACAAAACCTTTTGACGAGAAAGATTTGTTAGCTATAATATCTGGTAGAATTGCCCGTATTAACAGAGTAAAGGCTTTAAACAACAGAATCGACGAAGTCTTTTCAACTATGAATATCGAAATGAAAATGCCAGCTACTAGTGACCAAGGAGAATTTATGTGCTTATTACTAACATTTTGGGACGACAAGTTTGGTCCCGAATTAAATTGTTATTACCCTGAAGAGAAAGATTTTTCCATATCCTTAGACGACATCGCAAATCAATTGTTTACGGTAGCAACTTCTATTTATGGTCACGACAAAATCACGAAGGCTGAAGGTGTTTTGTTAAATATTGAAAACTTAAATAGTCGTGGATATCTTTTTTTTGATTCATATCCTGATAAAGAAGAAAGATTTGGAGAAAAACAATATATGATTGCAATTATCGCTCCATTAATTAACTATTTTCACACTTTAAAGATTAAAGATGTATTTACTGATTTATCTGATAAGATTAAAAACAAACTGAATTGGAACATCGAGGAATATTGGAATAGAATTTACGATATTTTATTGACAGAAACAACGCTAATAGAATAGTATAAAAATATTTTTACTCATTTTATGCATTTATTTAGTAGTTTTGCTTAAAAGCGATACAATTCTGTTGAGAGATATTTCTCTCCTCCGTCAGGTAAGAGTGCCACGATGTTTTCTCCTTCTACGAAATCTTTTGAAGCGTCGTGAATTGCTGCCCATGCGCAAGCTCCTGCTGAAATTCCAACGAATATGCCCTCCATTCTAGCTAATTTTCTAGCCGTCTCGCTGGCATCTTTGTAGTCAACCGTTATAATTCTGTCGTAAATTTTGATATTTAGCACTTTAGGGATAAAACCCGCCCCTATACCCTGAATTTTATGAGGTCCTGGTTTCCCACCAGATAGGATCGCAGAATCTTTAGGTTCTACTGCGTAAACCTTCATTCTCGCCCCAACCCTATCTTTTAATACCTCACCGACTCCTGTTATTGTTCCCCCAGTTCCTATTCCCGCAACAAACCCATCCACTTGGCCCGCTAAATCGTTAAATATCTCTATAGCCGTAGTTTTTCGGTGTATATCTGGGTTTGCTAGGTTTTTAAATTGCTGAGGGATGAAAACTTTTCCTTTTTCTTTAGCTATTTCTTCCGCTTTTGAAATTGATCCTTTCATACCACCTTCTTTTGGTGTTAAAACCACTTCAGCACCATAAGCCTTAAGGATTTGAACTCTCTCGATAGTTACGCTTTCTGGCATTACTAAGATTATTTTATATCCTTTTGACGCACACACGAGCGCTAAACCAATGCCCGTATTTCCAGAAGTAGGCTCTACTATGGTTGTATCTTTATCAATAAGACCTTCCTCTTCTGCTTTCTGTATCATGTTCATTCCAATTCTATCTTTAACGCTACCCCCAGGATTAAGAGACTCCAATTTTACAAATATATTTGGCTTAACACTTCCAGTGATTCTGTTTAGTTTCACTAAGGGCGTTTTCCCAATTGCTTCAACTATATTATTGTAATAATTTGCCATTAAATTCACCTTTTTATTTCACAATCATGAATCATTAAAAATAATTTCCACTTTATATTCCACTACCATTTTCTCCGTAAAATATTTCGATATTGTCTTTTGTTGGTTTCGAACTATGAGGAAAATGTTTCTCTAATTCTTTGATTCTTTTATTTAAACTCGAGATAGCGATTGAAATTGGGTCGGGAAGGTCACCGTGGCGCAAATCAATTTTTTCGATTTTTTCTCCTTTTTTCGATACAATTTTCGCAGGAACCCCTACGACTACGCAATTTGAAGGCACATCGTTAACAACTACAGAATTCGCGCCAACTCTCACATTATCTCCAAGAGTAATAGGTCCTAAAATTTTTGCGCCAGTACCAACAACAACATTATCACCTAAAGTGGGGTGTCTTTTTTTTTGTTCCAAATTAGTACCACCTAAAACTACACCTGCGTAAATTGTTACGTTATTTCCAACTTCAGCGGTTTCCCCTATAACTACTCCTGCTCCGTGGTCTATAAAGAAGTCGCTGCCAATTTCTGCTCCTGGATGAATTTCTACGGCCGTTAGATCTCGTGCGATACCGGAAATATATCTAGGTATGTATGGTAGTCCTAATTTCCAAAAAAAATGTGCTATGCGATATAGTAACACGGCTTTAATCCCAGGATAACTTGTTAATACTTCAATTAAGGTGCGTGCAGCGGGATCTTTATTAAACGCAGCATTCACATCTGAAACAAAGAAATTTAAAATACCTTGAAGATACTTGTTAATTTCTCTGTAATCCAAATCTTCCGTTTTAAATTCTAATTTTAACAAACAATCTGGGCACTGGGTCCCTCCATTTATTGATTTTAAACCCAACTTTTTGCCACAAGATAAACATTTAAGAAAATCATCCGTTTCCATTAAGTTATCCCTCCCATTTTTTTTTGGAAATTTAAATATTCATACTTAACTAAAAAATCTGTTTTATCAAATAATTTATGTTTATGAATAATAAATTTTTAGAATAATCAAAATTTTATTAAATAGAGGTTTAAAGATGGAATTTGGCTATAGTGGCAAAATATTAAGAGTTAATTTATCAAATGATAAGATTAAATTTGAACATCCCGAAGAAATATTCTATAGGAAATATATTGGTGGAGAGGGTTTTGTTGCGTATTACCTTCTAAAAGAATTAAAACCTAACATAGATCCTCTTGGTCCAGAAAACAAGTTAATATTTGCTACAGGTCCTATAACGGGAGTATCTATTGCAGGAGCGGGGAGAAATAGCGTTGGTGCAAAATCACCCTTAACAAATGGATTTGGTGAAGCAGAAGTGGGGGGATATTGGGGGCCAGAGTTGAAAAAAGCTGGTTTCGATGCAATTATCATTGAGGGAAAAGCAAAAAGCCCAATTTTTATTTGGATAAAAAATGGAAACGTAGAAATAAGAGACGCTAGCCATATTTGGGGAAAAACAACCGGTGAAGCTCAAAAAATAATAAAAATAGAATTAGACGATAAGCTTGTGCATATAAGTCAAATTGGCTCAGGAGGCGAGAATTTGGTGCGGTATGCTTGTGTGATAAATGATCTTCGTAGCGCTGCGGGTCGAACGGGTATGGGAGCCGTCCTGGGTTCTAAAAACCTTAAAGCCGTAGTTGTAAGAGGTAATAAGAAACTTAAAGTGGCTAACAAGGAAAAATTAAGAGAATTAAGGAATTCTTTTAGTAATAACTACTTGAAATATTATAAAGAATATTTCTCACATGGAACTGGTGGAGGTATAATGGAAATGTTTGCCTCTATGGGGAACCTTCCGACTCGCAATTTTAAAGCAGGAGGAATAGGTAGTGCTAAGACTCTAGACCCACAAATTAACAAAGAAGAAATTGATCTAAAAATGGAAACTTGTTTTGCGTGTCCAATTAAATGCAAAAAGGTCGTACAAATTAAAGAACCGTGGGTCGTAGATCCAAAATATGGTGGTCCAGAATACGAGACACTTGCTGCTTTCGGCTCTAATTGTGGAATTTACGACCTTAAAGCAGTGTGTAAGGCTAATGAACTTTGTAATAAGTACTCAATTGATACGATCTCTACTGGTATGAGCATTAGTTTTGCCATGGAGTGCTTTGAAAATAATATATTAAATGAGTCCGATACTGGAGGGATAATTTTAAAGTTTGGTAATTCCAAAGCCATGATTCAAATGATTGAAAAAATTGCTAAGCGAGAAGGTTTAGGAAATATTTTGGCTGAAGGCGTAAAAAGAGCCGCTGAACATATTCAAAACGGAGCGCAAGAATTCGCCATCCATGTGAAGGGTCAAGAACTTCCGATGCACGAACCACGCTTAAAGCAAGGATTGGGACTGGGATACACGATTTCACCAACAGGAGCAGAACATATGCATAATCTCCACGATACAGTTATTGCAAATGAAGGCTCGATTGCTAATTTTAATACATTTGGAATTTTAACACCACTCCGACTTGATGATTTAAGCGCAAAAAAGGTTCGAGCCTTAATATATCAAATGAATTGGTGTGCTTTAGGTAATGCTCTCGTAATGTGTTATTTTGTGCCGTGGAATCCATTTGAGCTAACAGAAGTAGTTAGAGCGGTTACTGGTTGGAATACCTCAACTTTCGAATTGATGAAAGTAGGCGAGCGCATAATGAATATGACCCGAATATTTAACTTAAGAGAAGGTTTTACGAGTGATGACGATTGTTTACCGGATAGATTTTTCCAACCTCACACTTCAGGAGCTCTAGCTGAAACAGCTATCGATTTAGAGAATTTTAGTGAAGCCAAAAAGATCTACTACGAAATGATGGGCTGGGACAAAAATGGTGTTCCTTCAAAAATAAAATTGGATGAACTCGATATTAGTTGGACCAAAAGTTATTGAATCATCAAAACTCATAATCTTTTCTACTCTCTAATTTTAAAAATGAAATTTATCTTAATTGTACATATAAGTATTACGAAAAAAACCTGATATTATACTAATATATAAATAAAAGAATCTTCATTTCAGTATTTGAAGAGTAATCACCAAATTTAGAGATTATAAAAAAATTTGTTCTTATAGGTGAAGGAATACGAATGATTGCCGACGATAACAAGAGCGAAAATTTTAAGATCCAATTTCAAATATTTATGGAAATTGTTAACGATTTGGTGATGATTATTGATCAAACAGAAGATTTCAGAATTGAGCTAATTAACAATTGCCCCTTATTGGAAAAATTAGGGTACGCTAAAGTTGATTTAGTCGGAAATACATTACTAAAATTACTATTTTCGGAAGATATAAAAAAAGTAGTAAAATTTTTAAAAAAGGGGATCGACACTTTTGGTAATTTTCAAGAAATAAAGCTATTTTCAACGAAGGATGAAATAATTTGGGCGGAAATAAAAGCAAGAAAATTTACAGACGATGATAAAAACGAGAAAATCTTAATTATTTTGAAAGATATTACAAAACAAAAAAAAATCGAAGTAAATTTAAGAGAAACTGAAGATAGATTTAAAAAAATAACAGAAACGATCCCAGAAATACGCTTTTGGAAATTATTTAATCCTAAAAAATATGAGGAAGCTTTGCAGAGCAGCTATGAAATGCTACAGATGGTAATAGAAAATATCCCACAATATATTATATGGAAGGATATTGATCTGAGTTATCTCGGATGTAACGATAATTACGCAAAATTAATTGAGATTGAACACCCTGAAAATATTATAGGTAAAACTGATGAAGAATTGCTTTTAGATAAGAATCAAATACAATTTAACAAAGAACAAGAAAGGAAAGTTATCGAATCTAATAAAGTTGTTTTTCATACTAATGAATCTTGGACCCTCAGAAACGGAGAAAATATTTGGATAGACATAAATAGAATTCCTTTGTTAAACTCTGATGGAAATGTTGCAGGACTTTTAATTACATTTGAAGATATTACCGAACGGAAGAACGCTGAAGAGAATTTGCGTAAACAACATGATAGATTAGAACGAATTATGGAAACTAATCCCGCGGGGATCTTATCTGTTGATAAAAACGGTCATATTATATACGTTAATTCTCAAGCCGAAAAAGTGTTACATTATCCTAAAGAAGAATTATTAAAAAAATCATTTATAAAAACTAAATTTAAATTTTTAGACTCAGAAGGCAAGCTTATTCCTAAAAATAAGCTACCGTTTCAAATTATTACGAATACGAAAAAACCAATATTTGATTATCATGTAACTTTTAAATCATTTACGAATGAAAATATTCTACTTTCTATCAATGGTACACCTTTATTAAAGAATAACGGAGAAATCGAGAATATAATTTTTACAGTAGAGGATATTACTGAAAAAGAATTAGCTGAAAAAAAGATTAAAGAATCAGAAGAAAAATATAAGGACTTATTAGAGACATCAACAATTGGTATTTTAGAAATAGAACTGGAAAACAATAGCGTTTCTTACATTAATCCAAAATTATTAGAATTTATTGGGTATCAAGATGTTTACTATGTCAACAAAAAATTGATGGATGAAATAATTCATCCAGACGATCTGCTAAAATTGTTAAATTCAGAAGAAGGAAAGGATATCGAATTTAGAATTGTGACTAATAAAGGAAAAATAAAATGGTTACAAGGAAAAAGATTAAATCAATACGACGATAAAGACAATCTAATTAGCTTTAGATTATGGTTAGAAGACGTCACTGAAAAAAAAATATACGAAGAATTGATTTATGAGTTAAATATTAATTTTTTAAACTACACACCGGACATTCAACAAAATATTGAATTATTGCTAAAAACTTGCTTAAAATTACTTAATGGTGACGTTGTATTATACATCACTAAAAGCGATCATGAAGAAAAAGAGCAATATAGAGTAATGAGTAGTAAAGGGGACATCACATTATATACTTCGGAAGAATTTTCGAGAGATATGTTTGTAAGCGAATTATTTAAAGAAAATCACGACTTTACTCAGGAATTCTTTGACATCCATAAAACGAAGCATGCCAAATCTGATCCTTATATAATTGAAAACAGCATTGAAGCTTGTTATGGTAAATTAATCCTATCTGGAAACGACTTAAATAGTTTACTCTGCGTTTTGTTTAAACAAAATCCAATTATTACTAACCAAAATAAGTTAGTGTTATTTTTAATATGCGATGCTCTCGAGATAGAGCAAAGAAGGTGGGAATCTCAACAACATTTAGAAGAACAAAACCGAATGTTAAGCGAAATAAATAAATTAAAAAGTGATTTGTTTTCAAGAACTTCGCACGAATTAAAAACGCCTTTAATTTCTATAAAAGGATTCACCGAATTATTGTTAAAACTACACTCAGATAAGTTGGACAGCGAGGTTATTTCGATTTTAGAAGAAATCAAGAGCGGGAGTAAGCGTCTTGAGGATTACATTAACACACTTGTCGAAAGTTCCCAATTAGATCAAGGGTTGTTGAAATTAAAAAAAAAAAGAGAGAATCTTACATTTTTAATCAAATATTGCGTTAAGCAATTACAAGGTATGGCCAAATTAAGAGAACAGAAGGTTAAACTAAACATAAAGAATAATTTATATGCACATTTTGATAAAGAGAAAATATTCGAAGTTATCAACAATTTATTGATAAATGCAATAAAGTATACTCCTATTGGTGGTACAATTTTTATTGATTCTCAACAAAAAAACAATCATTATATAATTTCGATAAAAGACACCGGCATTGGATTAACTAAAGAAGAAATAGCGCAACTTTTTACCCAGTTTGGTAAAATTGAAAGATACGGCCAGGGATGGGACGTAAACATCGAAGGGACAGGATTAGGACTATATATTTCGAAAGAATTAATTGACCTTCACGACGGGAAAATATGGGTCGAATCAGAAGGCCGGAACAGAGGTAGCACATTCTTTTTTTCTTTGCCGATATAAAAAAATTAAACTATTGGACTCCATATTTTTTATTAACAGTCCCTTTCTTACTTTATTAAATAGAATTGAGAAAAACATAATATTGTTTTTATCAAAAAACTTTAGGTGGTACTCATAAGTAACAATGGTAAAGAAAGGGGATTTGAAAAATTAGATGTAGTAAAAAAATATTTCCAAAAAATATTCACTGTAATGTCCAAAGATGTTAGAGAACAACTGATGGATTTAAACCTATCAAAAGGAGAATTAAAAGAAGTAAAAAAAGAATTGGTTTTCTTATCTGATGAAAAACAGAAAGAATACTTGAACGAATTATCTATGAAAAAATAAAGTTGAAATAAATTGACAAAAGACAAAAGAAATGCCTTGTATTGGTCCAAATTAGGAATGAAATATTTTAAAGCAAGAGATTACCTAAAGGCAATAGAGAACTTTGAAAGAGCAGTCAAGATTAACCCGTTAAGTAGCGTTTCCTGGAGTAACATGGGAGTTGCTTATGAAAAATTAGAGAATTTCGATAAAGAACAAGAATGCTGCAAAAAAGCAGTGAGTATCGATCCTTTGGATAATTGGGCTTGGTATAATTTAGGAGTAGCGTATGAAAAATTAGGTAAATCTCAAGATTCGATTTTGAGCTATGAAGAAGCCATTAAAATAGACCCACAGGATAGTGCTACTTGGTTTAATTTAGGGCGATTATTCAAGTCGTTAGGTGATCTTAAGAAAGCAATGCTATGTTTTGCTGAAGTCCTTAAAATTAACCCAGCAAATATTGAAGCTAAAAAACTCTTAAGTGGTTTAAAAGAAGATAGAATTCAGTAAAAATCATAAGAACGAGAAGTTCGTTTCCTTTTTTAGTCTTCTTTTAAGTTGTTCTATCGTTTTATCTTTTTCTTCGATAATTTTTTGATTTAGTTGTTTTATTAAATTTATCTCTTCTCTAAGAATTTTAATGAGTTTTTCTTTGTCCTCTCCGGACTTTTCCATGTCATTCATGATTTTACTTACTTCAATAATTTTATTAATCTTTTTAGAACCATCACTTATTCCATTCGCGGTTGGTTGCTTTAGATCGTTATTACCTACAATTAGTTTTTCTTTCAAAATTCGACCTCTTTCTAAAAAGTAATTTAATCGCTCTAAATTTAATATAACAAGTTTTATTTTTAAATATTTTTACAATTTTGTCGAAAGGGTTTAGTAGGTTTTCACTGTAGAAATTCTATGTTTTTTTTTTAAGTTAAACAAAAAAAGGCAAATTTTTTCGAATTAACATAATTTTCTTGCGAATTATTCCACTTAAAAAACATTTAGATATTGCAGATAATTAATACTCTCATTTAAATTACCAAATTCAATAACAAATTTTTTATTAAAAAGTTCTTTTCATTTCTTAATATTATAAATTAAAATTGTTTGATCAAACAATTAAAAAAGTAAAATCTGTACTTTTTTACTCAATTACTAATCAATTTAAAAACAATAAAAGAGACTTGTATTTATAATGAGCGATAATATAGAAAAATATATCAAGCGCAAGGTTTATAAAGGCACGAGCTCTAAGATTTCTCAAAAGTTTGTTGAAGCCGGTTTAGAGAAGCTTAGAGCGTGTATTAATTGTGGAACGTGCACAGGCTCGTGCCCATCTGGGCGGCGCACAGCATATCGAACGCGTTCTGCTCTCAGGCGCGCGTTAACAGGAGATGAGTCGATATTAAGTGATATTGACATCTGGCTTTGTAGTACTTGTTATTACTGCTATGAGCGATGCCCACGAGACATACCTGTAACCGATATGATTATAAAACTTAGAAACATTGCTGTCGAAGAAGGCTATATTTTAGATTCTCACTTTGGTTTAGCTAGTACTATTTTCTATGAAACAGGTCATGGTGTACCGGCTAATGGTGAAAATAACAAAAAGTGGAGAGACTTACGTGAATCTTATGGATTACCACCACTACCTCCCACAGTTCATTCCTATCCAGAAGCCGTGAAAGAATGTCAAACTTTAATGAAAGAAGTTGGTTTCAGAGCTTTACTGGATAACGCAAAAAAATTAAAGGATAAAAGAAAGCTAGAAGAAGAAAAAGAAGAAAACGAAAAGGAGGGTAAATAAAGTGAGCGAACAAAAAAAGTGGAGATACGCTTTTTTTTTAGGATGCGTTATTCCAAATAGATATCCAATGATAGAACGTAGCATACGCGATGTTTTCGAAGAACTAGGCGCAGAACTATTGGACATGCCTGGAGCATCGTGTTGTCCCGCCCCGGGTGTATTTAGGAGTTTTCATATTCCTACTTGGCTCGTTATTGCTGCTCGTAATATAGCAATAGCAGAAGAGTTGGGTGTTAGTACCATGACCGGGTGTAATGGATGTTACGGTACGCTACGCGACGCTTGGTGGGACTTAGAACATGACAAGGAAGAAAAAAAACACGTAAACAAACTCCTTGCTAAAATAGGGAAAGAATATAAAGGTAATTTTGAGCCTAAACACGTCATTCAAGCTTTATACTTAGATATGGGAAAAGAATACATCAGAGGCTTTATTAAGCACAAATTTAAGGATTTAAAAGTTGCAGTGCATTATGGATGCCACATCGTTAAACCTAGCGATAAGCGTCCATGGGATGGAGAATACGAGAATCCCACCTTCCTTGACGAGATAGTTGAGCTCACTGGGGCAACTAGTATTGAATATAAGGAAAAGTTCATGTGCTGTGGTGCTGGTGGTGCCGTCAGAACAGCCGTAAAAGAAGTCGCAGCTGATTTTACGCGCGAAAAACTGGTTAATATGAGGGAAGCTGGCGCAGATATCATAATAAACTGCTGTCCCTTCTGTCACCTTCAATTGGACCTCGGACAGCTCGAAGTCAATGACTTTTATAAAGATGTAATTGGAGAACAGTTCCATATTCCTGTAATTTATATTACGCAGTTGCTAGGCGTCGCCATGGGAATGGATCCTAGTAGACTTGGACTCATAAAGAACCACGATTTAAAAGGCGTGAGCCCATTTATTTCCATACAACCCTTTTTAGATATGGTAAAGGAGCAATTAATTTAGGAGGAATGAAAAATGACGGAAAGTGAAAAGAAAATCAAAGTTACGAGAAAAACGAGACCTAAAATTGGAGTTTATGTATGCCATTGCGGTATTAATATTGCAGGCGTAGTTGATGTATACGCACTTAAAGATTACGCGTTAAGTCTTCCCGATGTGGTGTTAGCACGCGAATATAAATTTATGTGTTCAGATAACGGTCAAAATATTATTAAAGAGGATATTGAAGCAGGTTTAATCAATCGTGTAATTGTTGCTGCATGTTCCCCTAGAATGCACGAACCAACATTTAGGTTGGTCTGTAAGGAAGCTGGGTTGAATCAATTTTTATTTGAAATGGCAAACATACGTGAACACGCTACTTGGGTAAACATGAATGACTCTGAAGGTGCCTATAGAATTGCTCAAGACCATATCAGAATGGCAGTTGCGAAAGCGAGGATGTTATTACCTTTAGAAGTTCAAAAAGTAAGTGTAGAACCTTCATGCTTAATTATTGGAGCGGGAATCGCTGGAATGAATTCTGCTATAGACTTAGCCAAAGAAGGATATAAAGTTTATCTTGTCGAAAGAACTCCGACTATCGGGGGTCACATGGCCCAGCTTGATAAAACCTTCCCAACTATGGACTGTTCGGCTTGTATCATCACTCCACGGATGGTTGATGTTGCCCGAGAAAAAAATATCGAACTTCTTACTTATTCGGAGGTTGTAGATGTCGCCGGTTATGTTGGTAATTTTGAAGTTACCATAATGAAAAAACCACATTACGTCGATCAAGAAGCTTGTACAGGGTGCGGTGCCTGCGTTGAGCCTTGCCCAGTATCAGTTGGTAATGAATTTGAACTTGGATTAGCCCCAAGAAAAGCTATATATATTCCATTTCCACAAGCAGTACCAGGAGAATACACTATTGACATGGAGAGTTGTATTCAATGCGGGATTTGCGCACGTCCTGATGTGTGTGAACCAGACGCAATTAGATACGATGATAAACCAGAGTATCTCAAAGTAAAAGTAGGCACTATAATTATTGCTACAGGATGGGATCCTTACGACCCAACTCCACTCAAGCAATATGGATATGGAAGATATCCTAATGTTATCACAGCGTTTCAGATGGAACGGCTATTAAGTTCATACGGACCTGTATTAGGAAAGCCAGTTAGACCTTCAGATCTCAAAGCCCCGCACAGTATTGCCTTTCTCCAATGTGTTGGAAGTAGAAACTTTAGAGAAGGTGGAAATAAATATTGTTCTAGAGTTTGTTGCATGTATGCCACAAAACAAGCGAGACAATACAAAGAAAAACATCCAGAAAGCGATGTCTATATATTTTACATGGATATACGAGCGTTTGGCAGGGGATACGAAGAGTTTTACGAATCTGCAGCAGAAAACTACGGAATAAATTATATTAGAGGACGAATTGCTGAAGTTTGGGAAGATAAAGATCATAATATTGTAATTAGAGCTGAAGACACTTTAATGCAAACGCCAATCGAATTAACAGTCGACTTGTTTGTTTTATCTATTGGGTTAGAAGCTATGGCAGACGCAGACAAAATCTCTTCTTTATTAAGCGTTCAGCGATCCGAAGATGGCTTCTTTATGGAAGCTCATCCAAAACTTAGACCCGTAGATACTTTAACCGATGGTATTTTTATTGCAGGAGTCGCTCAAGGACCGAAAGATATCCCTGACGCGGTAGCTCAAGCAAAAGGAGCTGCTTCAAGCGCATCAGCGTTAATGGCGCAAGGAGAAGTCGAAATTGAACCGTATTATTCCGTTGTATTGGATCACTTATGTTCAGGCTGTAGAACTTGTCAATCCCTATGCCCATTTAACGCTATAGATTTTGATGAATTTAAAAAGATCGCCGTTGTGAACTCAGCTCTTTGTAAAGGATGTGGAACTTGCGTGTCCGCATGCCCTTCCGGAGCCATGGTTCAAAATCATTTTACTGATATTCAACTCAATTCGATAATTAATTTTGCAGTAAAACAACCTCCCGTTGAAAATGGAGGAAAATAATTCTAAATTTTTTTATTCTTTCTACTTTTATTATATTGAGACATGATAAAGAACATTATTTTCGATTTAGGAAACGTTCTACTAAAATTCAAACCCGAGCAATTCTTATTACAGTTTACGAGCGACAAAGAATATATTAAAAAATTCGTTCCAAAGATCACCCGCAGTAAATTGTGGTTAGATTTAGATAGGGGTTACGAATCGTTAGAAAACGCGGAAATTATTTTTCTATCTAAATATCCTGAAGAAAAAGAGCTTATTTCGCTATTTTTTAATCATTGGATGGAAATGCTTACTCCAATTGAGGAGAATATTAATATTTTATTGGATTTAAGCGAGTCAGGATATAAAACCTATATTTTGTCAAATTTCATTATGGAAGCGTTTAAATTTGTAAAAGATAAATTCGATTTTTTTAAGTTATTCGACGGTCAAATCATTTCTGGAGAAGAAAAAGTTATTAAACCAGAGAAAGCGATTTACGAATCTTTACTTAGACGCTACCAATTAAAACCAGAAGAAAGTTTATTTATCGACGATATCTTGTTTTTTTTGAAGCCAGCAAAAAAGCTAGGTATAAGTACAATTTGGAACCGCCCTCATACGGATTTACGCAAAGAATTAAAAAAATTTAATGTAATGATCTGAATAATTACAACTCGTTTTTAATGCAATTTTTATTTAGATAAAAGACAATAAGTATTAATAGACTAAAAACATTCAAAAAACATTAATTTATTTATGTTAGATAGTTGGCTCTCGAAAACGAAATTTAAAGAAGCTTACGAGAAATTTGTAAAGAAAGTCTTACTTGGGAAAATATCTGCTAATCAACTTACTATTCTTGGGTTGGTTTTTGGTTTAGTAAGCTCATTTTTGATATACCTTAGTGGGATTTTCTTAGTATTAACAATAACATTTATGGTATGCTCCGCAATTGTTATGACCGTTTCTTTTTATATTGATACCCTTGATGGTTCTATAGCAAGATTAGAGGGTCCTACTATCTTTGGAGGGATATTAGATATATTTTGCGATCGGCTCGTCGAGATTTCCATAATAATCGCTATAGTAACAACAGACCCTACGAATTTAATTTGGCCAGGTTTGTTTTCTTTAGCCGCTATCGTTTTGTGTATCTCTATGTTTCTTGTTGTAGGAGGAATTATTAAAAGAGACAATTTAGAAAGTAATTTAAAAGTAATCACATATCAAAGTGGATTGATGGAGCGATCTGAAACATTTCTCTTTTTATTAGCGTTAATTGTCTTAATCCCATGGCGTTTGATTATATTGTGGATTTTTACAGCTTTAGTATTCCTCACAGCGCTATTAAGGTTAAGAGGCGCATACAAAATCTTTAATTCCTAAATGTCAGTATACCACATATTTAGTTCGTGTTATATCCTAAGAATTCTATTGAAAAAATTAAACTTATAAATTTAAAAGATCTGATTTTACTATTGATATATCATTTTATTATTGTTTTTTCCAAGCTAAACTAAATTTGTAAAAATGTTCGAATATAATTCATTTACAGAAAAAACTATAATTTCTCGATTAAAAGAAATTAGTAAGTCCAAATACGGGTTAATCAGCATAAATTATATCTTAATAAACTGTCGAATGGAGGATTTATTAACTTTTATTAGAAATTATGGAATTTCGCTTCCGGATAAATCTTTTATTACTCGTTTTGAATACATAAAAATGATTGCTTTGCACCTCACAAAAATGTATTATACTACCGATATTCAGAAAAAGTACGAAGATCCGCTAGAATACATAGGATATGCGATATTAAACGAAAATATTTTTTCTAAATATCTAATTAACCTCGACTTTATAGTTAAACAAGATCTAATTGATACATTTGCGGATTTATATGCAGATTTAGGAATTACAGTGTATAATACATCAACTGATTCCATTACACCTAAAATGGATATGTATTCAGTGAGGAAGAAATCAGCGCTTAGAACAGAATCGATGTTTGCAATGACTGGTTTTGATATCAACGATAAAACTTATTTAGAAACTAAAAATTTGATTGAGAAAGCCAATTCAGTTGCAAATGGAAGTGTTTTTGTGACTACACCTATCGGTATTCTTAAAATTGGATTAAGTAAACTATTATATGATATGAATAAATTAAACTGTCAACTCTATGTAGTCGACCCCTCAAGGAAGATAATTTATGGTCTTACAAAAAACAAGAAAAATGAAGAACAAGATGATGAATTGAGAGAAGAATTAATTCGAAAACTTCCTAGAGCGCCCATGAGAGCGCCTTCTCATGTTTTTGAACTATCAGACTATTATTTTAATGAGTCAAACTCATATGATCCGATTGATTTTAGGCTTTTTGATATTTACAACGATTTAGAACATAATAAATTGCTTCTTAAGGAAGAGGAGACTCCTAAATATGCAGAAATGTTCAGAGATTTGATTATTATGGAAATATCTTCTGGAACGCCTATTATTTCTTACGCAAGTGATAATTTTAAAGAGCTAGCTTTAGCATCAGGATTTTTAGCAGCTATGGATTCCTTTGTTACACAAATTGGCGGCTCAAAAATGGAAGAAATTAATTATAAAGGGTTTTATGTCCAAGCAGCCTACGGAAAATCTACAAAATTAGCTTGTTTTCTGTCTATCCCAGCAGACAAAAGTTTAAAGGAGAGATTAAAACATCTAATAGGATTATTCGAAGAACGGTACGAAGATGAGATTGAAAAATTTAAGTTATCAGGTAATACCGAATTATTTGACAGTAGTGAAATAATTTATCTAATAAAAGAAATTATAGACGTTTAAAAAAACATTTCGACAACTAATTCACTAATTCTACTATTTTTAGTTTATTATAAAAATATTTTAAAACTCAAAAGATATTATATCACTAATGAGTTCTGAAAAATTAACTGAAGCAGAGGAATTTTTAAAGATTATAAGAAGTGATAGCGAAGGTAAAAAAGGAATTATATGTCTAAATTGTCTTATTGTTAGAAGTCGGTTCAAAGAAATTTACGGATTTATGAACAGACACAATATTCCACTTCCAGAAGAAAATCAGTTATCAAAACTAGATCTCCTTGATTACATTAGTATTCATTTTTATAATCAATATCTAAAAAGCCCAACGCTTAAAAAACAATTTAAGAGTCCCATTGAATACATTGGAAATTTTATAATTAGCGATGAAAAATTAAGCGATTATTTAACAAGGTTTGATTTCATATCTAAACAAGAACTTATCGATGCGTTTGCTGATTACTGTGCTGACTATGGAATTTCTGTATTCAATACGGCTGATATCAAAGATTTTTCGTTAGATTTATACTTAATTAAGAAAAAACCTTTTCTGAGAACTGAGGCCGTATTCGTAAGAACAGGAGCAGAAATGACAGAAGAGAACTATAAAGAAACTTTTTACCTAATTAACGAAGCGTCAAAAGTAGCTATATGGACGGTTTTTGTAACAACGCCTCGAGGAGTTTGTAATATCGGTTATGAAAGACTCAAGAGCGATATGATAAATTTGAATGTGTGGATGTATGTAATTGATCCAATTCACCAAAAAATCTTAAGAATTATTAAAGGTAAAAAATCAAGAACTCATGATTCTTCAATTCGAGATGAATATATCAAGAAATTACCTCACGAACCAATAAGAACACCTTCACAGTTAGCTAAAATTTCTGAGTATTATTTCAAAGAAAACGAGTCGTACAATCCTAAATATTTTGTAATGTTTGAGCTTTTTCCAAAGGAAAAATTAATTATAGAAGAACACGCTGTAAGCGTAAAGCCAAAATATAAAGACCTGTTTAGAACACTACTGATTATCGAAAAGGCTTCTGGATTAGCTATGATATCGCATTCCAGCGAGGAGATTCCAATGGATAAAGAATTAGTTTCTGGATTCTTATCAGCAATGGATTCATTTGTTTCAGAAATAGGCGGAACTACATCAATGAATGAAATCAATTATAAAGGTTTCTATATTCATGCGGTCTATGGAGAGTACGTTAAATTAGCTCTATTTCTTTCAAAACCGGCCAGTCAGAGTTTAAAAGAGAGGTTAACATACTTTTTAAACCATTTTGAAGAACATTACCATGATCAAATTTTAAATTTTAAAGAAATTGGGAATACTTCAATTTTTGATAAATAAAGAATAATTGAACTCGTTAAGGAAATTTTAAGCGTTTAAAATATAATATAGTTCGAGATTTTAGATTATTACTTTAAGCGATATATCTTGTCTCTTTTTAATCTAAAACCAGAATTAATTTAAACCTATTTTTATCTTATTTTATTAAGCATATTAATGATGGTGGTTAAATAATGGTAAAAACACAAAAACCTGTAGGGATTGTCGATGGAAAGTTTTATCCGTGTCCAAATACACCAAACTGCGTCTCTACCCAAGCTACAGACGCTAAACACATAATAAGTCCTATTAGTTATTCTGGGACGATGAGTGAAGCAAAAGAAAAAATAATTAAAATCGTAAACTCATTGAAAAGAACCAAGATAATAACAAATACAGAAAATTACATTCATGCCGAAGTTCGAACAGCTACATTCAAGTTCGTCGATGATGTGGAATTTCTTTTTGATGATAGGGAAAAGATTATCCAGTTTCGTTCTCGCGCAAGGTCAGGTCACAGCGACATGGGAGTTAATAGAAAAAGAATGGAAAAAATAAGAGAAGTGTTTATTAATAAATAAAAGGAAAAAAATCTCAACATAATTCAAATAAATTATTTCAATTTATCAATAAAATTTATGAATAATAAGGAACAGATTAAAATTTTCAGTTAATTTCTAATTATTTAGATAGGTTTTGTTTATCACGGGTGATAATAATGAGTAAAAATAACGAAGAAAAGTTGGTTTTTATATATAATGCAGATTCGGGAATAGTAAATACTGTAAAAGATTTCTGGCATAAGGCTTTAAGACCCAGTACTTATAAATGTAATCTTTGTGCCCAAACATTCAGCCCCTTCGGCATGAAGAAAGAATGGAAATCTTTTCTTGGCACATTAAACATAGAGACTGAATTTCTGCATAAGGACGAATTTTTGAATAAGTACGACATTCAAGATGCTAAATATCCTTCTGCTTATCTTTTAAAGAACGGTATCCTAAAGTTATTGATAACGCAAGAAGAGATGGATAAAGTAGCATCAATTAATGAAATGGAAAAACTCGTCTCTTCAAAATTAAAATAAGCTCTAAATCTTTTTTTTCTGTCCCTACTTTTGAAAAAATTGAAATAATTTGTTTATCCTTTTGAACTCAAATATTCTAAAGCTTTGTTCACATCATTTGTTGGTGTCTTACAAGTTTTATTAATGCATACGTACGCAGTAGCTTTTCCGTCGAATTTGTCAAAATATTGAACGAAATTAGAAAACTCGTCTATTTTTGGACTTGTTTTTTCTGTGGGCCGAAAGATTAACGATTTATTAGGCAAAAAATGTTTCTTTATCTCAGACAACATATCATTAGTATCTTCTTTGCCTGTGTCTCCTGCAATAACGAGAGAATAAGTCGGTCCAACGGCGTAATCGACAGCTGACAAAAGAAAAGTATGTGCTACGGGCGACTTTCGAATGTTTTCAGCAAAAACTCGACTAATGTGATCAGCTTTTTTCTCGTAATCTTGATTTCCTGTAAGTTGAGCTAACTTGAGTAGGTTCAACATCGCAACAGAGTTTCCAGAAGGAATAGCACCGTCATAAATCTCTTTCTGACGAGCTAACAATTTTTCTCCGTCTTCCGCAGTAAAGAAGAACCCCCCTATAAACGAGTCCCAAAAATGATTTATTTGGTCTTCAGTTAAATCTATAACCGTTTTTAGATAAAATGTGTCAAATGTAGCCTCATATAAATTAATTAAACCCCAGATAAGAAACGAATAATCATCTACATAAGCGTCAATTTCAGCCGTCCCGTCGCGATACCTATGTAAAAGACGCCCATTTGACTTCCTTAAATCTTTAAGGATGAAAGCTACGGCTTTTTTCGCGGCTTCAATGTATTTTTGTTCATTCAATACGAAACCACCTTTAGCTAATGCGGCAATCATTAATCCATTCCAATCAGTTAATATTTTATCGTCCCGATGAGGTTTAATCCGGGTTTCTCGCGAATTGAAAAGCTTTTGTCTCATAGATTCTATAGAACTATGAAAACTTTCGTCTTGAGGGTTAGCGAGTTTAGATAAATCAACCTTCAAATGAAGAATATTTTTGCCAGTTTTCGCTCTAGTAGCTTCATCTAAATAATTACCATTAGTTTCAACATTGTAAATACTTTCTATTAGCTCAGCATCCTCTTTTTCTAAGATATTTTCAATCTCTTCTTTAGTCCAAACATAAAACTTTCCCTCTTCTCCTTCGCTATCCGCGTCTTCGGCCGAATAGAATCCTCCCTCAGGAGAGCTCATATCTCGCAAAACATATGTAAAAATCTCTTTAGCAGTGTTTCCATACTCAATATTTCCAGTCGCTTGATAAGCTTCTATATAGCTGAGCGCTAAAAGGGCTTGATCATACAACATCTTCTCGAAATGAGGTACTAACCAGTTAACATCAGTAGAATAGCGATGAAATCCAAAACCAATTTGATCGTAAATACCGCCTCGCCTCATAGCCTTAAGAGTACTTTTAACCATATCTAAAGCGTTTTTATCTTCTGTTCTTTTCCAATATCTTAATAAGAATAATAAGTTATGAGGAGAAGGAAATTTTGGTGCGCTACCAAAGCCACCTCTCTTTTCGTCAAATCGCATACTTAACCGAGAATAAGCGTTTTCTATAACTTTTTCTTCAAGACTTCTTCCTGGAGACTCAATGTTGATGTCTTGTAATGCAAATGTAATTTTTTCGCTCGACGCTAACAGCTCCTTTCTTTCGTTTTTCCACAAATTATTTACGCGATTTATTAAATCAATTAAGCCAATTCTTCCAAAACGGCTTTCTTTGGGAAAATATGTGCCGGCAAAGAAAGGTTTTTTATCTGGAGTCATTAGAATCGTTAGTGGCCAGCCCCCGGAATTAGTCATAATTTGGCAGACGGTCATATATATTTTATCGATATCAGGTCGTTCTTCCCGATCGACTTTAATAGATACAAAAACATCGTTCATTAATTTAGCAACAATAGTGTCTTCAAAAGATTCGTGTGCCATTACATGGCACCAATGGCAAGTAGAGTAGCCAACTGAAAGAAATATCGGTTTATCTTCTGTTTTTGCTTTTTCAAAAGCCTCTTCCCCCCAAGGATACCAATCTACTGGATTCTCAGCGTGTTGCAGTAAATAAGGGCTTTTTTCAGTTATTAATTTATTGAATTTTCTATTAGATTGACGCTCATCTTTTTGTTTTTTGTTTTCTTCTATGATTTTCACCTTCTATGACTTGTTAAATGGTTTGGTAAATTCATCTATGTAAACGAATTCTTTAAATTGCTTTCTTTCTGGTCTTTGATCCTCTTTGGATTTTTGTATATCTGTTAATTCTTCTTTAATTTCTTTAGAGCGTTTACCGATTACTATTAAGGAAATTAATCGCATGTGTTCTGGAATGCCAAGCACTCTCTTCGCCCCATCTTCATTAAAACCTGCGATAGGGTGCGCAACAAGACCTAATTCTGTAGCTCGGAGCATTATAAAGGCGCTCGCTAAACCCGTATCGAAAAGATAATATTGCCTTTCTTTGATAATGCAATCATTTTCTACTTCGCTAAACACTGCAATAATTAACGAACCTAATTCTACCCACTTATTAGTTATTGATAATGACCCGTGAAGTTTTTCTAGTTGCTCTTTATCGCGAACAAATACATATCTCCATGGCTGTTTATTAAAACAAGATGGCGCTAATCGCGCTGATCCGGCTAAATCTTCTATTAGTTCGTCGGAGATTTCAACTGGTTCAAAAGATCTATATGCTCTTCTCTTTTCAATCGCAATTTTTACATCCAAATTTTTACACCTTTAAAAAAATGTTTTAAAACCTTAAGTCTGAAGATTTCATTTATGATTGAAACCTAATTAATTAAGAAATATTTAAAGAATATCAATATAAGCCTTATTAGATATTAACTTTCTAAATGAATTATTTTGAGTTATAGCTCTTTTATTTGGAATATAAATAATTCATAAAGAAATAATTAGGAAAAAATTAAAATTACTTTGTTTTCAGGGCTATAACTGCGGAACCTTGCGTTGTAATTCTTTCGTCTTGAGTTTCGCTGAGAACGCTAATTTCGACCAAATTTTCGTCGTTTTCAGAGTATTTTTTCAATACCTTTCCTTTTAACGTTAAAGTATCGTTCTCATTTGTCATACCAGCAAATCTTATTTTGAAGTTTTTTAATACTCCTCCCTTTGCCCAATCGGTAATGTAGGACCCGACTATTGACATAACAAGCATTCCATGGGCAATACATCCAGGTAGTTTAGCTATTTTCGCAAATCCCTCGTCGTAATGAATTTTATTATAATCTCCAGATGCTGATGCGTAATCTATTAATTGTTGTCGAACAATTGGTCCCCTTTTTGATGTAGGTAATTCCATTCCCGTTGAAATATCTTCAAAAAACAATTCTTCTTTAGACAATTTTCAAATCACCTTTTTAATTTAATGGAACACGATTAATGAAATGATTAAATCAAAAACCTTTTCTCCAGTATCCTTGTTTTTTCCACTTGTGACCACCGTTATTAAATCCATTTTACCTCTTTTGCCTTCCTTTTCAACAATATTTTCGACTTTGGTTTGATATATAATGGTATCTCCTGCACAACCTTGAGAGTAATACCTAATTTCTCTGCCACCATCTAATAATTTTCTAAAATCTATCCCCATAGTTGAAAAAAAATTATTATCTGAGAAGGTCATTCTCGTGTAAAAAGTAGTAGGAACTGGTATGTCTTTAAAACCTTGATTTTTGGCTTCATTGATGTCGTAATAAATTGGGTTCGATTCCCTTATCGCGTTAGCAAAATGAGAGATTCGCCAACGAGTAATAACCATTTCATTTGGTGTAAATTCGTAGCCAATGAATTTTCTATCAATCATGTAAATTCTTAATTCTCTTTTAATTTTAATTAATTTTAATATGTTTAGATGTTTTAAAGGTTTTATTTATAAACCCGCTAAAATACTTTTAACTTCTTCAACATGTCCTTTCACTCTAACTTTTGGCCACATATAAGAAATTTTACCTTCCGGATTTACTAAATAAGTGCTTCGAGTAACTCCCATATAAGTCTTACCTCGATAAGCTTTTGATCCCCACGCTCCATATTTTTTTAATACTTCTTTATCCAAATCACTTAACAAAATAACTTTCAAATTCTTTTTTTCAACAAATTTAGCGTGAGATTCGGGACTATCAGGGCTTATACCAATAACGTCTGCGTTTAGCTTTTGAAATTCGGGTAAAATTCCTGTAAAACCAATTGCCTCAATTGTGCAGCCGGGAGTATTATCTTTAGGATAAAAATGTACGATAACATATTTACCTTTGAAATCTTTTAGACATACTTCCTTGTTATCTTTATCTGGAAGACAAAATTCGGGAGCAGTTTCTCCAACCTTTAATTCTACTTTTTTCTCGTTCATAATGATTCTCCTCTTAAAGATTTTGGATTTTATTTTTATTGTTATTGTAGAATTTTATGAAAAGAATTTCAATGTTCAGATTATCAATTATAAAAGTTTTAACTACATTCTTTTAATTAATAATATTACAAAATTCGAAAATTAATAAAATATAAATTTAGTATCATAAAGAGTTAAGATATTCAATCTCTGGGGAACAGCCAGTTCTTTTATCAGTATTTTGATTATTAATTGGGGCGATTTCAATTTATTTTAGCGTTCATTTGTTTATCAAGAAAGTCGAAGAGAAACAAAAGTACACAAAAAGAAAAAGATAAAGAAATATAAAAAAATAAATTATTTATTTTTAACATTCTAATTACGGATCGTTCCTGAAGGGATGACGTGCATTTTCAGCGTTTTGAATACCGTCATCTACCGTTGGTAATCCTTCCATTGCCTTTCGAATGGCATTTCTTGTAGCTTTATAATTATTAATAAAAACGCGTTTTCGAGCGCTCGCGCTAGGATGTACAAATACATTTACAATTATTAAAATATCCTCTGCGGCCTCTTTAGGAAGAATTCCATCCTCTACACATTTCATTACCGCTTTTGCTACAGCTGCTTGAGCAGGTCCATAAGTTAAACTTGCATGGCGAAGCGAAGTGATTTTAACTGTAGGGAGCATAACAGTCGCAGGTTTAACTTGCATGTTTGGTTCGAGAATTACCTGTAATCCTTCACGCCCTTTCGCTGGATGAGTTAAAGCACGAGCGTAAGCATCACCTACGGGTCCCTTTTTATTTCCTATTAAAAGATCAATATGTGCTAACTCTGCTCTACTGCCAACAAGCGATTCTCCGACTTTTAAGCTGAAATCAGAAATTTTTTCAGGCGTAACACCCACTGCGTAAAAACGACCCGTTAGTTCTTTATCATCGATCTCGAACTTAATTTCTTTCTTTTCGATATATCCTAACTTTTCAAGTTCAACTCTAAATTCGTCTTGTAGTTCGTATGAAAGAGCGTCTCCTAAAATGATCGGGCGTCTAGTTGTGCCTACTGGAATGCCCATCAAATTCAAGCATTCTTTGGCGCCTAAAGCTCCAGAATTGATTAGCATTCGAGCTAGCTTTTGCACTTTCTTTTGTAGAGTTTGTGCTTCAATTAACCGATTGTTTTTTACATGGTCGTAAAGTTCGAGCCATACTTTAGGAATAACATTAGCAGAACCAAGTATGCAACCCGCAGCGCCACCAGCTAAAGCACCTAATACGTTTTCGTCCCACCCTATTAGAACGGAAATTTTATCGCTTACTTTCTCTAATAACGCAGAGAAGTATTTGTAGTCACCGCTAGAATCCTTTATCGCGACGAAGTTATCAATATCAACTAGATCTTCTACAACAGTCCAAGGCAATTCTACTCCTGTACAGACGGGAATATTATACAACACCAAGGGTATATCGGTTTTTTCTGCTATAGTAAAATAATGGTCGTACAACCCTTTTGCCTTAGGTTTGAGATAATAGGGCGTTACAATTATAGCTGCGTCTGCACCGATGTCCGTTGCAGCTTTAGTAGCATCAATTACCAACTTTGTTCCCGTTTCTCCAGTCCCAGCAATCACAGGAACTCTACCATTCGTTTCGTCGACGACTATTTCTATGACCCTCAAACGTTCTTCAAAAGTCATGTTAACGAACTCTCCAGTCGTTCCTACCGGAACAAGTCCCGTAACTCCTTGATCTATGAGATAGTTTACTAAATTTCTAAGGTTTTCTTCGTTAATTGATTCATCTTCTTTGTTAAAAGGAGTTACCAATGCTGGCATAACTCCTGTTGGTCTAAAATCAAATTTACCCATTTAAATTAACCTCTATTTTTTATTCCCGATGATGTAAATTTTTAGCAGCTATAAATGTTAGTCCCTTTTTAGTTAGAGCTTCAGCTGTAGTATTAATAGCTTCGTATCGGTCGAGAAGGTTTATGCGTAATGCTTCCCATATTCCCGCTTCTTCAATATCTTCCTTAGTCATGAAATATTCAAGGATATCTGTGGGATGTTCCCGTTTTTCGTCAACATCAACATTTGCACCCTCATGCTTCGCACTTACATTCTTCACTTTCTTAGCCAATTCCATTAATTCATCTCGACGGTCATAAGGCTGCCTTACAATACTTTTCCATGTTTCAGTTATATGGTGTTCTATTCGTACTACATCTTCAAACCCAAATTTTTTTCTAATATAGGCAGTTACTTCAATAGTTTCATTATTAACTGAATTGGCAAGGTTAAAGCCAATCAAGGGACTAGTTCCATCCTCCCGGGCAAACAATTTAGCGGTCAATAATGTCCAAAGACAAGAATAAGGGTTATCGTTACCCATGTATACGCTAATTTTAAATTCGTTGTTGATACCAAGTTTATGGATAAAATATCCTAATAAAACAGTGCCCGGATTTACGTTAAGAACCTGTTTAATGCCGTAGTTAGTGTAATAGTAAAGAAATTCGTCAATCCATTTTAACGCAAAATCGTTTGGTTGTCCAACACCTCCAAAATATCCAGTAATTGTATCAGGGCCTCCCAGATGTATGTTTACAGGCATGCCATCTGGACCAGGGGCAGTTCCCTTTGTATCAAGAGTCTCAACCCATGTTGCACCTATTATTTGCATTGCCGCTGCCATAGCTAGTAAATCCCCATCTTGTTCCTGTTCTTTCATGTATCTTACGCGAATTATTCTCCCAGGTACTATCGTTTGATTTTCAACGGCGTCTCTTACCATATCCATCAAGAAAGGAAAGTATTGACACGCAGAAAGTTCTAATGTTATCGCAAAGTCTTCGTCGAAAGTCATTTCAGATGCTTTTTCGCCTAAAATCTTTTTTCTATAATCTGCTATGCTAATAAAAGAGTTATTGTCGCGTTGAGAAATTAACCACTCAATATCCTTAACATATTCTGGTTTCTTCTTTTTTAACTTTTCGAGTAAGTTTTCTATTTTACTCGCTTCTTCTGCTTTTTTATTAATTTCTTCTACTCCGCCATATTTATCTATGATAGTTAAGAGATCGTTTATCAGTGGATTTTTTTCGTCCAGTAAGAAATCGTTTATTACTTTTAATGCGCCGTCTGGAATTTTCAATTTTTTTCTTAAATCGTTCATTTTATTATTTACCTTATTTTTTTGTTAATATTTTATATATGAATTTTGAATTCTACCCAAAGAATTCCCATACTTCCAACTTTCATTGGAAAAGACCATAAATTTAATACTAGTTTCATTATATTATAAATTTATTTATACAATTACAAAAAGTTTTAACAATATCCAAAATTGATAAATAAAAGAATTTAATTTCATGAGTGTAATGAAAATGTATAAGTATAGCGTTTCGATCTTAGGAACTGGATTTATTGGTTTATGTAGTGCTGCGTGTTTTGCCGAGAAAGATATACAAGTCTTAGCATCCACTCATAATGAGAAGAAAGCTAAAATGATTAATGAAGGAAAGGCACCATTTTACGAAGCAGATTTACAAGAAATAATGAACAATATTAAAGCTAACAAACCAGAACTATTACAGTGCTTGTTGGATCCCGTAAAAGCGATACTCGAAACGGATATTTCTATGATTACTCAAGGTACTCCCATGCGAGAAGATAAAAGCATAGACTTAGGCTATATTGAAAGTACGGCTAGGGAAATAGGAGAGGCTCTAAAGCAAAAGGAATATCATTTAGTTGTTGTAAGATCTACCGTAGTTCCCGGTACTACGAGGAATCTGGTTGGAAAAATAATTACTAAAGTTTCTGGAAAGGTTCCAGGAAAAGATTTTGGCTTATGCATGCAACCTGAATTTTTAGCGGAGGGTCGTTCGATTGAAGATACGCTTCGTCCAGATAGGATCGTAATAGGTGAGTTTGACGAGAAGAGTGGCGCCATGCTTCAGGAGTTTTACGAATATTTCTATGGTGACCACTTACAAAATTGTCCTGTGTTAAGGATGAATCTAGAAAGCGCTGAATTAGTTAAATATGGTAATAATTGCCTTTTATCTACTAAAATCAGTTATGCTAATGAATTCGCGAATTTTGCTGAGTTAGTACCAAATGTAGATGTAGCCCAAGTTATGAAAGGAGTAGGGCTCGATTACAGATTAAATTCTCGGTTTTTAAATGCTGGAGTTGGTTTTGGAGGTTCTTGTTTTCATAAAGATGTGAACGCAATAAAAGCATGGTCTAAATCAAAAGGATATACTTCAAGATTATTAGAAGCAGTTTTAGGCATTAATGACGATCAAGCAATCCACATCGTCGATATGGCTGAACAATTGGCAGGAAAATTAGCTGGTAAAAAAGTAGCCTTATTAGGTCTTGCTTTCAAGCCAGGTACGGACGACATGCGGGAAGCTGCTAGTATTAGGGTTGTTAATGAATTAATAAAAAGAGGTATAACTGATATCATCGGATATGACCCTAAAGCAAATAAAACTGCTGAAATGGAATTGGGAGATAAAATTCAATATGCCGAATCAATTGAAGAAGCTTTAAAAGATTCTGAGTGTGCAATATTAATTACGGAGTGGGACGAGTTTAAAGCCCTAACACCAGACGATTTCAAGAAGCAAATGAAAGCTCCGAACCTTGTAGATGGAAGAAGAATTTTCGATTACAATGTTTTTAACAACCTCTTACCTTTTAGAGCGATAGGTCGGACTGATTTAGAATAAAGAATAATTAAAACTAAAATTTTCTCTAATTAACTAATTTCTATAATATTTTCTGGACTCCTTAGAAAAATTTCATTTATTAGAACCATTTGAATTATTTTCTTGAATTTCATTTTTAGAAAATTCAATTATTAGATTATTACATTCTTCTATTATATCTCTAACAGGATCTTTAAAACTGGATGCTTCATCTTTAAAATCGTCTTTTTTTAGTCCATCAACATATCCATATGACGCTTTACCTCTTAATTTAACTAGATCCTTTAACATGTCTACTTGATTATCAATTTTTTCTTTGAACCATTCTGGAATCAATTTTTGCTTTAGATCGACATAAATTGTAGATACATCATGCTTTTTTGGATATTCAATCCCAAAAAGAATTAAGACCGCTTTTAAGGCTTGCTCAACTGACATTTGTAAGGAATAAATAACATCATCCCATCTTTCATCTTCATATGCTCGTATAGCACCTTGATACCAACGAAACGCTCTTTCAACTGCTCCTTTTGAAGTATCTAAATTATTCATAGTTCAATAATTTCTCCAAACTTAACATTTCTTTCCCAATAATAATCATTTTCTTTTATGAAAACCCTTCTTAGTCCTTTTTCTTCGATTCTTTTTCTTATTCTTTTAAGAAAATGAAATCCTGTTTTATTTCTATCAAATATAATGATTCCATCCATCGCAATATCATAAAATATTGTTCTAAATGTATGTAGATCTTTTAATAACAATGATATATCCTGTATAGTAGAAAATAGACGATCACCTTTGGAATTTTTTAATTTTGATTTTCTCTCGTAATCTGAGATTATTTTCGTTAGTTGATTATTTAAACCGTTTTTTATCGATGATTTGTTAGTAAATATTATAAAAAGGTCAATATCGGATTCATTATTCCATTTTCCCCTCGCTACAGAACCAAACAATATAATTGAAAGCAGATCCTCGTGATACTTCTCTTTCATTAATCTTACAAAATTATATAAATAATCTCTAAAAATATAAGAGACACGATCAAATTCCTCTATCATTCGATTTCCCTCTACTCTACTTATTCAACATCTTTTTTATTTCATATCAAAATACAATTTATATTACTCACTTCTAAGTGAGTACATCTCTGTATAAAAATCTTTATTTTTTTATCATCTCAAAATTCCCTTCCTACACATGATTTACAAAAGTGTTATAATGTTATAAATTCTTATTAAGCTGACTTGATAATTTATATCCTAAATTTTTTAAAATAATCTACTTTCATAAAATTAAAAAGCAGCTCGAGCAATATTAATTACGGAGTGGGACGAGTTTAAAGCCCTAACACCAGAAGATTTTAAAAAAAGCATGAAATTACCTACTATAATTGATGGAAGAAGACTTTTCGATTACTATGTTTTTAATAGACTCTTACCTTTTAGAGCAATAGGTCGGACCGATTTAGAATAATATTTTAAGGTTTTCTTTCATTATTGTTATTTTCTCATTTTATCTTTTTATCTATTATATAAAGAAACAATAATTTTATAGGTAAACTAGAATACCATTAAGAAGAGAAAATGGAAAATGTTAGAAAACCAAAAAAAATGAAATTATTTAAAGATTACGCAGACGAAATAAATGGAAGTATGATCATCTTGAAAAAAAATTGTGAATTGTGTGGAAAACTTTTAAAACTATATCAGAAGAATTATAATAGATCTTACAAGTTTGTCTTTATAAATATCGCTCAAGAACCAGCAAAACACTATTTTTGTTCTAAAAAATGTAAAAACGAATGGATATTTACCTCAAGCAAACATCAAACAATTAAACTAAAAACTATTAAATCCTAAAATTTTACGGATTTTATCTAATCGAGTATCCCTCGACAGTCTGTTAGTAATAGGGTTATGGGCTCCATATAATCCTTTATGATACACAGGCTTTTGAGCTCTGTAGAATACGCCTAAAGTGAATTTATGTTTATTTTTAACAGCTTTCATTGCTTCTTCATAAGTCTCAGGTTCATTTTCAAGAAATTCAATTTTTTCGCTATATTCGCTCCAAGAATGATATGGTACTGCGGGTTGTAATACTTCGATAAACGAAAATCCCTCGTGTTGAATCGCTTGAACTAATATTTCTGTAAGGTGATTGATTTCACCAGCAAACGCTCTGGCAATAAATGTAGCTCCAACTTCAAGCATTAAAGATAGCGGGTTAAAGGGGGTTTCAAAACTTCCTCTTGGAGTAGATGGTCCCTTCCAACCCTTTTCAGTTAAAGGCGAGAATTGTCCTGTGGTCAAGGCATAAACGCTGTTATTATGCAAAATCATAGTCATTTCTTGATTTCTTTTAGCCGCAAAAATTGTGTGAGCTAAACCTTCACCTAATCCGTTTCCGTCTCCAGAAAAAGTAATCACTTTCAAATCGGGATTTGCGATTTTCATTCCTTCAGAATTCGAGCTATTTCGACCGTGTAGCCCATAAAGACCGCTCAAGTTTAAATAATCGAAGATTTTTGCGTGGCATCCTATGCCCGCCGTCATTACAATATCCTCCCTTTTAATTCCTTTTTCTTCGAGTTTTGGAATGGCTTTTCTTAAAGCTGTAAAGATTCCAAAATTTCCACACCCTTTGCACCAAGTAATTTCGGCGTATGTTTTAAGATTATCCATCTTAATGCAGCACCTCCTTAATCTTTTTTGATAATTCAATTGGATCAAATGGTCGTCCATCATACTTTTTAATCGTACTTCTTATTTTTAACCCTGCTTTTTCTTTTAAAAGAGCTGTAAATTGTCCTGTAGAGCTTTGTTCAATTACTACATTGTCTTGATTTCTAAATTCCTCTAATTCCCATATTGGTAATGGGCTCAAATATATTGGTTGAACGATTGTAGGGTTTAATCCCCCATACCTAAGAGCTTCTAAAACGCTCATGTAAGTCGAACCATACGCAAAAAGATTAGTGGTCATCTCTCCTCGAATAATATTAACAGTATATTGACTCTTTAAATATTCTACTAGTGTTTTAAGTTTTTTATTTCTCTTATCATGCATTATTGCTATCATCTCGGCATTCTCAGTCGTTACACCAAATTCATCGTGTTCGTAGCTATTCCACTTAATTACTTCTTTCGACGGTGGAAATAGCATTGGAGAAATTCCATCTTCAGCGTCATGATATCTTTTATAATTATCCCCTTGATGTATTTTAGGTTTTGCCCATTTTGCCTTATCTACATCGATATGAATTGTCATGCTGCATTCTGATAAATGTTTCTCCGTGAGTAGAATTCCTGGTGTTTGAAATTTCCAGACAAGATCAAGCATTTCCGCAGTTAAATAATAAGCTTCTTCTATCGTTCCAGGAGATGCTACTATACGCAAAAAGTCACCGTGACCAGCAGAAAGAGCAAAACTTAGATCAGCTTGTTCGGTATAAGTAGGTACCCCTGTAGCAGGTCCGGGTCTTTGTGATAAGACTATGAGAATAGGAGCTTCAGTAATCCCTGCTAAGGAAATGCCTTCGGTCATAAGCGCGAAACCTCCGCCACTGGTTCCAACCATTGATCTTGCCCCAGTAAACGTGGAACCAATAGCCATATTAATTACAGCAAGTTCGCTTTCAGCATGAACGACTGCTAACCCAAAATTTTCTGCTTTCTTTGCTAAAAAGTGCAATACTGAAGATGCTGGCGTCATTGGATATCCAAAATACGTATCTAACCCGCCAGCTATAGCTCCCAGACTTATTGCTTCGTTACCTGTAATAATTGGTCTTTCTTTTTCTTCTTTACTTATTAAAAATTTATCTTGACAGCCGCCTTTTACCATATCGTAGATGGTATTTGCAAATTTAATGTTATCTTCGATACCTCTTGGATATTGATTCTTTATACTTTGATTCATTTGCTCTTTTTTGAATCCTATTGTTGATGCTAAAATTGCTACAGCCCCTACACCGTACATCAGGCTTTTCATGGGATATTTTTCAACTTCTGAACTGAATGGAATTCCAACACCATCAACATCTTCTTGTTCGTCTGAGTTATAGATAATAATTCCACCATCAGCAACATCGTTAATATGAGTTTCACAACTTCGCTTATCAAAGTTAACAAGAAGATCCGCTTTCATGTAATGGCTAGTAATCCATCTAGTGGAAGTACTAACTATAGAAAAATTGTGTCCTCCTCTAATTAGGCTCATATAATCGTCCATTTGAAATACACGCTGTCCCATACTAGAAAATATATGAGCTGCCACTGATCCAGCTTTCTTCACGCCTTCTCCCGCCTTTCCTCCAACCAAAAATGTAAAGACATCATTAACCATTATGAGATTTACCTTAAATTATGTTTGATTATTGATTTAAGAAATACTTATAAAAATAACTGTTCTCGAATATTATTTAAATATATGTCTTATAATCTCTTGATATTTCATTGAAAAGCAATTGAATGGAATTTTTAATTAGCATTAGATCCATACTAAAGATTATTAATCCTATACTCTTATTATAACCTACAATGAAAGAAAAAAATTTAAGAATCTTTTTTATTTTAGGGTTATCGATATCTTTCGTTTTAATGTTGATTTTAATGATTTTTGGGAATACTACCCTAAATCTAACAGCAATTATATTCTTCTATGCTGTTAAATTTCTATCAGGGTTTGGATTGATTTTTAGTATTGCGAATGGATTTCTAATTCTTTTAGATCAAGCTAGTGAAAAATTGGATAAAAGAGGAACTAATATTGTAATTATTATACAAATCTTTGTTCCATTTGTTTTTATTGGTTATGCAATTTACTTGATTATTTCAAGTTATTTTCGAAATACTCTATTCTCTTCAGAAGGTTTTTGGTTAGTAATTGAAATTTTAATATACCTCTACGGAATCCTATCTCTGCTTCTAACGCTTTATCTTTTTCCATTGATGAAAGATAAATTCTATAAAGGAATAGAATTAAGTAAATTCTCGGCAGTCAAAAAGGGAGCAAAGGGGGCCGCAAGAAAAGTTAAGAAAAAGTTTTTCACTCTTAAGGGTGATTATGCTCAGGTTCAAAAACAAGATCAACTAACTGTAAAGGATTTACTTGAATCATGGAGAATCAAGTTCGCAATAAATTTTTTATTGGTGATAGCTATTGGCTCTTTAATCTTTACCCCATTAGCTTTTTTGTGTATATTTTACTGGTTAAGATTATATGTCTTTTTTAGATCTGAACGTAAAGAATATGAAAGATATGTACTTATGATTGCAATTGCGATAATAGGAATCTTTGCACTAGTAGCACCATTTATAAATTTACCATTTTATACTTCGATTGCCCCATTCATCTGGACGATAAATCTCTTTTACCTATTCGGGATTTCTTTCGCTTCATATATACTAATTAAAAAATTACTCAGTTTACAAGGCGTTACCATCCAAGATTTAAAAATGAGAAAGAAGGACAGACACATTGAGAAATTAGAAAGAGAAAAAGAAGAACTTATAAAGCAACTCCAGAGTAAAGATCAGAAATGACTGATACGATTTTTGATGAAAAAGTGGAGGAAACAATGTTAGGGCCATTATGGGCTCGAGCGAAATATAGTCAGTTATATCCTGAATTACTAAACGATTTAAAAGCTATAGATATCATTAAAAATGTGGATTATGATTTCTCAAATATCAAAAATTATCTTGGTGAATGGCGTGGATTAGGATTAATGGCAAGAGCTAAAAATTTTGATATAGCGGTTAAAGAATTTATTGAAAACCATCCATCAGCTACAATCGTTAATATTGGAGCCGGATTAGACACTACTTTTTATAGAGTTGATAATGGTACAATCAAGTGGTATGATTTAGATTTGCCTTCAGCTATCTCATTCCGTAAAACCCTCTTATCTGAATCCGAAAGAAATAAATTCATTTCAAAATCTGCCCTCGATTATTCTTGGTTCGACGAAATTGAATATGACCTAAACAATGGAATCTTTTTCATTGCTGGTGGTTTTGTTTATTATTTTAAAGAAGATGAAATATCATCTTTAATTATTGAAATGGCGAAACGATTCCCAAGAGCTGAAATGATTTTTGATGCGACCTCTAAACTTGCTAATAAAGTTGTCAACCTGAGAGCCAAAAAAGCTGGTGAAAAAGAATTGAGATTACACTTTGGAGTTGGCAACCCAACGAAGATTTTTCCTAAGTGGTCGCCTAATATTCAAATACATGATTGGTATACAATTTGGGCTAGAACAAAAATAAATCCTAATTGGGATAAAAAGTCGATATCTGCGATTAAGAAATCTGAACATGTGAAAGCAGCTAAAATAGTTCACTTGAAATTTTTAAAATAAAGATTAATTCAAATAATTCTATTCTTTGAGATTATTTGAATACCATATTTAATAATACTTATACTAAATTTTTTAAAATAATCTACTTTTTAAAAATTAATTTTATATCATAATTTTTATAGACTATAAACTTATTAACTGATTTATCTCAAAAATTATATTATTGAATAACAATGACCGAAAGCGAATTTAATCCATTCATTTTAGGTATATGTTGTAATTGGTGTACATACGCTGGCGCTGACCAAGCTGGAACATCTCGCATGCAGCGACCCGCAAATTTAAGGATTATGCGCGTAATGTGCGGAGGAAGAGTAGAACCACATTTTATCTTGGACGCACTTAGAAATGGAGCAGATGGCGTATTAGTATCTCATTGTCATCCAGGCGACTGTCATTACGTTGAAGGAAACTTAAAAACAATGAGAAAAATTCCAATGCTTCATCTATATCTAAAACAGTTCGGTATTAACCCTAAACGAGTTAAGTACACGTTCGTTTCGGCTTCTGAAGGTGCAGAGCTGACCGAAATTGTTGAAGAATTTGTCCATGAATTAAAAGAATTAGGACCTAATCCTATGAAAAAGGAGGCATAAAACTATGCAAATTTACGAATTAAAAATAAATAGAAACACTTGCACTGGTTGCAATGCGTGTGTTGTATCATGTCCAATTAACTTTAACCAGTTGAGGAAACAAAGTTATTTGAACGAAGAAAATGCAGTTATACTAGTTAAAAACGGAATTGCTGTACCTATTTACAATGAAGAAAGAAATATTAATTGCGACGGTTGTGGAGTATGCGTAAAAATGTGTCCTCAAGTTGCAATCAGAATTGAAGTTATGGAGGGTGTTTAAAAAAATGTCGTTTCCTAAAATATCTAGAACGTTAACTCAAGAAGAGGAACATGTAAAAGTTCAATTTTTAACAGAAAGCTTAGAACTTATTTTAAATAGATCCAAATGCGTGGGGTGTGGAACTTGCGCCCGAGTATGTCCCAAAGAAGCTATTTCCAGAGGACCAGTTGGAGCATCACGACGTTTTCCCAATACCGAAGATATAATATCAGAAATATACGACCCTCGTAAATGTGTTTTTTGTGGCACTTGCGTAGTTATGTGCCCATTTGGCGCATTAACGCTAAAAAAAGACGGAGAAATTATTAATTTAACAGATATCCCTATTGTTGCTCAAAAAGTAGTTCCTAAAATTGAATTTGAAGCGAAAAAGCTAAAAAATGATAGAATAGTAAAACAATACGCTAAAGCAACTGTGAATGTTATTGACGAAGAATGTGCTAAGGGATGTGGATCTTGCGCTGAAGTGTGCCCCTCAGGAACGATTGAAATAGCTAAAAGACCTGAGCACGGTTGGGAAATGTCTAAAAATGTAGAAGTTGTCGACCCAGATGCGTGCGTGGCTTGCGGAGCGTGCGATAATGTTTGTCCAACGGGAGCGTTGCAGCTTGAAATTACCGAAGTGAAAACTTCTGGTGAATTTAGCAAACTATTTTGGCCACCACTATTAGAAAGATTGAAAACATTAAGATGGAGTAAAAAGGAGGGCTCTTAAAAATGAGTTTAGAAAATTTTATTTTATTAACTGGTCGAACTATTAACCAGGGAGTAGCTCTTGAAGGTGGAAAAGTATCAAAGGAAAATGTCCGAGCTGCGGGTATCTGTGCCTTCGATAGAACCGACTTTAAAAAACTAGATTGCCTTGTTGGAACTCCCGTTAAGATTACAACTGATTTTGGAGAAGTCATAGTCTACTCTACGATTTCAGAAGAGGGACCTCATCCTGGGATATTATTTGTTCCGATGGGACCATGGGCTAATCAGCTTGTGAATCCCGATTCACAAGGGTGTGGCACTCCAACATATAAAGGGATGAAAGCAAAGGTTGAAGTTATTAAAAGCGGAAAGGTATTAGATGCTTTAGAATTAATAGGAAAATTGAAAGAAGCTTAAAGGAGGGAAAAATATGGTAGAAAGAAAGCTTAAGACCGTCTATGATGTTCCTTGCCCGTTTAGATAATACTATATCAGTATTTTGCGGTATGCGGCACATTTTGCGACGATCTTGAAATAGATATGGATGTTAAACAAAATAAAGTTGTTGAAGTGAGAAACGCTTGCCAAATCGGCAGTAAAAAATTCTTATCCTCAAATAGCGAGCATCGTTATTTAAAGCCTTTAATTAAAAATAAAGGAGAGTTTAAAGAAGTTTCATGGGACGAAGCACTTGATAAAGCTGCCGAGATATTAGTTAATGCCAAAAGACCTTTATTGTATGGATTCTCCAGCACTGAATGTGAAGCCCAAAGTAAAGGCGTTGAGTTAGCAGAAACATTAAACGCTCTTTTGGATAATACAGCTTCGGTTTGTCACGGTCCTAGCTTATTAGCAATTCAAGATGTCGGTGCGCCATCGTCCACTTTAGGAGAATATAAAAATAGAGCCGATTTAGTAATTTTTTGGGGGTCTAATCCAGTTCATGCTCACCCTCGACATTTAAGTAGATACAGCAATTTTGTGAGGGGTTATTTTAGAACTGATGGTAGAAACGATAGATTTATCGTAGTTGTAGACCCGAGAAATACTCACACTGCCCAAATTGCAGACTTATACATTAAAATAAATCCTAACGAGGATTACGAACTATTAAATGCAATTAGAGCAATGGTAAGAGGTACAGAGCTAGACGTAAAAGAGGTTGCTGGCGTTCCATTAGAAAAAATGAAAGAACTAGTGAAAATATTAAAGTCGTGTAAGTTTGGAGTAATCTTCTTTGGCATGGGTTTAACGCAAACATTAGCACATCATCGCAACGTTGACACAGCAATATGCTTAGTTAGGGAGCTGAACGACCATACTAAATTTCTTTTGACACCCATGCGAGGGCATTACAATGTCGCTGGAGCAAATCAAGTTTTTACTTGGAATACAGGTTACGCGTATTCTATTGACTTTTCAAGAGGATATCCGCGTTATAATCCTGGAGAATTCTCTTCTGTTGATCTTCTAATGAGAGACGAAGTAGACGCAGCATTAATTGTAGCCTCTGATCCGGCAAGTAATTTTCCCGCAGCATCAGTAAGAAATTTATTCAAACATCCCCTAATTTCAATAGAACCGCATGAAACGCCGACATCTGCATTTGCCGACGTAATTTTGCCTGCAGCGTTTGCCGGTATTGAGTGCGAGGGAACTGCTTACCGTATGGATAATGTTCCTTTAAGATTGAGAAAAGTAAAGGAACCACCTGGAGAATGTTTGTCTGACAAAGAAATATTAGAAAGATTAATTGAAAAAGTGAAAGAAAAGATAGGTGAGTAATGCTTGGCCGATATTAAGTTAAAAATAAAAAAGAAACTAGATTTTCCTTTAGAAGCAGATAGTATCACACCAGATAATTTCGCTGGGAAATCTTTAAGCGATATCAAGAAATTACCGTTATATTACGCTAAAGAACTAACGACTATTGGCGATTTTTTTGATGTTTCTGGAAAATCAGCTGAAGTTACTGACACTAAAATTATTATAGATGGCGATGTATCTAACGTAAAGCGTATTGGAGAAAAAATGAAAGGAGGAGAAATCGTGATTAATAGTGATGTCGGTATGCACGTAGGAAATAACATGTCAGGGGGAAAAATCGTAGTTAATGGAAATGCCGACGATTGGGCTGGAGCTATGCTTAAAGGTGGTGAACTTGAGATCAATGGAGATTCTGGCCATTATACAGGCGCGGCATATAGAGGATTCTGGCAGGGAATGAGAAATGGTGTGATTCGAGTTAAAGGCAAAGTTGGTAGCGAATCAATGATATGGGCAAACGGTTCTAGAATTGCTAAAAGATTCCCTACTTTATATTGTGGCGGAGCAGCAGCGTTTTTAGGGCTTCATTCACATGGTGCGACCATCGTAGTTGAAGGCGATGCAGACCGCTGCGTTGGAGCAGACCAAATAAAAGGAACTATAGTGATTAAGGGAAAAACCCCCGTACTTCCATCATTTATAAAAATTGGGGAAGTTAAAGAAATCGAACTATTCAATGGTGAAAAAATAACCGGGAAATTTATTGAGTACAGTGGAGACCATTCTGTAAAGAAAAACCATTCTGCTATTTCGAAGAAGACTGGGGAATTAAATATAGGTGTCAATGGCAGGTTATTTGTAGCTGTTTAAAAATTATCGTTTCTAATTACTTTTAATTTATTTTTACTTTTCATTTAATAATTGTTCTTTAAATTTCGAATATATCTCTTTTTTAAAAAGATTGAAATCATCAAGATTTTCTTGGAGAATTTCATATATTTTTTCGTTGCTTATTTCCATATACAAATGGCCTAAAAGATTACGGAACTTTACCATTTTTATAAGAATTTCTTTCAATTCTTTATTTATTAAACCTAGTTTCGATAATTCAGTGAAAATATCACTATAAGTTTCTGGTTTTCCGTTCTTATTCATTGAAAGAATATGGTTTCCGACATCGATACAAATATTAATACACATTTCTAAGGCTCTTTGAGTGCTTAAATGAAGGAGGTAATTAGAGAGGAATTCATCTTTGGGTTTTTTCTTTATTTCTTTTAAATTTTGAATTAAATTGTCCATTTTTTTAAATCTAGTTAAAAGAACATCACGATCAATTTTCATCATTAAATACCTCCATTACTGAAATCTTATCGTACATGTCTAACATTGGTTTAATATCTTGATACTCATACATAACCTTTAGTTCATACTCATGCATAAATTTTTTATTCTTGCAATATAGAATTTTATTATTTTTGATTACTTGAAATAAAAATCGAGGTGTTGCTTCATTTAAAATTCTTAAATCTACATTAATTTGGGAATTTAAAGTTTTTTCAATCTTAACGCTTAATTCAGCAAAGTAAAGAGCTGATTCTTTAAAACTTTCTACTAAAACAATTCCTATATCAATATCACTAAATTCTGTTTGAGTTGCGTTAGCATATGAGCCATAAAGATATGCTAATTGAATTTCATCATATTGCTCAAACACACCATTCGTACCTTGTTTCAACTCTTGAAAGGATATGATTTTATATCTAGGTCTCTTCATCTAATTTTATAAGGAGTTTGTAATATTTAAATCAAAGGTAAGAGTCAATTTTTCCTTAATATTGTTGTCAACTTTACTTTAATTCTAAATACATTCGAAATTTGCTCGAAAGTATTATAATCCCTTTCAATCAATCTAAATCGTTTAAAATTGCTTTGTAATAGATTTATAATAAATAGAAGTTTATTTTATTAGCTAAGTAATTAAAATATATTTAAACCTTCTTTTAATATTAACTTAATCAAGAAAAAGGAATGGTAGATGTTTCAAAGAAATGTAAATATTACTAAAATTCGCAAGAATCAAAGAATCGAAGAGATAGATGTTGTTCTAATAGAGAGCCCAATCGATATTATTGTAAATTCAGAACCTTTAGTGAATATAATATGTTTAAATAAAGACTTAAAAGAATTGGCTACAGGATTCTTGTATTCTATAGGAATCATAAATTGTATCGAAGATATTAAAGCTATCAAGATTGATAATATAGATGAACGGGTTTACGTTGACTTAGTGGAGACTATTAATTTCAGTTCAAAAATTTTAGATGTGAATCCCGTTAGTAGAGTGATTGATACTACTTGTGGAATTCCATCGCCTTGGCGCAATTTAATTAAAGAGAAATTGAAGGAGACCAAAGTAACATTTGATCTTAAAAAACAAGAGACAATAAGCCAAGAAGTGATTTTTTCGACTATTATTAAGATGCAACAAGAAACAAAACTGTTTAGAGAGACAGGCGGTTGTCACGGAGCTGCGATCTTTGATATGAAGGGGAACCTATTAACTGTCAAAGAAGATATAGGAAGGCACAACGCGATAGATAAAGTAATTGGGTATTTGTTATTGAAAGGAGAATCGTTCGACAATAAAATTTTAACCTCAACCGGTAGGTTAACGGGCGATTCGGTTCTGAAGGTTGTAAGAGCGCAAATCCCTATTATTGCTTCGTTATCTGCCGCTATTGAATCAGGTATAAGATTAGCTTTTTCCTATGGTATTACTTTAATTGGCTTTGTCAGGGGTGGGACGATGAATATTTATACTCACCCCAAAAGAATTAAAATTTAGTGTGTTGTAAAAACTCAAACTTTAATTTTTATATTATTGATATCTTAAATAAAAAAAAATTTAAAAAAGTGGGATTAATGAAAAATTTAATATGGATTTTATTGTGTTTTCTTGGTGGGACTTTAATGATTATAGGTTCAGCAATTGGGAGCGCCGTGTTTTACGTCTATTTGGCTAATCTTGTATCTTCTTATATTAGTCCAGAATTTATGCCATTGGTAGCCGTAATACTAACTGTTTTAGAGTACATTGCCTTTTATGGGGGATATTCTGTTATCGTAGGAGCTATCTTGATATTGATTGACCAAATTAGATTAGGTAAAATTATCATTATGGTTGCCACGAGTTTTGGAATGTTAGGGTTAGTCTTTTACGTAGGTATTTGGATCTTGGGATACTCGGGCATTGGCGTCAGCCCTGCCGTTCAAACAATTTTGACTCAAATGTACAGCTTGTTTACATATAATACAGGGCTTGCGTTTACTGGAACTATCCTTGCTGTTATTGGTCGATATGGAATAAAGAAACCTGAGAAAGTGAAAAAATAAGTTTCTACATAAAAAGCAAAGAGCAACGATTCTATCACGGAAAACCTTGATAGCAAATTCTACCCAAACTGTGGCAAGAAATTGCCTATTAAAACCAATTTCTGCAGCCAATGTGAAATAAATTTCGATTAAATAATCCTTTCTTTTATTTTTTTAATAAATTTAGTAATCTTAATGTTATATTTAGTTAATTCAATAATGGAAAAAAAAAATTTAAAAAAAACTTCTCTGTCTAATTATACAAAAGAATCTAATTAATATCAAATGAAATCATAAAGTAAAGGTTTATATCTCAATTGTTTTATGATTCTATTTAGGGTTATTATTTTTATATCTACAATTCATTTATCCATAATGTAAAAATGAATCTTGAAATTTTTGGTGGAATTAACGAAATTGGAGGAAATAAAATCTTCATTAATATTGGAGATAAAAAGTTTCTCTTTGACTTTGGTCTTTCTTTTAGTGAAAATCAAAAATATTTTTCAGAATTCCTAAATCCACGCAAATTAAATGGAATCATTGATTATTTGTACTTAGGTCTTATACCCTCCATTAATAAATTATACCGGAACGATCTAATTACGCCATTTTCAGATATTTTAAATTCAGAACCATATAAAATTATTACTACTAATGAAAATATTGTTGACGCGTTTTTTCTTACGCACGCACATATGGACCATTATAAATTTATGGGATTTCTAAAGCAAAATACACCGATTTATTTGAATTGGATGTCAAAAACTATTATAGAGCATCTCACTGATACTTCAACTGACAACCTTCTGCCCCAAGTTTTAAAATTTTATGAATTATTTAAAATGGTTCCTAAAAAAAAAAAGAATGCTGCTTGTGAAGTTGATTATAAGAGAGCAAAGATCCCAGATTACCCACAAGCAGAAACGAAGAGACCAATTAATATAATTAAAGATGGCAAGTCAATACATTTTAACTCTCCTAAGGGCGAGATTAAAATAACACAATACCAAACAGATCACTCTATTCCCGGAGCATGCTCGTATATAGTAGAATACAACGGGAGAAGTGTTATTTATACGGGAGATTTTAAAAGACATGGATTCCATTCCGAATGGGTGAATAATTTCATTACACATGCTCGAAATTCCAATCCTATAGCTATAATTACGGAAGGTACAAGAGTTCCTAATGTTGAATCTTACAGGAAAGGAACTTATCATGATGATGAACAATCTGAAAATGACGTAAAAAGTCGATCAAAAAGTATCATACAAAACCACCCGGGATTAATCCTTGTGAGGTTTCCCTCCAGAAACCTTGATAGAATATTATTATATTACTCACTCGCTAAGAAATTCGATAGAAGGTTCGCAATTAGTCCTAAGATATTCCATTTTATTGATAGTTTTAGAATGAGCCTTGATGATATGGAGGGAAATACTATAAAACAATATTATAAAGATTACGACCTTCCCAATTATAGCGATAAAAACTTAGTAGTATATTTACCCAGAAAAAGTTGGGGCAAATTCGAATCCGCAGATTATAAAGGATATCAGAATGACATTTTTAACATCGATAATTATGTATCTTATAAGGACGTCAAAAATGAACCCGATAAATACTTACTTTTTCTCGATGATTTTATGTTAAGTGAGTTGATTGATCTAAATCAAAAACCAGGAACGACACTTTTTTTAAACTCAACTACAGATCCATTTAGTGAAGCGATGAAAATTAAAGAAGAAAAATTAGACGCATGGCTTAAGAGGTTTAACATTTCGAAGAGTGAGACAATTCATTCGTCTGGTCATTGTAGTGTTGATGATTTAATAGATTTTCTTCAAAGAATTGATGCCGAAAATATAATACCCGTACATACGGAACATCCCGAAACATTTCAAGAATTTGGATTATCTGGAAAAGTAATTTTGCCTGAAAAAGGAAAAAGATATACATTTAAGTAATAAATGAAAAAAAAACATTTTTCGGTTTTCTTTTAATACATTACATCAGTATCTGACTAAATAATAATAAAATAAGTAAAAAAAAAATCTTTAACACCTAAAAGGTAGTAACACTAATTTGTTGGATTGTTGATTTATTATCTGGCTCCACGATTAATTTGGCGTTTTTTGGTAAAAATTAAGCAAATTACGCTAAATCCAATGATTATCAAGAAAAAATTACCAAATGGAATTGCTCCTCCAGTCCAGTCGGAAATGTCGATGACCGCCAAGCCCGAATAAAGATCTGCCACGTAGGCGTAATCTCCGCTCACGAAAACATCCCATGCTCTTCCGGTCGTGTCTTCGTAGACTGGCGTTCCTGGGTTTGTCGGGTCGGAAACGTCGATGACCGCCAAGCCCGAATAAGCAGATGTCACAAAGGCGTAATCTCCTCTCACGTAAACGCCATGAGCATGTTGGCTCGTGTCTTCGTATACGGGCTTTCCCGGGTTTGTCGGGTCGGAAACATCGATGACCGCCAAGCCGGTATCAAGATCTGCCACAT
>JAHLWS010000061.1 GCA_019057795.1 Promethearchaeota archaeon | reverse complement strand
ATGATTCGTCTCCCATCTATTTCTATACATGGGTTTTCTTCTGCAGTGTCAGATGGGTAGTCGAGACAGCCTCTGGATAGTTCCCTTGTGCTTTATAAATCGACCCGATGTTGTTAAGATCTGTGGCTTTCCCGCTCAAATCTCTTAATTGTTCGTCGATTTGTAATGCCTCCTCGTACCGCTTCAATGCCTCTGGATAGTTTCCTTGTTCATCATGAATTCTTCCGATGTTGTTAAGAACGGCAGCTTTCACACTCAAATCTCCTAATTGCTCTGCTATTTGGAGTGCCTCTTCATATAGTCTTAATGCCTCTGGATATCTCCCTTGTTCATCATGAATTCTTCCGATGTTGTTAAGAACAGTAGCTTTCCCGCTCAAATCTCCTAATTCTTCAGCAATTCTCAAACAGTTTTCTGAACATATCATTGCTTTATCATAAATATCCAAATCCCAATATATTTTATAAGGTATATCATACTTCATCATCTCACTTGGTAACATAATATTTTTTTTTAGCCAATCCATAGCATTTATCGAAAAATTATCTAAACTTAGTTTTGGCTTAGTTTCCATTAATTTAGAGATTATTCTGGATGTGTTTACATCCATACGGTAAATATGTTCCGCATTGTTCATTTGCCATATTTCGAAAAGTATCTGAGTTACTTTTTTAAATTTCTTTCCTAATTTTTTTAATGATTGACTTGTACTTTTATCAATTTCATAAATTTGTTCTCGATCATTATCATCTTGGATATGGTTAATCCAGATGACATTTTTAAGATTCTCTAAAACTTTTAATGTGGGTACTACATCGAAATCATCGCTCCCGGAATATCCTATTACAACCAAAGAGCGTTCATTTGAGATATTATCAAATAATAGTCGTTTGAATGGTTCAATTTGAAAGATATTTTCACCTTCCTTGTTGGAACCGAATGCCTGAATAGTAGCAACTAATGAATCTTTTGTTTTCTCTCCTGAAATTATGTTTTTGGTCGAACCGTGAATTTTATAGACTGTTTTCTTTCCTTGCTCAAATAATTCGTTTGGATTATTAAATTTCTCAAAATCGGCCTTAGTTATTACCACTTTAATGTCTTCTTTAGAGACATCTGATTGAAGAAGGGCTTGTTCTATCAAAAAATCAAAATTCGTGGTCATAACAAAATGTCCTTTTTTTATCATTTCCGCTAAAAAGGAATGCTGAATATTAGGTTTATCGCATAATCCATAAAAATCAATAATTTTTAGATCTGGATCTAAGCGATCTCGAATAATTTCCACGAGCGCCTCAAATCGAAGCTGATCTAATTTCTTGATTTTTTCGATTTCTGATTCTGCACAGGTATAATCAATAATGGCATTCATCATAGCAGGTCCAGCTGGTAGACACGACGGAGGATCAATGGAACATCCTGCACCAACAAGGAATGTTAGCTTCGAATCTGGGGTAATTAAATCCCTAATTGTCAAATTTGTAGGTTTCATTAATTAGATTTCTCAAAAATATTTTTTAATTAAGAATTAAATTGGTAAGGTTTAATTTAACATTTATTTTATAATTACATTTTAAAAGGAAAAAATAAGCGCAGACAATTGATATACCAATCAAATAGCTAATTAACTTTATATTTTATTTATAAATCTTCTTACTTTTCTAAAAAGCTCTTCATATCCCTCTTTTGAATTTTTATATCTAATAGTTCGAACACCCCTAATATCGAATGGTAGAAGTTCCTGTTCTTGTTGGCAAATCTGAACAACCATTTGTTCTATTTCATGAGCTCTGCCTAGTTCATAATAAACATTCATGTTATCTACAGTTAATTCTGCAATAATGATGTCAGCATTTCTAATATGTTCTATAATGTCTCGTATAATAGATGTAGCTCTAATAGAATCATCGACCCTCTCAATTGAGTGACCTTCTTCTTCTAAAGGTTCTTTAATATATCTTTCAAAATTTTTAGTGAGCTCATCATCTCCAAAAGGCATTATTACAAAGATATACAGTTTATTTTCTTCTTCATATTTCTTGGTAAAAATTTTAGAGCACTGATATAATTGGTCTACAAATTCCTGATCTATAGTTAAAGGTTCTTTTGAAAATAATTTCTCAAAATAGCCAATAGTACTATCTTCGATATCCATGATTACTTTCTACCTTCTTCTCCGATTTTTTGTTTAATAAATTCTAAATTCTTTTTAATGATTATGACATTTGGTGATTCTTCCATATCTATTTGCTTAAAAATCATAAGCGATTCTTTGTAATATTTTAGGGCTTCATAATATTTCTCTTGTTCATAATAAATACCTCCGAATTGATTTAACAAAATAGCTTTTCCACTCAAATCTCCTAATTGTTCGTTAATTTTTAATGCCTTTTCAAAAAGCTTTAGAGCGTGTAAATGCTTTCCTTGATCTTGATAAATACACCCCATATTAGCAAGGACAATACTTGTACCGGATAAATTTCTTAATCCTTTATAAATCTGGAGTGCCTTGTTATATAAATTTAAAGCCTTGGAATAGTATCCTAGAGTTTGATATATAATCCCCATATTACTAAGACGCGTCGCGCTCCCACTCAGATTTCCTATTTCTCTGTCGATTTGTAATGCCTCTTTATATCGTCTCAATGCTTCTGGATAGTTCCCTTGGGCTCTATAAATCTCTCCGATGTTGTTAAGACGAATAGCTTTGCCGCTCAAATCTCCTAATTGTTCGGCAATTTTTAACGCTTCCATGTAGTACTTCAATGCCTTTGGATAGTTCCCTTGTGTTTTATAAATCACCCCGATGTTGTTAAGAACAGTAGCTATCCTGCTCAAATCTCCTAATTGCTGGTCGATTTGTAGTGCCTCCTCGTATCGCTTCGATGCCCCGTCCAGATCTCCCCTATTATATAATAATAAACCGATGTTGTTAAGAATAGTAGCTTTTCCGCTCAAATCTCCTAATTGTTCGGCAATTTTTAACGCTTCCCTGTAGTACTTCAATGCCTTTCGATAGTTCCCTTGTGCTCTATAAATCTCTCCGATGTTGTTATAAACAGTAGCTATCCTACTCAAATCTCCTAATTGCTCGTCGATTTGTAATGCCTCCTCGTACTGCTTCGATGCCCCGGCCAGATCTCCCCTATTATATAATAATGAACCGATGTTGTTAAGAACAGTAGCTTTCCCGCTCAAATCTCCTAATTGCTCTACTATTTGTAGGGCCTCTTCATATCGTCTTATTGCCTCTGGATAGTTCCCTTGTGCTTTATAAATCTCTCCGATGTTGTTAAGAACAGTAGCTATCCTGTTCAAATCTCCTAATTGCTCGTTGATTTGTAATGCCTTTTTATATCGTCTCAATGCCTCTGGATAGTTCCCTTGACTTTGATAAATGCTTCCAATGGTATTAAGTACATATGCTTTATTGAATTTATCCTCATACTTATCAATGATATGAAGTATATTTTCCGCACATCTTAATGCGTCATCATAGAAATAATTATCAAAGTAAAGCTGAAAAGCAACTAAATATTTTGTTAATTCATTTTGTTCTTTTATATTATTTTTAAACCAGCTTAATGGATTAATAAGAAAGCTTTCACGGTTCAATACTCTTGCTTTTGATAATTCATTTATCATTCTTGTAATATTTACATCTACTCGATAAACATGATCAACATTAGTCACTCGTTTAATATCTGAAAGAATTTGAGTAAGCTTATCTGAATAGTCTGTTGATAAATCTGTGTTTAATTCAATTTCATAAATTATTTCTTTTCCTTTATCATTGTGAACATAATAAATCCAAATGACATCTTGAACAATTTTTAGAACTTTTAAAATAGGAATGATTCCTAAATCATCACTTACAGAATAACCCATGATAACTAATGAGCGATTTTTTGTGATTTTTTCAAGTAATGGTCGTTTAAATGGTTCAAGAGGTGAAATTTTTCCATCTCCTAAATATGCTATACCCTGAACGGATGCAATTAATGAGTTTCTTGTGTCTTCTCCTGTAATGACATTTTTAGTTGCCCCATATATTTTATATACAGCTTTTTTACCATGTTTAAACAATTCATACGGATTAGTATATTTTTCAAAATCCTCCCTCGTTATTACAGGAATGATTTCATCATTAGATACCCCAGATTGCTTAAGTGCATACTCAATTAAGAAATCTAGATTGGCTGTCATAACAAAATGTCCTTTTTTAATCATCTCAGCAAAAAAGAAGTGGTTTAGATTTGGTGTAACGCATAGTCCATAATAATCAATAAATCTAAGCATGGGATCTATGTATTGTCTTATGCTTTCCACTAAAGATTCAAATCGAAGCTCTTTAAGATCTTTAATCTTCTTGATTTCTGATTCAGCGCATGTGTATTCAATAATTGCATCCATCATTTGTCTCCCTGATGGTAAGCAGGAGGGGGCATCAATGGAACACCCTGCGCCCACCAGAAAGGTTAATTTTGCTTCTGGAGTGATTAAATCTTTAATGGTAAGGTTTGTGAGTTTCATTGTTCGAATTCTTAAAAATTAGTAAGTGAATAATATTAAATCTGTTAAATTTGTATTTAATATTTATGTCAGAATTACATTTTAAAAGGAAAATTTAAGAGCAGACAATTGATATACCATTCTTTTACTTAAATGTTTAATTTTTTTTCTACTAACTTTAATATATAATTTTTTCTCCCAAAAAGCTCTTTGGAAATACTACATTCTAAAAATTTAGTTATTGTAAGCAACTCAAGTCATTTACTTATTATAGTCCTCCACTATATGCGGTCGAGACTTTGATATAAAGTTGGCAGGATGGTGACTGAGTTGAAAACCCTTCCATCTCATAGAACATTAGGTTCCGATAAACGGAGAGCCTTCAAATTAAACTTGGGCAAGACCCGGAGAAACCATCTAGTTGCTTGTGATGACGCTTACAATAATTAGTAAGACACTTAAACGCAGCAGCTCCGGAGGGCTCTGTATTCGGACATAAGACTTTCTTGTCGCACTTTTCCTTTTAAATATAACGAGTTTATAGAGTTATTAAAAGCAATTAAATAAATTTTAAGATGGTTAAAAGTGTTAGAAAAGTTGAATAAAAAAAGAATAAAATATGTATTAAGAAGGGAAACGCTCGAGAATTTAAAAAAAACCTTAGGGTTGAAGGGCGAAGGAACTGAAGATTCGCCCGTTATAATCGACGATTTAGGTGATGTTTGCGTGGGGATTTCGATAAAAGCAAATGAGATCTATGTCGTTTTTAAAAATCTTAATATTTCTAGACTTTTGATAATAAATTCGCAGAACATCGTAATTGAAAACTGCTTCATCGGCGATTTAGAAATGGTAAGATGTAGAAACCTTACTTTTAGAAATAATTCAATTACAACCGCCCAGCAATTATTATGTAGAAGTTGTTTTTTCGAAAATAATAGCGTTTTACAAAAACAATACACTAAGTTTATTAATAACACTTACGAAAGGAGATCGTTTGTCGCTATTTGGATCTTTCTAGTAGTTGGTACGTTATACACTTATGTAGGCGTTAGTGCGTTATTAGCGTTGTATGTTAATTTTGATTCGATAATAATACTACTCTCGAGCATATTACTTTCAATTGCGATGATATACATGTTAACTCTACGTTATCAGGCGGATAAGAGGCCCCCAAATAAGTATCTTAATTTTGCTATTCAAGAGAAAGAAGCATTTTCAAACGCTTTTATTAAGGTCGTTTAGGAGAGGAGGGTATCGCATGAGTCGCAGAAACAGCAGCCTATTTTTGGGTGGGGGAGGGGGGAGGAAAGGATCTAAAATAATGTGGATTACAATAGGAATATTTGTTTTCGCTTTGTTTGTCTTCCCTTATTTTGGGAGTAACCTGAGATATCTTATTAGTTCTAGTTTGTCTCCATTAAAAAGCGTTGGAACTCTTCTTCAAACCCTTGGT
>JAHLWS010000060.1 GCA_019057795.1 Promethearchaeota archaeon | reverse complement strand
TCCCATTTGAAAAAAAGGGTAAAATAATAAAAAGGATTGCCTTAGACTAATAACAAATTGATATTTTCTCTAATTGGAATCGATTTATTAATATGGAATAAAATATTTTATAACCAAATAAAAATCGAACAGTCTTTTAAAATCCATATTATTATTGAAATTGTTACAATCCATTCTATTAACGGAGCTACAGTTATTACAAGAAGAATGAAACAAATATCAATGAAAAAACCAAAATAAGCAAGATATCTTTTAAATATGGGGCCTGCATATGATGTTGCTGTGGGACCCTTGTACATTAAAAAACTATATAGACCAATATAGAGACAAGTTCCAGTAAAACTAATATATGCTACGAATGAATGAAACGCTAAAAAAGCATCTATATAAGTTTCATCTGGGATTATTCCAACTAAGGCAATACTAACACTGGAGAATATTGACACTCCTGTAGCTAATTTTCTAATTTTTTCATTAATATTTATCAATTCCCTTTGCAGATAGAGATAAAAAGGAATACTTAAAGAACCCGCGATGACAAAACCGATACTAAACAATGATTTTGCTGTTCCATAACCTAATGAACTAACCGTGTCTTCCAATGGAGTATAACCTGGAGTAATAGAGGCTGCTAATATTATTAAGATACTAGCTATTAAGGTGCCAAAAAACCCGAATAATATTTCCATTTTTTGTTCTGTTTTTGTTTCCATTTTGAACCCTCTTTAATTTCTTTTATTTTTATTTTAATTTATTTAGCTTTTTTTATAAATTCATATGTAAAAAACACATTTTATTTCCTATTTTTCTCCGTAAATTATTCCAATAAAATAAAACTTATCTAATAAATAAAATATAAAGAAAATTTTATATAAAAAAAAATGCTTATGTTTCATTAGTATAGAATTTGATTCAAACTATAAAGGTAAATTCAATGAAAGATACGAAAGTTAGATATGTTTTTAAAATTACGATTATCGGCGATGGCGCGGTAGGTAAGACTTCTCTAATTAAAAAATTCACAAAGGGCTCTTTTAAAGAAGATTACATCAAAACCATAGGAGCACAATTTTCAAAATATAATGATATAATAGATAAAGATGAAATCACGTTGTTCTTCTGGGATATAGCTGGCCAGGATGAGTTCCATTTCTTACGACCATCGTTTTTTAAAGATAGTAGAGCAGCTATTATTGTATATTCTCTTGAAGAAAATGAGCTTGGTAGAGAAAGCTTTAAACATATTACTAATTGGCACAATGATATCAAACAGTATTGTGGAGATATTCCTATAATAGTGTTTGGAAATAAGGTTGATTTGGTTGATGAAGAGAGTTTAGATAAGGCAAATATTTTGAAATTAGTAAATAAAAGAAAATTTCTTGGATACTATAGAACATCTGCAAAAACAGGTAAAGGAGTCACTCCAGCATTTCACGCTATAATTACTGAATTACATAATAAATATAAGAAAAAACAACTCTAGAGCAGCAAAGTATCAATAAAGGAGCTTAAAATAATTACGTTTAATTTTGTTGATATTATTAAAAGATTTTTCTAAGTTAGCTATGACTCCTTATTTCTTACTTTTTTCTCTCTATTTAATATATTTTGAAAATTATATCATCTAAATCTCTTTTTGGGACATGCATAGTACCATCGGGATTTTTCCAATATTTATATGAATCTTCATAAGGTTCCATGAATGATTCTTCATCAGGGTATCCTAAGCTGATTACGTGTTTAACTTGATATTGATCTGGAACCTCAAATAAGGTTTTAATTTTTCTGACTTTAATGTTAGCCATCCAACAACTCCCTATTCCATATTTAACTGCACCTAATAATATATTTTCTACCGCTGCTCCAACATCAAAATCAAAAAATGAGGGTTTAATTTCTGTATTAACAAGTACTATTATGTACGCTGTAGGTTCCCTTCCGGATTCTGGAGTTCGCTGGTCTTCAGGTAAAGAACCGGCAAATTTAATTAATTTAAATAATTTTTTTCTTGTTTCACTATTTTCAACTATAACAAACTCGAGACCTTGAACATTTCGGGCCATTGGAGCAACTCGAGCAAAATCTATTAATTTTTTTAGGGTTTCAATTGATATTGGATCTTGTTTAAATCTTCTTATAGTTCTTCTTTTATATATCGCTTCTTCAATATTCATATTTATTACCTTTAAGTTTCTTCTAAATGCGTATCAATTACTGCTTCTGCTATTTTATAAAAAGCGTTTTCAATGTTATTTCCTGTCAAAGCGCTGGTTTCTATGTATTCCAGATTTAACTCTTTAGCTAATGCTAACCCTTCGCTTTCTTGAACTTTTCTTTCGTCTACCAAATCGCTTTTGTTTCCAAAAATATAACCTATCATTTTAGGCTGCTTATCCATATTCTTTATTACATCATCGTACCAATTCTTTATACTTCTAAAAGTTAATGGATTTGTTAAATCAAAAATAAGTATAATAGCTTCTGAGCCTTGATAAAAGTGTCTTCTCATCGTTTGGAATTTTGATTGCCCTGCTATATCCCATAATATCACTTCAAGGACGTCTTTTTTAACGCGAAAGCTTTTCTCCGTGATATTAACTCCCATGGTAGGAATGTAAGTTCTAAGAAATGCATTATCGGAAAATCGTAGAATTGTTGATGTTTTTCCTACCCCAGGGTCTCCTACAACAACTAATTTGAGTTTAAACTTAACTTTTTCTATTTTTTTATCTCTATGTTCGGGAAATTCTTCACTAGAGAGTGGAGAAATCTCTTTACTTCTATAATCTTCGAGTAGCTTACTAATGCTATCTCCTAATAATTTTATCTCTTCAAAAATTCTTTCACTATCAGCCTGTTGGTTTTCTAATTCTATAATTTTTCTCGCTGCTTCGTTGAAAGGGGCTTTAATGTAAACCATATATTTATAGAAAATAACATCGTCCTCTTCTTTAAACAAGAAAGTAATAGCTGACCTAGCGTACCCCCCTCTTCGGGTTTCATCTTCCCTTTCAATATATCTTATTAACCCTTTTAACCTTAAAGATGGAAATGGGATAATAAAGAGAGATTCTGGTGTGATTCCTTGATCTCCTGTAAGGATTGTAACTGTTTTAATTCCAATTAGCATTCTAATGTTTTCTGGTAAACTAGAAGGATACCAATAAATAGGATTTGGTCCTAACGCGTCGTGTATCTCTGTGTAAACAATTGCGTTTATTAATCCCTTTTGCACATTCATAAGTGTTTAGAGTTGATTAATTACGATAAAAGTTGATGTTTATTCAAAAAGTCAATTCTTTGTGAATTAAATAAGTAAAAAAATTAAATCTATTTATATTTGAGTTTTAAAGTTTTAATAAAAAATTTATAATTTTAGTTGGTTTGTTGCTTGATCACACAATTCTTTAAATATCCCGAAATTTTTAAATGTAAAATTTTTATCCCATATTAGAGGTAAGGATAAAAAATGGAAAATATAGATGAAGTATTCGAATCGACGAAACAAGCAATAACTAATTTTGAAAATATTAAGGAATGCATTCAAGGGCTTTATGAAGTTTTAAAGATTAATCTATCTCAAGAGAACATCTATTTTCAAATTGGACAAGATAATTTGGAAGCTCTATACCAGAATTTGCTGGAATTAATGATAAATGAGCTTGGAACCATTGAATTTATGAAGATGCTGAAGAACGCTGAAATAGATTTAGATTTACCTTTAGATAATTTAATAGAGTAATTTGAAGTTTATTTTAGCACTTTTCCTGTTTCTTTATACCATAAATATAGATCTAACTTGGCCATATCCAGATGTAATTCTCTTCCAATTTGTTTGAGAACATTCTCAATTTCTAAATATTTCTTTTTGGTCATAGATTTAGGTTTATCTATTAAATCGTATTTCACTAAAAGATCAACGATATGGAAGTCAATTATTGCTAAGTTTTTATAACCTATGTTTCGTAAAAAATGACTCGCTTCTTTATATCCTAAACCTTTAACGTTTTTTACAACCCATTCTCTTAATTTAATTTCATCTAAATTAGAATTTATTATGCTTTCTAACTCGGAGATATAGTTTCGAGCGTCCACAATATACTTTGCTCTAATATTTGGAAAGCGATAACCAAATTCTTTAAATTTGTTAACTAATTCTTCTTTCGACAGATTCAAGAATCCTTTATCTATTTGATCGTTTACTTCGATACATTTCTCTGCCCCACAATTAGCTGTCATTATGCAAAAACATAGTTCTTTAAATATTTCAGAAATTCCTTTCTTTTTAACAGAAATAAATTGCTTAATGCGAGTATCTATGACATTTGATATATCGCTATTTTTTAAGGATTCAATTGACTTTATTAGGTCTTTCATATATACCTTAGAATTGAAAATACTTTAAAAGTAAAACTCTTTGATTTGATAGGTTCTTTAATTTATAAAATATTTAATACATGTTAAGGATTATAATAATATAGTTTTGCTAAATTATACTAAAAGGTTTATTTCTTTATGAAACGAGATAAAATCATTGTTCTGGGTTCTTTAGCTTTTGATTATATTATGACTTTTGAAGAGAATTTTGTCAACGCAGTTTCTATTGATCACGAAAAAGAAGAATACCAGAGCACGGTTACTGCTAACAGCCGTATTCAACATTACGGTGGTACTGCAGGTAATATTGCTTTTAACCTTGGATTACTTAACATTTCTAAGGTTTCATTATTAGGTTCAGTTGGGAAGGATTTTGAAAGCTTAGGCTATAAAAACCATATAACAAAGTTTAAAAACATCGAACTTAATGTAGATGTTCGCGAAAAACTTTTTACAGCGGCTTGTTATATTGTAAACGATATCAAGGCTAATCAGATGATAATATTTCACGGAGGCGCTTTAGATGAGAGTAAAAATATCGATTTACGAAAAAAAATTCAAAATCCTGAACAATATGTATACGCAATAAACTCGACCCAAGGTATTGAAGCTATGACGAATTTTTCCGAACAACTAGAAGAATTAAAAATACCAATGATATTCGACCCGGGTCAAATAACTCCATTATTTCCTAAGAATATCTTATTAGATATTTTAAAAAAATCAGAAATTTTGATTGGGAATACTTATGAAATAAATCAAGTAATGGTTAAAACAGATTTAAATGAAAACGAACTTCTTAAGCTTGTCAAAACTATTATTAAAACTAAAGGTTCAGAAGGTTCCGAACTTATCTATAAAAGCAAATCGGATAAAATATTCCGCGTAGAAATTCCAATTGCTAAGGCTGAAAAGATTATCGATACAACAGGCGCCGGAGACGGTTACCGGGCTGGAGTTTTAACGGGATTAATATTAGATATGACCCTTTTAGACTCTTGTCGATTAGGCTCGATAGTAAGTTCTTTTGTTGTTGAGACTAGTGGCGCCCAAACGCAAACTTATAACATTAAAGATGTAAGAAAAAGATTCTTAGACACATATGGTTATGTCCCTCCGGAATTGGAAAATTTATAGCGGAAGAAACCTTAAAATTTATTCTTTATTACAAAATCCTTTCGTGCTAAATGATATCTAAGTATTACAAAAGAAAATAAAGTACCAGTACGCATTTTTTACTTGAGCACATTGGGATTTAATTTCCAAATAAGGAAGATTAATGATACTAAATAAAAGAAAATGTACGAAACATAGCAACAAAAAACTAAGATTCTCATCTAATTTAAAAACAAATTCTAAGGTTATATAATTAAGAAAACGGTTTAAAAATAATGAACATATCAATAATAAACGTATCAACAATGAACATATCAAATAATAGCGATAATTATGAACTTGATTATTATCTAAGTATTATTGATTTCTTTCAAAATCAAAATACAAACAGGGAAACAGCAGAACTTTGGAGAGATAAATCGTTTATTGAATTAATGAAAGTGTTGAAACGAACGAGAAAAAAAGAATTTGTAAAAAATGCTATTATTCTTATTATCTCTCTTATAGATCAAATACCTCCAGATAACTATACTAAAAAGGGAATTAAAGTAAACTCATTAACAAATGAAGATAAACTCTCTTATGTTAATATACTAAAATCAGAATTCATCAATGATCTTCCTAACTAAGTATAGGATAGAATAGTTGTTTAATTTAGCATTCCTATCGTTATATTTTAGGTTGAAGCTTGTTAAAAAATACATCTATTCTTTAACACTTTTGTCTAGCTTAAAACTTAAATTTATTAATTTTAGTTTTTATAATTGTTTTAATTAACAACAGGGGATTTTATGAAAATTATTTCTCATAATTCATATACAAGAAAATATTCAATTCTTAGAAAGATTGAACTAATGATTATATTATTAATTTTTCTCTCGAGTAGTTTTCTCATTCTAAATTCCAATAATATTACAGAAATTGACAGAGACTTTGATAATTTCTCCCAAACACCCTTACTTGCTGATGATTCTCCAGTTTTATTTGAAGGAAATGAAAATTCTTTAAATATAACTGATTATGGCAATTTATATAAATACGATCAACAAGTATCTTTAACCAATAAAGAAGAAGTTAATTTAACTTATTTTCTAGATGATGTTCACGATTGGAAGTCATCAGAAATAAATTTTACAATTCAAGACATACACGATACTAGAGAATGGGTAAGTGATGCAGATTATTTTGATATTGGGGCGCCTTATAGAATAGATTTATCACCTGTGGTGAGTAATATAGACCCTCCTCCACCTCCCACACATAATTATAGTGCGGATTTAAGTCGCACAACAATTCATAGTACGATTAGTGAATCTGGTGCTAAAGCAATGCGTTTACATTTTTCACGCATCGAAATTGAGACTGATTGGGATTATTTATTTATCCATGATGATACTAATACTTTAAAATATATATTTACTGGAGTGGAAACTGATTTTTATACACCATGGATTAATGCTGATACTTTGAAATTATCTATAGATTCAGATGGTACTATTCAGTATTATGGTTATGATATTGATTATTATGAATTTTATAATTCAAGTTCAACAAGTTACTCTCTATTTGAATCTTCTTGGGGCTATAACAATAATGGTCTTTTTAATAATTATTTCCCAGGAAATATAAGTGATAATAATGCGATACAATTATCACTATTAGCTAATATATCTAGAGATCCGGATTATTTTGATAGCATGAGGTTTGCTGCCTATTATGGAAACGATTACGTTGAATCATATCAAAACATTACTATTCCTAGAGGCGAAGTAATTGATGGATACATAAGTTTTGATTACTATGCGGAATCTGCTATAGCATCTAATGAATTTTATATATATTGTGCAATAGATAATCAAATAGTCTATAATAAGGGATTGAGAGATATCACAGACGGAGGAAGAGGAATCTGGCATAACACGGGTAAAATATATATGGCACTTTGGAGTAATACATCTAGTATCTTTCAAAACATTCAAATGAATCAAAAATTTAATATCTCAATTGGAATAATGAGTGGTGCATCTATTACTTATTCAGGTTTTGAAGATTTATTCCAACAGAGATTTTGGTTTGATAATGTCTCTTTGGTACTAACTACTTTAGCAAATTCAAATCAAGATGGAATCAACTTAACAATTGATGGCAATTATCCTATTGATGATTCGAGCTGGGGAAGATCAAGTTTATCATTAAATAATCTTTGGGTCTTGAATCCCATATCTATCGAATTCACGACAACATCTCCATCCTTAAGTTTTAATCTAAATACTTCTATTTTTGGATATCGAGAGACTACATCTAAAATAGACCAACTAAATAATGAAGGTTTGAATTATTATATTCTAGAAAATGGCACAATATATTGGGAATTCTATCATAATTTCTATATGCCTTCTCAGTATTCGGATTTTGAATTTTTAATAAATAAACCTCTGAATTGGGAGTTTATCTATGCCCTAGACCCAACCCTTCTTTCTCGTCCTTTTGAAAACGGGAGTGTAGGTGATTCATTTTTAAAAATCAACAAGACAAATGCGCTTTTCCCAGGTTGGTGGTCATTTAAAGCTACCTCTCCAAATTACCTGAATCAATCAAATACAAAACTTTTAAAACAAGGAGAATGGACTCATACATCATTTACTACAGGAGAATCGACAATAATCAAAACTCAAGTTAATCATAGTAATGAAGTTCCCTTCAATCTTGGTTCTACAGAAGTTAATTTAACTATTTATGATCCAGAGGGAGTTATGTGGTTTACTGAAACACAAACGCCGTTGTCAAATGGAAGTGTGTTCTTTTCTGAATTATATTTTGATGCGTTAAATACAACCGGAGGACAATACGATTATACACTATTCTGGTCTAATGGGACGGCTCTGGGAGGATTAAACTCAAGTTTTTTAGTTATACATGAGAGTTCATTCTCACTTATTAAACCTAATGATGCAATTTCTGATTCAATAACTGACGCGTTTATTGGGGATGTTATACCAGTACAAGTAAATTTAACAGATTCTGAAAATAACAATCCCATTTTAAATGCAATAATTTCATATAATTGGACCTCCGGAACGGTATATTTTGAAGAAGCTAGTTTAGGAATTTATGAGACCATTTTAGATACATCAGATTTAGGATCAAATGGTTTTTATGAGATTTTAATTGAATCTTCAAAAGTAGGTTTCTTAGATTATAATTTGACTTTGAAAATTAACCTTGGAGAGGAAACTAGCGTGCAACGACTTCAGTCTGATTATAATATAGAGTTGCACGCAAATAGTACAATAAAATTTAAATATTATTCGCTTTTAGATGACGAGGGAATTGATGGTGCAACGGTTAATATTAGTATAAGTAATCCCTCATATTATTTGATTGAAAATCTTGGTAATGGGATTTATGACATTGAATTTAGTACGTTATTCACTGATAATATCGGAATATTCCAACTAAACTTTAGTTTTTCAGCAACTGGTTATGAACCACAATATTATGGATACCAATTTCAAATTATAGAACAATCAGTGGATCTTTCAGTTTTTATTAATTCGGTTAATATTCAGGAAAATACTCTGCATGAAGTTACTTTTTTTGACATAATTAATGTTTCTGCCAAAGCGATGTCAATCATAGATAAAAATTATATTTCGGGAGGAAATTTTACTTGGATTAGCGAATCTTATGAAATGGATTTAACAGAATACATAAATAATTGGTATAACTCATCGATTGAAGGTCTGCCAGAATATTTCTCATCTGGAATCAATTTTATTTATTTGAAGTTTGAACATCCGAATTATAGGACCCAAACATTTGGCTTTGAAATATTGATAGAGCGAATTGAATTTGATGTTGATATAGTTGGGCATGAAGATTCAAATCCAACCATAAAGGCAGAAATAGGAGGATCTTTAGTACTTCAAATAGAATTGCTAGATCTTAAAACTAATCAGCCTATCGAAAACGCGACTGTTTTATACGAATGGAGATATGGAGTTGGAGAATTAGAAGAAATAATTCCCGGTACATATCAGCTCACAGTAGAATTGCCTGAAAACTTACAAGGTAATTTCATATTCAATCTCGTCATTTCAAAAGAGGGAACAGTATATAAAACCACGCAATCTTCATTTCTCTTAGTTATAGGTGAGCCACAATTCCCTATTTTTCTGATTTGGATTATTATTATAATTTCAGCTCTAATTATTAGTGCTTTAGGCGTACTTAGCTTGAGATCGTATGTGATTTTGCCAAGGAGAAGGAAAAGAGAAGCAGAATTATTAACCAGAACTCAAAGATTTAAGGATTTACAAAATATTCAAGCAATCGTTGCGATTCATAGATATAGCGGGATTCCACTCTATTCTAAAAGCTATTCTATTCTAGAAAAGCATAAGAAGGAACTTTTTTCTGGTTTTATTCAAGCCATAATAACAGTTGGAGAAGAAATGGCAGGAAAAAGAGGAAAAGATGGGGATTTAGTCGAATCTGACGAAGAAGATGGCAGTCGAACAATCTTAGAACTGGATTTTAAATATTTTTATTGTTTGATCTGTGACCGCCAAGATTTACGTATCATTTTTATACTTACCGAAAGAGCTTCTGACCGATTGAAAAAAGTGATTTCTGATTTGTCTTTAGGAGCAATGTTGGAACTTTCAGAACAAATAGAAAATTGGGATGGTGCTATCCACGAATTTGAAGTCATGTTCCCCCCAATTATCAATAAATATGTAGAATTATGCTTTAAAGAAACATTTACGATAAATAACGCAAAATTTATCGCTAAACTAAGAAAGGAGGATGAATTAAATTCGATGGAAACTCGTATTTTAAATGTTCTCTATTCGATTGCTAAAAGTAAAAGAGAATTTTTCTTGGAGAATATATTTCAAATTATACACGAAAAAAATAGAGATATTGTTATAGATGGCATTGAAGGATTGATAAAGAAGCAAGTTATTATACCTACCGTCAACACAATAAATTAATAGCTATTTTTTATTTATTTTTTTTTTAATTAATTATGAATATTACAAATGATTTAAGGTTAAGATTTGAATGCGTACATTGTGGTAAATGTTGTACTGATTTAGATACTTTAGTTAATACCACTTATTCAGATATTATTCGCATCAAAAATGGTTTAAACTTAAATTTAGACGAAATAATTGAAATTTTAGGGTTCTATATTTTTGATAAAAAACCTACCACAAAGGAAATTAGTAGGATGGTTGTTCCACCTATTGAAACGGAACGAGGTTTAGCGTTTGTAGGACTTAAAAAAAGAAATGGTCAATGTTACTTTTACGATGAGACAAAAAATAGGTGCTCAATTTACGATTTCAGACCTAACTTTTGTAGGACATTTCCATTTACTTTCAAACTCTTAATTGATTTGGATAAAGAAAATCCAAAAAAAAGCGAGATAGAAATATTCTACACCGAAAAAGGGCTTAAATATTGTCAAGGAATAAGAGAAAGCGCTCCATTTATTGATATTGGCAACTGGATTCAAATAGGTCAAAAGGTCATCCAAGATTTAACCAAAAATAATATTCTAATTAAAAAATGGAATAAGGGAGTAAAAGAGAATAAAATATCTCCTTCAGTTAGAAATTTTATATTAACAATTTTTAATTTAGAGTAACGAAATCTAATCTACATGTTATATTTTTAAATATATTGCGAGAGTGCAATTATTGCCCAAAAAAGCATACGAAGCTCAATTTTAAACGCTAATTTATCAGTTTTCCAATTAAAATAATTAGTGCCGAGCGTATTTTTAAATACTCTTAAATTTTGATTTAAGAAATTTAATAAATTGGAAATAGGATTTAACTCCGTGTCGTTTGAGTTTAACATTCTAAAAATTAATAACGTTCTAGCTGATTCAGTAATGCTGCCATTAATGGAACCATTAGGTAGCATCCTTTGTTTTAGTTCGTCTAAATATAAAACTTTCAAATTACTAAAATCTACCCTAGAATCTAATAATCTCAATAGTGCTAAATAGAAAAACATATCTGAAGATGGTTTAAATTCGTCTAAATTAAATAGATCAAGATTTACTAACGGTTTAATCAAATAACTTTTGTCAGTTATAATCCCTCCGTTATTTTCTAACAATCTTAAACCTAAAACAGTAAAAAAATTTAGTGTCAACTTTTCAGGCATGAATTTCGAGATTTCTCGTTCGAGAAACATCTCAATGTCTAATAAGTCAATTATATCAGAATTATTCAGTAAATCTATTTCAGTTAGAATAGACAGCCCATAAAATATACTAACTGGGTTTGGGATATGATACTTTCCTGTACTAAAAACTCTTCCACTAACAAATTCACTTACAATATTTATAATATCATTAGCTTCAAGAGGAATATCTACTCCTAGCATTTTAAAAATACTAATGGTATAAAACAGATTTTCCAAATCTAAAAGTTCTTGGGAAGATTTTAAAATCTCACTTAATTGGTTTATATCGATTCCAATTTTTTCAACAATAAATTGACTTAATTTAGGGAAGGTTACAAAATAATCTAAAAAAGATTGTTCTTTTCCTGTATTAAGTTGGTTTTGGTCTTGAATTCGATTTACAGGTTGTTTTAAAGCTTTAATGTTATCCATACGAGCTTCTTGTAGCATTTTCAATATATCCGCTTCAGATGTCGCGTCCATAGACTCTTTCATTTCGAAACTAGTTAATATAAAAGTTAAGTTTGACGAATCGAAGTACTTCCATATTTCGTTAATGAAAAGTTTAAAACGGTTTTTAGCATCTTCCGATATCTGAATTTCATTTTTGAACTGGTTCAATTTATTAAGAAATTCACGAGGTAATAAATCGAAAAGATCTAGGTTTTCCATTTTAATTTTATCAATGTTAGTCAAATATTCGATGAAAATAGCCAATAGATGCCTAGTAATGTAATCTTTTAAACCTAATTGTAAAAAGGAATTATAATTAGAATACATATTTCTATTTTCTTCAAAACTTTCTCGAAATAGTTCGTTATCATATGAAAGTTTATCTGTAGAAACGCCTATAGATGTTAACGCGGAATTTGTAGCATTTATAATCGTTATTATAGTTTTTCTTATAACTTCTTCTGGTTCAGTATTGATGTCTAACATAATATTAATTTTTTTTGAAATTATGAGATCATTAATGTATGACGAGCATTTCTCATACGATTCATAGATTTCGTCTTTCATTTGATCAATAAACTTTTCTAAAATTTTTACAATATCATCCATCTTTTAACCGCTTAGTTGCTATTGCTCGTTAGTTTAAATTGAAATTCATGTCTAGAAAGCAAATATTATCTTATTGTTTTAATTATTTAATGTTTAATTATTTAATTGGATAATTTTTATTTTTTTATATTATTTTTATTTAGAATTTGAAAAAAACCAAAGCTAAAACAATTAATAAAATTTTTTAAATTAAAAATTAGTAATAATTTAATCGATGGAAAAGGACTTATACAACTTTCTAGCAAAAGATTACCACAAAAAGAGAAGTAAACCTTGGAAAGATTTAGAAACATTTGTAGAGGAGATAAAAGAAAAAGAAATTTCTTTTACAGGCTATAATATTGACTTAGGATGTGCAAATGGTAGAAATTTTAGCGTGTTCATACAACCTAATAATAAATTAATTGGAGTTGATAATTCTTTCGAATTTTTAAAGATTGCTAGAGATAATATAAAGTCTGACAATAATCTTACTAAAAATAGTACTAATTTCATCCAATTAATACTAAGCGATATCTTATTTTTACCAATACGACCTAATGTTATTCAAAACATTTTTTCAATCGCTACTATACATCATATTAAAGACAAAACTCAACTTAATTACGCAATTTCGCAATTATACTATTTGTTAAGAAATAAGGGATATTTTTTGTTTACAGTTTGGCGAAAGTATCAAAAAAATTATAGAAGTTATTTTATAAAGGATAAGATAAAAAGGCTATTTAATCCAAAATATAGAAAAATTCAAATTAAACTTGGATTGAATGAATACGGAGATAAATTCGTCCCTTGGACTTTATCCGCTGAAAAAAAAACCTACAAACGATTTTATCACTTTTTCTCTAAAAAAGAAATAAAGAAATTGTTAAACGAATATACCATCCTAGAATTTAAAAGGATGGGTGGTCCAAATAAGAAGGATAACTTCTTCGTACTAGCTCAAAAAGTAATTAAATAAAAGTATATGAAATTCCAGATTTATTCGTGGCAAATAAACGTGTTATATGATTTAATAACGAACGGTTTGAAATTATCATAAAATTTATCAATAATATTTGTATGTAAATTAATTAATCGTTCTGTTATATCGCAATAGAAGATTCCGTGAATGCATTTTTCTTGGTAATATCTCTTTCTCATCATTTTAGTACGCTGCCCGTACCAAAAAGTAAATTCGTGACTCCTTAACCATGTATTTTCTTTAGAGGTAATCACAAATCCAATCGCATTAAATAACTCTATTGACTGCTGCACTTCCTTGGCGTAGTAGAATCCATCTCTTTCTTTTTTTTCCCAAAGAATTTCCATTTTAGCATTAGAACCATAAATCTCGTCGTAATCGTTTTGAGAGTGGAATGTTAAATTTCCTTCGTTTTTATCTCCATTAAATTCTACTTCTCTAAACCAAATAGGCAACTTAGGAACTAGGATTTTACCTTCAAGCTTCTCATAGCTGTAATAATTGTATTCCATTCATTCGTCACCAGGTTATAGATAATTTCTGTAATTTGTTATAAAATAATTTGATATACCATCTAAATAGTTTTGGTAAATAAAAATTTTTATTTTCCCTATTGAATAAACATTTAAGAAAATTGCATAAAAAAATTAATTAAAATTTATGCATTTAAAAAGGTGAAGACATAGAAATTTATTGTTTTTAGCGTTATTTCAGCATTTCTTTTCCTTCGTCGCACCATTTACTTAATCTTTCTTCGGAAACTCCTTTGATTAAGGGTGCTAGTTCTCCTGGATTTTCTTTAATGAGTTCTTCAACACAACTTACTCCAAGTTCCTCTAGTTTTTTAGCAGCAGCAGGCCCCAAACCTGTTAAAGAGGTCAATTTTGTCTTTTCAGATTTTAACTTTTCTTTTTTCTCTTTCTTCTCTTTCTTTGCGGGTTTTAGTTCTACTTCTTCTATTTCTTTCTTTGGAGGAGGTGCTTTTTTAGTGATCTTAGGTTTTTGTTCGGTTTTTTCTACTTTAGCTGGCTTTTTTCTCACTTTTTCTACTTTTAGTTTGAAAGGCGTTCTTTTCTTTTCTTTGAACACATAAGGCTTCTTCTTTTTAACTTTCTTGCTAACTGGTTTTAATTTTTTTAGCTGTTCAACGTTAAGCTCGTGCTTAGATTTCCTAAAATAATCAACATTTACATTTAAAGCTCTTAATAATTCAGGTGTTTTTCCAGCTTCTTTTATTTCTGACAAGGAAAACCCTTTAGCTTCGCGTTTATGAGCGTCTTTTGCGGGAGAAATTACTACTGCCATTATATTTTTATTACTTTCCATGATCTAAGTACCACTAAATTGATAATAAAGTAATTTAGATAAAAATAGAAACCTTTTATTTTTTTCTATTTGAGTGTGGTTTAACTTATTATTTAGTGATAACTCCAAGTACATTACACTTTTAACTATAAAGAAATTCTATAGAAAAATACTTTTTAAAGTTTAATTATGTCTAATTGCTCTAATCTTTTTAAAACTTCGTTAACAATGTTCCGCGTTTTACCTAAATCCCTCGCGATTCTTAGCGGTGAGGCATTACCAGTGCATTTTAAAGCAACTTGAAAATCATATTCGCTAATCATTCCCATTGCCAAAATCTTTTCCATAACATTTTTTACGACAAGCAATTTTGGAAAAACCTCTGCTATCGTTCCTCCACGGGTCAAATTTTCGATATCAGCAATAATCGTTTGAAATCTAGATTTTTCTGAAGTTGTTCTAAAGATTTTTATATCTGATTGGTGTTTTTTCCAAAATCTGTTAGTGATTTTTTTATTTACTTCAATTAATTTATCTATATCATCATCTGCGTCAGAAATTGAACAAAATAGGATTCTTGAAAGGGGATGATAAATAATAATAATGGTAGAGTTTTCAGATTCGACAATTCTAATAATTTCGTTTCCATTTTTTCCCTTAACCATAGCAGCTTGGATTACATCAATAATATCGTTTATTTCTTTGAAGAAACCCGGTATGACACCGTTAGGTATTTTATCTTTTTTTAGTTCTTTAAACGTAGCTTCTAGTATTGAGATCCCATTGTCGGAATCAATTAAAAAAATCTTATAGATAATAGTATTTTCCCCTTAACAGATTAACAAATTTTTTTAAAAAATATACTAAAGTAGTAAAAATCCTTTCTTAATAATCTATTTCTTTAGTAAGAATATCAGTAAAAATAAAAATAGATAATTTTATACTCTTTATAAGAATTTTTAAGAATAAATTAAAAAGGTAAATAGATATGAAAACTCATAAAATAGCATTTTTATTGTTAATCTTTCTTTTTCCAATGAACTTAATGTCAATTGCTTCAGCTGAAGGCATCTCTAATTATGAAGTTAGTAAAAGCGTTACATATCAAGTAGAACTTAACTACACCTTTACACATACTCGAATATCTCCGCAGACTTATTATTTTAAAGTCGCACGATTAAACGATCGACAACCGAATTCGACGGTTACCCAATATTGTCCCCCATATCAAGAATCTAACCTGTTATACAATTCAATAACGGGAACCGATTCTCTAATTATGGGTTCGCTAGATAAATTCAATAACACTTACGATTTATTTAACGCTACTCTAAGTAGCGTTACTTCTGATACTATTATTTTAAGTCAAAAATATAAGATAAAACTTAGCGAGGTAACATTTGGCTCTATTTTTGATTCAGACATCGGAACTTATAATACTTCTGACGAAATGTTTGATTTATATTGTAACAATACGGAAGAATATTACGAGCGAGACGACCCCGATCTAATTGCTGCGTCAAATAGTATCGTTGATCCTAGTGATAATCCGCTCGAAAAGGCTCAAAAAATTAGCAGCTGGGTTTCGGATTATCTTACTTACTCTGAAAGTCTTCCCGCTTTAGAGAAAGGCGCATCTTGGGCGTATGACAATAAATTAGGTGATTGTAGCGAGTATTCTACTTTAATGATTACTTTGTTGAGAATTCAAGGGATTCCCGCCAGAAAAGTAACCGGATATTTGATATCAGCAGATTCAAATCTTCAACCGACAGTCGGACAAGTCTTTAATTTTCAAGCTAGTTCAAATGGAACTTCAACCCTTTTAGGTCACGCTTGGGTCGAATATTATATTCCCGAAATTGGATGGATTGCTTGCGAACCACAAAACCCAAACTACTACAAAAAAAGCGATTATCTAAGGTTAAATTTAAATATCGGCGCTTGGTTTTTTATGCCGGGGGCATCACCGGGATATGATTACATTTCAGAGTTCCCACACATTCCGTCACCAGTAGCATACGACCACGACGCTTACACTTTTAATTACGATGTAAAAATAACTGTATTAGAGACAAATTTTAATTCCCCAGATCTTCTCATTATTATAATAATTAGCTCTATATTAGGGATTGTAATAATCGGGATAGTTTTTTTAATTAGATCAAGCAAAAAAAAGAGAAAAGAATATCTTACCTATTAATTTTTTTTTTATTAAGCTCTTAAATATAGGTGTGAATTAAATCCTTAAGATTTTTAGAGAATTTTGGTAAATTCTTATCGATTTTTTCTAGATTTAAATCCTTTTCCATAAAGAGTAACAAATATAGATTGTATTTTTCAACGGGGATCTTTTTAAATATTATTTTTTTAGATTGGTTTGTTATTCCTGAAGAAATTAAGAAATCTTGTTTTAGTAACTTAAATTCCTTAAATGTTTTGTAGAGCGTCTGGAAATGCGGCGCCGAAATTTCAAAAACCTTTTCGGAAATGCCTGTTTTAGAAAAGTTTGACAAAATTATTCCGTTTTCATTGAGCAGAAGTATTGCATCAGAATTTATTTTCTTAGCGAAATGTTTCAATTGGTTTTCGAACAACTCTCTATTTGGACTGAGTTGTGAAAGTCCGTAAGAGTAAGCAGATATCAAAGACCAATGGTCAAAAATCGAGGTTTCAAAAATTTTAACGAAAAACCCTCCAGAAATCTTACTAATTTCTTCGTTTAAAGTTTTTAGATTATTTTTAATTTCTTTTGACTTCTGTATATCAGGGTCGTATTTATTTAGACATACAACGATCGGAGGAAATTCGTCTAACTCTAGTAGAGAATCTGTTACTTTTTTAAATAATTCTATTGCTTCTGCAATCCTTTCGGAATCTTGAATGTCTATAATGTAAAAGAGTAAATCTACGTTATATAAGTAAATCTTGCGTTGTTCGAGAAACTTTTCGCGATATTGCTTTTGCCCACCTAGATCCCAAATTGATATAGTCGAGTTTTGTTCTTCAAATATCTTTTCTTCCGTTCTTGCTACTCCTTTGGTCGGTAACGCTTTAATAATCTCAGAATATCGCTTTTGAACCGCCAGAAGAAAAACCGTTTTACCTGCCTTGTCTAAACCGGTAAATAAAATTTTGATTTGTCGTTTTAAAGAAAATGGGTCTTTTATTTCACTTGTAAATTCTAACAATTCTTCTCTTAATTCATTTATGATAACTTCATTTTCTTCTAAAGATTTTGTTAATTGAACTTTTGAGGCGGCACTATCGATAATTACTCTTAAATATTTCATATTTTCGTAGAAAAAAACCCTATCTTCCTCGTTTATTAACACAGTTATTGTAGCCGCTTTAGCATTTCCTCTTGCTTTTGGATCATAAATTAGAAAAAAGTAAGTTAATCCATTAAACTTTAAATCAGGAAAGGGTAATATTCCAAAATAGTTTACTTCTTCTGTAGATGTACTATTTTGATATATTGAATCGCCCATAAGTAAGCTAATCGTTTTCATTGCAATTAATAATCGCGAAGATTCGTCCATATTACTTGGCCAATATATTTTTGGAGTTGGACCATCGTCGTCAAACACACTTAAAACAATTGACTTTATGATCTCTGTTTTTGGTTTCGACATAATTATTTGAAGTTTTTTCGATTATCATCAAGATTTAAAAGATATTAGGCAAAGTAAGGCTATTATTAAATCAAAAGATAAATATTTATTTTTCTTAATTCTTCTAAATCAATTCTAATATATCAATATTTTCAAGATTAAAAATAATTTTTCTATAACATACCTTATATTCTATAAAGACGAGACCCTTAAATAAAAAAAAATGTTTTTAACAAGATTTAATAAAAGATAAATAAAAATTTTTTAAAATAATTACTTTCTTTTAATAATTATTATTTAGACAATTAACTTTTTATTATGTTTGAAAATAAAATCGTTCATTCCTTACCTGAAGTGTTATACAAGGATAAAGAATCCGGAGTAATTAAAAAAAAAAGATTTGAACCTATCCGTATATATAATTCATTACGAAAAGAAACCGAGCTTTCAGAACAAGACGCTGAAAAAGTAACTCTTGATGTTTTTCGTTTTGTAACCTCATCAAATCTTAAAATACTAACAGCACCCCTCATAAGAGAGCTTGTTAGTTATTCTTTATTGAAGTTTGGATTTGAAATTGCCCGCCTACAGAATACGAGAATTGGATTTCCTTACAATGATTTAAAGGATAAAATATCTGAAAGCGACAATATTGCTGAATTAAAAGAATTTATTTATACTTGGGTTATTGAGGAATTCAATGAAGTTAAAAAGTTAATCGAGAATTCAAACATTTCTGAATAATATAGAGATTATTGGATGGTATCTATGGAGTTTTTAATTTATTTATTATTGTATAGATAATTGAAACTACTATATAAGTTGGAATTACAAATATAGCAATCAAAAAGAAAAAAGGCTCGTCTCCACCGATCGTCGCATTAAAATAATCAGAAAAGATGGCATAAACAAGATTATGTAGAACAACAGAAGCAATCCAAGCTATAATAATTATTGCTACTTTCTTCCAACTTAATAAAAACCATTTATCTAAATTTTTCATTTTTTATACATATTAATCAATCAAATTGTTCTTTAAAACTTATGTTTAATTTATCCCATTTTATACCACTTTCTTTACAACACGACGCTTTGATCATTATATCATGATTACCCGTTAAACCTAATTGGCAAAAATATTAATTGATTTGTTCCCTAATAGGTTGAAACGAATATAAATGAAATTAACCTAATTATTACCTACTTTACCGGTAAAAGTAAAAATTTACTGGTTAATTTCAGAATAATCTTTATATTCCATAATCAACAATAGAAATTTGATCGTTATCAATAAATATAATTATAATTGATAATGAAATTTGATAAAAAAAGAAGGTAAATGAAAATGCGAAGAAAAGTAGTTAAAATGAAATCAAAGGCAAAATCAATAATATTGATTTTAATCGTGTTAGGAATCATGTTCGCTTTCTCACCTGTAATTACCACTAATCTTAGTTTTATTACGGGCAATAGCAGCAAAAGGGCAGAATATAGCGATGATATTAATTTAGATACCGAAAATTTGAAACTCTCAGCAGTTTCGGGAAAGATTCACATTGACAATAATTGGTCTGCTACAGAGAGTATTTATTCATGGTGTACAGGTTCAGGCACATTTTCCGATCCTTATGTTATTGAAGATTTGGTAATAGATGGCGGAGGCTCGGGAAGTTGTATCTGGATACAAAATTCCGATGTGTATTTCAATATTGAAAATTGTACTCTTTACAATTCAGGAAATAATTGGGATGATACAGGAATCAAACTTGCAATAGATGTTGATAATGGGCAATTAATTGACAATATTATTCATGACAACTATATTGGTATATACTTAGAATCTAGTGATAATAACACCATCTCTGGAAACATCATAAGCAAGAGCATTGATAATGGGCTAATTATAGCTAATAGCTATAATAATACTATTTCGGGAAACACTGCAAATCACAACGGGGAAGTGGGGATCAGTTTATTAGAGACAGATAATAATATTGTTTCAGGAAATATAATGTTAAATAATGGTGGCGGAATTGGTCTAGGTAATACAAATTATACAATAATTTTTAATAATACCGTTAAGCACTCTAGTGGCGATGGGATAGGTTTCCATGGGAGCAGTAATAATAATTGGATTTCAAAAAATTTTGTTAACAATAATACATGGGGAATATGTTTTGTTGAGCAAAGTCATAATAACACAGTGATAGCCAATTACGTTAATGATAGTTCCGCTATCGGAATAGAAGTATACCATGACAATCAAACCTTTTTAGATAATATTATAACTAATAATGGAAACGGGATTATAATAACAAGCAGTAATAATTTTATTTCAGGAAACACTATAGGCTTTAATGACGAATCTGGAATTCAATTAGGACCTGACAGCAAAAATAATATTATATTCAGTAACACGATTGAAGGGAATTTAGTTAATAATGGTTATGATGAAGGAACAAATAACCAATGGGATAATGGAACAATAGGTAATTATTGGTCAGATTATCCTGGGGTTGATGCTAACGATGACGGTATAGGAGATACTCCATATACTATTAATGGTTCTGCAGGTTCTCAAGACAATTTCCCGATTTGGGACGATGGAGCTGAATTTAAAATCCCGGGATATAATCTATTCGTTCTACTTGGCATTCTATCAGTTGTATCAATCACTTTAAGTAAAAAACTGAAGAAATATTAAAAATAATTTTTTTCCTTTTTGTTTTATTTTTCAAAAATACTTAGTACTTAACCTTTTTTATTAATCATTATATCATGATTACCCACTAAACCTAATTGGCAAAAATATTAATTGATTTGTTCCCTAATAGACTAAAATGTATATAAAGGATATTAACCTAATTATTACCTACTTTACCGGTAAAAGTAAAAATTTACTGGTTAATTTCAGCATAATCTTTATATTCCATAATCAACAATAGAAATTTGATCGTTATCAATAAATATAATTATAATTGATAATGAAATTTGATAAAAAAAGAAGGTAAATGAAAATGCGAAGAAAAGTAATTCAAATGAAATCAAGTGCAAAATCAATAATACTGATTTTAATCACGCTGGGAATCATATTCGCTTTATCACCTACAATTTCCAATTATCTCAGTTTTAATGCGGGAATAAACGATAAATATTCAGAAAATTTCGACAACCAAAATTTGAAACTCTCAAAAATATCGGGACCAATTTATATTGATGATGATAATCCAAGTTTTAATTGGATTGCTACTAAGGCGGCGGGTAAATGTACCGGTGATGGTACATATTCTTCCCCTTATGTCATAGAGGATTTCGTAATAGATGGCGGTTCGGATAGTTGCATCGTAATTGAAAATTCCAATGTGTACTTTATGATTAAAAATTGTACCCTCTACGATTCGGGAAGTATCCGGGATATGTTCGGTATTCTATTAAGCAACACAAAGAATGGACAATTAATTAATAACAATTGCTCATTTAATGGGGAAGGAATAACTTTTGATGGAATTTGTGAGAATAATACCATTCAAGGGAATATTATTAATAGTAATACAGAATGTGGCATGAATCTAATGGAGAGTAGTAATAATTACATTATGGAAAATACTGTCAATAATAATGGGAATAAGGGAATTAGTTTAGACCCTAATAGTTCTTATAATGAAATTGTTAATAATACTGTTAGTTTCAATGGATGGCTTGGAATACACATGCAAGCCAGCAGTACAAATAACTTAGTATTATCTAATAATTGTAGTTATAATAGCCAAGGTATCTCTGTGAGAACACCAAACAACACAATTTCAGGAAATTACGTCGTGAATAATTCGGGATATGGTATACATTTATGGAATTCCGATTCGGGCCCTAACGCATTATCCAATAACATTACCAGAAATTTCGTAAAATATAACAACTATGGTTTTCTCCTTGATGGACAGAGTGGACTAAATATTATTGAAGGAAATCAAATAATTGATAACACGGGCACGGGAGTATTGATATCCGCTGGTTGTTCTGATAATCTAGTGTTTAATAATACGTTTATTAATAATATTGACGCTAATGCTGAAGATAATGGGAATAATAACAATTGGAATAGTAGTACATTAGGAAATTATTGGTCAGATTATCCTGGAGTTGATGCTAACGATGACGGTATAGGAGATACTCCATATGATATTACAGGTGCGGCAAGTTCTCAAGACAATTTCCCGATTTGGGACGATGGACCTGAGTTTAAAATCCCGGGATATAATCTATACGTTCTTCTTGGCATCCTACCCATTGTAGCAATCGTTTTAAGTAAGAAAATAAAGAAATCTTATTGAAATGATTAAATAACAAAAATTTTAGGTGAAATAAAATGATAAGAAAAAATAAAATAATTTGTGTTACGATTGGAATCGTTTTCGCATCCTTACTCATAATTAACAGTAATCCTATTTTTACTGCGGTTAATAAAGAGTCGGATTTCAGCAATGTCATTAACTTTAACGACGAAAATTTGAAAATCTCTAAAGTATCGGGAAAAATTCATATCTACAATAATTGGACTGATGCCGTGACTGCGGGAATATGCACAGGCTCTGGTACCTATTCCGATCCTTATGTCATAGAAGACTTGGTGATAGATGGTGGAGGCTCGGGAACTGGCATCTGGATTCAATTTTCAAGCGTATATTTCAAGGTTGAAAATTGTACGGTTTATAATTCATTTATTGGAATAGACATATATTCATGTGATAACAACATCGTTACGGGAAATAATGCAAGTTATAACGACTATGGTATACAGGTAGAAGATTGTAATAATTGCATCATTTCGGAAAACACCGTAAGTTATAACAGCGATACGGGTATGAGTATGATTGGTGATAATAACACCTTTGTCAAAAACACAGCAAATCATAACAATAATAGTGGAATGGGTTTAGGGGGAAATTATAGCATCATTTCAGAAAACATCGCGAGTTATAACAAAGTTGTGGGTATAAGTATTGGTGGTGATAATAACAATGTTTCAAGAAACACCGCATGCAACAATGGTGGCTATGGAACTGGACTATATGGCATTGAATTAAGTGGTAATAATAATATTCTATCCCTTAACAACATTACAGGGAACTCAAGAATGGGAATGTATTTAGGAGACTTTAATAATAATACCATTTCGGGAAACAATGTAAATTCCAACGGAGAAGTGGGGATAGAATTATTTTATGGTAATAATAACACGATATCGGGAAACACAATATTTAACAATACAGCTGGAATTTTGATACATGCTGGTGGCCATGATAATCTAATATTTAATAATACATTTATTAATAATCTTGACGCTAATGCTGAAGATAATGGGAATAATAACCAATGGGATAATGGAACAATAGGTAATTATTGGTCAGATTATCCTGGGGTTGATGCTAACGATGACGGTATAGGAGATACTTCATATGATATTACAGGTACGGCAAGTTCTCAAGACAATTTCCCGATTTGGGACGATGGACCTGAGTTTAAAATCCCGGGATATAATCTATTCGTTCTAATTGGCATTCTTTCCGTCGTTACAATCCTTGTAAGTAAAAAACTAAAGAAATCTTAAATTCTATTTTTTTCCCTTTTTGTTTTATTTTTTTAAAATACTTAGTACTTAACCTTTTTTATTAATCATTATATCATTACTCTCCTTTCTTTATTAAAAGCATCAACTTAACTTACATTATGTCTAGGGTTTATTCTTCGCCGTCGATAAAGAGTTTTTTCTTAGAGATTTACAACTTATTAAAAGACACGGATTCAGCTGTAACCGAAATATGGTTTGAGATATCAGAAATTGAATTTTTCAAAAATTTTAGCGATTTTGAACTCCGCGATTTCTTAGATAAGTTTGATTTTATCTCAATTCAGAAAGGAAACTATGTTCATTACATAGTAGTAAATAAAATCGTGTTTATTACGAGATGCCTTCATTTTTTAGAGTTAGACATTAATCAATTGTCATATCTATTAAACAGCGACGGTTTTGAAGCTTTAATCAAAGAGATTTTATCTCAAAACAATTATAAAACAACCAAAAATTTTAGGTTTTCAGATAAATCTGAGCTCAAATATGAAACATCTCAAAAAAGATATGAGATCGATGTAATTGGCATTTATCAAAGTTATATATTGGTAATAGATGCTAAGCAGTGGAAACGCAAAGATTCTTACAGTGCAATGAATAAAGCGGCAAATTTGCAATATCAAAGAGTAATAGCTTTGAAAAAGAATCCTGAAATTCTATCAAAATTAATACAGAACCTATTAGGAATGAAATTTAACTTTCGAAAAAGGTTACCATTTATCTTAATTCCCGTTATGGTTACGTTAGAATCAAATTGGATCAGAATTAACGAAAATTACGTTCCATTAGTAGGAATAGATAATTTTAATTCGTTTTTGCAAGAATTAAGAATCAATTTACAATATTTTAAAACTATCGAAGTTAATAGAGTTATCGTTCAAAAACAGTTAGTATAAGATAAGATTAGGATAGTGTATATCTATTTTAATAATCCTAAATATTGTTTTACTTGTTTTTTCACGATACTAACAGCAAAATATATTATTCCTGATTTAACGCGAGGATGTGAAAGAATTATTAAAATCATGTCATCTCCAAATGATTTTTTTGAACCAATGGGCGCGAGGTCTAAAACTCCATCAGTTCCCCTTATGGAAATGTTCAACAAGGTTCCAGCGCTTAAGCCCTTGATAATATCATCTCCAATCATGGATAAATTCTGACCAATTGTTGCAAATAAAGTTTCTGAAATTCTTGATGAAATTGCTGAAGCGAGAATCGTACCATCACCTTTAATAATTGCGGAGGCTTCAATATGTAGGTCCAGCTTCAATAAATCCTTTAAAATTTCGTTCATGCTGGAAGGAGGTATTTTTTTTTCTGGTTTCTCTTGAATACCTTGTTTTTGTTTTTTTATAGATTCTAACGGCTTAACTGTTATTTTTTTAGATAAAAATGACAATACCTTTGACATATCTTCTTCTAGTTGCTTTTGCTTTAAAAGCACAGACTCCTTTTCAGATGGGGATACGGTTGTTTTTGAAGCGACCCGTGATTTTGTATCAGCACGTCTCCTAACTTGTCGGGATGGTCCGAAAACTCCTTTATCCGCAATAATTGATCCTTTATAAGGTTGAGGCGTAATTTCTTTTAAAGCGTCTGTATCTTCTTCATCATCTTCCAGTTCGCTTTCTACGAACTCTTCGACATCTTCGTATTCGAAGGAGGTTTGGGTTTCAATAAGAACATCCTCAACTTCGTTTAATTTTTCGGGTTTTGGGATCTCTTGTAAGTCTAAATGATCTAGTTTAGGTTTAGAAACTTTTTTCTCATCAGGAGTTCTTTTCTGAGGTTTTACTTCTTTTTTATCCTTTTTACTATGAGCAAGTCTAATTCTTGGAGTTCTGTGGGAAGTTGGGAGCAGAGCGCCGCATTTTCTACAAATATGACCGCTCTCCTCGTTATTGGTCGCACCACAATTAGAACAAATGATCATTGGGATTATCTCTTTTATCAGTTTTTAAAATCAGAAATTTTATCGCATATATATAAAGTTTTTATCTAATTATAAGTATAAAAATTCAATTTTATTAATGTTAGCTAAAGCAAATTAAAAATAAAAGGAGTTAACTATATAGGATCTCTGTTAATAAATTAGAAAAACAATCAAAATCCTCTTTGTTAATATTTGGATCTTGTTTAAGCATAAGTAAATAATACGGAGTAGAGTCGTCTTTTAAAGAAAGCTGCTTGAAGATGAAATTCTTTCCATATCTTTGCACAATCATGTGATTTTCCTCTTCTTCGCGGCTTGGTTGAGCTTTAGTAAAAACAAAGCTATCGTTAAGGGTTAAAAAATAGGGAGTTGAAGCGCTGAGGAGATTCTTTGTTTCCTCGTCTTTGTAATAACTACCTACGATAAGACTATTGTCGTCTAGTAAAACAACACCTTCAGAATAAGTCTTTTTGCCAAATTCTACGATTGTTTTTTCAATTAATTCCGATTTAGGGTATATATTTAAAAGAATTTCAGACATGGCTTTAATGATAGTGGGTAAATCGTAGATTGAAGTATTGTAATAAAAGATTTTCTTATAATCTACCACACTTTTTATTTTTTCTTTTAATTCTATTTCAAGGGCCTTCATTTCGTTTAAAGCGTTTCGTCTTAACGCAGGATCGTATTTATGGAAAAACACATAGATGCTCGGCTCTATTTCCAGCTTTTTAAATTGCTCTACTACGTCTTTAAAATAACTGATAGCCTCGGGCATTCTTGCGTGATTTTGAACATCTATTACATAAACTGCAATCTCAGTGTCATCGAAATACTTTCCTGGATTCTTTAAATAAGCTATTCTATAGCTAAATTGACCTCCAAGGTCCCATTCAGCTATTTCTCGACCTAGAAATTCAAAAATCCTTCTTTGGGCACCTCTTGTTGGCTTTAGAAACGCGATTTTCGAAAATTCCCTCTGTATTGCATAAATAATTGTTGTTTTGCCTGCGTTATCGAGACCCGTAAATAAAATTTTACTAGGTGACGCTATAGCTTCCTTTTTAACTTTTTTATCTTTTGATAAATATTGAATTGTCAATTGAAATCTCACAACCATATTCTTATATTCTATAAGATATCAAACATTCTTATAAAATTATCCTTAACTTAAATATTAAAATCTTTAGCATTTTTTAAAAATGAAAAGCGATATTTCGATTATGTTGCTAAATTTCAACTATTTATTTCATTAAACTAAACCGGTTATAGTAGAGGAATTGAGGGTTCATAAGCTTTGAAACTAGTTTATACTTTATTCCTCTTTAAATTTGATATAAGGCATTTCTGAATCCGGTTTGCGGGAAAGTTTTTCGGGACCAGCATAAACTACAACCGCTATTAAATATATTCCGATCATAACACCTCCACCTATATAGAATATCATCGTAGGCAATAATCCAAATAATCCTGTAATAAATGCTCCGTTAAAATTAAAGCTAAAGTGGAAGATAATCGTGATTATTAGACTCCCTTTCGTATTGTTATACCCCCAAGTCATTAAAAACGAAATGACTAACACAAGGAATATAAAAATGTAGAATGGGATCCGATCTTCGATAAAGTATAGTGGAATGTGCCAACATGCCCATATAACTCCTAGAATTAAGCTTGAGGAAACTGCATTAAATTTTGATTGAAGTTTTGGTAAAGCAAATCCACGCCAACCTGCCTCTTCACTTAAGGGGCCCGAAACCAAAGTGAAAAGCAAATTAGAAAGAATTATTGGTATTGTTAATCCTGGAACTGGTCCTGGCACTGAACCTCCAAATAGAATATAAAATCCACTAAAAATCAGCGGACCAACCATAAGAAAAAAACCAGCAATATACCATTTAATTCCTACTTTCCATCTTAAAAAACCTCCAAATAGCTTTTTGATCTCTGCCCAACCACCGATTAATCCGGACACGATAATAGCAGAAAATGTAGGACTCCAAATAGTCAAAATCCAGAAAAGTGCTATCGGTATAACTTGAGGAGCGAACACTCTAATAATAACAGGAATAATCATTATTAAGTAGGATATTATGAAAAAGAACGTTAGGGAATATTTCTTCATAATCTGATTTGATCTCATACTTAATATTTAATTTATGAATCATATAAAGATTATGACTAATAAGGGATATTCTAAAAATATGGTAATAATTTTTTTGCTTTATATTAAAATTCAAACCCCTTTCCGAAAAAGTCTGTAATATCGAAATAGAAAGTAATTTCGCGACCATCTTCCAATTTCAATTCCAATACATCGTACATTCTTCCACTTTTGTCTTGTAAACTCTGCCTAATTAATTGATAATTACCGAACCTTTTTCGAACTTCAATGTATTCCTGTTCCACGCCTTCGATATTACTGCAATCTGAGATTTTTATAGCTTCTTTAAAAGAAAAACCATCTCCTCCACTAATTTTTACCATTCTTAACACATCAAAAATATCTTATCAAATATTTTATTCACGAGCTTAACTTTTTTAAAACTCATTTGGCATGCCGTACTTAGTATTAGGCCCATTTTCAAAAAGTTGGTTTAATTTCTCAACCGCTTCTTGAGCTGTTTTTGCTCCGTATATCGTATCACTTCTTCTATCGTCGATTTTTTTACCTGCCATTTTAGAGGACCAACCTTCTACTACGCCAGTTAGCGCGACGATTGGTTTCTCGTATATCCAAGCGAAACATATTTCTGATAAGGTGCCAGCTTTCCCACCTATCGCGACTACTGCGTCGCCACTAAGCACCACAACTATATTTCGCGCTTGAGAAAACGGAACTGGAATAACAACATCAACATATTTATTTGCTAAATGTTTATCTTTAAAAGGAATTATTCCTATCGTGAAGCCCCCTTCTTGTTTCGCTCCTTTGCAAACAGCTTCCATAACTCCAGATAGCCCTCCGCACGCAACAGCAAAATTGTTTATAGCGAGCAATCTTCCTAATTCAATAGCTAATTCCTCCGTTTTTGAATCGATTTGGCTAGTACCAATTACAGAAACAGTTGCCTTAATTCTATTTTTGAAGTTAAAACTCATTGTATTTCAATATATTTTTTTTTTATAATTCCTTATATTGCTCGACTATTTTTATTTTTTTATTTTTTTAGAAAGATAAGTATCCAATAAATTATTTATTTTCAAAATGAGCTTATTGATCATCAGACTTTGCATAATGATCACTTGATGATCGAAAGTAAAAACTTAAATGTTCGAAATCATAATAATATTATATGGAAACAAAACATAGATTAAAACCAAGTATTTTTATAGCCCCACATCGAAAGAATTCTTCAATTTACTGTCCCACTTGTGGACATATCATGGAACAAGTTCCTCATATACCTAAAGATATAAAAGAGATTTATCAATGTCCGAGATGTAATACCTTTATTCCGAAACAGATTTTTAGCCTGTCAAATCTTAAATAAAGGTTAATAACGAGAATTATCGTTTAATGTGGGATATATAGCGCTTCTCGTAGCTTACTTCTTATCGATTAGATTAAACATCTAAAGATTCTTTACCATTATTTATTTTTAATCCCGCTTTTTTAGTAATTTTTCCAATCAAATTTGCGGACACATTATGGTCTTTAAAAATTTTGATTATTTGTTGAGACTTTTCATCAGGAGCGGTTAAAATATATGAAGTGGTTAAAAACATTTTAATGTAAGTCTCCAAATCATACCCCTTCTCTATTAATTTTGGAGGAATAACAATCTTTTCAATATTTATTTCCGCGCCAACTTCAGAATATTGAATTAGTTGTAAAATAGTTCCAAACACGCCTCCGTTAGATATATCCTTTGACGAATTGGCAAGATGTTCTTGACCAATAACATTCATAGATTTTCTTTTATTCAAAACTATTTCAGAATCCTTAAACGTAGTTGTATCCCAATGTAAATTGCTTGCTCTCCCGATTCGACCTTCAAAGTCTACAGCTAAAATGACATTATCGTTTGGTTGTGCATTTTTTGCAGATATATAATCTTCTTTTTTGATTTCACCAATTAATGCTGTACTTAGTTCGTAATGCTTTTTCATATTCGTGTGACCCCGAATTATAGGAACATTAAATTTTTTCGAGCCAGCGCACACACCTTCAATAATTTTTTGCCCAATCTTTTGTTCTTTAAAGGAGATTATCAAGCTTGCCGCTAATGGCGTCCCTCCACACGCATAAATATCATCTACTCCAACCAAGATGGAACTAAAGCCAGCGCCAAATGGAAACTTCTCTATAAAAGTAGTTTTAATCCGATCCGTTGTTACTAATGTGTACAACCCATTATCGTTCTTAATTGCGGCAGAATCTTCCCCTATGTCTGAAAAAATACGAGAACTTTTAAAAGAATTTAAATTTATGAATTGAACTACTGGATCAATGCTTTTTTTTTCAATTATGTTGCTATTATTCTTAATACATTCAGCAATTTTTTTTAACATTAGTGTTCTAGTAAAAAATCTATTATTATTAAATAATTAACTTTCCTACCTTTATTATTAAAAAATAATATTCCAGAATGTTCTATGTAATGGATGATTTAATTGAGTTTTCTTTGGTCAAAGGACTAGTGTTTTGCGCCTACGACAAATTAGGTCCTCAACCAATTTATATGTTCCCTAAACCAATTAAGGAGAAAGCTTTGGGAGTTGAAAATAAAGAAAAATTAGTTGGAAAAGGGCTTAAAATGTCTTTAAGAGATTATACGCAAATCTCAATTAAAACCTTAAGCCTTCTCCTCGGGGACGGGACGTTATTTAATAAAGACTCCGCTTTGCTAAAGCAATACCAATACTTTGGAGTTATCCCATTTCCAGATTTTCATTTAACAGCACTTACATTTTTTCATTTTGTTGAAGTAAAATTTGATGAAGCTCCTTTGGCAACTGCTTTCTGCATATTAGTAGACGAGAATCAAAGAGGATTCTTGTATAACAACATCAATCGATTAAAAAATATTGTTATCGATTTCTTTAACCAGTTTGATAAAATAATTGCTGAAGAGTTCCAACCACAAGAGCAAGTAAAACGTTATTTTAAGAGCCTTTTAAAAAAAATAATCACAATTGAAAAAACTCCAGTAACGCCTATTACATCGCAAAGAAAAATGAAAATTTTATTCGCGGGCCTTGACGATAGTGGGAAGACGAGCTTTTTGCTTTCAATAGATAGAAAATTTTCAAAATTGATTGGATTAAAACCTACGAGGGGGGCAGATGTAAGTTCAATAGAAGCACTAGGGGCTACAATTTTTCTGTGGGACTTAGGTGGTCAAAAAGCATACCACGAAAAATATCTTAATAAAGCCCAGATCTATTTATTCGAAGCAGATTTGCTTTTCTATTTCATTGATATAAAAAATAAAGCCCGATTTGAAGAAAGTTTTGAATATCTTAAAAATATAAAAAAAGCATTAGCTCAACTAGAACAGGCAACTCCAATTATCTACATTTTATCGAAAGGAGACCCCGACATAATTGATTCTAAAGAAATTAAAAATTATTTAAAAGTAATAAAAAATAAGTTAGCTAAAATCTCTTTAGACAAAAGTCCTGAAATTTACATAACAAGTGTATTTCAAATCTTTACTATTTTAAGAGCTTTTTCTTCAGGTATAGCCAAATTAAGTCCAAACAGAGACTTGATCGAACATAACCTTCATATATTTTCGTCAAAAACTAACGCGTGTTTGGCGCTCTTGTTAAGCAACGATGGATTAGTATTGGCTGAATTTTATACTCCTGAGGCAATGAAAATCACAAAAATGCAAAAATCTGAGGATTTATTAAACATATTTGAGGTTGTAGCTCCACAATTTGCCATGTTGTTTAAAATATTTTCAAAATATAAAGCTGCAGAGAAGGGCGAAGTGGTATTTAAAGTTTCAAACTCAGTTATTTTGTTTAAGAAAATTAAGGTTTTACATTACGATATGTTCATTCTTTTCTTATTAGACAACGAGAGCACAAAAGAGAAAATTAACCAAAACATTCAAGATTTTCTTGACCGTACACAAGATTTACTAATAAGGTATATCTCTTAAAATTTAAAGTAATAAAAGTTTATTTTTTGTTAAATTCATCCCAGTTAATAAATTCTTTCACAGTTTTTCCAGTGTATCTTTTCTGATTTCTACCATTAACCACTTCATCAGAGTTATAAATCATTCCATCTTTTACTAGTTTCTGTACGTAATAATTTAATTTTCCAATAGTCCAGTTGAGTTTTTTGCTCATCTCGTAAACTGTTAAACCAGGTGTTTTATCGATAAACTCATATAGAAACCATTTATTATCTTGAGCCTTTTTCCTCCTCACTTGATTTGCTAATTTTAGCATATCCATTTTTTAATTTTCCTCCAAACCTAAATTAAATGAACATTTCAAATAATTTCTGATATTTATAATATATATATATTTGATTCTCAATCTATAAATATAATAAAATTTATATTTAAATGTTATCCGATAAAAAATATTTTGTATGGTGTTATTCGTATTTAAAATATTAATCTCCTCATTAAATATCATTTTCACGCTTTACAATATTACAACATCTTAACCCGTAAGGACTTAATTGATATGTTTTACTCCTTCCTGTAGGATGCTTGACAATAAATCCACTATTTATTAGTGTTTTATTTATTCTTTTTTTATCTTTATGGATAATTTCAGGCAGAATAGCATCTATTCTTTTGTTTATCTTTTCTATTTGACGATGGGTTGTTGTACTAAAATTTAATTCCTTTCCCCAAATTAGTAAAATAGATCTCTCTAAATCGGTTAATTCTTCAAATGTTTTCATTCTGATTTCGTAGAACTTCTTTTTACAATAAATAGGCTTATTTTTATTTAAAATACTAAAGAAAAAAAGGTAATTCTTTCAATTTACAAAAATAATAAATCTCTTAAAATATGTGTTTCAATGGGGTCCGATCTGAAATCTTTTTCCGTAGAATTCTTTTTCGATAATACGAATTAATTCCTGAAATGAGAGACATGGCGGGAATAATACACTTAGCAAACTTGACCGGACCAAATAACACAAAATCGCTTCCAGCGTTAACGCAATATGCCATTAATGACGCAATACCACCACATCTAGCCGAATCGCCGTATTTTTTAACGAAGTTCCACCCATAAATTGCGTTTGCGGGAGCGAATCCTACGGGTAATCCTAATTCAGTTTTTACTAACCTTGTTGTCTCAACATTAATCGCAATCGAAGGTAAGTCTAACACTGCGGTATCAATCATGATGTTTTCAATGTTAGCTCTTTGAGCCTTTGCTATTAATTCGTTCTTAAGAAAATCTAATTTTGCCTGAGGAAATATGTATCTGTTTCCAAAAGTTAATAAAACCGCGTGCTTTACTCCAATTTCTTTTAATTTATTTAAACTCTCTTCGCTTGTAGCGTCGTCGATACTGTTTAAAATAGCTCTATCCAATAAACCAATTTCTTTAAGTCCCTCCATTGTCGGAATGCGCGAAGCGTCGTTTAATCCGTCAACTAAGAAAGGGTAATCAACGACATCAGCGACATATTCACATTCTTTTAATAAAGCATCTGGATAGCCCCCAACTACATCTACTATCCCTTGCATTCCCGTTTCTTCGATAATTTCGGAAAATTCGTTCAACTCTTGTTCGACAAGCTTCTTATCGATTTCACCTTTTTTCTCGTCCAACAAAGCAGCGTGATTGGCGTAAAAAACGGTGGCAATCATTACAACAGGGTTTTCGCCTGGCTGTCCTCCGATTCGAGTCGTTCCAATTTCAATAATTTTTTGTTCTTTTTCAAAATTTAGCATAATAAACATTACAGATTATTTATTGAACTAATGTTATATTTTAATTATTTTTATCTTTTTTAGGTTCTTTCAAGAGTTTAAATCTCTTACTAAGTAAAGTGCCAATATATATGATAGATATAATGAGTTCAGGGATCCACTTGTGTAATAAGAGAATAATGATAGCTGCGACAAAAGAACTTGCAGCGCTAATTGAAACGTGAATGCTATCCCAGGGATATCCGAGATAATATAACTCTAACTGAATTAACATGCGAATAATATTTACCACATAAAAGATCAACGACGAAATTATTAACGATTTTGTTTTTCTCCAGATAATATCTTTATTAGTTTCTCTATCTTGAGAATGGGGAGTACATATAATGATCCCTGCAAAAACACAAATTGCCTGCACTCCTGTGCAAAAGGTTTCAAAAGAAATACTACCTAACGGATCACCATTAATATTGCCACCTACGAAATCAAAGCTCCAATGGTGTGTACCTGTTGGCGAATAATTAGCACTTACTCCCATATCAAAAAATAAATTAAGAAGATATATTGTTTGCTTAACTACGATTTCATGCAACCAATACTGGGGTTCCGTGTCAAAAAACAAATATATTAGATAAGCCAATATTGGAGTTCCAAAAGCTAAAATTACGAGCGAATTAATTGAAAATATATACTTTTTGTTTTCAAACTCTATAACGGGCTTATTTGACTTCGTTCCTTCTTCTAATTCTTGTTCGTATCTAACTTCTTTACCGGTTTTATCATATTTGTCAGTTATAATATAGCTTAAGACTACAAGTAAAGGTATCATAACTAAGCCAAAATTATATTTTGAAGTAGATTCCATTAAAGAAATCGAAAGCCCTATAACTACTGAAAATAATAAGTTAAAAAAATGTAGTAATAAAACTCCAATTTTTCTTCGGTTTTCAAAACCGGCGCTAATAAATTTTAAAATGAAAAGGGATTGAAATAAAAACAGTGCAAGAGTTAGAACTAATAACATGACGCTATTAACTTCAGGCTTAATAATTGGTATTAATAAACCAAAAAAGAAGCCTAAAATCAGAATTATTGAAAATAGCAACCATATAACATATTTATTGTGAAAAAAAGTTTTCATAGCAACCCGAATCTAAAAATGATTAATACATATAATTGATTAGTTCTAAAAAGACTTATTACAAAATTTAAATGTCAATTATATTTAAGATTATTTGTTAATTTCTTTATATTCGCGCTTTAAATAAGCTTACATAATCGTTAAGAAATCTATTTAAATATAATACATACTAAAGACATTCTCTAATCATTTTTACGAGATTTTGAGCTTTATTTTCAATATAGGCTTGAAAATTGGATGATTGGGGATATTTCAAAAAAAATAAAAAAAAATGATAGAATTTTTTTTCAAGGCTTTATTTTTATTGTTGAGTAATTATAAAAAACTAAATTTAAAAAAAAAAAGGGAGATTTAAATTGGAAGAAAGTAATGAAAAAAAAGAAAATATCGATGAAAATGAAGTAATTGCTGAAAAGGAGCAAGAAAAAGAAGAAACAACTGAAAAAATCGCAACTGAAGAAACCAAAGCAAAATTTACTTTTAAATGCACCCGGTGTGATAATTGTTGTTTAACTCGTGGACCAATACCAATAACATTTTGGGATATTGAACTATGGGCTAAAAATGGAGTAGTTGCTAATTTCTTACCATATTTAGACATATATCACAAACCAGATGGCGGAATAGATTTGATCTTTAAACCTTTACCACCTTCTCCGAAAGAAGGAGAAGAAAAAACTCCGAGAGACCCCTTTGGAAACGTCCCGATCGAAGATTTATTAGAGGAAAAATGCCCGTTATACAATAAAGACCAAAAACAATGTTTAGTCTACGATAACCGTCCTTTGAGTTGCAGAACATATCCGTTAGAATTTGACGGAAAGAACTTTACGGTCGTTGATGTAGATTGCCCTGGTATTGGAGAAGAAGGTATGAGTAAAGAAGATCTAAAGGAGATGAGGGAAACGGCAAAACATATGTTTTACGAGCTAACTCGAATGAGAATATCTTTACCTGTATTGAGCCAGATAATTTCACAAAAAGTTATGATGGACTTAATGCGGCAAAACATGGAAGCAATGAGCAAAATGAGCGACGAGGATCGAGCAAAACTCGATGAAATTCTAAAAAAGGAGAAAGAACCTCAACCTGATTAATTCTTTTGTTTTTATTATCAAATTAGCAATTTGAAATAAGAGATTATGAATGAAATTACTATTAGCAATTCTAAAATAAAGTTAGTTCAAGGAGATATTACAGAATTAAACACTGATGTTATCGTGAACGCTGCAAACGCCCAATTAATTATGGGAGGCGGAGTCGCTGGAGCCATAAGACGTAAAGGAGGGCCTTTAATTCAAGAAGAATGCAACAAAATCGGAGGACATTTCGTAGGTGGGGCAGTTATAACGACCGGGGGAAACTTAAAAGCTAAACATGTTATTCATGCTATTGGGCCGCGTATGGGTGAGGGCAATGAAGATGAAAAATTGAAGAATACCATAATAAATAGCCTTAAATTGATGGATGAGCACGAATTAAGAAACATCGCGTTTCCAGCGATATCCACGGGTATTTTTGGGTATCCTATAGAGAAATGTGCTAAAATAATGATTTCTACTGCGAAAGAATACTTATCTGGAGAAACTCAAATTGAGGAAGTTGTTTTTTGTTTATATTCAAAACCAGATTTTAAAATTTTTAAAAAAGAATTAAATTAGTTAATTATGAAATACCATACTTTTATGGTATGCCATACTAATTTTACTTTTTAAAATAAAAAACAGCCTTTTTAACTAGTACAATTTATTTATAATTTTATTAAGCATCAAAAACTTAAAATAAATTAATATAAGAATTAACCTAATATAAGTTAGCTATGACTGAATATGATTTTCGATACATTAAATTTTTTGATGATATAAGAAAAAATGACGTAGATATTGTCGGTGGAAAAAACGCGTCCTTAGGAGAACTTTTATCGTTTGGTATTCCAGTTCCGCTTGGTTTTGCCGTCACCGCTAAAGCTTACGATTACATTCTAGAAACTAATTATTTTAGAATTAAAGACGAGGAGATAACTCTAAAAGAATATATTAAGCGGGATATCAACAAGATTTCTAAAGAGCTTAAAAAAGAAGATATCAAATCCATTCAAAAAGTCGATAAATTTTGTGCCAACATCCGGTATGTAATAGAACAAGCTAAAATTCCAGATAGTTTAGCTGATGAGATAATAGAAGCTTACCATAAATTGATCGAGCGAATTGGAGGTGAAAGCACCTTTGCCATTAGAAGCTCAGCGACAGCAGAGGATTTACCTGATGCCTCGTTTGCGGGTCAACAAGATACGCACCTCAATATTTCGGGAGAAAATCAAATTTTAGAATATGTACTTAAAGATATGGCTTCCGTTTTTACGACAAGAGCAACTATGTATCGAGAGAGAGCTGGTTTTGACCACTTTTCCGTTAAACTTAGCGTTGGCGTGCAAGAGATTGCTGGAGGGTTGGAAGGAGTAAAAACATCGGGCGTTATGTTTACAGAAGACCCCGATTCGGGAAACCCTAACGTAATAACTATTAGAGGCACTTGGGGGCTTGGAGAACTTATCGTTCAAGGAATAGAAAAAGGAGATGAGTTCATTGTCTTTAAACACGATCCAAATTTACCGATAATTAGTAAGGATTTAGTAAAAAAGGAACAAATAATGATTTTTGACAAACAGAAAGGCGGTACAATGACCCTCCCTGTTGAATTAGAAAGACAAAAACAATATTGTTTAAATGAAGAGCAAGTCAAAATTTTAGCAAGATATGCCATCAAAATTAGAAGTCATTACAACCAACCAATGGATATAGAATGGGCTTTAGGAAATAATGGCAAGATTTACATCGTTCAAGCACGGCCTGAAACGGTCCACTCACAAAAAGGAGATACTGAGGAAATCTTTTATTTATTAGAAAATCCTAAAAAATTAACTGAAGACGGTTATTTGGTTGAAAATTCAGGAACTGCAATAGGACGTCGAATTGGTTATGGTAAAGTCAAAGTAATCGAAACAATTAACAACGCTCATTTACTAGAAGAAGGAGATATTTTAATCACCGAAGAGACTAACCCTGATTGGACATCGTATATGCAAAACTTAGGAGGCGTGATAACTGAACGAGGTGGCCCGACATGTCACGCAGCGATCGTCTCCAGAGAATTAAATATCGCATCGATAGTAGGAGCAGATAATATCGTCGAAATTATTAAAGAAAAACAACGTGATGGTCTCGAAAGCGTTACCATCGATTGCAGCGAAGGAGAACCTCGAATCTGGCTTAAAGAAGTAGAATACGATTTCGATACGATCGAATTCGCACAACTTCCAAGCACAAAAACCCAAGTTTTAGTTAACTTAGGAATTCCTAAGGGTGCTTTATCTTCCGGAAAGTATCCTGATGGCACCGGTTTAGCAAGGTTAGAATTTATAATTAACGACGAGATTCAAATTCACCCAAATGCGTTAATAGATTTTGACGCTTTAGTAATGAGATATGATGTCTTATTGGAACAAAGAAAAAGGATTGAAAACATTAAGAAAAGCGATTTACATCGTAAAGATCCCTTCAATCAAGAAATTAGAAAATTAAAACAAACGATAGATAAAATAAGAGAATCAACTATTGGTTATTCCGACAAAGAAGACTTTTATGTAGAAAAATTAGCGGAAGGTATTGCAACTATAGCTGCGGGGGTTTGGAAAAAATTAAGAGACGGGAGCATTGCCCCGTGTGTAGTAAGACTCTCTGATTTTAAAACAAACGAGTATAGGAACCTTCTTGGGGGTTGGATTTACGAAAGCGATGAAAATAATCCTATGCTAGGCTTTCGAGGTGCTTCTCGTTATGTATCCAATGATTTCCAAAATGCTTTTATATTAGAACTACGTGCAATCGCCAAAGCTCGAGAATGGGGTTTAACAAATATTATTCCGATGATTCCATTCTGTAGGACGCCTGAAGAGGCGCAACACATTCAACAAATAATGGAAAACGAAGATTTGGTTAGAGGAAAAGATGGATTGCAACTATACTGTATGGCAGAGATCCCTTCAAATATTTTTCTTGCGGACATATTCTGTGATTATTTCGATGGTTTTTCTATAGGCTCAAACGATTTGACCCAATTAATATATGGTGCGGGTAGAGATAATCAAAAATTAATTCCTATTGCAAAACAATTTAACTATATTACTAACAGTGAAGCAATAAGGAGAGCAATTAGCCATCTTATTAAAATTGCTCACGAAAGAAATAAAAAGGTGGGAATATGTGGGCAGGCTCCAAGCGATGACCCAGAATTTCTCAGATTTTTAGTACGCGAAGGGATTGATTCCATTTCTTTAAATTTTGATACATATGCGCGTGGGAGAATTAATACTTGGAGAACTGAAATAATTGAAGCGAAATTATCTGAAGAAAGCAGAGCGAAAACATATCAATTTTTAGATAAATGTGATGTCCTAATTGAAAAGATTAGAACTCCCCGGGGAAAATTAAGAAATATGTTGCGAAAACAAAGAAAAGCAATTGATAAGGAATTAAAAGAAATCACCGAAAAATTTGATAATACTTTTAAAGAGGTATCTGAAATTTCATATGATTTTATTAAAGAACTTAATCTAGGTGAAATTAAAACTTTTAATCAACTATACAACAAATTCAACAAACAAATCGAAGAGCTAGAAGAGTTATTCCCAAAACTTACGAAAAAAATACGAGAATTTGGAATATTTTGATCTTTGAATAATAATTTAAAACATTTATTTAAACTATTTCTTAAAATCAAAAAAATTAAATTTCAATTAATATTTAAAAAAGTTAAGTATCTGAGTTTTTCTAATTAAATTTACGCTTAAAATAAAAAAATTGGTGAGTTATTTTGCCAAGAGGAAAGGAATTTACTGAAGATATACTTGAAACTTTTAAAAATGTTGAGTTTCTTTTAAATGGAATGATTAACGACCGAGGCGTACCGAGAAATATAAAACGTGTCGCTCAAAAAGGAATTGACGAATTACAACGAGATGACGATACACCTGCGGTTCTTGCAAGTAATGTTATGTATATGATTAATGATTTAGCACAAGATGCTAATATTCCCTTTCATAGTCGTACAACAATATACCGGATAATTTCCTTGCTTGAAAATATTAAAGATTAATAACATTAGGATACCTTAATTATAATTCTTTTTCATTATTATTACCTAATTAATCCTCAATTTCAATTATAGCTAAGATTGGCGCTGGGAAGGTGGTCTAGCTTGGTATGATTCTGAGATCCTTTGATCTCAGCGTAAATCTCGGTTCGGAACTGAGCGATCGGGGGTTCAATTCCCTCCTTTCCCACTTTTTTGAATTGCTCATTAAAAAAAGTTATTAACTCATAACTCTATCAATATTAAAATTGAAAACCGTTAATATTTATATTTTTCAATCATAACTATATTAAGAAATCAAGTAAAAATTAATTGATAATAATCACTTTAATATCACGCTAAAATGGAGACAGAACTAATTAATGGAATTTTATACACTGAGATGAACGAGGAGGTTGGTCCTAATCCTGTAGTTTTATTAGGAGATATACCCCAATCTGATAGACTTTATATAGGAATTAAAACAATTACTGTTCTTTCAGGAGAAGGAGGACTTATTCCAGAAACCTTAGTTATACTCCCTTTTCCCTCGTTGAATTTAAAATATTTATGAAGTTATCTCGCTCAAGTTGCAGTTCCCTCTCTGCTATCTTGCGTTCGGTGATATCAATAGCAGCACCTTCAATACGGTTTTCATTTTCAAACATTCGAGCAGATATACTCACCCAAATTGGAGTACCATCTCTTTTGGTGACATGTATTTCATAATTCTTAATTTCTTTATTGTCACGGATTTCTTCTAATAGTTCACTCCGCGCATTTGGATCAAGGTAATGCTCAATAGCATTATAATTTGCTAAAAATTCCTCTCGCGTATCATATCCAAATAATTTGGCAAAAGTATCATTACATTCTAAAAAGTTACCATCACTAATTTTTGACCAATATAACCCAACTTGGGCGCTATCAAATAAATATCGATATTTTTCTTCAGAATCTTTTAAATTTTCCTCTGCTCTTTTGCGCTCGGTGATGTCTTCTCCTGAACTTAATGTTCCAATTACATTTCCATTACTGTCAAATAATAAAGAGTTATGCCAAGCAATTATTCTTTCATCTCCATTTTTGGTCAATATGGGGTTTTCGTAAAACTCTGTGAGTTCAAGTTGGCCTTGTATTAATTTATTGAAAGTTTCATAAGTATTTTCTCTATATCGTTTAGGAAGGCATGTTTTAAACCAATTTCTTCCTATTAATTCTCCTTCGTTGTATTGAAGTATTCTATGACCTTTTTTATTTAGTAACATAATATTACCTTCTGTATCAAGAGCTAAAATAATCACACCAGCAATATTAAGGTAATTCTTTGACTTTTCTATTTCTTTTTTTATTATATCTTCTGCTTTTTTAAATCTTCTTTTTGAAGCTTTCGTTTTATTTACGATATTCCTCACTTTATATTTATTTTAACTATTTAGGTCTTTCTTATCAAAATGTTCTTTAAGCTTTTTCAAAAGGGTAAGAATGTCATTTAAGCATTAAATATATGGCGAAAAAACTTGTATTTAAATTTTTATTAAAAAAAAATTGGATACACAAATAAACTTAAAAAAAGTATTATTCGTGAAAGATTAATTTCACGAAAGTTTTGACATACATTAATAATATTTAGAATTACATCTACATATTATGGCTTAAACTTTTAATTTAGTATTAATAATTATTATAGAAACTTCAATTAACTTCATTCTAAACCTACTATTTCTTTGAATCCAGAAGATTCCTCTCCTTGTTCTACAGCTGAAATTTTAAAATCGACTCCGTATTTGTCTCGTATTGTTGGTGCTTTTTGAGTTGCTATAAACTTCATTCTTATAGTTGCATTGCTGCCATGCCAAATCATAATCTCCTTATCTATTGGAACCACAATTATGTAAATATAATTTGAGTCTAATAGAGCATGTGTGGGGCTAACTTCAATTTCTATTGCCTCGAAATCTTCATTTTCTTCGTCTATTTTAAATAGTAGAAACTGTTTTTCTAACATACTCATGATCTCATTAATTTAGTAGTTCAATATTATTGCTAAAAATATCGTTTCAATTGAACTTCTTACAATGATTTTATATGTAATTTTAGTTTTTAAGCTTTATCTATGAAAATATACAATGCCTAAATTTATCTTTAAATTAATTTACTTTAAATTAAAACTTAAAACTATAAATAAAAAAACATGTTAACTATTGATCATATTTTTATTTTTATAGGATAAAGAATAGAAGTCATTTCAAATAAATTAGGTGAATAAAATATCTCAACAAAGTGTTGATTACGATGTTACCATAGTTGGTGGAGGTCCAGGTGGATCTACTGCGGGTTATTTGTTAAAGAGACTCGGACTCAATGTACAGATAATCGATAAAGATATATTTCCTCGACAAAAACTATGTGGAGGCATCCTTACCTTTAAAACCTTTAAGCTTTTAAAGAGAGTGTTCGGCGAGACGGTGGAATCACTTCTGGATAAGCATATTATAAATTATGTTACGGATCGTTTTGAAATTAATTATAAAGTAGAAAGGATTATGTCAAGTAATAGTTCCCAGTTTCCTTTTTACTTAGTGGATAGAGTAGTATATGACAATTTCCTTTTGAACAAGGCGAAAGAAGCAGGTGTAGATGTAATCGAAGGAGATAAAGTAGATAAGGTAAATCTAGACGCTTGTGAAGTAAGTTTATCGAAAGGTGATAAATTTAAATCAAATTTTATCATAGGCGCTGATGGAGCTAATAGTATAGTAAAGCAAGAATTTATCCGTAATCGAATAATTAGAAAAGAACAATGGAATTATAATTTAGCTACAGGACTTGAGTGTTTTATTGACAGAAAGGATTTAGATAAAGACCTTTTTAATTATCCTATGATTTCGTTTGGGTTTTTAAAATATGGATATAATTGGTTGTTTCCAAATAAAGATAAAGTAATTCTTGGCGTTGGAGGTCTCATTAGAAAAAATAAAGGCTTTTTCAAAAAGGCGTTGCACAATTTCATATCTGCGTTGGGTATAAATCCAGAAGTTGTTTCCGAAATATATGGGCACCCAATCCCCTATGGAAATTTCAAGGTCACTCCTATTTATAAAAATAAAGTAATTTTAATAGGTGATGCAGCGGGTATTGCTGACCCGTTTTGGGGTGAGGGAATCTATTACTCACAAAAAACCGCTGAATTCGCCTCTTACGCAATTTTAAAAAATTTACAAAATGTAAAAAAATCTACCACATTCTATTTACATTTATTAACTAAATATCTTTATTCGGAGTTTCAATACACGCTGAAATTAAGATGGGTTATTTTTAATCAAGTTAATGCTCTATTAAAGTACTATCCCACGCATTTATTATTAAAATTGATGAGAGAAAAATTAAATGAAGTAACGCAGGGGATTAGATCGTATAGGTGGTTTCGATTAAAAGAATATTTTTAACTTGGAGCGTTCTACTATTAATAAGTAATAATTACTTTAAAATTAAACAACAATAAACATTTCGACTCTATTCATCAAAAACGCAATTAACCAAATAATAGCAACGTTAACAAAGCTTATTGAGAAAATTATTACGCTAGAGATGTTCAATGGAATAATCTGATATATACTATAAACAATAACGACATGGATTAGATATAACATGAACGCATTTTTTCCAACAACGCTAAAAAACTTTTCTTTTTTCACAAATTCGTGATTATTCGCCCAAACTTCGAAAATATAATACAATAGATAATAAATTAAGGAAGAAATTCCTACACTGACTATAATATAGGGCAATGAGATATAAGCCCTACTTATTCCCAAAATAAAACCAAAACCGAAGCCAAGTACAACGCAAATTAAACCACCAAATAAGAAATAACTTTTAACTTTATCTTTACCATTGATTAAAGCTTCTGCTAAAAAGGAAGAAAATACCATCATTGAGCCCCAAGAAAGTGCTCCTAAGATTCCTCCCTCGATCGATTCATAAATTATTAAACTTAAAGGCGTAAATAGAATAAGTTGATGGAGGATCATAATTATAACAGCAAACGATAATTTTAAAAAGGGTTTTAGTTCGATTAAAGGTAATAATAACAATCCTGACATCCCTAGAACTTGAAATGTGCCCCACCGAAAATAAAACCCATCAGGTCCGATATACAGAGTTAAAAAAAAGCCAATTCCAATGAAAATAAAAAACCTGCGAATATATCTTAGCATAGCTTTTTTTCTACCAAATTTTTCCTTGCGTTTTTGGTAAGAAATATTCATATTAAGCGCTAGCATAAAAACGAAAAAAGGAGCAATTAAATCTACGTATGTTAAACCAAAATCTCCAGCGTGTTTGCTCCAAGCTGGCACATTCTCGTAAATCGCTAAAGTATTGACGATAACCATTAGAACTACGGCTAAACCTCTGAACACATCGATACTAAGGAACCTTCCCTTTAATTTATCAGAACTTTCTACCGTTTCAATCAAAATTTTAAAAAAATCTAATTTATTTAAAGAGTATTAGAGAAAATTTTGTAATAAGTTTTATTAACTTCAAAGAAAAGAATTATGAAATAAATATTATATTTTAAAACTTTGGTTGATGACTTATTCCTTCATTATTGATAAATTTAAAATGTTATTCTAATTGAATAATAACCATTTTGATTTTGCATTATAAATAATTTTATAAATTCTAGAAGAAAATAAATGTTGTATAACATCAAATATAATTAAAAAAAAAAAAGGGAGAAATATATCAAAAATGAATACTCAAAATAAGAATTTAAAAGCTATTGCTCTTGATACAGGAGGAACGATGACTGATTCCTTTATTATTGATGAACACGGAAGATTTAAGGTTGGGAAAGCTCAAACAACCCCACAAAATGAATCGGAAGGTATTTTGAACTCAATTACAGATTCATTATCTCAATGGAACTCCACGCTGGAATCTTCTAGTGGTACAGTTGATGCTCTGGTTTATTCTGGCACAGCTATGCTTAATCGACTCTTAGAACGAGAAGGTAATAGTAATATAGGAGTAATTGTTAATGCTGGTTTTGAAGACCTACACAGGTTAGGAAGGGCCCTGCAATGCTGGATTTGGCTTGACTATGCAGGTCGCTTACATGCTCGGGAACACGAGCATCCTGAACCACTTGTCCCGAGAAAGCAAATTAAAGGAGTTCGGGGAAGGATTAATTTTTGGGGGGAAGAACTAATACCTCTTTATAAGAAGGATGTAACTGAAGCAGTTGAAAAATTACTTGATATGAAAGTCGATAGTATCTGCGTCTGCTTATTGTGTTCGTATATGAACCCTCGTCATGAAAAAGCTGTAGGTCGGTCTGCTAAAAAATTAATGAAGAAAAGAGGAATTGATATCCCTGTAATTTTATCTTGCGAGCACAATCCAGTTCGAGGAGAAACTCCAAGATTGAACTCGTTAATTATTGAACAATACGCAGCAGAGCCTTCTAGAACTCAATTAATTAAAATTGCTGAAAGTTTAAAAGAAAAAGGAGTACCAGCTCCACTCAGAATTATGACCTCTTACGGAGGTACAATTTCTCCGTACCATAAATCACTCATCCCAACTATGGTTTCAGGTCCTGTAGGCGGTATGATTGGTACAAAATTTATAGCTAAAGAATACGGAATAAAAAATTTGGTTTCTTCTGATGTCGGAGGAACGAGTTTTGACGTTGGGCTTCTCATGGAAAGATACGTACCTACAAAATGGGAATCGAGTTTGGGAAGGTTTATCTTAAACATCCCTATGATTGCTTTAGATTCAATTGCTGCTGGAACAGGCATGTATGTTCGCTATAATAATATTTCGGGCAGATTAGAATTTGGTCCTGAAAGTGCGGGATATCTAATCGGAGTTTGTAACGAAACCTCTGGAGTTGAGACAGTAACAATGACGGACTGCAGCATAATTTTAGGATACTTTAATCCAGATTACTTTTTAGGCGGTAAAATCCCTTTGAATAAGGAGCGTGCTTTAAAATATATAGAAAACCAACTTGCAGAACCTCTAAATGCAGACCCTTACGTGACAGCTAGAGGTGCTTTAGATTTGATCGAAATCAATATGAAAAACCATCTTTTGGGCATGATTCAAGGTCTTGGCTTCAGACCAGAAAATTATACTTTAATGTCTTTTGGAGGTGCAGGTCCGCTTCATGTAGCAGGATATGCTAAAGATTTACGATTCCAAGATATTCTAATACCAGAGTGGGCACCTGCTTTTTCAGCTTTCGGATGTGCTTGCGCAGACCATTCCTATCGTTACGAAAAATCAGTAGACTTGGTAGTTACTCCAGATGGACGTTTAGATCAAGCAGTAACTATGATGTTGAATGCAACATGGGGAGAATTGAAGAAAAGAATCGCAAAAGAATTCGAAAAAGAAGGAAGAGACCCTAACGAAATGGAATTCAAGCCAACTCTTCGAATACAATATTTTGGAATGTTTGACGATTTAGAAGTAGAATCGCCTTCCGATGTTATTGACTTAAAAGATTTAAAAGAAATAGCTAAAAGATACGATGATCTTTTTGAACAAATATATCGAAGAGGAACAAAAAGTCCACATCTAGGCTATCATATTACAAAAGCTATAGCAACGGGGATAGTGCCTGTACCAAAACCAATACTTCCTGATCACGAATTAAAAAGTGAAAGACCTGACGATGAAGCTTCCAAAGGAAGGCGAGATATTTTTTGGGGAAAAGAGTGGCACGAAGCAAATCTTTGGGAAATGGAATTACTTAAATCAGGTAATCAAATTGACGGTCCTGCAGTTATTGAAGCCCCAGCAACAACCTTAGTAGTTCCTCCAGGTTTCCGAGTAAAACTTGATAAGCATAGAATATTTCACATGGAGGTGTCTAAAAAATAATGTCAAAAAATCCTTTAGGATGGAATGGAAAATCTCTTAAAGAAATGCTGAACGAAAGCGAAGAACTCATTGAGAAAACAAAACGATACTATGGAATAGAGAAGTTAAGCCTAAAAGAAAAAGATCCTTTTAGATACGAACGATCTTATGCTAGTTTAAGGGGTGCTTTAGTATCTGCAAGGGAAACGGCTTTACATGTAGCTGCTTCACCAATTGTCAAAGAGATAGGTGAATTGTGCTTTGCATTATATACGCCGGAGGGAGATTCCATAGTAGTTTCAACAGGTATATTAGTACACGTTCACACGATGAGCGAAGCGATAAAGTTTATGATTAGAGAAGATTACGAGGATGATCCCGGTATTAATCTTGGAGATATATTTTTAAACAACGATCCCAATTGTGGGAACGTTCATACGACAGATGTTCAGACGCTTATCCCTATTTATTGGGAGAACGAATTAATAGGTTGGGCCGGTGGAGTAACTCATCAAATAGATGCTGGCGGTATTACCCCAGGACACGATTTAGTTTCTGCAATTCAACGTTTTGACGACGGAATTTATTACACTTGTAGAAAAATAGGTTCTAATGACAAAATTTGGAAAGACCATATGATTAACGCTAAAAGAGCCGTAAGGACACCCATGTATTGGGAATTAGACGAAAAATGTAGAATGGCTGGCAATTTAATGATTCGAGACGCTGTCTTAGATTTTATAAAGACAGAAGGGATTGATTACTACAAACGATTTATGAGAGAAGCAATAGAAGAAGGAAGGCTAATAGTTTTAGAGAGAGTAAAAGAACGTTTAATTCCGGGAAGGTATAGGGCAGCGTCGTTTTTTGACATCGCTTTTAAAAACGAAGCGTGGCAACCAAGAGCTAAAATTGATAAAATAAGCAATATGCCAATTGAAATCGTTATTGGTGAGGAAGGGGGAATTTCTCTTACATTTGACGGAGCAAGTGGTTCCGGACCAAATCCAATGAATTGCGGTAAAGGAGCAATGGAGGGCGGTCAATGGGTTTTATTAACCCAGATATTAATATATGGAGACAAAGTAAACGATGGAGCCTATTTTGCTGTTGAGAAGGAATATCCATTAGGAACTTGGTGCAATCCAGGTGATCCATATCTTTCATACCAGAGCCCCTGGGGTAATCTGATCCCTGCGTATACAGGGATGATGAAAAGTATTTCTTATGGATTATTTTCTCGGGGATTTAGAGAAGAAGTAGTACCAGGTTACGGATTTACGGGGGATGCAATTCAGGGTGGTGGTTTTTATTCTTCGGGCCCTTTAAAAGGGGAAAGATGGTCTCTTTCGACCTTCGAAATCAGTGGTCAAGGTTTAGGCGCTAGTGCTGTAAGAGACGGATTAAACTGGGGATATGCGATGTGGAATCCAGAAGCTGATCTTGGAGATGTAGAAACCTGGGAATTGTTTCAAGGAGGCATTCCTTATCTAGCGAGGAGAGTAAAACCTAATAGTCCTGGGCACGGGAAGTATAGAGGTGGCGCGAATTACGAGGGAATAGCTATGATAGCGTATTCAAGAGAAGTAGACTTTTTTGGAGCCAAAGAAGGTTTATGCTTTCATGGAAGTGGTGGGATGCATGGAGGTTATCCTCACGGTACGGGTTATCGACTTTACGCGAAAAATACAAATATGAAAGAAATTATTCAACAGCAAGCGGATTACCCGTTAGGAGATCCAGACCCTAGAAATGGACAATTCGAGAAATACTTAAAGGCAGACATAACAAGAAAACCTTATTGTTCGATATACCCTATAATTTTAGAGAATTACGACCTTGTCCATTTCGCTATGAGTGGAGGTCCAGGATATGGAGATCCATTAGAAAGGAAGCCAGAACGAGTTGAGCAAGATTTAAACGACGGAATATATACTAAAGATATAGTTTATAACGTGTATGGTGTTGTAGCGGAATACGACGAAGTGAAAGAGGAATGGAAATTAGACGAAAGTGCTACAAAAGCACGTCAACAGGAGTTAAAAAATGAAAGAAGGGAAAAATCTCTGCCATTCGGAGAATATTGGGAGATAGAGAGAAAAAAGATAACTGAAAAAAAGCTGGGTGAAGCGGCAACTAGAATGTATTCAGAAAGTATCGCATTATCTACTAACTGGGCTCGAGAATTCAAGGAGTTTTGGAAACTTCCTGAAGATTTTCAAATGGAGGTGAAATAAATGGTAAACGAAGATAAAAAGACATTAGCAAGAATGATTAACGGAGATTTAACGTGGAACGAACTTAAACCTATAATTAGCGGTAGAAAAGATCCAAATAGATTCGATGCGATTTTAGAGATATTGCAAGAGAAAGTACCTTGGGCAGAGAAAATTTTACTTCCACTTCACGAACATCTCTACATTGTCTCAAAGGACGGAAATAGGATTGTCAAATGCGACTGTGGCTTTGAATTTGGAGATTATCGAGAAAATTGGAAAACCAAGTGTAGAGTACGAGTAAGAGATACATATGAAGCATTAGAAGAACTGTATCCAAAATATATGACGAGCGATCCTGAGTGGGAGGAGCTTAGAGAGTACTTTTGCCCAGGTTGCTTGGCGTTACTTGATACAGAATCTGTACCACCAGGGTATCCGACCATATTCAATTTCTTGCCAGATATCGACATGTTTTACGAAAAATGGTTAGGTAGAAAGGCTCCAGACAAATAATAGTAATAGTATTCTCTTTAATTTATTATAAGTAAAATTATAACAACTTTTTTTTTTATTTTTCTTAATTATTTAAATTCTCAATAATACGTATCTGGAATCGAATTAACTTTTGGAAAGAGTATTTCAATTAATTTTTTTGATGAGGGATTTATTCTCGCATCTTTAACAATATGATTTATTTCGTCTACAGTTCTATCGCCAAGAAGTAATTTTAATAACAATGCTCCTGGTATTCGGACATCACATTTCTCTGCATCAGGATAACCACTCTCGATCTTGATAGCTTCAATTTTACCTTTATTAAACATTAACTCGATTGATTGCTTATAGTTGCTGATTATTACCGTTTTAGATAAATTATTAAATTTTGATTTTTCAACTCTATTTTCAAGTACAACCTTGATCGATTCAAAAAACCGCTTTAGATCAGGTATTTTTATCTGCCAACCATAATTTGATTGTAATTTTCCCATAGAAAAAAGATATTTCCCGAATTCAGAAAATTCGGCGACATTCAGAATCAAATCCTTTTCATTTTTAGAGAGTTCATTTAGATGTTGCAAGATTTTTATCATCTGAGGATGGGATAACTGTGAAGTAATGATAGTATTTACTTCGTTGTCGAAAGACATGCCAATTAAGAAATAACCTTCTGGTTTTCCGTTTTCTTCGATAATATATGCCGATAATTTGTTATTATTGAAGGAATCGTTCATAAATTTGAAGTAAAAGCTCTCTGTATCGAAATTGTTAGAGATTAAGAAGTTATTACTATTTGAATTATATTGATTTTGGATATAACCTATATCTTTACGCGAAGCTTTCCTAATATCTATGTGACTTAACTCCATAGATGGAATTTGATTTGGCGAAAGTGAGAATCTTTCGTCTAAAGATAATACGAATTCGTACCCAAATCGTCTATAATAGTAAGGAATTCCTCTGAGACAGGATAAAAGATAGCCCCTCTCCATCATAACTCGTTCGTAGAATTCATTCAATTTATCAATTAATCCCTTTCCACGATATTCTTTTAAAGTACCTACAAAACCCATCTCACAAATGGATAATAATTTTTCTTCAAACTGCCATTCAAGCGGCAATAAAGTAAGCGAAGATATAATTTGACCCGTACTATTATCTTCAATATAAAACCATAGTATATCTTTCTTTTTAGGATGTTCTTTGTATATTCTTTCAATGTATTCTTTAATCTCTTCTCCGTGAACTGCAATATTAAGCTCCAGAATTTTAATAAATTCTTCGTTGCTGCCTGTAGATATCCGTAAAGAAAATTGCTCGTCAAGTTTAGTAAAAAATCCTTTTTTAATCATTACATTCTTTTAAATCTAAGAGGATATTTCAATATTTTTACATAGTTTTTGATGGTAACGAAATTGTAAGAAATTAACCTTTATCAGAAAATGTGCTTTTTTGAAGATACCAATCTTTTAAGCTCTCGAATTCAAACCTGCTTACCAGTGGAAGATAGCCTTTTGCATCGAGTTTTATTTTTTCAAAAGCATCATCGCATGTTTCTGGATTTTCGTTAGCAATGTTCATATTCCATTCAGGATTGTTCCTCAAATCGTATAATTTTTGATATTTTCTGTTATTTGAAGTAATTAACGCGTAATTATCGTCCTTGTATAATGTACACACATCAAATCCACATGTGATATAACTCTGGCCATCTAAATTCTGCCTTCTAATTTAAGAAAACCTTCTTTTGTCGAAAAATGGTTCAAAAATATTGTAGTAAAAACTAATCCTTTCGTTGTAGATAATGGAAAGGTCGTTCCAAAACCTATATAGATTATTAAATTTACTTCAATAATTATTCGATTACATTTAATTCTGATTTTAAATAATTATAATATAATTTAAAAGAATTAGTCCTCGTTGATAAGTATAAATAAAACAAGAAACTATTTTAAATAATTAAATAGGATTAAAATATTAATAAAATTTAGGACAAAGTCTAATGAATGAAGAAAAAAGAAAAAAAAAAAAATATAAAAAATCTACACCCTTTTTTATTGGAATAATCACAATATCTATTGGATTTATTGCGTTATCTAGTCCTTCCGAAGTTCTCAGTATTAATATTAAACTAGCAGTTTTTTTAGGGATGTTTATGATTCAAGCTTTTTCTGTTTATAATAATGGGTATTTTAGCTATTACTGTAAAACAAAAGTTGGCAAATTTGAAGAATTAACAGGTGCACTCATAATGTTCTATGGCGTTCTATGGTTTTTACTGGCAATGCTTCGGGTTATTAACATTTTTAACGATATTAATACGATAACTATAGTAGTTATATTTTATGTTATGATTTTAGGAGCTATAAAACTCATCATAGCCATTATTAATAAATACAACGGAAAAATTCTTAGAGTTTGGCTTTTATCTGAGGCAATCTGCACTTTAAGTTTATTTGTAGTTCTATTGATAATATCACCTATTTTTACAATTGGCAATCAAAATCTAATTTTAATATTACTGTTTATTGATATTGCTCTGGGGGGAATTTCAAATTTTGTATATGGTATATTTTATGGAAAATTTAGAAAAGACTTAGGAGAATATATAAAAATTTGAAAGATCGATCAGTTTTAATAGACTTTGCACAAGGAGCCGGTGTATAATAAAAAAAATTATTTAGGAAAATAAAAAGGTTAGTTTTGACTTTTATGAGAGAACGTGCTTTTTTGAAGATACCAATCTTTTAAACTCTCGAATTCAAATCTACTAACAAGTGGAAGATCGCCTTTTGCATCGAGTTTAATTTTATTAAAAGCATCATTACATATTTCTGGATTTTCGTTAGCAATGTTCATATTCCATTCAGGATCATTCCTCAAATCATATAATTTTTGATGTTTTCTGTTATTTGAGGTAATTAAAGCGTAATTATCGTCCTTGTATAATGTACACACATCGAATCCACATGTGATATAACTCCGACCATCTAAATTCTGATCTTCCTCATCAACAAAAATCGATAAATCTATGCCTTCAAATTCTTTAGGTTTATCTTTATTTAAAAACCCAAAAATGGTTGGTAATATGTCGAAATTATACACGTAAGGTTTCCTAATTTTTTTTGGACCATTAATTCCTCCTGGTGGTTTAATCATAAAAGGAAGGTCTACTAATTCAGGATACATAAACATGGGCAGTTTTCCCGTAGCATTGTGTTCGCCTATACTATGCCCATGATCACTAATAAAGATTATCAATGAATCGTCGTAAATTTCTAACTCCTTTAACTCGTTAACGAAATAACCGAACCAATTATCGCATAGAGAAACTTCTCCAGCATAACTAGCCCTCATGAAGTTTAACTCTTCTTTGGAAAGATAATCAACACTTTCCATATAAGCAGGGGTTATAATTCTTTTTCCTGTATAGCCTTTTTCTAAATACAAATCAAGATATTTTTGCGGAGGATCCCACGGTTCGTGAGGATCGAACTCATCAATAAGACAAAAAACTTTTTTAAAATCTAAGGTGTCTTTAACGAATTCAATTGCTTTTTTAAAGGTTTTAGCTGGGAAGTAATCTTCTTCTGACCTTCGCTCTTGAACATTAGAGAAATACGCTTTTAATATTCTTTTTTGCAGTAATTTTATTATAGCGTTTTTTTTTACGATATGCAATTTAAGTAATCGTTTCATTTCTGTTTTACCGTTCCTTATTCTAGCTCTATATTTGTCGTCTTCATGACCTCTTATCCAATTCCATTGGTCATAACCTAAATGAAAATTCATGTTTGGTTTAAATTGATGATATGTACTCGTGATAAAAGACGTTAGAAAAGCCTCGCTGTTTAAATATTCGGATAAATGCCTGTGATGTGGAGGTATAGGGTCCCAGCCGTTTAAATGAACGATATCGTCTGTGCGTAATTTGGGCCGCTTATGATTAAATGGAAACGTTCTAATGCCCGTGTGTATCGCTCTACGAACCGGAATAGTAGCTAGCGATTCAGGATAGGCCTTATCATATACAATACTATCCTTGCAAAACGAGTCAAAATTCGGAGTTTTTATCCAATCGTTTCCATAAGTCCGTCCCGTGTGGTCTTTTCTTAAAGTATCAAAAATTACTAAGAAAATTCTCATATTTTAGAAAATCAACAATCATTTATATATAAAATCTATGAGTAGTTGAGCGTAGAATATTAAGCGATAATTACTTAGAAACCGACTATCTACTTTACTAAATATTAATTAACTTGGGTAAGAATTTGCTCAAACTGAGGTGAAAATGTAGATATAGATGTAATTTGTCACCTTCTAATTATACATTAGGGGAAAATGCATTAAAGGTATACATTTATATATAATCAGACCAAATTATACTTTAATTACCAAAAATTTGATGATAAACATGTTATTTCAACTTGTTGAAATTATTGCGTTTACTACAGTCATTATTTTAGCAATTATAATCTTTATAGTTGGTACATATGTGACGCGGTGGTACGCCAAGAAAAAAGAATGGGACGATTCTCTCTCAACAGCATTCATAGTCAATATAATTTGGCTAATAACAGGTATTCCAATTAGTTTACTAGTTGAGTACTTGTTTGGAGCAGGTTTTCTATTTGGTCTCCTCGAATTAGTACTTGCCATTATTATTGGAGCCATTGTAGTTAAGATTGTTTATAAAAAAGAATTTGGTGAGTCAATCATTTTTGTTATAGTTGTACAAATCGTCCTTTTTTTAATCGCAATATTAGTAGGGATCGTACTAGGTATCATTCTTGGTATAGTATTAGTGGCTCTTCTGATCTAAACATTGAAGGTAATTAAGATAGAATTAACTCCTTTTTTTTATATTGAGTATTTAAGTATTTATTTTTTTTTTATTCTTTTTGTTTATGCCTTACACCGACAATATTCTGAAAATTCTTGATTAAACTATTGATTTTTTAAATCAGAAAGATAAGAACTTATTAAAGCATCCTGGTTTCGATTGAGCGTCCATGCTCTTTTCTTTCTCCCTTTTATTTCCGATTTTTGGATCATTTTCCTATTCATTTTCCAAGAATTATAAAGAAGAAGCCGCACCAACATGTCCAAGTAGCGCACATTATCGTAGTTCGACTTCCAACGGCGATTAATTCGATTTAAGTCGGAAAATCCCGTTTCAATGAACCAACGTTTTCGATAAAATAGTGCCGTGCGGGACGCCCAAGAGCTTGTCTTGCCTCGAGGTTTTTCGGTAGTCATTATTATAAACAATCGCTTCCGAGCATCGTCTAAGGATATCCTTTTAGCTTGGTAGTCCCGCTTGACCCCTTGAAGAGTGAATTGATTTTTTGCTTTTATTATCACATAAACATGTTGGGAAAATTGGTATGTCGCAGCCGCTTTACTAGAAAGCGTGTATTTCCGCACCCGACCATGCGTTCCCTCAAGATAATCGGTAAGAAACTGCTTGATCTTTTTGTATTTTTTGGCAGGAATAATGACCTCTCCCTTCATTGCCTTAATTCCATTTAATAACACAACTCTATAGAATTCTCTATCCATCAATACATATCCTAACTTGAATCCCAGATTAAGTAAGTGTTCGAGAAATTTCAAGATGATGGGTATTTTAGATTGTCCTGATGCCACTTGCTCCAGTCCTACATAAAGATGAGTGTTGCGTGAAAGAATCGAGAAGCCTAAGTAATGACGCATCTTCTTCGTGCCCTTCGCCCGACTCGTTCCTTTGATCATTGTATCCTCTCTTTTTCCATAATAAGGATGTTCAGTGAAGTCAATGAGCACATTAACCTTCTCTGAGATGAGGCCTCTTTCCAGAGCATCTAAAAGCTGCCCATCCATGCACTCGCGCAAGATCTTCTGCGCTTTCTTAAATCCAATCTTACGGAGATACTTGTTTACTTCGGTTTGATGAGGCACTAAGCGCTTCCTCCTTCCGTCCGAGAAAGTCCTTGGTCTTCCTCTCCTCCTGCTCAGGAGATAATCATTTAAGAGCTCACTGCTATCATGAATGGACCTACCTAATATTTCTGAGAAAAAGAATTCATTTAGAAAATTAAAAATATTTTCAAAATTTTAGTTTTATTAATGGATAAAAATAACGAAAAAAAGCCTTATTTAGAAATGTATAAGAACGCTCGTTTAAGAGAAGAAGATTGTCCTTTAAGGCCAAAATATCATTTTATCGCCCCAGCTAATTGGATGAACGATCCAAACGGTCCCATTTACTATAAAGGAGAATATCACATTTTTTATCAACATAACCCTTATGGAGCGCAATGGGGAAATGTTCATTGGGGTCACGCCAAAAGTAAAGATTTAGTTCAATGGGAGCATTTACCAATAGCATTGATTCCCTCTGTAGATAAAGGTGAGACTCACTGTTTTTCCGGAAGTTGTATCGTTATTGACAACACACCAACAATATTGTATACTAGTATAGGACCTAGTAAACCACCCGCTACTGAAGCCGAACAATGGATTGCTACAAGCTCAGATGACATGGTATCTTGGCAAAAATACGAAAATAATCCAGTATTGACCCAAGAAATTCATAAGAAATTAGATGTGAGAGATTGGCGGGATCCTTTTGTATGGAAAGAAAGTAACGAATGGTACGCTGTTTTAGGAGGACATTTAATTAATCCAAGAAGACCTATAGTTCTACTTTATAAATCGTCAGACTTCTACACTTGGGAGTTTATTGGTCCATTATGTATCGAAGATAGGAAGAAGGGTAAGAATTGGGAATGTCCAAATTTCTTTCCAATCAAGGATAAATACATACTTATTGTATCCCCCCATAATAAAGTAATCTACGCTGTAGGAGACTACAATAATAATTCCTTTACTCCAAATCAGTGGTACGCTTTAGATCACGGTCGTTTGTTCTACGCAACCAATGTAATGAAGGACCCACATAATAGAACAATCTTATGGGCATGGATTCGTGCTACAGACATTAAAGGATGGAACGGTTGTTTGTCCTTACCACGGATACTGAGCTTAGGTCCAGATAACAAGTTAAGATACGCCCCATTACCTGAGCTCGAAAAATTGAGGAAAAAGCATTATAAATTTAGCAACCTCGTGATTTCTCAAAATTCTAAGGAGATTTTAAAAAATATTCGAAGTAAACATTTAGAAATCGCAATAGAGTTTGAATTACTTGATGCAAAGTCTTTTGGAATTCAATTATTTAATTCTAAATCAATAATTCAAGCTGAATCAATCGGGTATGACCAATCAAATAATGTATTATGGTCTGGCAAAGATAAAGTTAATTTCATTCTTGAAAATAATAGTAAGAAATTGAACTTGCATATCTTTATTGACAATTCGATTATCGAAGTTTTTGCAAACCATCGTGAATGTATTACAGGTCAAATCATTTCCAAAAGCAACTTACCGTTTGCTATTGATCTTTTTACAACAGGAGGAAAAGTGAAAGTGAATTCTCTCGATATTTGGGAATTAAATTCAATTTAGAAATAATAAAATACAAACTTATTTTATTAAAATAAAGATTTCGTAATTTCGTAATAATAAGTAACAGTTTTGACGAAAAGCACACAAATATTTTTAATAAACGATTAAAAAAGGAATACTGTTAAATGTAGCTTTCTTGGGCTTCAAGCTCGTCATATTCAATCTCTCGCAACCTCATTCTCACTTCTCGAGGTGAGTACATATGTTTTAATAGACTGATTATAGTTTCATGTATGGATTCCAGATTATCGGTAGCGCATTGATAATATATATTATTCTCTAAAAGATTAATTTTAAAAATCTCTTTTAAACCTGATAAAGATTCTCTTATTTTTTTATATTCTCCATCAAATACATCGTCAATATTTCTTTCATTTACTTTTAATGCCATTTTTCATCAAAACAATTTTTTTTTATGTTTCTATGATAGAAATATGATTTTTCATATTTAAATCATGACTTTTTCCGTACATTTTCAATAATTATGGGAATCATTTCGGAAAGTTGAAGGACCGAAAACGGAAATTGCATTATCAATATCGATAACTTTTTTTGATAAATAATGTTGGTATGCACTAAAAGTATAAATCATCTATAAATAAAAAAGTCATTTATATAACTTTTATGTGATTTTTAAGTTTTTTTTTGACTAAAATTCAACAATTTTATTAAGTAATGATTGTTTTTAGTAATTTTACAATCGATTTAGGTTAGCGTTTTAACCTTGCTACTTCACGCTAAATTTGATGAGAACAATTTTTTTTTTTGAACTAAGACATGGTTTTATAAGATGTATCACATATCTTTTGTAATTAATTTCTAACGATTAAATTTACTTATCGAGATAATGAAAGGTAAAGAGAAAAAAAGGAGCAAGTTGTTAGAAACTTTCTTAGTTATTAAAAGCTTTGGTTCATTTTTTCTTAGGCACCACCCGGAATGCGAGAATTTCAAGGGACACGCAATAAAACTTCGCAAACATGAATTTTGCATTGGGTGTTTTATTGGATATCCTACTTCGTTCATAGCGATAATAATTATGGGAGTTTTTAAACTAAACGAATCAATTCCTTCAAATTATTTAATAATTTTTGGCATTCTGTTTATGTCAACTTTTTTTTTCTAAGTTTTACAGGAGCAACAAGAATTAAAATAATAAAAATTATTCAAAAAATATTTATCGGATTTGGTTCAGCTTTGATATTTTGGGGGATTTTCTCTCTGAATTTTCCAGTTTTTACAAATTCTATAATCTTTCTGTTAGTTTTTAGTACTCTCCTCACTTTTTTAAATGTTTACCACGCATATGGGTTATATAATACATGCAAAAAATGTGAGTCTCAATTTAAATGGGGTCAGTGTTCTGGTTTTGAAGCTATTAGAAATAAATTAAAAAAATATGACCTCCCAAATCTTATAGTGGACATTGAATTTCGTTCAAAAAGCAAGAAAGAAAAATAAAAAAGAGAAGATAAACTGATATCTCCTTTCCTATTGGTATTATGTTTAATGTAATAGTTATTATTGTAATAAAAAATTAAACGGGCAATTATTTTAACAAAAGGTCCCAATCTAAATGCTTTTTAACTAGTTCTAAGACAAGATTAATTTCCTCCTCTTGAATTCCGGGCCTTACGCGTTCCATGTTCCTTATTGTTGTGTAGGTGTCAGATGGACTTAAGATTATAGGTATCTTTTTCTCGTTTGCAGCGTATATTACTTTAGCGTCTGGTTGTATAAAACCTGTCAAGATTAACGCCAAAACATTTTCTTCAATGGCTGCTAAAACAATATCTGTACGGTCTCCACCTGTGATTACTACTACTTTTTTTACTGAGCGCATGTATTTTAAAGCGGCTTGAACATTCATTGCAATTATAAGGTATGTCTCTACAATAGAATTTAACCCTTCAATTGTCGATTGATTTATAAGTTCACCACCAATGGCTTCCATTAGCTCTGAGACCCGTGGGGATAATAACTCTAAACTCTTTTCAATGAGACCAATTATAGGAATATTATAACGCTCAATATGATTTTCCTTTAGTTCTTCAATCCGCGCTTTATAATCGTAGTCAATCTTGTTAAAAATAACTCCTTTTATATTCATATTTCTAAATTCAAAATACTTCTTCGCAAAAAACAAATTATCAATGCATTTATCGGACGATTCTGCTTGGATAAAAACTAATTCGTCGATTCCAAGAGTTTGGGCAACTGTAATATCGTCCAACCCAACTCGGATGTATTTTTTTATACTTGGCGCTCCTTCGATAATGATGTAATCGTATAATTTACTCAACTCAGCATACGCGTTTTTAATTATTTGGAGATTGTCTTCTTTTTTAGTTTCATCGATTAAATCGATGTAATAACAATCTGGAATTGATACAGGGCTAATAATATCGTAAGGTAAGGTAGTTTTAAAAATTGTATTTTGAATAAATCCAACGTCTCTATCAGCTTTATCCGAAAAAGCTCCTTTAGGAATGCCGATTGGTTTAAAATAAGCTACTTTTTTACCATCTTCTTGTAACTTTGACATGATTCCAATCGATAAAAGGCTTTTTCCAACATGTTCTCGCAATGAACATAAATATATTGATTTTACCATCTTTGATTCCTTTTTTCTTTTCAAATTTTATTATATATTATTAATTTTTTATATTTTCTGATATTTCATTCTCGTGATATTGTGATTTTAAGATCTACCGCTGAATAACCTTTAATAAAACTTAAAAGGGGGTTGATGTCTAATTCCATTATATCCGGGAAGTCATTAACTAATTGTGAAAGGCGTAATAGAACTTCAATTATTGATTCGATGTCTGACGAGCTTTCACCGCGTACTCCTTGTAGAAGACTAAAGATCTTTGTTTTTTGAAGCATTTTTGCTGCGTTATCCCTTGTAAACTTATAAGATAAAGCAAAGGAAACATCTTTAAGAAAATTGGCATAAATTCCACCAGATCCAATCATTAGCAACGGTCCAAATTGGGCATCTCGCGACATGCCAATAATTAACTCGTTAACTTTCTTTTCTTGTTCAAAATTTACCATTTCTTGTATTTCTACGCCATAAATTTTAACATTTTGTGGACCAAACTTTTTTGCATTATCAACTATTTGAATGAACGCTTCAAAAGCTTTCTCAGGAGTATCGATGTTTAAAATTATCCCTCCAACATCCGTTTTATGCATTATTTGTGGGCTTGAGATTTTCATTACTGAATTTCCAATTTCTTTTTGGTATGACATAGCCTCTCTGGGCGTTTTTGCTAATCTTGACTTTGGAGAACGAATACCGTAACATTCAAAAACTTCGCTTGTCTCGTAGCTTAAAAGAACCGTTCTCTCATCGTTTCTTACGTTATTAAATATCTCTTTAACTTTTTCTTTTTGAACATCATACTTTGGAATTTCTATAGCATCAAGAGCAGTTTTATTTAAAAATTGGTTATATTTGACTAATGCTTTAAGGGATTGAGCAGCTCTCTCTGGGAAAGGATAGCAAGGAATACGATGTTGCTTTAAATATTTGGTTGCTTCGACCATGGAAACTCCTCCTAAAAGGGTACATACAATTGGCTTATTCTGTAAATGTTTTGACGATATTTCGGTCACTAATTTGGCCACATCGTATGGGCGCGTTTGCGCTTGTGGGCTCATTATGATAAGGGCCCCATATGTTGTAATGTCTTCTTCTTTTACTGTTTCATGGCTGTTATCATTATTTAAACCAAAAATGGTTTTTATAGTAAATTCATACCTATCTGGAGTAGCATCTCCAATTATATCAACCGGATTAAATATTGCTGCTTCTGCTGGTAAATTATTTCGCAACATATGCAATATTGGTTCGGTAAATTGAGCAAATCTTAGCTCTTCGCGTTCAAATGCGTCAGTAGCTATTATTCCTGGACCACCTGCATTAGTTATGATCGCAAAGGAGTTTTTATTAGGGATCGGTTGAAATAAAAAGATTTCTCCGTAATCAAAAAGATCAGAAATTGTTTTTGCTCTTAAAACGCCACATTTGTGAAAAGCCAAATCGTATGCTATGTCAGAACCTGCTAACGCTCCAGTGTGACTTGAAGCGGCCCTAGCTCCAGCTTCGCTAACTCCAGCTTTCAATATAACAATTGGTTTTTTCCTTGCTGCTTTAGATACAACTCTTAGGAACTTTTCTCCTTCTTCTATGCTTTCTAAATAGCATAAAATTACAGATGTATTATCATCATTCGCTAAATATTCAATGAAATCAACTTCGTCCATATCTGCTTTATTTCCTAAACTTATATTGCAAGAAAAGCCAAAAGCTTGATCCATTGAGAAGTCCATAAACGATGTGAGAAAGGCACCAGATTGAGAAATCATAGCGATGTGTCCCTTTTTGGGAGTGTTAGCTGCAAACGAACCATTGTAAGACGTCCCTATAAATCCCAAACAATTTGGACCAATAATTCTCATGTCATACTTATTTGCAACTTTAATTAGCTCTTGTTCACGAGTTATTCCTTCGCCCCCGATCTCTTTAAAACCGGCGGTGATAATAACTAAACCCTTTATTCCTTTCTTTCCACATTCTTCTGCGATGGAATTAACAAACTTACTAGGAATAACAAATAATGCGATGTCAATATCCTCTGGTATATCTAAAACGCTCTTATAAGCCTTATATCCCAATATTTCTTTAGTTTTTGGATTAATAGGAAAAATTTTTCCAGAATACTTTGATTCGATGATATTTCTTAAAACATTATAACCTACTTTACCAAGCGTAGCACTGGCTCCTATAACTGCAATGCTTTTAGGGTTGAAAAAATAAGAAATATCGGAAGTATCGTTCATTTTTGCATTGACGCTAAATGATTTTAAGTTTAATTACAAAAGTGTTTTATAGCTATTAATTTTAAAGTTTTTATATTTTAGATAGTTTAATATGAGGTTTCTATAGTATTTTTTAATAAATATTTTTTAGTAATAACGCACTAAAACAAATATTATGACTAAAATAAAATTAATTACTACTAAAGGAACTATAAATCTTTTGATGTTTGACGATGACGCTCCCCTCGCTGTTGCGAGCTTTTTATACTTAGCTAAGCGAGGTTATTACAATGGATTGACATTTCATCGCGTAATTCAAGACTTTATGATACAAGGAGGATGTCCAACGGGTACAGGAATGCACGGACCAAAACAAAAGGGAATAAATTCTTTTCCATTTCAAGGAAAAGACATATCTTACCCCTTTTCTGACGAGTTTAAATCGGGGAGAACTTTTGATAAACCTGGTATCTTAGCAATGGCAAATGCGGGAAAAAACACAAATGGGTCCCAATTTTTCATAACTCACGTTCCTACGCCACATTTAAATAATAAACATACCATAATTGGAGCAATAATAGGTTCCGAAGATCAGAAAATGGTTGATTCCATTCAGAAGGGAGATAAAATTCAAAAAATTGAAATTATTTAAAATTATAATTTAGTTCATTTTTTTTCATTTTGTTTTAAAGTTCTTAATGTCAAAAATCACTTTTTATGAATGGCTACTCATTAAGATAAAAATCTATTAATAACATCTTCCTAATAATTTAATATAGGTTTAAGAAAGGAGATTTTAATTTGCTAAAATATAAAATCATAATTGCTGGGGCTAAAGATGTTGGCAAATCTTCCTTAATTGCCCGTTTATGTGATAATATTTTTAAAGAAGATATGAAAGCAACAATAGGAGTTGATTTTAAAAGAAAAAGTATCACTGTAAAGGGGCCTCATAAGGATATTTCCTTAGATTTAAATATATGGGATTTTGCTGGCGAAGAAAAATATCGCACCTTATTTCCTGCGTATGCTAATGGAGCTTCAGCAGCATTTATTTTATTTGATACTACAAATAAAGAATCATTAGATGATATTGATAATTGGGTGAGAATTATTGATGGAAACGCGCATTCCAATATTGTCAAACAAATTATAGCTACTAAGATCGATTTAAAAAGCGTAAGGGAGGTTTCTAAAAAAGATGCTACTGAATTTTGTCAAAAATATGACTGGTTTACAGAAATTACAAGTACCTCTTCGAAAACTGGAGAAAATGTTGAAGAAGCGTTTTTATTTGTTGTTAAAAAGATAATCAAGAGAAATCTACAAATATGTAAAACTTGTGGGGATGTTTTTAATAAAAAATTGAAAAATTGTCAATATTGCGGCGCAAAAGTCGAAATCGAGGTCAGTCCTATTTAAAATAATTAAAGATCTTCTTCTTCCCTGTTATAGAGGGAAGGAGGCGGTCTAGCTTTTTCTAAAGATTTACTCTTAATCCTGTTAATATACGCGTTTAGTTCCATTTTTGCATTTTCTATAGAATTTTCTATCTCTTGAGATACTAATTCAAAACCGATTACGCAATTTCCATGGCTAGGATAGAAGCTATCTATCTTTAAAGTGTTCAATATTTGCAGCGAGTTTATGTATTCTGAGATTGACCCTGATTCGTAAATATTGGATATAGCACCTTTAAACAATGTATCACCAGAAAAGAGATAATTTTTATAGGGCTCATAAAGACAGATACAACCCGAAGTATGCCCAGGTGTTTCGATTACTTTCAAGAATGTGTTTCCTAAATCGATTATGTTTCTATCTTCCAACCATAAATTAATCCTCATGTCGGTTAAATCGACGCCCCATTTTTTCCCTTTAGTTATTAATTCATCGCTGTGTTGTATTTTAACCGCAGCCCATCGATGCGCAGCAATGGGACATTGGAAATAAGCATTAGAACTAATATGATCGAAATGTGCGTGAGTATTGATAACTATGTCTATATCCTCGATTTTCAAACCAATTTCTGTGGTGAGCAAATAGTTAAAGCTATTAAATTTAGTAATAATACCTGTATCAATTAAAACATTTAGATCATCGCCAATTATTAAGAAAACATGGCACCCAGCCATCGTCGAGTAAAATTGGTATACATTTGGTCTTAAGATGTTTAATCTATATCCCGTTTTTTCTCCGTATAAATCGTCTTCTTTGATTAGTCGAGGTTTAAATACTTTTGGCATATCTTGTGACATATTCTTTCACTATAAATCTATTTTATTTACTTATTTCCGATTATATATAACGTATTAAATAATTTCCAATAATTTAAAATTTTTCATGTAGGAGTCAATAAAGATTTATTATCTCAAGTTTCATTATCAAAATATAGTATTTAGCTAAAATATGTGAAGATTTATTAGCTAAAACCTTTATTAATAATTCAAATTAGAACATTAATACGCTATTAAAATGAGTAAAGAATTAAAGGATTTAATAGATTCAGTTGATTACACAAATCAAACTCACTCCGATTTAGAAACCATTATAAGTCGTCTAAAAGAAGAAGTGCAGCGATTGAACTTTACTATTGATGAGCAAAAAACAATAATACAAAACCAAAAATCTAAACTTTCTGAATTCAAAGAAAACAATATTCCGGAAGATATAATCGTGTTAAAAGAGTTAGTCACGAACCAAAGACAAGAAATTATCAAAAAGGAAAAAGATATTGAAATCCTACAACAAACTATTGCGGAAATATCGAAGGAATTTGAAAACGCTCAAAATTTTAACGAAGATAATGAAGAATTAATTTACTCAAACAAAGTTATTGTGCAATTGACTGAAGAAAACGAGACTAATCGCCTTAAAATCGAGAATTTGAACACCAAAATAAAAGAATTGCAAGAAAAACTCGTATTTAAAGAAGGAGATATTGGAGAAGAAAATCAAGATTTAATAAATGCGAAAAAACTGATTTTTCAATTAACCGAAGAAAACGGGATTAGTCGCGTTCAAATTGAATCGTTAAAGCAAGAAATAGAAAAGCTTAAAACGAATCTACAAGAGAATGATGAGGCTAAAACTCAATACATCCACGAATTAGATGAGGTAAATAAAATTGTCGACCAGTTAACTTTTGACAACGATCAATATCACGAAAAGGTTAATTATTTACAACAGAAAATAGAAGAAACCGTAAAATTTCATGAACAAGCGTCTCCAGAAGGCGTTGAAATCGGCGATAATTTAAAAGAATTAAAGGGCAATTTATTACGTTTAGAAGTAGAAAATACCGAGTTAAAAGATATTATAAATACGAATGTATCCATTATAGAAAGCTTAAAGCAAAAAATTGAAGAGTTTCTTAAGAAAATTTCAGAAAGAGACGAAGAATTAGAAAATTTAAATGTTAAATACCAAAAGTTCGAAAACTCTAACAAACAATTAAGCGATTTGATAGTAGAATTAAAAGTTCGTGAAGATCAGGTATTTGATAATATAGAACCCGTTATAATACCAGACCAGATTGTTTTTGAAAACTTTCCACCTACTCTTTTCTTTAAAATGTATAAACAAATGACAAATGATTCTAAGGATCTGATTGTAGCCCAGCTTGTCGAAGATTTAAGTAAAAGCAATAGAGATTTAAAAACATACGCTATAAAAGTATTAAGCTTCATAAAAGGACCTAAAGTTTTTGACGCTTTCAAAGGACTAGTTAAAGACGACGATTGGATCGTAAAGTTATACCTCATTAAAGCTTTACAGAATTTTGAGAATAATGAAAAGATAGATATGTTGAAAGCACTTCAAAGAGATAAGGACATTGACGTTCGGGAAGCTGCTATAGAAATGCTCTCGAAATTAAATTGTTAAATATCAAAAAGAATTCAAAATATGGGTAAGAATTGTTAAATCTATCTTTAAAATAATCTTATATTTCATTTCATTATATTTAGCACTTTTTACTGAAAGTAATAATATAATTAAAAAAAGGTGAGAAAGTGAAGGTAAAAGATGATTATAAGAATTCAGATTGGTTAAAACACCAGTATTATGAATTAGGGAAAAGTATTCAAGATATAGCTACCGAGCAGGGAGTTTCTATGATAATGATAAGAAAATGGATAGATATGTCGGAGGAAGATAAGCAAAAAATGCTTAAAAATCAAAATGTGATTAAACCTAAATCGTATTTAGTTTTAGGAGACCATTCAATTCTATCCCAGAAGAAAAAATCTATCTGGTTGAGAGGACCAGGTTGTCTAGGTGAATTAATACTTATTATAATAGTTGGGATAATCGGTTTACTTGTAGCGGGTAATTTCTTTAGATTTTTCGTTTGAAATTTAAAGATAATGGCGAAATTAAATTGTTAAAACTAGTAATTTTAAAACCTTTCAATTTTAATTTTTTCGTTGTTTCTTAATAACTCGTTAATATATTTTTTAAAAAACAATAAATATCTCTTCGTATAAAATAATAACAATAACAAGGTTTTAGCTAATAGATATTTGATTACTATCTATGCTAATTTATTTTAGAAAAATTGTGAAAAATTGAATGGCAAGAGAATTAACGCATAACAGGTGGAATTGGTCCCAAAAAGATAATAAATGGGTTTATATTGAATTCAAAGATAATGGCGAATTAATTCATCATTACCAACTAAAACCACCTAAGGAATTTACAGAATTAACAATGAAAATAAAAGATTTAAATGAAAAACTAATCGTTTCTAAAAATCCGAAAGATAACGAGAAGATCTTTAACGAAATGATGAAAATATCAAAAAGAATGCAAAATATGGGTAAGAATTGTTAAATCTTATAATTCTATTTTGACTCCTCATAAACTAATATACCATAAATTATTAGTCAAATTTTTTATCTAAGATAAACAATCCTCTACAGATTATTACTAAACTTAACCTAAAAATTTAATTTCAGTTAAAAAATAATTAAAACAAACCAAATAATTAATAAAAAGGTAGATTTAGAATTAAAATCGCAGTAGCCGGTAAAGGCGGTGTTGGTAAGACTTTAATCGCTGGAACTTTAGCACGACTTTTTGCTATAGATGGGTTTAAAGTTTTAGCTATTGATAACGATTCAGCGATGAATTTAAGCTATACTTTAGGAATAAGTGAAACGGTCAAATCAAAGATTGTCCCGATTTCAGAAATGAAAAAAATGATTGAGGAACGTACGGTTGTTAAGGGTGCTGGTCCAGGCGTTTATAACATAACTCCAAATGTGTCCGATATTCCTGATAAATTTAAAGTCACTGGTCCAAACGGGTTACAATTGCTTGTATTAGGAGGAATTGTAGAACCCGCCTCAGGTTGCTTATGCCCCGAAAATGCTTTGATCAGGACTTTATTATTTAACTTGCTTGTAAAAAGAGACGAAGTAGTAATCGTTGATTTCGAAGCGGGTTTAGAACATTTAGGTCGTGGCACTGCTAAAGGAATCGATGTCATGCTGGTAATAGCTGAACCTTCTCAGAAATCTTTAGACCTTTGCTCTAAAATAATAGAATTATCGAGAAAATTAGGCGTAATTAACATCTATCTTATTGTTAACAAAGTGATTGATGAATCTCAATTAAGTGTTATCAACGATCGTATTAGAGATTGGAAAGTTCCATTATATCACTCAATTCTTTTCGACTCCGAAATCGGAAAAGCTGATTTGAATGGAGCCTCCCCTTTAGATTTTAATCCAGATTCAAAGGCTATTGGCGCTATTAAAAAGCTATTTGACAAATTAAAGCAGCTCAAAATCGAGTTATTTGATTTATAGCACAGAATTTAGAATTAATTACATAATATCGGATAAGTTAAGGTTCTGATCCTCGGCAATCTCTTTCCACTGCTCAATCGCTTCAAGTGCGTCTTTTTCGTTAATTTGTTCGATGGCGTACCCTGCGTGTACGATTACATACTTTCCAACTTCCGGGTTTAAAATTAAAGCAGTTATAACGTTTTGCTGTATTCCGTCAAAGTCTACCAAAGCGGAACTTTTTTCGATGTTAATCTGAATAATTTTTCCAGGGATAGCGAGACACATAATTTTACAATTTTAGAATGAATATATCTAATTTTCCTAATATTAGAACCTAAAAATAATTAATGATTATATAATTGTTTATTTTTTAAATGAAGGTTAGAATTTATTATATATTAAACTTAAATTTAATTTATTATCATAACTTTCGTTAGTTAAATTTTAGGTTTTAAAACGTGAAATAATATGTTTTTAGAAAAATTAGAAAATTTAAAAAAATATCCGAGCGATTTAATTCTATTAATAGTAGCGGCTATAGGAATTGTCATTCTTCTTACAATTAACATTCTGATTTTTGGACCGTTGGCATATTCAGGAGGTATGTATGGTATCTTAGACTTTGAATTTGCTTGGACTGAAGAGCAAATATTAACGATCTTTGATTTTTGGGGCACCGAAGAAATGACAGCGCAAGCGGCGGGAGTGTACTGGGACTTTCTTTATATCGTTGGTTACACAGTACCTCTTTTCGCATTGATTTTACTCATTTCGAGAAAATTGAACGATAATATGCTAAATATTGGCCTTTACATGAGCTTAACGCCAATTATCGCCGGAATTTTTGACATTATGGAAAATATAAATCTACTCATCATGCTTAACGAAGGCTCCGAGTTTGCATCGTTCGTCCCTTTAATTGCGTCACTTTCTGCGACGATAAAATTTGGTTTCTTGATTGTTGGAGCAATTTTCCTCTTAGTAGCGTTAATTCTCCTTGTTATAGAAAAAATTAAAAAATAAGATAAGAAAATTTTTCTTCTTTTTATTAATAAATCTTAGCAGAGTTATGACATAGTAGTCATCCATGAAAACAATAAAGTCGTTTAAACCTTATCCGCATAAAAATTTAACAGGTCGTCGAGCCAATTAAAGATTTCTTCTTTAGATAAATTGTCAACATTGAATTTCAACCGCTCTAATTCTTTGAGAAGGCTATTCATTTCTAAGGGAATTGATCTTTGGCACAATTCAAATAAAAGCTCGTTAGTTTTTGTGATTAACTCTTTTATCTTAGAGACTAAAGGTTCAATATCGGGCATATCCTCAAGACTAACAAGGATATTAATAAGACTGAAAAGAAATTCCGTTTTATTTCCTTTAAACGAGCTATTAAATTGATAGTAGTATCGCTCTAAATACGCTAGCGGCACTATTTCGTCGTAAGTATTTGCAATTTTAATTATCGATTTAATGTTTTTAAAAAGTAACGACGGAGACCAAGTAAATATCTGATAATTTGATTCTACATTTCCGCTGTGTATTACTGGAATGAACTTATGGTCTTCCTTGAAGTGCCCAAAAGGGATAAGGATAAAATCTAGCGAGTCTGAAGAGGTATAATCTTTAATGTCAATATGCAAATTCTTTATTGTGCTATTGAACACAGTTCTGTGGTCGAGAATGTCGAACTCGATTTTATTTGAGTTTGGTTTGTAAATGTAAAAAATTAAGCCTTCAAATCCCTGAAATTCTAAATCTAACGAAAAGTTTAACATTTCTACCATCACATTATCCGTGTTGAATCGCAAATCTAACATTATATGCGAATAATTCTCGATGAATTGAAAAAACCAGGGCGGGGACCTCTCTTTATCGAACGATATCATTTAATCTCTACTCCTAATATATCTCATTAAGATAATTTATTTATATTTTATACCTAATTTATACTTCTTCACTCGAAGAAATAATTTGCAAATAATTAATCACCACCACTATTTTTAATATTTGCGATTTGAACCTTTGACAGACACTAAAAATATAACGCAAATATTAAGAAAAAACAATATCAATAATTGCATGATAATCGAAAAGAAAGTTATATATATTATATGCGCCAAATAACTATAAAAAAAATAATTTAGGTTAGTATAATTTGGATCCTTTAAATATACTAAAAATAATCACGACAATAATCACAGCCGTTATCGCACTAATTATAGGATTACGGGTTGTTTTTTTAAACAAAAGTGACTTGTTGAACAGATGGTTTGCCGTATACTTTATATCCTCATCCTTAGGATTTATAATCTATACTATTTACCATTTAATTTTAAATAATACGGATATTATTATTCCGCTTATGATAACAGCCCAAATCTTTTTCAATTTTAATTCAATTTCCCTCATAATGACCTTGTTCGTCTTAGAAAAACATACCAAGATTGCCATGAGCATGAAGTATCTTGGAACCATGCTAATTTTATTCTTTGTCATGAGTATTGGATATTTTATATTTCCTCCGTATTTAGATATGGATGATTATGCTCTTGGTATAGTCAATACCCATACTCCTCCCGGTTTGTTAATTTTTGTGAATACCATTCGGATATTATTAGCCGGATATGCTGCTTATGCTTATATATTAATAACTAGAAAAATGGACGGCGAAACTAAAAATAGAATAACATGGTTTTCGTCAGGGGTAATTTTATTTATTTTAGGGCTTTTTATCAATTTAACAGGGGGACTGTTCTCAATAATTGTGATTGAGATTTTAGCGTTGATTATTTTCGATATAGGGGCTCTTTTAGTCCTTAAAGGATTTTTGATCTAATATTAATAAATTTCATCTTTTTTATAAATTATCGGACCTAAGTAAAGGAAAAAAGGTATTTAATAAAAAAAAATAATAAAAAAATAAAGTTATAAATTGGTTTATAAACCAAGTTTTTCTAACGTGGATTTCATGCGAGTTCTGTGAAATTTCAAGCCGATCTCGTCTGGAGTGAAACCCATCGCTAATTCTATAACTTTTAAGTAACAAGAGGGAGGATTTTAAGAAAGTTATTATTAAAGAAAAAAAAGGAGAAATTATTTCTTAGTTAAGAAAAACGCAAGGAATCCAAAGATTAAGCCATTAAGAAGGCTTCCGAAAAGTACAATAAATAATGCTCCACTTCCAAGCATAGTGCCACTGATAATTATTTGATATGAAAAGCTATTTAACATCAGAATCATAGAAACAATCTGTTTCAATAATATTAGATGAATCAGCATTTGAATTCTATTCGGAACACGATCATAAATTCAAAATCGAATCTGGCTTTTTTACAATTTGGGCTGGATCATCTTCACGAGAACTTCCGTTATCAATCAAAATACATTATTTAACTTAATTTCTCTTTAAATCCTTTTTTAAGGTGTTAAAACCATAAAATTAGAAAAAAATAAAGTTATTGATTTATAAATTTCATATGATTCAAAAGACCCAGTATTTAAATTTAATCATGGTTTAACTTATAAATAGTAAAAATAAATAAAAGGAATGATGATGAGAATAAAATGGAATATGTAGAAAAAGAATTACCAGGAAAACAAACAGAAGAACCAATGGATCTTTCAAAAATGGAAAAAATGGCAAAATTACCCTCATTTTTGGTAAAATTCCTTCTTAAGAAAAATATAACAAAAATTAGGGCTATGATGGGCGGTGATAGTAAAGACATTACTACGCGAACGATTATATCAGAAGATAAAATTATTTCGGGTTATAAAAATGATTTACGGATAAGAATCTACAAACCAGAAGAAAATATTAAGAGGCCTCTAATGGTATTTTTCCATGGTGGTGGTTGGATAGGCGGAACTATAGAAGCTGTAGAAGATTATTGTAAAGGTGTTTGTGATCAAGCTGATTGTGTGGTTATATCTGTAGAATATCACCTTGCTCCAGAACATCCTTATCCAGAAGGATTAGAAGACAGTTATTCGGCAGTAAAATGGGCTGTAGAGAATAAATCCGAACTAAATATAGACGAAAATCAAATTATTGTTTCGGGCGATAGTGCAGGTGGTAATTTTTCAGCAGTATTGACCTTCATGGCTAAAGATAGAAAAGAATTTAAAATCGCAAAACAAATTCTTATCTATCCAGCAACTACCTTAGACAATAATGGCGATACAGATGAGAATTCACCGCTTTCAGCCAGTATGGAGAAAGTAATGCGTGTAATGATTAGTTTATATTTTAAAGGTAAGGCGGATTCATCAGATCCCTATATATCTCCTGCTATGGCTAAAGATTTTACTAATTTACCCGATGCTTTAATTGCAGTAGGCGATCAAGACATGTTATATAAAACTTCTTTGGATTACGCTAAAAAATTAGATGAGGCAGATAATAACGTAAAATTTATTCTATATAAGAATGCTAATCACGCTTTCATTGATGATACTGGCAATTCAGATCAAGCTGATGATTTAGTTAGAGAAGCTGCAGAGTTTATACGAAATTAATTCTGATAAAAGGATATAATAAAAAGGTATTTAGCTCCGCTATTTTGAGCTGCTTCTTGAGAAGAACTCTATATTATTATTAAAGTAAATTTAAAATTAAGAGAAAAAATATTGTAAAAAATAATAAAAAAATAAAGTTATAAATTTGTTAGTTATAATCCAAGTTTTTCTAATGTGGATTTCATGCGAGTTCTGTGAAACTTTAAACCGATCTCGTCTGGAGTGAAACCCATCGCTAACGCGTAAAGCTCTGTGATATACATTACGGGAATTGCGTATTCAGTTTCGTATTTCTTACCTAAATCTCGTTGTCTCGTGTCGAATTGTTGGTAACACGCAGGGCAATTTACAGCAATCACGTCTGCGCCAGATTTTTTGATGGCGTCCATCTTAATCTTTAAGTTAGCAAAACCGTGTTCCTCGTAAGCGTTAGTCACAGCACTTCCGCAGCATAAGATTTCCTCTCCGTAATCAACAACCGTTGCTCCGCTTGCTTCTACGAGCTTTTTTAGCGTTGTTGGCCTCATGGGGTCGTCTGATTCCATCCACTCGGCGGGTCGCATATAATGACACCCAGGATGGACAGCAACTTTTAGACCATCAAGTGGCTTAGTTATCGCTCCTTTGACCTGATCTAATTTATCGCTCAACACATCAACAAAATGCTTAATGTCTATTGTGCCTTTATATTCTTTCCCGATCTTAGCGAGCTCTTTATTGACCTTATCCATTTTCCATGAATCGTGCTTTAATTGATGTTGAACACCTCTAAGCGTGTTGGCACAACCATTACAAAGAGAAATTATGTCTTTTCCTTCAGCTTCCGCTAAACATAAATTTCTTGCACCGATTGCTAACCAAGCGTCGTTATCAAACGATTTCATGCCCGTTGGGTCTGGGCAACAAGAAAAGTTCGTTTGTGATGTCTCAATTCCAACCTTATCAAAAACTTTTCTGGAAGCGGCTTCTATAAATGGAATGCGGTTTCCGATCGTACAACCCTCAAACATCTTATATTCTGTCATTTTCATCATTCCTCCTATTTAAGCTTTTTATCTGCTCCTATATTTTTTAATAAAGTTTGTAATTCGCTTACATCTGGTGCGGCAACAGCCGGTAGACCTAATTGTTCTCGTCTGCGTTCTATAGCAGGTTGGGAAGGTATTGCTTTTGCACTATCAAAAATTGCTCTCGCTTGTAAATAAATAAATTCAGGCGCATTTCCTTGTTTAGTGGACTCGTTTTTTAAGAAAGTAAAGATTTCTGTCAATTCTATGCTCTGCGGGCAAACCTCGTCGCATGTATCGCAAACTGTGCAGCCCCAAATTGCTAAAGGATCTTCAGAAAATATCGCATCTTTGTATCCTAACAATGCTTTTAAAATGTTAGCTCTTGGGTTGTATCCTGTAGTCGTATAGAAGTCTGTCGTTACATTAGTAATTGGACAATTGTCTGAACAGCGACTACATTGATAGCAATATTTAATCAAATCAGACCCGATATGATAATCCATAACTTGCTTTCTAAATTCAAAATCTATTGTCATTTTTTTCACTTTTTTCCATTTTTTCGTTCGTTTTTATTTAAAACATTTAATTGGCTTTAACCCCAGGCAAGGGGCAGTTATATCCAATCTATTATTTTTATTGGATATTCATCCTAAGCCAACATTTAACCTGCGAGAGTAAATCTCTTCGCCGTCCTCTTTTACTACAGTAATATGGGCGGCACACGATAGTCAGCAATCAAAACAACGGACTATCATTTCTAAGATATTTACTACTCCTTCCGGAATTTCTTCGCTCATTTTTTTTATCACAGTTTCCTTTTTTTTTTATTTAATCCAAGGGTCTGGTAATTTTAATCCTTCCAATGCTTTATCTTCGAACACTTGTTTAGCAACGTGCATTAAAGTCTTCTCGATTCCAGCGATATTATGATTCGTTGCCACTAGAAGATTTAACTTCTTACAAATTCCTTGATCGTCAGACCAGATATTATACAACAATATACCTCTGGGGGCTTCCACAACACCAACACCGCTACCTTCTCGCGGTTCGACATCTAAAGTCTTGCAATCAGGATTTACTATGTCAGGGTCTTCAAGATATTGTGCGATTAATTCAATTGCTTCTACAGCTTCAATAATTCGCGCCCAATGATAAGCAAATGTATGATGCGACACATCGCCGATTTTGGCTTTCATTGCCTTTAAAGCATCGTCAGCTAAAGGCGTTGCCATTTTATCAGCGCAATTCGTCATTGCCAGAGTATTGGCTCGATAAATGCCATCGGGATACCCTGCTGGTTTATAATACGTGTGGGTAGCGTAAGAATGATCAGGAATGTGTTCCCCTATAACATCCAGATAATCATGAACATCATAATCGATCTTTTTTCCATCTGGAGTTACTATTCTAAGGTCGCCTTCGTAAATATCATGTACGCCGTTTTTTGTCATACCAAGATAATAAGTTGGCACAACACCTACATTAGCAACGACATCCCAATAATCAGTTATAACTTTTAGGGCAATATCAACTGTCTTCAACATGAAATCAACTTGCTCAGGAATCATTTTTAAAAATTTATCCCTTGCAGTTTCATCCATTGGTTTTTTCATCCCGCCTACAATTGCAGAAACGGGGTGAACTGATTTTCCACCGATTTCAGCGCACAATTTTTGTCCGAAATCCATCATCTTCAATGCCATTGCCCCAACATCGGGCATCTTATTTATCACATGAACGACATTCCTTAACGCGGGGTCTGCGAAAGGTCCTAAGAGGAAATCTGGTGCTGCCAACGCGTAAAAGTGCAACATATGGGATGAATATTGCTTCGCATTCATTAACAATTGTCTAAGTTTTAAAGCAGGAGTTGGAATTTCTACACCCCAAGCGTCTTCAACCGCTTTGGTTGGAGCTAAGTGATGAGGGATAGGACATATTCCACAAATTCTTGGAGTAATCCTTGGTACATGCTCGCAATATCTGCCCTCACAGAATTTCTCAAAAAATCTCGTTGAAGTGATATTAAATTGGGCGTCCTTTACCTTGCCATCGTCTCCAATAACAATTCTTAATCCTCCATGGCCTTCTAATCGAGTGACTGGTTCAACTATTATTTCTTTTACCATTTTTTTTCCACCTATTTATCTATAATTTTTATTAGTCGCTAACGTAAACTTCTCAGCGAAGCCTAGCTTATCTTTTATCTGGACAAGAAATTCTTCTTTTGATAAAGCTACATTATAACCTTTCTTTACTATATCGACATATCGTTCAATTTGGTCAACATTCCAAGCCGTTTGGCCATAGCAACCAGAACAAGGCGCATTGACTTTTAGACACAATCCACCACATCCAGCTCTTGTTATAGGTCCTGCGCAGAGATATCCTTGCTCGATTAAGCAATCCTCCATGTTAGGAAGTCCTTCGTAATCACGCTTTACTTTTGTCATTTGAGACTTACTCCCAATTATTCGTGGACAAGTATCGCACACAGTAGAAATCTCTGTAAATTCTCTATGATTTTTCAAAAATGCCATAATCTTTGTTGCGATATTTCCAGTTTCATTTGGGAGATTAGCTAATGTAGTTTGAGTTTCTCCTGTTTTTTTAACTTGCTGTAATATATCTCCAGCAAGATCAAAACCCGCCATTAGTGGTACGTTAAGGAAAAGCGTTAAGAACTCGTATAAATTCTTTTTATCTCCTGAACTGATTTGTTCAAGGTTCTCTGTCATCTGTGCCAATTTACCTACTCTAAAGGATACTGATTTTGCAGGTCCTAAGCATCCAACGCATGGATTTCCGTCGTCAGTACATTTTAAAGTACACCCTGAACTCGTAATGGGGCCAAAACATAATGTACCTTTCTCTAAAAGACAATTTTCATTGTCTAGAGAACAATCGTTGCAGAACGCAGTTTCACTCATAGGTTGTGGTTTTTGTCCAAGTAAAAATTCAACTGCTGAAAATATGGCTTCAGGTTTAGGAGGACATCCCGCCATGAAAACATCCACTGCTATTATTTCGTCAAGAGGAACTATTTTACTGGCAAAACCAGGCATGTGTTCTTTTGGTTCCATAGGATTCTCGTTAGTAATGGATTCTGCTTCTGTAAACTTCCTAGTGATTGCTTCTTGAATGTCCCATTGATTGGCTAATCCATGAACATTTCCATAACACGCACACGAGCCGAAGGCAATAATAAGTTGACATTTTGCTCTCATTAACTTAGCGTTTTCTATGTCTGCATTGGTTCTCATACTGCCTTCAACAAAACCTACTAGTATATCTCCGTCTGGTCGTGCTGTTAGCGAATCGTGCTTGAAGTCAACGACAGCTGGCCAATAAACGATATCGAGTGCTGGAAGTATTTTCAACAATCCCAAATGTGCATTTAATAAGGATTGATGGCACCCCCAACAATCTGAACTTTGCATAAAAGCTACTTTAACTGCCATTTTTTATCATTTATAGTTTTTATTTATGATTTTTGATTTATAAAATATTAGTTGTGATTATTTAATCATAAATTAATAAAAAAAGTTCGGTTTTTCTTCGCTTTAGAGTAAAAATTTTGTTATAGTTCTATGATTGATTTAGAATGATCATTCAATATCGAATATTTTTAGTATGGGTTAATTAGCAAAAAGATTTATTTTGAATACTCATTCTTATGAATTTTATTTGATCGCTTTTTTACAAATTTGTTATTATTATTTAGGAATTTGATAGCATTTTTTAGAAAAATGAGTATAATTGGACAAAAAAATTGACTTTTTCTCTAAGAAAAGCTCAAATATAAAATTTTCCTTTTTCTGAATAATGATTAATTAAATTTAAATTGAGTATTATATAATTAGAACTATCGATTTTTAATCGAATGAATATTTATTCACATAAAAAAAAAAAAACTAGGTAAAAAAAAATGGTTGACATTACTGAAACTTTGGATGTTTCGGGCGAGGTTTGCCCTTATCCAGACGTAAAAAGTAAAAGAAAAGTTAAGAAAATGAAATCAGGAGAAGTTCTCGAGATTCTAGTCGATTATCCTCTCTCTGCTGAGAGGATTCCTGAGACAATGGAATCCTTAGGCCACAAAGTTCTTTCTAACGAAAAAACAGGGACTTCGGCGTGGAGAATCCTGATTCAAATAAAATAAGGTGAAAAAAAAATGGATTTTATGTATGCTTTAATAGGTGGGCTTATAGTTGGAGTCCTATTTGGTTTCGTGTTGCAACGTGGAAGATTCTGTATGAATTCTGCCTTCAGAGACATAATACTATTGAAAGAGTTTAAATTGGCAAAAGCAGTAGTTATCGCCTTGATAACTTTGATGATCGGTTTCGCTATATTTGCTTTAGCTGGAGTAATTCAGTTAGCTCCAAATACTTTTAAAATATGGGGTGCGGTTGTCGGAGGTCTAGTATTTGGTATTGGAATGGTTCTTGCAGCGGGATGTGCTAGCGGGACTACATATCGAGTCGGAGAAGGTATGGTGGGATCTCTCGTAGCTGGTTTTGGATTAACACTCGGAGCTTTAATGACTAAATTTGGCGTTTTAGTTGAAGTTAAAAACGCTTTACAAGCTACAGTAATTGGACCAAATACAACACCAAGTACAGGACTTACGCTTTTTGGAGAATTTGGAGCTTTTACGCCGATTTTTATGCTTATCTTAGGAATTGTCGGTGCTGCATTAACGTTTTATTTCTGGGGATTACCTGCGCTTAAAAAGAGAACAGAAGGCGAGGCTTTAATAAAATTTGACAACGCTGTTGAATCAATATTTAAAAAAGCTTATCCTTGGTGGGTTACTGGAATCGTTATTGGGATAATCGGAACTGTTGCGTATGTCGTTAGTGCTCTTGGTGATCCCATTCCTGCTGGCGGAGTGTTAGGTATTACTGGAGGATGGATGGATTTAAGTTTGTGGCTTACTACCGGAGATGCTGTTGCGTGGGCTGGTTTTATAATTGTTGGTGCTATCCTTGGATCTTTCATTAGTGCTTATATTGGTGGCGAATTTAAAATTAGAGTTCCAAAAGATGGATTAACTTTATTAAAACAATTGATTGGCGGAATTTTAATGGGTTTTGGCGCTGTAACAGCTATGGGATGTAACATTACTAACATTCTAGGCGGTGTTCCACAGCTTTCATTACATAGTATTATAACAGGAGCCTGTATAATGTTTGGTTCTTGGATAATGGCTTATCTTCTCTTCATGAGAGGAGACAAAGAATAAGATTTGGAGTTGAGAAAAAAAAATGGCTCGATTAGGGATCCTTTTTTTTGATGGACCTTACCAAACGCAAGCTGCTGAAACAGTTGTTAAGATATCCAACGCTGCATTAGATAAAGGAACTGATGTACGCATCTTTTGCTATATGGACGCCGTTAACGCTGTCTTAGATAAGCAGAAGAAAATTGAAGGTATCTTTAACATCGAAGAAGGGTTTAGAGAGATATTAAATAAAGGAGCCACCGTCAGATTATGTAATCTATGTCTTTTAGTCAGAGGTACTATGAAAAACTGTTTGACAAAGGAATGCGGCGACGTGAAGCGAGCAGGTACACCTGATCTCGCGAAGATTATAGAAGAAACAGATAAACTTATAGTAATTTGTTAAGGTGAAAAAAAATGGCAGAAGAGAAAAATGTAGTTATCCTTTTACGGCAACCGCCTCATGGAACGCTTTATCCTGTCGAAGGATTGAGAATGACGGTTGCTGTTAGTGCTGATTTTGATCCAATTACTATTGCAATTAACGAAGCTGTATATACCTTTACTAAGGACGTCGATAAAACTATGTATGCTATGCAC